>NZ_JBIRAZ010000005.1:0-579766 GCF_044326415.1 Actinomadura sp. 6N118 | reverse complement strand
GCTGCACCTCCAGGCCCCCGACCTGCTCTACCTCGTCTTCGTGCGTGGTCACAGATGATCCTTCCCGGCTGGGACCTCCCAGCCTTCCGGATCACCACCCCACCCACACGATCTTTCAGACACTCCCGAGCATTGCGCGCCCCGCGTGACGACATGCCCTCGCCACAGCACGCCCGTGTGGGACACACCGCGCAAGTAGCGGCATATCCCACACGGGCGTGATGTGGCGGACGGGCGGCGGTCGCGGTACAGCTGTCCCCTGCCTGCAGCGGGCGAGACGCCCGGGCCATTAGCTGCGCACATGACCCTCGGTCTGTTGTGGCCGCTCCGCATGCCCAGTGCGTCCGCGCAAGACGAGCGCCCAGGTAAGGGAGCCAAAGGCCACTATCGATGCCAGCGTCCGGACGATGTCCCAGGCGACCCAGGGGGTCACGAAGTCGTCGCGTACAGCGGCCAGGTCCTTGATGAGAGCGGGGTCACCCGCCTCCTTCAGGTCGTAGTTGAGCGGGACGTGGACGGTGAAGGTGACGACGAGCGTCAACGTGTAGAAGGCGAGGCCGGCGACGATCCAGCCTGCGGTCCTGGTCGAGTCGGAGCGGCGTGCCTGGGAACCGCGTGCCTGGGAACCGCGTGCCTGGGAACGGCGTGTCTGAACGAGGGCGACTGCGGCGAGCACCGGAGCACCGAGGAAAATCAAGAAGAACGCCGGATTCTCGATCTTCACGATCATCTGTTGCATCGCATCGACGAGTGTCCGGTCGTCGGCCGCGGTCAGGCCCGGCATGACGGCGATCGTGAAGGCGCAGAGGAGGCCTGCGGACAGCCCCATGGCGATCACAGCAGCGCACAGCACGATGTCCGCGTTGCGATCCGTCCGTTGTTGGTTTCTGTTGGCGGGCCTACGGGGTGTGTTGCTGCTGGCCATGTCGGTCTCCTTCGGCCCCGTGTGGGCCGTTGTAGGCGTTCCGATCGGGATGTGGTCAAGTGGCTGGGATGTCGTTCGGGGCCCAGATGCCGGTGGCGGCCACGTCGCGTGCGTAGTCGCTGAAGTCCCGCGGCTCGCGACCGAGGGCGCGCTGAACGCCGTCGGCCAGGTGGGCGTTGCGACCGTCGAGGACCTCACCGAAGAGAACGCCCAGCAATTCGACGACCTGGCTCGGAACGCCCTGCTTCGCAGCGGCGGCGGCGAAGTCCTCGATCGAGACCGGTACATAGCGGATCTCGCGGCCCACCGCCCGGGAGATTTCCAGGACCGCATCGGCGAACGTGAGAAGCCGGGGCCCGGTGAGCTCGTAGACCCCGCCGACATGCCGATCGTCGGTCAGCGCCGCGACCGCGACATCGGCGACGTCGCCCGCATCGACGAACGGTTCAGGCGTGTCTCCGGCCGGAAGTGCGACTTCGTTGCTCTGGACCTGTTCCCGCCAGTGCTCCTCACTGAAGTTCTGGGCGAACCAGGTCGAGCGCAAGACCGTCAGCTCGGCGCCGGAGTCGCGCACGGTCCGTTCTGCACGATCGCTCTCTTCTTCACCACGCCCGGACAACAGGACCAGACGCGAAACGCCGTTCTCCACGGCCAGTTGGGCGAACAGGCCCAGGATCTCCGCGGCGCCTGGAATCGCGTCCCAATAGTGCGAGACGTAAGCCGATCCGACCCCGTCCAGAGCCGGCTCCCAGGTCGAACGGTCATCCCAGTCGAAACGGGGCTCGCCGGAGCGCGAGCCGATGCGAACGGGCAGGCCACGTGCGGTGAGGCGCTCCACCACCCGGCGGCCGATCTTGCCGGTGCCATTGAGCACCAGGATGGGTTCGTGGTGGGTGTTGTCGTTCATGGGTCCTCCAGTCGTTGATCGCTGGTTGTTGATCGCTGGTTGATGCAATACGTCCAGACTCACGCGGCTGGCCTAGGACCGTCTATGACCAGAACGAGCGAATACTTGATTAATCGTCCAGCGTTCTGGACGATCGGACGATGACCATGCATGCTTGTCGTCATGGAAGCGCCCGACCCGTTCCCACCGGCCGATCCCCTTGGCGAGGCACTGCACTTCCTGCGAATGAACGGCGCCTATTACTGCCGCTCCGAGCTCACCGCGCCCTGGGGGCTGACGCTGCCGCCGATGCCGGGCTACCTCTGGTTCCACGTGGTCACCTCGGGCCGGTTCTGGCTCGAGACCGAGGAACGAGAGCAGGGATGGATTCAGCTCGGAGACCTCGCGCTCGTTCCGCACGGGGAAGGTCACTCCCTGCGCAGCGAACCGGGTGCTCCCGCGCCGCATATTCTCGACCTCGAACGTGAGCCAGTCAGCGACCGCTACGAGATCCTTCGCCACGGCGGGGGCGGCGCGCCCACCAGCCTTATCTGCGGGGCCGTGCGCTTCGAGCACCCCGCCGCCGGCAACCTCATCGAGATCCTGCCGAGCACGATCCATATCGAGGCGTCCCGCTCGTCCCGGCTTGAGTGGATGCAGAGCATCCTGCGGCTGATGGCCTCCGAAGCCGGCGAACTCCGACCCGGCGGCGAGGCCGTGATCACGCGGCTCGGGGACATTCTCGTGATCCAGGCGATCCGGGCCTGGATACAGAGTGATCCGGCCGCGCAGCGGGGCTGGCTGGGGGCCCTCCACGATCCCCAGATCGGGCGTGCCATCTCCAACATTCATCGCGACCCCGCGCGACCCTGGACCGTCGCCTCACTAGCTCAGGAGCTGGCGATGTCACGCTCGGCGTTCGCCGCCCGGTTCACCGAGCTCGTCGGCGAGCCGGTGATGAGCTACGTCGCACGCTGGCGAATGCACGTCGCAGTGGCTGCGCTGAAGGAAGAGGGCGCAACGGTCAGCCAGCTCGCCGACCGGCTCGGCTACCGATCCGAGGCCGCGTTCAGCCGCGCCTTCAAACGCGTCATCGGCGTTTCGCCGGGCGCGATCAGGAAAAGCGCCGCCGAGCAGGACCGCGCGCATTTCGCCGCCGCAGCGCGCTGAGGTCTTCGGCATGACGCCGATATTGCCTCGGGGAAGCGGACACTCCTTATGACGTCGATATTGCCCTGAGGAAGCGGACACTCCCTGTCCTATTCCCCTGCGACTGTTGCGGCATGACCCCGAGGAACGTTCTCGACACCCGTTCGCTCAACCGCGCGACGCTCGCCCGGCAGTTGCTGCTCGATCACGCCGACGTGCCGGTACTCGATGCCGTCGCGCACCTGTGCGGCTTGCAGGCGCAGGAGCCGCAGGAGCCGTTCGTCGGGCTTTGGTCCCGGCTGCGCGCGTTCAACCCGGCGGTGCTGTCGGACCTGCTGATCGAACGAAGCGTGGTGCGGATGCATCTCATGCGCCGCACCGTTCACCTCGTCACTGCTGAGGACGCGCTGGCTTGGCGGGCCCGCCACGACGCCATGCTGCGCCAGCGAGTGCTCGGGGTCTACCGCCGTGAGCTCGCCGGGATAGACCTCGACGAGCTCGCGGCGGCGGGCCGGGCGATCACGGCCGACGACGAGCCCCGTTCGATGGGCGAGCTCGGGCGGGCGCTGGCTGTGCGCTGGCCTGCGCCGGGGCCGCGGGCGCTGGGTGAGATGCTGATCAGCCTCATCCCGGTCGTACAGATGCCACCGCGCGGCCTGTGGCGCACGAAAGCGGGGGTACGCAACGTCCTGCTGTCCTCCTGGCTGGGACGCGAGATCGACCCACCGGCCCCGGAGGGCTCCGATCCGGTCGGCGAAGCGCTGGTGCGGCGCTACCTGGCCGCGTTCGGCCCCGCTGCCTCAGCCGACCTGCGAGCCTGGTGTGGCCTGGCCGGACTGCCGAACGCGGTGGCCGCGGTACGCGAGGAACTCATCGCCTTCCGCGACGAGCGCGGCCGGGAACTGCTGGACCTCCCGGACGCGCCGCGTCCCGACCCTGATACACCGGCCCCGGTACGGTTCCTGCCGGCGTTCGACAACGCGATCCTCGGCTACCACGACCGCAGCCGGATCATCGACGACGCCCACCGCGGCCTGTCGGTCACCGGCGCGCGCGTCGTCCTGGTCGACGGCCGGGTCAGCGCGACGTGGGACGTCAAGGATGGCACCGTGGTCGTCACCCCGCTGCGCCGCTTCTCCCGAGCCGACCGCACCGCCGTCGCCGAGCAGGGACGAGAGCTGGCGTCATTCCTCTCCGACAACGACAGCCACCACGTCCAGATCGCCGCGTCCTCCCACTGAGCCGCACGCTGGCTCTCGTTCTCGCGAACAAAAGCCCGTAGCAGGTGAACCAGGACGGGTGTGACGCGTCTAAGGATCATGGTGCCTGCCGGGCTCATCCCGTTATCCTCGCTTCGTCCACGGCGGCTTTGGTACGCGGTGGTGGTGGTTCTCGTCTTAGCCGGGATCGCCAACAGCATGGTTAACCTCGTCCTCCTCATGAAGGATGGCTTGCCGCAGCGCACGTTCAGTGCGGGCGAGACGGTGACCGTGCGCCTGCAGCAGAATTCGCAGCCCGGCTTCTACGTCACCAGCCAAGGTTCGCCGGCCGACCGATGTCACGCGCTCGATTCTGGTGGGCAGCAGGTCGCCGCTGAGCCCGCATCGGGTACGACTTCCCTCAGCGTCAACGGCACCACCTGGTATGTCCTCTCCTTCCTGCGGCTACAGGCCGATGGCAATTACCAGTTGACTTGCCCAAAGACCGGATCGAACGCGAGCGCGCGATACGGCATCGGCACCCCGCCCAAGCCAAGCGCCATCACCACTCCGGCTCTCATTTCCTTGAGCACCTTCGCCGTTGCGGCAGCGCTCGGCATAACGGTGTTCGTACGGCGCCATTCATACTCTCGCCGCCACGCACTGAACAGCTGAACGGCCGAACGCACCCCAAGGAAGGAAGTCCTATGACACAACCGCCGCAGAATCACGCTTCCGAAGACCAGCCTTGGTCGAACCCGGGCGGAAATGAGCCGACGTCGGACTCGTACATTGGCCAGCGACCACCCCAATATCAAGGGTACGAAGGTCCGCCGGGTTCGCCCGTGGCCCAGGAAGTTCCTGCCGTACTGGCCGGCCGAGGGGCACGGCTCCTCGCTTCGATCATCGACATGATTCTCCTGGTCACGGTAGGCCTGCTGGCGGTTCTCCCGTTCGTAGGCGCCGACGGACTCTTCGGGAAGGCGGATTCCGACGCCGAAAATGTGTCCGTCTTCGTCTCCATAGGCCCGGGAGCGGGAAACTTCGCCATCATCGGCATCGCCTTCTTCTACTTCTGGCTCATGCACGCTAAATGGGGGCAGACTCTCGGAAAGAAGGCGCTTGGAATTCGCGTCGTTCGTGCCGAGGACGGGGGGCCGATAACTTCAGGCCAGGCCGCAGGACGGTCAGCCTTCTATCAGGTTCTCGGCGGGGTCATCGGATGTGTCGGCCTCATCGACGCGCTCTGGTGCCTGTGGGACGGGCGCAAGCAATGCCTGCATGACAAGGTTGCCAAGACACTGGTGATAAAGGTGAACGGGTAGCCGCCCGATCGTCCGACCCGACCGAGTCCACACCTGGACGGTCTTTTCGGACAGGCATTAGTAGCAGTCGGCTGACAGCCAGGTCCGGCTGAAGTCGCCCTTCTTGAGGTCGTTCTCCCTGATGGTGAAGTAGAGGCGGCCTCCGTCTCCCCATAGCCACCCGAGGTCGTCGTCGGTGTCGAGTTGCAAGAGGAGTCGCCACTCAGGTGTGGACGGGAGGAGCGCGGCCTCGCGGGGGTCCGGCTCGTCGCCGTCCAGGGGGATGCCGTTCGAGGACATCTGGATGTGGTGCCACATCGGGCCCTGGATCCAGTCGGGGAAGCCGCCGATCTTGTGGAGGGGCTCGCCAGCGGGGCGACGGCCAACAGGAGGGAGGGACTCCCAGGCGTCGCTCAGCGAGTAGAGGCGGCTACTTGTGCTGGCGGGAAGTTCGAGGACGGGCCTCTTGGGTCCCTCATCCGGGTAGTCGTCGTCCTCGTCCGGGTCGTCGTCCTCGTCCGGGTCGTCGTCCTCGTCCGGGTAGTCGTCGGCGGGGAAGTAGCCTGCGTTCTCCTCGTCGCCGATGGTGAAGGCGGTGTGGGAGCAGGTCATGGTGCGTTCGAGGAAGAGCAGGGCCTCGTCGGGGGTCTCGGTCTCCATGGCGGCGGAGGTGGAGTGGATGACGCGCCAGCCGTCGGTTCGGGTGTGCGCCAGGCCGTCGAAACCATCGAAGCCCGGCTCCGCGTTCACGACTTCGTCACGGAAGTTGAGGAAGTCGTAGAAGAAGTTGAGGTAACCAGTGCGAGGCAGGTCCACCGCGCCCAGGGCGGTCACCTCGGCGCAGTCGATGACGGCGAGCAGGCTCAGCGGGCGGCCGTTCCGGGTCGGCCACGAGGTGCCTCGATCGAGGAGAGGGGCTCCACCCATGCGGGTGCGTCCGCCGGTGCTCGGGCCGTGCGACAGCCGCACTTCGGAACGCACGAGTTGGTCGGCGTACTCGGGTCCGAGGTACCGCAGGCTCTGCTCTTGTTGGTCACGGCGCAGCTCCGTCCAATCGCGGAGGTCGATCGGAGGAACGAGGGCCGGGGGTGTGATCGGCCGTTCCTGGTGGCGGGTCTGCGGCTCGATGGGGGAGACGGGGAGCGACGCTTTGGCCAGGTCAAGGTCGGCCAGGGCGAGCTCGAAGGGCTGTCGACCGGCGGTCAGGGTGACCAGACGGTCGGCGGACGGGTCGAGCGCCACCACGCCTTCGGCGGGGGGTTCGGTCACGTGGACGATCTGGTCTCCCACCACCGTCCAGATCGCATTGTCGGCGCCGGCCAGCAGGATCCCGCGGTGCGGCTCGTACCAGAGGACGCGGTCACCGCAGAGCCGCTCCGGACCTCGGGCCACGCAGGTCCACCGGGAACCCTCCAGGCGCCACAGCTCGTCGTTAACGAAGAGGTAGACGCCGGCGGGCGTTCCGGCTGCCGCTCCCGGGCCCTCCGGCGAGATGCCCTGGGTCTCCAGCCGACGCCAGCCTCCGTCCGTGAACGCCCACGTGTCGTTCCGGCGTGATGCCGCTCGGACGCCCTCGACCCGCCGGTCCCCGCCCACGAGAACGAGACGATCGTGGAGCTGGTCATAGGTCATCGCGGCTTGCCCCGAGGGACGCGAGCCAGGCCCGTCCTCTGCCAGGCGGCGGAACGCCTCGTCACCGCCGCTGCGCCACAGGACACCCATCCCGTCCAGGAGCCACAGGTCGGAGCCGTCGGTGGCGAAGTTCGTGTCGAGACCCAGCATTGTCGACACTTCGGGGCTCGCCGGACGTGCCCACGCGCCCCAGCGTCCTGCCTCAACGAAGCGCACCGAGAGGTCACGCCGGTGAACGATGCCGAGGCGGCCGTCCAGCACCACCGGCGACGCCATGTCAGCGGACGGGAGTTCGAGCGGCGCCTCGACGCGCCGGAACTCCCCGCCGTCCGAGCACCACGTCTCCGCCACCGCCATGCCGCTCGAATCGTGCCCGCCGAACAGCACGAAGGCACCGTCACCGGCACCGGCGGCCAGCAGGGCACCCGAGCGAACGGCGGGGATGCGAAGCGCGCCGACCCAGCGGTCTCCCTCCAGGACCTTGACGTCCATCGTCCCGGTCTCGTCATCGGCGACCGCGCAGACGGCTCGTCGCCGGAACGGGCAGTAGGCGAGCGTGGAGATGTCGGTGTAGCCCTCTGCCAGCGGAGACGGCAGTTCGCGCCAGGTCTCGCCGGTCCACTCATGGGTGACGCGGTCGAAGTCGACGGCGATCACTCGGGAGCTCACCGGGTCCGCGGCGAGTGTGGCGAAGGTCGGCCCATCGACGGTGGACGCGATCCCTCCGCCGTCGAGCAGGACGGTGGTGTGCGAGCCGTGGAGCATCGGCTTGCGGGTCGAGGGGTCGAACACCGCGGTGACCTCACCGGTGATCCTGGAGCCTGCGATGACGAGGGGTTCGGAGCCGTCCAGGGCTTGCAACCTGGCCGTTCCCTCGCCGTCGACGTACCCGGCCACCGGAACGCGGGCCTCCTCGTCGAAGTAGGCGAACGCATGCCAGCTCGGATAGCCGTTGCGCCAGGCATAGCCGTCCTCGCGCGGGAGGACCGGCGCTTCGGGCCTCCAAGCCGATCCGTCCCACCGCCAGACCAGCAGCTCATGGCCGCCGAACTGCACCATCACCGGCCCGCTCGGCGTGGCCGTGATCGCCGACGTGTGGCTCGCCGACGGTGATGGGTGAGGCGAGCCCAGCGGAGTCCACGGCGGCATCGAGATTCGTCCCTCCTGCGCAACGACCCCACCATCACACCAAGATCCTTGATCTTGCGTGACCGTTTTGGTCGCACCTCCCGCACCGAGCGTTCACCCAAACGGCCGAACGCCTACGCCCGCATGACCAGCCGACGAACAGTGCGTTCAAGATCTTTTGCCGGAATGGCCCAGTGGTTCAAGATCGGCAACGGACGGACAATGATCCACTCCAGTAGAAGGAGACCCATGAAGAAGCTGCTCAGGACCGCCGTGGTGGGCACCGGCGTTGCGACGGCGTGCCTTGCTCTCGCGCAGCCCGCGTTGGCCAACTCGTTCTCGAAGAACGTCGGCGACGGCACCGTCAGCTACAAGGACGATTCGGACCAGTTCTGCGCGCACGCTTTCAACACCGAAGGTCTGCGTTCTGTGACGGTGAAGCTGACTCCGGTCAGCGGGTCCGGCCCGACCCACCACTGGACGGACAAGAACGTCAACTACAGCAGCGGCGGCACCTCCGGTGCCACGTGCCGGAGCCTGGCCACCGCCTACGAGGACACCCAGTACCGCGCCCAGATCTGGTCGTACTGGGGTGAGCGGGGCACCACGGTCAGCCGCGGAACCGTCACGTTCAGCAGCTGATCGCACAACCTGTGACCATCTGAGCTCCCCGCATACCGCTACTCGGTATGCGGGGAGCTCGACGCCAGCACTGACCGCCCGTTCTGCGGACGGGGACGAGGCAGCCTCGTAGACTCCCTTCTATGAGCGCGCAGCCATTGCACGAGCCGGACCCGGCGGGCCCGGCCGACCCGCGAGAGATCCTGCGGCTGCTGCCGGAGCGCTGGCACGGCCAGTTTCTGGCCGAGTACCGCGCCGCGCTCGACGCGGCACACGAGGTGTGGCAGTGGCAACAGCTGCGGGAGGTGCTGCACCGGTGGTCGCTGCGGGCCGCCGCCTACAGCGACCCGGAGTTCGACACAGCGGCCGAACAGGCACGGCACGCGCGGCCCGAGGACCTGACACCGCTGCCGGGCTGGGCCACCCGGTGAGCTACCGGCCGATGCTCATCGGCCGGGCCCTGGAGCAGTTCGACGGCCTCAAGGACGATCCGGACGCCTATCACGCGCTGATGGAGCGTCTGCTGCGGCTGGTGGACGCTCCCTGGGATGCCTGGCCGGTCTACCCGGACGGTGAGCCGGAGTTCCGCGAGACGCAGTTCGGCGAGAACGGGCTGCTCTCGTTCCGGGTGTACGACGACGCCGAGCTGTTGATCATCTTTAACATCGTGTGGGCGGCTTAAGGCGGGCCAATCAGAAACCCGGTCGGCGGCGCCGCCACCCGGCACATGAGACGCACGAGCCGGCCCGGTGTGGCCCGCTCCCCTTCCGAGCCGACGCCGCGCTTCTGTCGCGCCTGCTCGATGAGGTGGAATGGCACGAGCGTGACCAGCAGGAGGTGAGGCGTCGTCATGACCGTCCAGCGACACGACAGTCCCCGACCGCTGATCGAGCGGACCTTCACCGCCGTGCGCGCGGCCTTGCCTGCGGCCAACGTCGCCGCGTTCGACGCCGAGCTCGAAGCGATCACCCACGCGCCCGTCGTCAACCTGGCGGCGCTGGATGACTTCCTTTCCGCGTGGTGGCGCATCGCTACGCATGCTGCCACCGATCCGGCCGACTGGCAGCGCATGCACGACGAGGCCGAGCAGCTGCAATCCGGTGTGCGCACGACAGGCCCGACGCTGGCCGAGGTGCTGGCTCGGCGCGGAGTCCTAATCGACCCGCAAGGCGAGGTCGTCGTGCTCCGTGTGGACCGCTTCCCCGTTTGAATCGCGCGTCACTGCGCCTTTTTCCTCGTCGCGGGCGACGATACGGATCGGTTCGTCTTCGCCACAGTTGAAACGGCGCGCGAGCGCCGTCGCGTCCAGCACGACCATCAGCGCGTTCGCCTCGCACGGTGTCACCGAGCGTGATGCAGCCCACAGTGTGGTGACGTTGAGCGAAACTGTCGTAGCGGATTGCTACCTTCGCGGATGTGAAAATCGTGCATCCGGGTGAAACTGCTGCTGACGCCCGAGCGGGCGGCGGCACCGCAGCAGACCCTGCACGCGGTCAATCAAGCGGCCGCCCTCCCAATGCCGCCGCAAGGCCACCTCCAAACCGGTCGCCTTCCGAGCCGACGCCGCGCACACCTTCCGTGATCGCTATCGGGCGCCCGCCTGTACGGGCACCGCTCCGCAAAGCGCCGCGCCGAACTCGCTATGTCCGCCGCAACCGCAAAGGTCAGCGACTTTGATAGCTACCTGGTTTCCGACGAACGCCAGTTACGACCAGCTCAAGCGTCTAGCAGAGCTGCACGCCCTAGATGTCGACTTCGCCTACGACCGGATCGGCGCCTCGAACAACGTGCCGACCGACCGGTTGATCGTCAACTATCTGCGGCATGAGTGCACCGACTACGACGAGGACCAGACCTCCGAGCGCCACCGCGCAGCGTGTGAGGCCATTGCCAAGCGCTACCCATGTCTTGCCGAGGAGTGCCAGCGGCAGATCAAGCGCCGCCACGACAAGGACGAAGAGATCGCGGCCATGGTGGCTTCGTACGAGATCGAGAAGGAGCAGGAGCGCGCCGAGCGCCGCGCCCGGGTCGAGGCGTCGAAGCGGATCATCGCCGGGCTGCGTGTGGGTCAGAAGGTGATGTACAAGAACCGTCGTTACACCTACGAAGCCACGGTCACCAAGATCGGCCGGTCGAAGGTGACCGTCGCCTACCAGGTCAAGACCGGCAAGGACCGCGACCGCACCGCAACCGTGCACGCCGCGTTCGTCACCCCGGTCGAGGCCGCCTGAGCCGGTGAGGAGGTTCCGTCCGCAGCCCGGTTTCCCCCAAGAGACCGAAGGCGTGCCACGCGAGCCCGCCACGTGATCGGCTCCATGCTCAGCGCGCGTCAGGCGTCGGCGAGAAGGATCGCGGGGTTCTCGACGCAGTCGGCCACGTAGCGCAGGAAGCCGCCGGCGGTGCCGCCGTCGCAGACCCGGTGGTCGAACGTGAGGGACAGCTGCGTGATCTTGCGCGCCGTTACCGTGCCTTCGACCACCCAGGGGCGGTCGATGATGCGGCCCACACCGAGGAGTGCGGCCTCAGGATGGTTGATGATCGGGGTGGATCCGTCCACGCCGAAGACGCCGTAGTTGTTGAGCGTGAACGTTCCCCCGGTCAGCGCCTGGGGTGACAGCCCGCCCGAGCGTGCCAGGCCCGTGAGCCGGGTCAGTTCGGCGGCAAGCTGCGCGGTCGTCATCAGGTGCGCGTCCCGGACCACGGGCACGACCAGGCCGCGGTCGGTCTGCGCGGCGAAGCCGAGGTTGACGTGCCCGTACCGAACGATCTCGGAGCGGTCGGTGTCGACGGAGGAGTTGAGTTCGGGGAAGCGCCGGAGGCCGTCCACGCATATGCGGGCCAGCATGGCGAGCAGCCCGATGCCGAGGTCGGGGCGAGCCTGCTGGAGCGCGTTCTTTGCTTCGAGTAGACGGGTGGCATCGACGTCCACCCAGGTCGTGGCGTCGGGAATCTCACGGCGGCTACGGCTCAGCTTGTCGGCCACCGCACGGCGAAGCCCGCGCAGCGGGATGCGCTCGGTTGTCTGAGGGCCATGCGGTGTCGCGGGGGCTTCAGGCGGCTTGCGGCTGTCGGCGATGGCCTGCTCGACGTCGCGGCGCAGGATCACGCCGCGCGGTCCGGTGGGGCTGACGGCGGCGAGGTCCACCCCGTGCTCCCGGGCGATCCTGCGAACGAGCGGAGAGATCACGCGAGGCGGGTGGCTCGGTTTGCCTTCAACAGCGGGTGAGAACGACTGCGGTGCGGGCACGGCAGCGTTCCGGCCTGCGGCGTTCCGACTGGAGGCCTGCAAATCGGCCGCCTTGGGCACGGCGGCCTGCAGGTCAGCGGCGGTCTGGCCGGAGGCCTGCCGATCGGCGGCGGTCTGGTCGCTGGCAACGTTCCGGTCGTCGGCGGCGTTTCGTTCGGCGGGCCGGGAGGGGCCGCGCCGCCGCCTGCGCCGGCCGGACGTGTGACCGGTGCCGTAGCCGATCAGGACGTTGCCGGAGCCTGCCTGTTCCTCCTCGCGGTACCGGGCCGCGGCGGGGTCGATGTCCGGAGCCGCGGCGGGCGTCGGCGCGTTCGCGGCGGCCGGGCCCACTTCGATGAGGGGTTCGCCCACCGCCAGTACGGCGCCCGTCTCCGCGTGCAGCCTCACGACCGTTCCGGCGTAGGGGACAGGGACCTCCACCACCGCCTTGGCGGTCTCGACGTCCACGACGATCTGGTCGATCTCGACCGTGTCGCCGACGGCCACCTTCCACTCGATGATCTCGGCTTCGGTCAGGCCCTCGCCGAGGTCGGGGAGGCGGAATACCTGGCGTGCGGGAGCGATCGTCATGATGCCTCCCGGGCCAGGTGGAGGACGTCGGGCTCGTCGTCGAACTGGAGACGGTCGACCGCGTCGAGGATCCGGTCGACGTCCGGCAGGTGCGAGTGCTCGAGCTTCGGGGGCGGGTAGGGGATGTCGAACCCCGTGACGCGCAGTACGGGAGCGGCCAGCGAATGGAAGCAGCGTTCCTGGACGCGCGCCGCGATCTCCGCGCCCACTCCGGCGAACCCCTGCGCCTCCTGCACCACCACGCAGCGGCTCGTCTTGCGCACCGATGCCACGACGGTCTCATCGTCGAACGGGACGATCGTGCGCAGGTCGACGACTTCCAAGGAGATGCCGTCCTCTGCCGCCGCCTCGGCCGCCTGGAGGGCCACCGGGAGGCTGGGCCCGTAGGCCACCAACGTCGCGTCGCTTCCCTCGCGTCGTACCGCCGCTCGACCAAAGCTCGAAGCGCGCCGTTCGCCGGGAGTGGCCTCCTCCTTGGACCAGTACAGCCGCTTGGGCTCCATGAAGATCACAGGGTCGGGGTCGTCGATGGCGTCGCGCAGCAGCCAGTACGCGTCGTCCACGGTCGCCGGGGTGACGACCTTCAGGCCCGGCGTGTGGGCGTAGTAGGCCTCGCTGGAGTCGCAGTGGTGCTCAACGCCGCCGATGCCGCCCGCGTACGGGATACGGATCACCAGCGGCAGCGGCACCTGGCCGCGGGTGCGGTTGCGCATCTTGGCCACGTGCGAGGCGATCTGCTCGAACGCCGGATAGGCGAACGCGTCGAACTGCATCTCGACCACCGGGCGGAAGCCGCCCATCGCCATGCCCACGGCGAGTCCGACGATCCCCGCCTCGGCCAGCGGAGTATCGAAGCACCGATCCTCGCCGAACTCCTTGGTCAGCCCGTCGGTGATCCGGAAGACCCCACCCAGCGGGCCCACGTCCTCGCCGAAGACCAGCACCCGCTCGTCCTCGCGCAACGCGTCCCGCAGCGCCGCGTTCAGTGCCTGCGCCATCGTCATCGCGGTCATGTCAGCCCTCCAGCTCGGACGCCAGCTGTGCCCGCTGCTCGCGCAACTGCGGCGTGGGATCGGCGAAGACGTGGTCGAACAGCTCAAGCGGGTCGGTCTCCGGATCGACGTTCATCTCGTCGCGCAGACGGGAAGCGAACGCTTCGGCGGCCTCGTGCGCTGCGGTGATGTCCTCCGTGCCGAGCAGGCCCCGGGTGCGGAGATAGGTCTCCAGGCGGGGGAGGGGGTCGGCCGATTCCCAGCGTTCGACCTCTTCGTCCTCCCGGTACCGCGAGGCGTCGTCGGCGTTGGTGTGGGCGTCCATGCGGTAGGTGTGCGCCTCCACCAGGAACGGGCCGCCTCCCGTCCGCGCATGCCGCACGGCCTCGGTGAGAACGGACAGGACCGCGACAAGGTCGTTGCCGTCCACCTGCTCGGAACGGACGCCGTAACCGATCCCCTTGTAGGCCAGCGCGGGAGCCGCAGTCTGCTTCGCCAGCGGCACCGAGATCGCGTACTTGTTGTTCTGCACGAAGAACACGACTGGGGCGCGCAGGACCGCGGCGTAATTGAGCGCCTCGTGGAAGTCACCCTCGCTGGTGCCGCCGTCGCCGATGAAGGCCATCACGACGGAGTCCTCGCCCTTGCGGCGCAGGGCTTCGGCCATGCCCACCGCGTGGATGGTCTGGGTGGCCAGCGGCGTGCACTGGGGCGCGACGTGCGTGGCGGCGGGGTCGTACCCGCAGTGCCAGCCGCCGCGCAGCAGGGTGAGCACCTCGACCGGATCGACGCCGCGGGCGACCAGGGCCACCGAGTCCCGGTAGGTCGGGAACAGCCAGTCGTCCTCGCGGAGCGTGAGCACGCCGGCGATCTGGCAGGCCTCCTGCCCGCGGCTCGACGGGTAGACCGCGAGCCTGCCCTGCTTGGTCAGCGCGGTCGCCTGGCGGTCGAAGCGGCGGCCCAGGACCATCCGGCGGTACGCCCCCACCAACTGCTCGTCCGCCGGTGCCGGGTAACCCTCGGGCGCCTCGACGGCCGTGCCGTCCTCGGCGACGAAGCGCACCGGAACGACTGAAGGAAGAAGATGATCGACCTTTGTCCCCACGGGCATGGCGGCGCTCGCTTTCTCTGGACGCTTGACACCCAAAGGGTCCTCAGACGCGACCATCCGTTCAAGACACCGGGCACAATAGGCGACAAATAGCTCGGTTCCACGCCCTGAGGAGGCCAAATGTCGGGGGACGAGGACGTATCAGCGGGACGGCTGGGACATTCTGCCCGGCTGGACGAGGTGGACCGCGCGATCATCGCCGAGTTGCTGCGCGACGGCCGGATCTCGGTCCGGGCCCTCGCCGAACGGGTCCACATCTCCCGCGCCAACGCCTACGCGCGCCTCACCCGGCTGATGGACGACGGAGTGATCACCGGCTTCACCGCCGAGCTCGCCCCGCAGAAGGCGGGCCTCGGCACCACCGCGTACGTCTCGGTCACCATCGAGCAGAACACCTGGCGCGCGGTAACAGCCCGGCTCCGGGACATCCCCTACATCGAGCACTTCGCGATGGTCGGCGGCGACTATGACGTGCTGGTCCTGGTCAGGGCTCCGGACAACGCGGCGCTCAGGCACGTGGTGCTGGAACGCATCCAGGACATCCCCGGAGTCCGCGGCACCCGCACATGGCTGGTCTTCGACGAGGCACGCGGCCGCGGCGCCAACTGGGGAGCAAGCGAGGACTGAAGCCGGGGCGTAACGGCGGGCCGAAGCGTAGAACCCGAATGTCACCAGCGCTGTCATGGCGCCACCAACGCTGTCATGGCGCGCGAACCGGGCCGACGCGGCCGTGCCCGCCGCACCGCCATGGCCGGACAGGCCGTGGCCGCCGCACCGCCATGGTCGGACAGGCCGTTCCCGGTCATCGTTTGGCCGAGATGGGCCTATCGCATAGCCACGCGGCGATGCACGGGGTCCACTGATCAGAGTCGGCCCGGCCCCGAGGGACCTCATAGGCGACGGCCAGGCGACTGCGAAGGGGGAGACAGGTCAGTGTCGATCCACGAAGCCGAAAAATGCGCGAAGCGATGACTCACGAGACTGGGAAGAGAGCACCGCTCTGCGTCGCCCCCTTCGTCTCGCTGGCCGTGTGGGCCGACGGCGAGTCGGTCATCTGCTGTGAGGACAAAGGACCGGCGGCCGGTCACCTTGGCTCGGTCGACGACGTGTCCGAGCTGGTCAACAGCGAGACGATGCGCAGTGCCCGCAAGCAGTTCATGGGCGGCAAGATCCCCGGGGGCTGCCGGGCGTGCCTGGACGAGGCGACGCGCCAGCCGACCGTTTTCCACTATTACCGGGACAACTTCCGCTGGGAGGACGTCGCGGAGGACTACGACGAGGCGACCGGCACGGTCGGCCGAACGCGTTATCTGCTGATCGCCCTCAGCAATCTCTGCACCTACGGCTGCCGGATGTGCTTCGACAAGCTCAGCACGCGGCTGAACTCGGATCGTCACCGGATGCTGGGTGTGGAGCCGGTCGGTTACCAGCGCAACGACATCGACAAGGTCATCGGCTTCATCCGGGCGAACCCGGTTCGTGCCGTCACGTTCCACGGGGGCAATCCCATCAACGAGCCCCGGTTCCTGGACGTGCTGACCGTGCTGGCGAGCGACGCGTCCGTGGAGATCATCTCGAACGGTTCCACCCTGACCTCCGGGAACGTCGACATCCGACCGCACCTGACGCGGTTTCGTGAGGTCCGTTTCAACATCAGCCTGGACGGCACGCGGAGGACGACGGAGTACGTGCGCATGCACAGCAGGTTCGACGACGTGCTCCGCCACTTCACCGAGGTCAGGGCCCTGCCCAACGTGACCGTCAACCTGCACAACACGATCACCAACCTCAACGTGTTCGATCTGCCCGCCTACTACACCATGGTGCTCTCGGGGGAGTTCGCCGACGCCGACTCGATCTCCAGCTACGTCGCCACGGTGCCGGACGTCCACCGCGTCTCCACCCTCCCTCCCGATCTCCGGCGGCTGGCGCGCGACCGTATCGAGGACTTCCTGCGCGTACTGGGCGACCCGGGCGGCTCGGGCGCGTTCGGTGTCAAGGCGGCCCGAGCACGCGCGTACGCGCGGAACGTCCTCCGCCGGATCGACTCGGTCCCTTACAACCCGCGCCTGTTCACCCGATTCCTTGATCTGACCCGGAAGACGGACGCCTTCTACCGCGTCGAGTCACTGCCGGAGTACAGCACTTACCTCACGGGAAATGCCCCGGTGCCTGCCCTTTCGCACGTCTCATCCCAGCCCGACGCTCCCGAGGTGGGAGCGGAGAAAGGAGCCGTCGTGCCCGACAACGCTCTCCAGTTGACCGAGGATTCCGACGCCGCCGCAGGTCCCTGCCCGTACGTCGGCGAGCGCCGGTTCTCACGGTCCGAATGCATCTTCGGCTGGACCGCGGCGTTCCAGCAGAGCTGCACGGCAGTCACGGTGCGGATCCGGCTCGTGCCGGACGCGGGGATCACAGCCCAAGAGATGACGACGCTGCGAACGAGATGGGAGACCGGCATCGAGGGCAAATGGAGCGGCCAGTTCGTTTGCACGGGACCCTACGGTGACTCGACCATCACTTTCAACGCGCAGTTCGTGACCTCCAACGCCCACCACACGGTCCGGGTGAGCAGGGGCCCCGGCCAGACCAACATGACGCTTTGGCACACGACCGACAGCGGCGACGTCGCCGCACACGAGTTCGGTCACATGATCGGCAACCAGGACGAGTACACCGACAGCCGCTGCCCGAACCGGACGCCTGTCAACACCGGGACGGTCATGCACGTCGTCGCCGGGCCGGCGGTGCAGCGCCACGTCAACCGGGTCTGTACTTCGGCGCCGCTTGCGGCCGAGCACTTCTCGATCGGCCTGGACCTCATCTAGGCCCTGCTTCTTCACAACGAGGGACGACATGCGGACAATCATCGAATCATTCACCCGGCCCGACGTCGAACGCATGCAGGCCGCGGTCTCGCGGCTGGCCGGCGGGGCTGCGGACGCCGCAGACGATGTGACGATCGACCTGTTCATCGCGGGTGGCTGCCCAGGGCAACGGCTGGAGTTCCGGGCGACGATCCCGGCGCAGAACGCGGCCGAGGTGTCCTATGAGGACGAGCGGCGGAGCGTCAGCGAGCGGTTCTCGGCGGAGGTCCGCGCCGAGGAACTCACGGTCCTGGCGCAGCATCTGGACGTCGGGACCCTGATGGAGCTGGCGCCCAACGCCGACGAGCGGTACGTGCCGGACTCGATCACCTGCTCGATCGCCATGACGGCGGGCAACGCCCGGATCACACTCCTGTTCGCCGTCGACGCTGTGGATCCCCCCGCGGATGAAGAGGTGGCGATGAGGATCCAGCCGGGGCAGGTCCCGTTCGTGCTTCGCGCCTCGGAGGCGCCCCCGAGCGTCCGCCCGGCGCTCGAACAGCTGGCGACGGTCGTCAACCGGCTCGTAGCGGACCGCCGGTAGCTGGTCGCCGAATGAAAGCCATTCACGTCAACTCCACCCTGCCGTCCGTGCCGTACCTGGGGCGCCTGAAGGGGCCTGACGGCTACCAGGTGGAGGACTTCGAACTGCTCACGACCATTCTCTCGGCCGCCGCCTGGCGCCGGTTCAACGGTCCGGTCAAGCTGTACACCGACCACGTCGGGGAGGCCTACTACCGCCGGCTGGGCATGACGGAACTGTGGGACGGCGGAATCGACACCGACGTGCTGGAGTCGCTGCCTCCCCTGATCCACCACAACGTGTTCTGGACCGCCGGTCGCGTCGCGGCCCTCCGGGCGGAGACGGCGCCTTTCGTCTCACTGGACACCGACCTCATCGTCTGGGGGGCGCTCGACGACCTGATCACCTCGGAGTTCATGGCGCTGCACCCGGAGCCCTTGCACCACATGATCTACAAGCCTCGGTGCGAGCTGAGTACGCCCACCGGTTATGTCTGGGAGGAGTGGGACTGGGAGGCCACCCCGTGTAACGCCGCATTGACGTACTTCGCGGACGACCGGCTCACCGAGATGTTCCACGCCAAGGCGATGGAGTTCATCGTGGGAAACCCGGTCCAGCGGGAGGCAGTGGACCGCCTGCCGGTCTACGACGTGTTCGTGGCCCAGCGGCTGCTGCCGATGTGCGCGCTGAGACTGGGGGTGCGGCCGACGTACTTCCTCGACTGGCCCCGGCCGGGGCGCAACAGCGAGACCATGGCCGGCGGTGGAAGGAACGAACTGGTCACCCATGTCTGGGCCTACAAGGATGCGCTCAAGGGCGATCCGGACCACCGGGAGGCCTTCTGCCGGCAATGTGTGGCCCGGATCCGCACCGACTACCCCGGCCTCGTGGGAATGCTGCGCCACATGCCCAGCATCCAGCGCTACCTGTCGTGAGAGGGCCATCATCTGCGGGCCGCGGCGGTGAGCGGAGCCGTCAGCCGGGATGCCGTGGAAGAGGTCGATCGTGAGGGCGATTCACGTCGTGTCCACCCGGCCGACCACGAACTACTATGTCTCGCGCTCCGAAAACGCCCCGTACCGGCAGGAGGACTTCGAGGTCCTCACCACGGTCCTGTCGGCCCTCGAATGGCGTCGGCACAATGGAACGATCCGGCTCTACACCGATCCCGTGGGCCGGGAGTTCTACGATCGGCTGGGGCTCCTGGACCTCTGGGACGGCGGCGTCGATTCCGAACATCTGGATCCGGCGTCTCAGACGATCAACTGCGGCGTCTTCTGGTCGTTCGGAAAGATCGTTGCCCTGCGGCGGGAGAAGGCCCCGTGCTGTGTCATGGACACCGACCTCATCGTCTGGAAAAGCATCCGGAAGCTGGTCACCGCGGAGGTCATGAGCCTGCATGAGGAGCCACTCGGCTTCGCCTCCTACGTCGGCCAGGACAGCCTCGTCGCGCCCCCCGGCTTTAGCTGGAGCAACCTGGACTGGTCGGTCACCCCGTGCAGCGCCGCACTGCTGCTCTTCACCGAAGACGGATTCAAGGACGAATACGCCGACCGGGCGCTGTCGTTCATGGAGGGCAACCCGATCTTGTCGGAGCCCGGCGGGGCCTTGCCCGCACACCCGATCTTCGTGGAGCAGCGACTACTACCCATGTGCGCGCACGCGAGTGGCGTGCACATAGGTTCGTTCCTGCGCGACTACAGGGGAGCCGAGTTGCGATCCGGACGAAAGAACACGGCATTCACTCACCTGTGGAACGCCAAGACACTCCTTCACAACAACCCGATGAGGAGAAGGGAACTCTGCGCGAGATACGCCCAAAGAATCCGGCGTGACCACCCGGAAACAGCGAGAGTCCTCGTGAAGTCCGATCTTCTGCAGGACTACTTTGAGACATCGGACGACCTGCCGGCACCTTGACCACCCCGCATTGGGCCTAGCGGTCGGTGGTGAGCTCGTCCGGCTGGAACCAGGTGAAGGTGTGGGTGTACCAGGTGGCGGTGCCGTTCCGGGCAGGCCGACGACCGTAGGTGAGGGCGATGATGCCGCGACGGGGCTCCGGGTGGCGGGCGAGTGTCCGGTCATCGGGCTCGGACCGGTCACGGGTGGTGTCGTGGATCTCGCCCAGCAGCAAGCGGTCGGCTGTGCGTAGTTCCAGCCGCAGGTCCAGCGGACCGCTTCCACTCGCGGCGAAGCGGGTGGAGAGTTCCTGGATCAGCGCCGTCATCTGATTGGTGAGGGTGTCTGCGGCCGAGCCCAGTCCCCAGCGTTGCAGCGCGGCGTGGATTGTTCGACGGACGTGGGCGGTCGCCGACCGCCCGCTGGGTAGTCGCCATCGTCCAGTGTGCGGTGTCGGTGATGCGGCCTCGTCGGCGTCGTGAGGGGACACAGTGCTCACGGGATTCTCCTATCACAAGCAAGCCCGGGCCGAGTTCCCGCTCGGTTGGCGGCGCCGGACCGGGCGCCGACTGGTCGTGTTGCTGGTCTTGTGCCCTGCGTTCAGCTGCGCATGCCGCTGACTTGTGCCAGAGCCGCAGGCTGGGGTTGCAGGCTGCGTCGGACGGTGAGGACGCGGTCCAGTCCGGTGATGCGCAGCAGCTTGGCGACTTGTGGCCGGGCGTTGGCCAGTTGCAGGGTGATGCCGAGCCCGGTGGCGCGGCGTTGGGTGCCGATCAGCACGGCCAGTCCGGCGGCGTCGCAGAAGGTCACCTCGCCCAGGTCCAGGGTCAGCAGCCGGGCGCTGTGGTGCAGTGTGCCGATCAGGTGCTGGCGCAGTGCTGGAGTGGAGGCGATGTCGAGGTCGCCGTGCAGGGCGACGATGGTGTGGCCGGGGCGCCCGTGGGTGGGCATGCCCGCCTTGGCCGCGGTCTGGGAGCGGCGGACGGCGGTGAACCCGGTGTACCCGGCGTACCAGGTGGACGCGGTGGACGCGGTCGGTGGGGTGGCGATGATGGTCATGGCGATCTCCGATCGCTGGTGGGCGGACCCGGCCGTGCCGGGCCGGGATGGCGGGCGCGGGGTCAACGCGCTACAAGGTCTTCGCGCAGCCGTCCACCCTCCGATTCCCAGGCGCTCTGGGATGCCGTCTCGGTCCCGGCCGGGTCTTGCCTGGCAGGTGTGGTCAGCGCGGCCAGCAGCTCGGGGGTGCGCAGGTGGTTGGTGGTGTGGGCGGCCAGTTCCATGGCCGCGCTGGCTGCCGCGTGGCCGGTGGACGCCGGGACGGTGAGCAGGTCGACGCGCCGACCATCGGCGTAGATCGCGGTGAGCAACCCGGCGGGCAGGGTGTCGAACCAGCTCAGCCGCACCACCCGGGTGTCGGCCGGGCCGTCGACGCGCAGTCGGCGTGGCCGGCTGTCCCAGTCGGCTACACGCAGCATGATGTGGGTGATGGGACGGCGATCGTCGGGTCGGCCGAGGGCTTGCAGGGCCAGGATCAGTCCGGGCAGTTCGGCGGCCGGGTCGGCCGAGCGGGGCCACCAGGCACCGTCCAGCGATGAGCGAGCCGAGCCCGCAGGACGCGGCGGCCGCATCCGCAGCCGGGGTGTCGAGGGTGGCGAGAGGCTGATCGTTGTGCGTCGTTCAGTGGTCGTCCACATGGGTCTATGTCCCTTCCCCCCGGGCCGCCGGGTGGCGGCTCGGGAGGTTGTGATCGGGATGGGCCGGCCCCGGGATGGGGTCAGTGGTGTCCCCGCAGCTGCGGGGCGAGGCGGCGAAGCCCGGTGAGCCACGCGGTTCCGGTCACGAGCGTGACCAGGATCGTGGCGGCCACCAGGATCGACAGCGCCATGACCACTGCCATCAGCAGGCCGACCTGGACCAGGAACACGATGAAAACGATCACCGTGGCCAGCGCGATCACGGCTGGCCAGACCTGGTTCATCCGGGAAGCGCGCCTGCCCGGGGTCGCCCCGGGCCAGTCGGGCCGATGAGCACGATCGGGCATCGGCATGAACATCCCCCTTGTCGGGGTGAGCCGGTGTGGCGGGTCAGCCTCAGGATGGGATGTCGTCGTCGCCGGATGTCTTCATTCTACCCTAGAAACTTCCGATATTCAGAAATATCTGAAGTAGCCTGAGGGAGTGGTCTCTGATACTTCGCGCCCAACCGGTGACGCGGCATCGCACGGCGAGCGGCGGCGGGGTGCCCGCCCGACCCCGCTTCCCGAGAGCCTGCAGGCGGTATTCGCCGAATATCAACACAGTCTCGCTCGGCCGGGCGGACCGCTGGACGCCGGCACCGTCCGCGTCTACGCCTCCCGGGTCCGCCAATACCTGTCCTGGCTGGCCGCCGATGGAACGGTCGAGGGCGACCCGCTCACCGACCCCGACGCCCGCGACCGGGCCGCCCGGGACTATCGCACCCACCTTCAGACCGTGGCCGAACGCAAGCCCGCCACCATCAACGCGCATCTGACCGCCGTCGATGACTTCTACCGCCGCCGGGGGCTGGGCCCGGCTGCAGCCGAACGCGCCGACCGCCCCCCGACCACCCCCCGGGCCCTGGACAAACGCGACCAGCTCCGGCTGCTGCGCGCAGCCGACCGCGCCCCGCTGCGCGACAAGGCGATCGTCTACACCGCCTTCTACGCCGGCACCCGCATCAGCGAGACCACCAGCCTGGACACCGGCGACGTCCATTTGTCAGCCCCCAAGGGCCGACTGATCGTCCGGCACGGCAAGAACGGTAAATACCGCGAGGTTCCCCTGCACCCCAAGCTCCGCACGGTGCTGGAGGAATGGCTGGATGAGCGGACCGGCCGGAAGGGCGCCGACACCAGCCCTGCGCTGTTCCTCAACCGCCGCGGCGGCCGCCTGTCGGCCCGCTCGGCCTACACCGCGCTACGCGCCATCGCCGACACCGCAGGCCTGCCACTGGGCCGCGACGGTGTCTTCACCCCGCACGTCCTGCGACACACCGCCGGAACCACCATGACCCTCCAGGGCACCGACATCGTCATCGTCGCCGAACTCCTCGGCCACTCCGTCGAAACCGCCCGCCGCTACAGCCGGCCAACCCACCAAGACCGCCAGCAAGCCATCGAACGACTCACCACCGACGAATGACCGCCGAACCCGGATCGACGCCGGAGCAAAACTCCACGGGGAAGACCTCCGCGCCCTGACCGTCGGCGCCGGGAAACAGCTGGGCCGCGGAGCCGCCGGTGCGGCCGTGCCGGGCCGGGCCGTGCCGGTGGCCGGTGACGTCAACGGGTGCCGATCAGCGATGTCAGGCTTCGTGCCGGACAGCCGGCTACCAGGGCCCACCGTGGCCGCCGAGCAGGGCGACGCGTTCACGCAGGTAAAGTTCGCGCGACCGCGGGTGCAGTGCCGAGGTGATCGCACGGCGCTCGCGCAGGGCCTCGACGGCCAGAACGAGATCGTCGGTGCGGCTGGCAGACTCTTCTGCCTCCGGCATCGTCCACTCGTCCAGGGTGAACAGCGGCACGGCAGTTGCGGGCAGATCGAGCACCTGCTTGAGCGGTTCCCCGTTCAGGAACGCCTCGTCGGGATCCAGCGCCAGCATGTGGACCTCCAGCCGGCCGAGGGCGTCCCCGAACTCAGGGTGTGGATCAAGCGCCCGGCCGCCGACGCTGTGCGTCTGTTCGATCGTGTCGGCGGTCTCCTCGTCCGCCACCTGGTGTGCGGTCCCGTTGATCCAGCCGAACGGCAGGCCGAAGCCGAACCGGTGGAACTCGACCCTGATGTCGCCCTGGCCCAGGCCCGTGACCAGGGACTGGAACACCAGGCCGTCGGTGCCGCCCGGGGTGATGAAGCCCGTCATCCGCATCGCTGCGCAAAAGTAATTGGCGTTGTCCCACATCGGGTACTCCCAGTCTTGGAAGCACTCCTCCAGCTCGGCCATGGCCAGCGGCATGCTCGGTGCCGACTCGATCCGGGGCGCGGCGTCAAGCGCCGCCCTGATCCTGTCCGGCATCGGGGGCGTGTCCAGCCCCAAGCCCGGCAGGCGGTGCGCCGTACCACGCGGGTCGATCTGGTGCAGCGCACGGATCGCCGCCGCCACGGTCTTCTCCTGCGAACGCCCGGCCAGCAACCGGAATCCGCTGTCGGGATGCCGGATCACCCACTGGCACAGAACCTCCTGGTCCCGAAGCGAGGCCGCGATGCCGAACGCCTCGTCGGAGCCGGACGCCAGCAGGCACGGCAGCACGCACCAGGGCTTGTTGTGCAGAACGCCCTTATCGTCCACACGGGTGGCGATCCAAGGCAGGACGCCGTCGCCATACCGCTCGTACAGCGCGAGGTTTTCCATGCCCCGTGGGTCGGCCTCCCAGGTCAGACCGGTCGCGATCGCCGTGAACTCCGCCGCGTCCGCCAGGCTCAGCAGAGCTGCCCAGACGCGATCGAGCTCCAGGACGAACGTGCCGTCGACCAACTCTCCTTCACCGCGCCGGAACGTCTGCGTTCGAGCCAGCAGCGCGCGAGCCTCCTCAAGGGACATCAGCCCGCGATCGTCCAGGCGGGTCACGCGGGCGTCGCGCATCGCGGCACGCAGATGATCATTCACGCGGACACGCTAGTGCTGTGACCGCATAGGTTCGCCGGATTGCTTCATGAGCTGCGTGCCATGGCGGCCGCGGCAACGGGTGGAGTCCTCGATGTCGTGCCTGGTCTGCGGGCCGTGTCAGTGTCCTGGTGCAGGATGTTCATATGACCGTTCTTTTGCTCGGTGACAGCAACCTCGCGGTGCTTCAGGACCAGTACCCGGACCTCGTGCCGCTCGCGGTCGGCGGCGACGTCGAGTCCTGCGCGGTCGGCGGTGCCTGGTCGGGGTCCCTGCGAGGCCAGGTCGGCGATCGGGATCCGGCGTCGTATGACGCGGTCGTGCTGTCGATCGGGAGCAGCGACAACCATCCGGCCTTCTCGAGCTCCCTGGGCCTCTTCCGCAAGAACGTGGCTCGCGAGCTGGAGCGCGGTGGTCGGTGGGTCGCGCTCGTGCCCCCGGGCCTTGCTCGTGCTCCCGAGCCGTTCGACACCGCCGAGGTCAACGACCTGATCAGGGATTATGCCGAGGTGCTGGCCGAGCTGGTCACGACGGCCGGCGGCACTGCGATCAGGGTGCGCGCGGTGACAGACCGGCTGGGCCCCGCCGCGTTCGACCCCGACGGCATGCACCTGTCGCGCGCGGCCTACGAGGCCCTGGTGCCAGAGATTGCCGAAGCCCTCAAGCCGATGTCTCGGTAAGGTCCGGCGCCGTGGAGAGGCCGACCAGCACCCGAGACGGGCGGTCAGGCCGCGGCGAGTGGGCGTCCGCCCCAGCGGATGCCCTTTTCGCTGCGGATGCGGGCGCGTTCGCGTCGTTGGGCGGCGAGAACGTCGGGGTGGCGGGCGTTGGTGTTGCGCCAGCGCAGGTAGGCGTGCAGGGCGCGGGTCTGCGCGGTGTGGTTGGGGTGGTGGGAGTTGGCGACGGTGAACTGTCGCAGCGGTCCGAAGTGGGTTTCGATCGGGTTGGCCCAGGACGCGTAGGTCGGGGTGAAGCACAGCTCGACGCGGTTCTTCTTTGCCCAGCTACGGATCTTGTCGCCCTTGTGGGAGCCCGTGACCGAAATCGTCGCCAGGTACTATGTCAGGCACTACGGGCTGGAGGTGTGACATGCAGGCGGTCTGGAAAGACGGCAAGCTCCTGCTGTCCCCCCTCATCGGTGACGGCGCAAAAGTCATCCCGCCTGATCACCCCGACTATGAACGGCTTCGCCAGAGCGCTGTTGACCTCGATGCGTTGCGCGACACCCCAGAACAAAACCGTGCCAGGGCCGACTGGTTGCGTTCCCGGCTGGCGCAGAGTGGTCGCCGCTCCGCCTGAGCTTGCTCACCAAGATTCACGGTAGGCCAAAAGGCCCCGTCAGGAGCCGTTCGGCTCCGCGCTCGACCGCCCGACCGGCTCAAGCGCTGGCAGTGCATTGATCCGGTCCCGCAGATTGAGCGCCGTAGCGGTATCTACGCCGGCCAGGTCATCGGCGAGGGCGGCGAGCCGCTCACGGCTGTTGGAACGCAGCCCGTCCGGCGTGATCGTGTCGAGAACCTGCCCGGCGAGCGCCGCCGCGTCGTCGTCGCGTCCACGGGCCGCCTCGCCGCGCGCCAGCACCAGCTGAGCCGCGCCCCATCCAGGGCGGCCATGTGGGATGTGGTCGAGGGACGTTCCCGCGTGCAGGCGAGCGTCCCCGTGATTGCCCGCGAGCAGGGCCGCTTCGACGAGGTGGAGTTCCAGCTCAGCGAGATCGAACCCGAACCGGCCCGGCGCTCCACCCGCGCAGGCCAGGCTCTGGGCCCAGGCCGGGCGGTTGGTCTGCGAGATCGCCGACCATGGCCATTGGCGACCAGGCCCGCTCGCGGGCTACGTGCCACCACGTGCCGGACAACGGGCTCGCGGCCTCTGGGCGGCACGGATGCTCGTCGACCAGATCGAGATCCGCGGCGGATTCGAGGGCACCCGCGTACGGCTGCGCCCACAGGGCCGAGCAGGTTCAGGACGACTGGCCTTGGCCGACGGATCCGCCACCGTGGTCGACTTGCGGGAAGCGGTTTGGTGCACACCGACGAATACCCACGCCGTGCACCCTTTGACGGACGTTCACGGCGGCGATGGAGACCTTTGTCGAGGCGGTGCTATTCGCAGATTTCGGGCAGCCCAAAACGGCCTGAAACCGTCGATCTCCACGGTCGACCATGCGCCGAGCAATCCACGCCAAAGGGGTCGCCGTCCGACGCTGAGAAAAGGGGACTGTCAACTCTTGACACCGAATAAGGGAGAGATCACCATGATCGCAAGTCACTCGAAAGATCTTCTGGCCGCGGCAAGAATGCTCTGCGTCGCGGGCTCATTCCGGCAACCTCGACCGAGGAGGAACGATGCGCAAGCGATTCCTGTCCGTGATGATTGCAGCAATGGTTTCGGCGCCTGTCCTGGCCGTTACACCCAGCGCAGAGGCGGTTTCATGTTCGGATCGCAACTTTATTGCGATAGTCGTCGTCGACAACGCTCCGGTGCATTCGAACTACTATGGGTCAGCTCGCATTGTCGCGAGGTTCGACTACGGCAAGCTCATCCATATCGACAGGCTCTGTATAAACAATTTCGGAAACCTGTGGTACCACACGGACTGGCCTAGCACGAACGGCTGGATCTACAGGGACTATGCGGAGTTCTACGCGAGCTGATTCCGATCGCTCGCGTCAGCCAAGTAGCCGGGTGGCGTCCGGCCTGGCGGACATCGGTGATCAATCGTGCGTCCGTCCGCTTTTCCTGTCGAGCTGGCGCTGTTTGCGTGGTGATGGCGTGCCGTGTTCGACGTAGTGCTTGAGGTCGTCGAGGAGGCGGCGTGCGGTGCGGTTGATCTGGGCGAGGATCCACCAGCGGGCAAGGAGGCCGAGCACGCCGCGGGTTTCGAACTGCCCTTGGTAGGTAGCGCGTGAGGTGTCGTTGTCGATCGGGGTGATGTGCCAGCGGTTGCGGGCGAGGGTGACGAACGACGGTGTTCCGGTGGCCTGGTAGGTCAGGGTGCGGGCGGCGTCGTCGTAGGCCACGATCATCTCGGTCACCCGCGGGACCAGCCGTACGCCGGTGGTGCAGACCCGGCCGGCGACCGTCTCACCTTCGGGTTGTTGAGACTCGAAGGTGAGACGGTGGCCGCGGCGCCTACTCTCGCCGGGATGGCCGCGATGTGGCGGTCCCCTCGCTGGCCGCTACTTCCAGATGACGGCGCGGGTACCGAGCGGGTTGGTCGGGGAGTACTGCACGTACCCGGTCACCCAGCCCTGAGAGTTGATGCCTCTGGCGTCCGCACCTTGGACGTCCTGGGGCGTCGGGAGCGTCTCGGGGGCTTGGCCGGGCGTGTTCCACACCAGGGCCTCGGACTTGCCGGAGGCACTGTAGCTGCCGACGATCTGGTTGCTGTCGTTGATGTCGTTTGCCCCGGCGTATCGCTGCCCCTGGGGAACGGTCAGTTGTCGCATCGTCGTGCCGTCCCAATAGAACGGCATCCGGGTGTCATCGCTGGTGTCGGAGGTGCCGGCCACATGACCGGCTTCGTTGACGGCGTTGGCCACGCTCATGCCGCCCAGGGTGCCCAGATCCTGCCCGACTCCGTTCTTCCACAGGTAGGCGCGCCAGGTGTTCTGCGGGAATCCGCTGTCGTTGACCGTCCAGTTGTCCGCGCCGACGACCTGACCGGAATCGTTGACGTCCCCGGCCGTCACGCCGGGCCGGAGCGCGATCTCGGTCTTGACCCAGGTGGCCTGGAAGATCGACGGTGTGCGGATCAACTGCGCGCGGGAGCCGGCCAAGCCCTGGGCCGGGTCGGACTGGTACTGGCGAACGATGTGACCTCGGCTGACCTCGGCGCCGCAGTACCCAGGGCCGCCGTCGCCGATGTCGCGCATGATGCCGTGCTGCCACACGAACGCGTGCGACTCGCCGGACCGGGTGTCGCTGCAGCCCACCACGCGGCCGTCGTCGTCGATTCCGGTGGCGGTGCTGGTGTCTCCGCCGAGGGTCCCGAGGTCGGTCATCTTCCCGTCCTTCCAGAGGAAGGCGTGGTTCAGCCCGGATGCGACGGGGCTGGTGCCGACGACCTGACCACGGTTGTTGATGGCGTTCGCGATGCTCCAGTACCCGCCGAGCGTGCCGAGATCGACCAGTTCGCGCGGGGCGGTGGTGCCGCTGTCCGCGAAGGCCGACTGTGCAGGAGCCAGGGCGGTGATCGTGATGAGGGCGGCCAGGATCGTGGTGGAGCAGGAGACCGTACGAGATCGACGCATGAGAACGTCCTCGGTGCGGGGGAGGGGATATCACGCAACACCGCGACTCTAAAACCGATCACAGCCGCAAGATCTAACCACTCTCTTACGTCGCCTCCGCCCCCTGTCGGCCTATGCCGAGGGGGGCATCATCCCGCCGCATCCCGCCCGTCGCATCCCGCCAGCCGCCCCTCTGGAGGGGCGGCTGGTCGCGGACGTTGGCGGGTGACGATCCGCGATGTCAGGACTCTGGGGTTGGCCAGGTCTTGGCTACGAGGGTCAGCACGTCGTAGGTGGCTACCGGCTGGCCTTCCTGGTTGGTCACTACGGCGTCCCAGCGAACCTCGCCGTAGTCGGCGGCGGTGCGGGGAGTGATCTCCTTGACCGTCAGGGCGACCTGGATGGTGTCGCCCGCCTTGACCGGGGTGACGAAGCGCAGGCCGTCAACGCCGAAGTTGGCGAGGACCGGGCCGGGCGGCGGGTCGACGAAGAGCCCGGCGGCTAGGGACACGACCAGGTATCCGTGGGCCACGATCCCGCCGAACAGGGGGTTGCGCGCGGCGGCTTCGGCATCGGTGTGCGCGTAGAAGGTGTCTCCGGTGAACTCGGCGAAGTGCTCGATGTCGTCCAGCGTCACCGTGCGGGTCGCGGAGGTGATCGTGTCGCCGATGCGCAGGTCTGCCAGGGACTTGCGGAACGGGTGGACGTCGGATGTGAGGCGTTTGGATCCTGTCGTCCATCGGCCCGTGACGGCGGTGAGCTGGTCCGGGGACGCCTGGACGGCGGTGCGCTGCATGTGGTGGAGGACGCCGCGTACGCCGCCGAGCTCCTCGCCGCCACCGGCGCGGCCAGGGCCGCCGTGGACGAGGACGGGCAGTGGGGAGCCGTGGCCAGTGGACTCCTGGGCGTCGTCGCGGTCGAGTACGAGGACGCGGCCGTGCCAGGGGGCCAGGCCGAGCACGATCGTGCGGGCGACGTCGGGGTCGTGAGTGGCGACGGAGGCGGCCAGGCTGCCCTTGCCGCGGGCCGCGAGGGTGATCGCGGAGTCGAGGCCGTCGTAGGTGATCACGGTGCTGACGGGGCCGAACGGCTCCACGTCGTGCGGTTCGGTGGCACCGGGACGTGCACGTAGGACCAGGGGGGTCATGAACGCGCCGCGTTCGGGGTCGCCATCGAGGAGGGACGTGCCTTGTGGATCTCCGAAGACGATCTCTGCGCTGGCGCGGAGTGCTTCGACGGCTTTGGTGACTTCGTCGCGCTGGCCGAGGCTCGCCAGTGCGCCCATCCGCACGTCGGGGTTGCGGGGGTCGCCGACGGTCACCTTGGCAAGGCGTGCGGAGAGCGCCTCGATGACGGGCTCCGCCATCGTCTCGGGCACGAGCACCCGGCGGATGGCCGTGCACTTCTGCCCGGCCTTGACCGTCATCTCGGTGGCGACGCCCTTGATGAACAGGTCGAATTCCGGGTCGTCCGGCTGTACGTCGGGTCCGAGGATGGAGCAGTTGAGCGAGTCGGCCTCGACGCCGAGGACGACGCCTCCGTCCAGCACGTTCGGGTGGCGGCGCAGGATGCCCGCGGTGTGCGCCGAGCCGGTGAAGGCGACGCTGTCCTGGATCGTGAGGGCGTCGAGCAGGCCGGACGCGCTGCCGGCGAGCAACTGGAGGGTGCCCTCCGGCAGGATCTGCGACTCGATGATCTGCCGGACGGCCAGCTCGGTGAGGTAGGCGGTCTGGCTCGCGGGCTTGACGATCGTCGGCAGACCGGCGAGGAACGCCGGGGCCAGCTTTTCGAGCATCCCCCATACGGGGAAGTTGAAGGCGTTGATCTGGACCGCGACGCCTGGGCGTGAGGCGTAGATGTGCTGGCCGACGAACGTGCCGCCCTTGCCTAGGCGTTCCAGGCTGCCGTCGAGGACGATCGTGTCGTTCGGAAGCTCGCGTGTGCCCTTGCTCGCATAGCTGAACAGGGTGCCGATGCCGCCGTCGACGTCGACCATCGTGTCCCGGGACGTGGCGCCGGTCCGGACGGACAGCGCGTAGAGCTCGTCCTTGCGCGCCATCAGGTGCTTGGCCAGTGCTTTGAGCAGCGCCGCCCGTTCGTGGAAGGTCAGGGCCCGCAGCGCGGGGCCGCCGATCTGCCGTGCGTGGGCGACCATGGACGCGACGTCCAGGCCATGGCTTGAGAGGCGCGCGACCTCCTCGCCCGTCGCGGCGTCGAGCAGGGGCTCACCGTCGCCCGCGGCGCGGAACCATCGTCCGGCGGCATAGCTCTCCAGCATGGAGCTCACGCTTTCTCCTCTCCGAGGGGGCCTGCGGGCCCGCCTGTGGTCGCGATCCCGATGGACGTGCTCCGACGTTCGTCGCCGGCACCACTTGCGCGGAGGTGCCGGCTCGTGCCACGTTATTACTGATCGATCGGTAAGTAAATACGTCGATGTGCGGAGGGACCAGTGACGACGACGCCGGTGGAGCCGGAGCTGCAGGAACGGCTCCAGGCCGCGTTCGACGCGACGATCGCGCGCCACGACCGCATCGAGCCCCGGGACTGGATGCCGGAGGCCTACCGCCGCACGCTGGTACGCCAGATCGCCCAGCACGGCCACTCCGAGATCATCGGCATGCAGCCCGAGGGCAACTGGATCAGCCGGGCGCCCTCACTGCGGCGCAAGGCGATCCTGCTGGCCAAGGTGCAGGACGAGGCCGGGCACGGGCTGTATCTGTACTCCGCGTGCGAGACCCTCGGCGTCTCCCGCGCCGAACTGACCGACCTGCTGCTCGCGGGCAGGCAGAAGTACTCATCGATCTTCAACTACCCGACGCTGTCCTACGCCGACGTCGGGACGATCGGCTGGCTCGTGGACGGCGCCGCGATCTGCAACCAGGTGCCGCTGTGCCGCACCTCCTACGGACCGTACGGCCGCGCCATGATCCGCATCTGCAAGGAGGAGTCGTTCCATCAGCGGCAGGGCTTCGAGCTGCTGATGACGATGATGCGCGGCACCGACGCCCAGCGCGCCATGGTCCAGGAGTCGGTCGACCGGTTCTGGTGGCCGTCGCTCATGATGTTCGGCCCGCCGGACGAACGTTCCCCCAACAGCGGTCAGTCGATGGCATGGGGGATCAAGCGCAACTCCAACGACGAACTGCGCCAGCGGTTCGTCGACATGAGCGTCCCGCAGGCCGAGGCGCTCGGGGTGACGCTGCCGGATCCCGAGCTGCGCTGGAACGAGGAGCGCGGTCACTACGACTTCGGCGAGCCGGACTGGGAGGAGTTCGCCGAGGTCATCCGCGGCGACGGCCCCTGCAACGCCCAGCGAATGGCCCACCGGCGAGCCGCGCACGAGGACGGCGCCTGGGTACGCGAAGCGGCATCGGCATTCGCGGCCCGTTCGGCCGGGGAATCTGTGGCCCGTTCTACCGAGGAGCTCACGACCCGTTCCACCGAGGAGGAGGCTCGATGACCAATGCTGACCGCAGGGAATGGCCGTTGTACGAGGTGTTCGTACGCAGCAAGCGGGGGCTCAACCACGTCCACGTCGGATCGCTCCACGCTCCGGACGACGCGATGGCGCTGCGGCACGCGCGTGACGTCTACACGCGCCGCAACGAGGGCGTGAGCATCTGGGTCGTGCGGGCCGACGCCATCACGGCGTCCAGCCCGGACGAGAAGGATCCGCTGTTCGCGCCGAACGGCGACAAGGTCTACCGGCACCCGACGTTCTACGAGATCCCCGAGAACGTGCCGCACATGTGACCGCCGCGCCGCCCACACCACCGCACGATCGGAGACCAGTACCACCATGAGCGACGACCACGGCAGCGTCTACGACGGCCTGCTCGGCGGCGATTCCTCCCAGTGGGCGTTCGGCACCGACTTCGAGGACCCGCTGGCCGGCGTCGACACGACGGTGCCCGACGGAACCGACGCCGCCCTGCTCGCCGAATACTGCCTGATGCTCGGCGACGACGCCTTGATCATGTCCCAGCGCTTGTCGGAGTGGTGCAGCCGGGCACCGGACCTCGAAGAGGACATCGCGCTGGCGAACATGGCCCTCGACCTGCTGGGACAGGCCCGCCTGCTGCTGACCCGGGCTGCGGCTGCGGACCCGGGCATGGTCCCCGTCCTCCCCGAGGGCTCACCCGTACCCGCGGAGGACGCGCTTGCCTTCTTTCGCGAGGCGGGGGAGTTTCGCAACGTGCGCCTCGTCGAGGTGCCGAACGGCGACTTCGCGCATGTCGTCGTTCGCCTGCTGCTGTTTTCGGTGGCGCGGCTTGCGCTGCTGGAACGGCTGCAGGGGAGCACCGACGCGGTGCTGGCGGCGGTGGCGGCCAAAGGCGTTAAGGAGGTCGCCTACCACCGTGACTGGGCTGGACGCTGGTTCCTCACTCTGGCGCAGGGCACAGAGGAATCGCGCCGCAGGCTCCTGGGTGCGTTGGAGGCACTGTGGCCGCTCTATCCCGAGTTGGCCAGGACGCATCCGGTCGAGCAGGCACTTGCCACGAGCGGTGCCGGCGTCGACTCGGCCTCGTACCGCGACGAGATGGACGCCGTTCTCGAGCAGGTCTTCGCCGTCAGCGGCGTCGACCGCCCGGAGGGCGCGCCGCTGGCCGGAGTCAGAGGCCGAACCGGCCGCGACGGCCTGCACAGCGAATCGCTCAGCCGGTTGCTCGCCGAGATGCAGGTAGTCGCCCGCGCCCACCCAAGCGGCCGCTGGTGAACGCCCAGGAGAGGGCGCAATGAACGCCCAAGAACAGGCCACCGCGGACGTCCAACAGCAGGCCGCGGTGGACGTCCAAGAACAGGCCGCGGTGAGCACCCAAGAACAGACTTGGATGAGCGTCCAGGAGCGGGCTGCCAAAGTTGCCGCGCAGGTTCGCGACCCCGAGATGCCGATGCTCACGCTTGCCGACCTTGGCGTCCTGCGGGACGTCGCCGTCCGGCCGGGCCCGGACGGCGAGGAGGGCGTCATCGTGTCGATCACGCCCACCTACACAGGCTGCCCGGCCCTGGCGACCATGCGCGACGACCTGGTCAGCCGCCTGAACGACGCTGGATTCACGCGCGCCGAGGTACGCATCGTCCTCACCCCGCCCTGGTCCACCGACTGGATCTCCGAGCGCGGCCGGGCCGCGCTGCGCGAGGCAGGCATGTCACCGCCGGGACCGGCTTCCCGCCCGTCCGGGCCCGTGGCGCTCATGCTCGGGCAGACCCGGCGCGCCGCCCCCGCCTGCCCGCGCTGCGGCTCGGCGGCGACTCGTCTCACGTCGGAGTTCGGCGCCACCGCGTGCAAGGCCCTCTACGCCTGCACCGAGTGCCTTGAGCCGTTCGAGCACGTCAAGGAGATCTGACATGACCACGACTACGTCCGCTCCCGCGCCCACGCAGTCCAGGTCGGCCGTGTTCCACCCGCTGACCGTCACGGCGGTGGACCGGTTGTGTGAGGACGCCGCCGCGATCACCTTCGCCGTGCCCGCCGAACTGCGGGAGACCTACGCGTTCCGCGCCGGCCAGTCGCTCACCCTGCGCCGCGTCCTGGACGGCCGGGAGCACCGCCGGTCCTACTCGATCTGCGCACCTGCCGGTGATGCTCTGCGCATCGGCGTCCGCGAGATCCCGGACGGACTCTTCTCGTCTTGGCTCGTGAACGAGGTCGTGCCAGGCATACGGATCGAGGTGCAGCCACCGACCGGCGCCTGGCAGGCCGCACCCGAACTCGGAGAACGCCACCTGTGCATCGCCGCAGGATCGGGCATCACGCCGATGTTGTCGGTCGCGTCCACGGTCCTGGCCCACCCGCAGGCTCAGGTGTCGCTGCTGTACGGCAACCGGACCGGCCGGACGGTGATGTTCACCGAGGAGCTCGGCGACCTCAAGAACCGGTACGGGCCCCGGCTCCAGGTGGTCCATGTGCTCTCCCGCGAGCCGCGCGACGTCGAGCTGTTCTCCGGGCGGCTCGACGGGGACAAGCTGAGGCGGCTGCTCACGGGCCTCGTCCCCGCGGAGGTCTTCGATCACGTCTGGTTGTGCGGCCCGTTCCAGATGGTCCAGGACGCACGGACGGTGCTCACCGACCTCGGCGTCCCTGCTGACCGCGTTCATGTCGAGCTGTTCTACGTCGACGCGCCGCCGCCTCAGCCGCGCCGGGCCGCGGACGCGCCCCCGCCTGGGGCGACCACTGAGCTGACCACGGTGCTCGACGGCCGGCGCGTGACCTCGACGGTGTCCCGCGAGACGACGATCCTCGACGGCGCCCTGGCGTCGCGTTCCGACATGCCGTTCGCGTGCAAGGGTGGCGTCTGCGGGACATGCCGCGCCATCGTCCGCGAGGGCGAGGCTGACATGCGCCGCAACTACGCGCTCGAGCAGGACGAAGTCGACGGTGGATTCGTCCTCACCTGCCAATCGTTCCCGACCGGCGACCAGGTCACCGTCGACTACGACGCCTAATCCGCCGCCCGTCCGCGTCGAGCGGATGGGCGCGACTCGTCGCCGCCGGGCGCCTCGGGCGCAGGACAATCCGGGGTTTCTTCACCTGGCCAGGCCGTCGAAGGCGACGGTGGCGATCGCGTCGGCGACCGTCGTGGGCGTGAACGCCCCGTCCGGGCGGTACCACTCGACCAGCGAGTTGACCATGCCGAAGAGCAGCCGGCTCACCAGCGTCGGCGTCACGTCATCGCGCAGGGCGCCCTCCGCGACCGCGTCCGCGACGAGCTCGGCGAGCCGCTCGTCCAGCCACCGACGGCGTTCCAGGGCCGCCCGTTCCACCGCGCTGTTGCCGCGCACCCGCAGGAGGAGCGTCACCGAGGGCTGGTGAGCCACCAGCACCTCGACGCTGCGCCGCACCACTTCGCGCAGCCGTTCGTACGCCGTCCCGGCCTGCCGCCGCGCGGCCTCGTCCACCACGGCCGTGAGCTCGTCGAGGGCGTCGTCCAGAGCCGCCTTGAGCAGCTCCTCCTTGCTGGTGAAGTGGTGGTAGATGGCCGGCTTGGTCACGCCGAGCACCTTGGCCAGGTCACCCATGCTCGTGGCGTCGTACCCCCTGCGGTTGAACAGCTCCACCGCGGTATGCAGGATCGTCGCCTGGTCGTAGCCGGGACGGCCGCGACGGCGAGGCGGAGTCGGTTCGGCGGTCGTCACGGGTGCAGGATCTCACGCCCGCTTCCGCCTCCCGAGCCGCGCACCCTCGCCAACTCCTGGAAGGGGAACGGGGTCAAACGCCCAGTGGACCTGGTTCTCTCAGGTCCGCTGGGCTGCCGGCCGGGTCAGTGGGACCACGCGGCGGTCCCCGGAGGTGACCATCGCGTGTATGGGTGTGGCGCTGGCGCGCATGAGCGCTGCGATGCCGCGGCGGCCTTGGCGACGGGCGAGTTCGGGGCCCAGGGTGATCATCAGGGCGGTCAGGGCCGGCATCGGACGTCCGAAGAGCGTGATCTCCTTGATGCGTGCTTCGTCGTCGAGCCGCAGCAGTTGCGCCTCCTCGAACGGCTGGGATCCCACCCGCGCCCGGTAGAACAGCGCGTACGCGTCGCCCTCGCCGGTCTGAGTGTGGAAGCGGATGTCCTCGACCGCCGTGAACGCCGAGGTCAGGAAGTCGCGCAGCTGGTCAGTTCCCTCGAGGCGGAACTGCTCGGTGAGCGGTGAGCTGAGCACGACGTCCCGGCTCAGGCACGCGACCGCGGCGTCGACGTCACCGCCTTCCGCGGCGGCGCGCCAGCTCGCGACGGTAGCGGCGGCGGAGTGCAGGGTCTTGGACATGGGTCTCTCCCGGGTATCAGCGGCGCGATTCTCAGTTGGGAAACCGATCGGTTTCATCTTGGCTCACTGTAAACCGATCGGTTTCCATGCACAAGCTCACGCAGGGAACTGATCCCGGGCCGCGTCAACCCGCTGTCTTCAGGTTGGACTGCCAGCGCCCGCCAGCATGGCGGCACGGGCCGGATGAGCAGGCAGGAGAAACGCGCGAGAGCGTCATCCCCGCGCTGCGATCGAGCGGGTCCTCCCACACGATGGGCAGCCCAATGGCGATCGCTTACACGCGGCTGATCTCGACACCCCCCGAAACGCTCCAGATGCAGAGGCAGGGATACGCCGTCGCGACAGCCACCGACACGTGGGGGGATGACCAGATCGGCGACGTCCGGGCCAGCTGGATGAGGCTCCGGGAAGCCATGCCCTGCCGCTGCGGGGCGAAGGTCGTGTGGCCACAGGGCGTGACGTCGCCACGATGCTCAGCCAGGCGAGCCGGCTACCGAAATGGTTCAGCGGGGCACATAGGCCCGGGGTGGTATGCCTTTCCAGCGTTTGAACGCGGTGGTGAAGGCCGGCGTGGCGGCATAGCCGAGGCGGCGGCCGATCTCTTCGATACTCAGCGCTTTGGTGGCCAGCAGTTCCTCGGCCAGGTGTTCGCGGACTTCATCGGCCAGCGCGCGGTAGGAGGTGCCCTCGGCGGTCAGGCGCCGGCGCAAGGAGCGTGAGCTCATGTGGAGCTCGGCGGCCACTGTCTCGATGTCGGGCATGGCCCCGGGCCGGGCCACCAGGCGATCGCGCACTGTGCCGGCGATGCCGGCCCGGGCCCGCCTGTCTGCCAGCAGCCGGCGGCACTGGGCTTCGGTGACCGCTGCGGTGTGGGCATCGGCCTGCGGCAAGGCACGGTTGAGCAGCTCGGCGGGGACAATGGCGGCGTTGGCGGCGGCGTCGAAGGTCGGCCGCACGCCGAATGCCTTTTCATACGGTGCGGTCGCAGCGGGCGCTGAGTGGCGGAAGTGCACGCCGATGACGGCGCTCGGGTCCGACAAGAGCTGACGGGCCAGGTGGACGGTCGAGGCCAGTTCGCGTTCGACCAGGAAGCGGCGGACATCGGAGGGCAGCTGTGAGCTGTCGAGCACCAGTTGTATCCCGTTGTCCTGCTCGATCGCGGACATCCGGGTGAAGGCGAAAGTCAGGTTCACATACCGCAGGCCGACGGCGACCGCGGTGCGCAGGGTGGGGCTGCTGGACAGGGCGAAGCCCCAGATGCCGTGGGTGGTCAGGTGGTAGCGCATCCCGGCCTCGATGCCCAACGGCAGATCCTCGCCGAGGGCGGTGAGCAGGTTGCGGATGATCTGTAGCTCCTGGTGGGCGGTCACGGTGGTCTGAAGGTCACCGAGTGCTTCCGGGGCCAGGCGGGTCCCACGCAAGCTGACTTCCTGCGGCACTCCGTGTTCCATGCCCAGTCCGGTCAGCACCAGGGCACTGGCCGGGGGGCGAGGCAGATCCCAATCGGTCATCAAGCCTCCTGTGAGCCTGTCCGGAAATAGTAAATCCTTGGCCACAGAGCGGCTCCCGGGGACCGCCAACGGTCTTTAGCGTCGAGGCAATGCCACCCCCTCCCAGCCAGGTGCGGCTGTGGCCTCCGATGACTGGTCCTGGCAGTAGCCGACGGCCTCGTGGATCCAAGGGATACAGCAATGAAGGAACACCGGATCTCCGGCAGCGGTGGGGTCACGCTCTACGCCCGCGAATGGGGCGAGCCGGATGCGCCCACCGTGGTGCTCGTCCACGGCTACCCCGACACCTGCGAGGTCTGGAACCCGCTGCTGCCGTACCTGACCGACCGCCACCACGTGGTGGCCTACGACGTGCGGGGGGCCGGCCGCTCCGAGCCGGGCTGGTCCTACGGCGGCTATGAACTCGACCGGCTGGTCGGCGATCTCAAGGCCGTGCTGGACATCACCGCCCCCGGCAAGAAGGTGCACCTGGTCGGCCACGACTGGGGAGCCATCCAGGGCTGGGAGGCCGTCACCGGCACCCGCATCGCCCGCCGATTCGCTTCCTACACCGCCTTCGGGGCCCCCTGCCTGGATCATGCCTCCCGGTGGATCCGCAACAGCCTGAGCCATCCCGGCCCGCGCCGGCTGGCCACCCTGGCCGACCAGGCGACCCGCTCCTGGTACATCTACACCTTCCACCTGCCCGGCATCGCCCCGCCGCTGGCGTGGCTGTCCGGGGCCGGACGGGCCTGGTTCGGCCTGATGCGCCGCCGCGAGGGCATCCGTGCCAGCGCCGAGTACGCCGGCCCGAACGCCGTAGACGCCAAGCGCGGCATGTGGATGTACCGGGCCAACTTCACCCACAAGCTGCTGCACCCCGGCGAGGGGCGCACCGAGGTCCCGGTGCAGATGGTCATCGGCGGCCATGACCTGTGCGTGGCCCCGGGGCTGTACGAGGAGACCGCCTCCCGGGTGCCCAACCTGTGGCGGCGGGACCTGCCCGAGGCCGGGCACTGGATCCAGCTGACCCACCCCGAGCGGCTGGCCGCCTGGATCACCGAGCTGGTCGAGGTCACCGAGGACCGCGCCCAGCGCGAGCAGGCCCAGGCACCGGCGAAGAAGCCGCGGCACGGCACGTTCCACCCGCTGCGCGTCGCGGAGATCGAGCGGCTGACCGCCGACAGTGTGGCGGTCACCTTCGCCGTGCCCGAGGAACTGCGTGAGGCCTACCGGTTCACCCAGGGCCAGCACATCACCATCCAGACCGACCTGGGGGGCGAGGGCGTGCGCCGCAACTACTCGATCTGCGCACCGGTGAGCTCTGGTCGACTGCGCATCGGTATCAAGCTCCTGCCCGGCGGAACGTTCTCCACCTATGCGATGGAGCAGCTTCAGGTCGGGGACGTACTGGAGATCATGACGCCCACCGGGCGGTTCTTCACCGAACTGGATCCGGCCAACTCCAAGCACTACGTGGGCATCGCCGGCGGCTCGGGCATCACCCCGATCCTGTCCATCCTGGCCACGGTGCTCGAGGGGGAGGAAAAGAGCCGGTGCACGCTGCTGTACGGCAACCGGACCTGGGATTCGATCATGTTCCGGGACGAGCTGGCCGCACTCCAGCGGCGCTATCCTGACCGGCTGCGTATCCGGCACTTCCTCAGCGACGAGCCGGCCGACAGCCCGATCCTCGGCGAGGGTGAAGTGGCCGACAGCCCGTTCCTCGCCGAGGGTGAAGTGGCCGCCGGGCAGTTCCTCGCCGACGGTGAAGTGGCTGCCGGGCAGCTGACCCCCGAGCGTCTGACCGGCCTCTTCGAGGAGTTCGTGCCGCCGAAGGACGCCGACGAGTGGTTCCTGTGCGGGCCGCAGCCGATGGCCCTGGCCGCCCGCGACACCCTGCTGGCTCACGGGGCCGATTCCAAGCACGTGCACCTAGAGCTGTTCGTCGCCGGGTCCACCCGCCAGCCCGGGGTGGAAGAACCCGCGGTCCTCGCAGGGGTGACGCCCAGCGAGGTCACCGTGATCCTCGACGAGGAGGAGACCTCATTCCCGCTGGTGCCCGGCACCGAGACGGTCCTGGATGCGGCGATGCGCGTCCGCGGCGACATGCCCTATTCCTGCCTGGCCGCAGCATGCGCCACCTGCCGAGCCAAGATCTGCACCGGCAGCGTGGAGATGGCGGCCAACTACGCCCTGGACGACGACGAACTCGCCGAAGGCTACGTGCTGACCTGCCAAGCGCGGCCGACCAGTCCCACCGTCGTCGTGAACTACGACCTGTGACATTCCCGCATCGAATGGCATTCCCGCATCGAACCCTGGCCCGACCCCTGGAGACACCCCCATGAACCCGTCCACCCCGGTCCCCACCTCGCCGGCTGAGGACCACGCCGTGGTCCCCACCGTGCGCCGGGTGAGCTTCGACTGGTCGAACACCCCGCTGCACTGGGTCAAGGCCGACGATCCGTTCCCCGGCCACCTGATCAACGTGTTCCACATGCTGCTGCCCCCGCTGGAGCGCTGGTTCATCCACGACTACCGGCAGATCCTGCCCCGGATCACCGACGAGCTGCTGCGCGAGCAGGTCCGGGCCTTCATGGGCCAAGAAGGCGTGCATGCCGTGGCCCACACCACCGCCTTGGATCACCTGCAGGCCCAAGGGGTGGACTGCACCGCCTACATGCAGCGCGCCGAGCACGTCTTCAGCCAGATCCTCAGCGACGACACCGCTCCGCGGGCCTTGCGCAACCGGTGGCTGGAGGCCCGGATCGCCGCCATCGCAGGTCTCGAGCACTTCACCGCGGTGCTGGGCCAGTGGCTCCTGGACGCCAAGGAGCTGGATGCGGTCGGGGCCGATCCGGTCATGCTGGACCTGCTGCGCTGGCACGGCGCGGAAGAAGTCGAACACCGTGCGGTGGCCTTCGACACGTACCGCCACATCTCCGGCAACTACCCGCTGCGTCAGACCGTCATGATGACGCTGGTCTTCCCGAGTCTCATGAAGCTGCTGATCGACGGCGGGGCGTTCTTGATGCTGGCCGATCCCACCGTGGACGAGCCGACCAAGCGCCGCTACCGCGGCAGGCAGCGGGCCGTGCAGGTGCTGCGCGAGTGGCGCCGGGCCGCCAAACAAGGGCTGCTGCCGCGTCCGAAGTTGCTCTTCGGGGCCATCCCGGAGTTCCTCAACCCCAAGTACCACCCGATCGAGCACGGCTCAACCGCCCAGGCCCAGGCGTATCTGGCGCGCTCACCGGCGGCCCAGGCCGTCTACGGCCCACCGGCCGAGCCAGCCCCTGAACCGGCCGAGCCCAACCCCGAACCGGCCGAGCCCAACCCCTGACCAGCCGAGCCCAACCCCTGACCAGCCGAGCCCAACCCCTGACCGGCCGACGTACCACGCCCTGCACATCCCAGGAGAAGCCATGAGCCGTAAGGCCGTCTTCATCACCGGAGCCGCCCGCGGCATCGGCCGCGCCACCGCCGAGCACTTCGCCTGCGCCGGCTATTTCGTCGGCCTGTATGACATCGACGCCCACGGCGCCGCCCGCACCGCCAAGGAAATCGCCGCCACCACCGGCGAGGGCACCACCACCGGCGAGGACAACACCACCTCCGGCGCACTGGACGTTGCCGATCCCGCCGCCTGGCGGGCCTGCTTGGAGCAGTTCTGGTCCGCAGCCGGTGGGCGGCTGGACGTGCTGGTCAACAACGCCGGCATCCTCACCACCGGCGCCTTCGCCGAGGTGCCCCTGGCCCGGCATGCCGCCATCGTGGAGGTCAACTTCAAAGGCATGCTCAACGGCTGCCACACCGCCTTCCCGTACTTGAAGCGCTCCCCAGGCTCGGCCGTGGTCAACCTGTGCTCGGCCAGCGCCATGTACGGCGTCCCGGGCCTGGCCACCTATTCGGCGACCAAAGCTGCGGTCCGCTCCCTGACCGAGGCCCTAGACCTGGAATGGTCACGTCAGGGCATCCGGGTGTGCGATGTGCTGCCGACCTTCGTGGCCACCGACATGGGTGCGGCGTCCATGCCCGGCACCCGCATCAAACGGCTCTCGGGCAGCCTGACAGCCGAGCAGGTGGCCAAGGCCGTGTTCACCGCGGCCGAGCATCGGCCCCGACTGCCTCACCCCCATCGCATCATCGGCCGCCAAACCCAGGCCACCGCCGTGCTCAACCGGCTGGTCCCCTCCTGGGTGACCCGCGAGATTTTCAACAGACTCTCCCGCTGACCCGCATCCGCCCCCGAAGACCGAGCAATATCCCGATCAGGAGACCCCCGATGGCCCCGACCCCCACCGCCGTGCTCAAGCGGCTCAACCCCCTGCCCTCCGCACCCCCCGTCGCCCCTCCGGCCCAGGCCCACCCGCTGGCCATCCCCGTCCCGGAGGTCGTCGAGCTGGGCGCGCCGATCACCACCTTGGAACGCATCCACCACGCCGAGGGCGGCCCCGGTGCGGCCCTGCGGATCGCCCGCACCGCCGCCACCGACTTCAAACGTGAGTTCACCGCCACCGGCACCCCCGCGCACGTGTCCACCCACGATCTGGTCACGCTGCCGTACCCGACCAAGTTCGGGCTGTGGCGCGCCCCGGCCTCCCCCTCGCCGTTCTTGTTCATCACCAACCGGTTGGTGATCGTGCGCTGGACCGACTCCGACGGCAGACGCCGGACCCTGCTGTGGGAGCCCAGCGACACCGGGCTGGGTGGCAACACCCCTTACTTCGCCGCCCTGGAGGCCCGCACCCCCAAGCCGCTGCTGGGCACCATGGTCCACTACAAGGCCACGGTGCTCGAGCGCCTCGCAGAGGTGGGCATCGAAACGGCCGAGGTGGACTATGTGGCCTTCGACCACCTGCACACCCAGGACGTGCGCCAGCTGATCGGCACCACCAAGCCGCAGGCCGACATCTCGCCGAACGCGCCGGTGCCGGCCTGGCTGCCGAAGGCCAAGCTGGTGGTGCAGCGCACCGAGCTGGAGGCCATGCGGGACCTGCACCCGCTGCAGCGGCCGTGGTATCAGCCGGACACCTACGTCGATCTGGACCCCGAGCGGATCCTGCCCATTGACGGCGACCGGCTGCTGGCCCCCGGGGTGGCCATCATCCGCACACCTGGGCACGCCACCGGCAACCAAACCCTGGTCCTCAACACGGGCACCGGGGTGTGGGCGCTGTCGGAGAACATGATCGCCACCGAGTGCCTCACGCCGGAGCACAGCAAGATCCCCGGCGTGAAGGGCTGGGCCCGCACGTGGGGCCAAGAGGTGATCATCAACGCCAACGTGCTGGAGACCACCGCGATGCAGTACAACTCCTGCGTGGTGGAGAAGACCCTGGTCGACCGCTCCCAGCGTGACAGCCGGTTTGTGCAGTTCTTCCCCACCAGCGAGCTGACCGCCCGGCCGGTGCTCAGCCCTGGGACCAGCCCGACCTTCGTCCACGGCGGCCTGCGCCACGGTGCGTGATGCGCCTGGGTGCGTGATGCGCCTGGGTGCGTGATGCGCCTCTGTTCGACGTCCTGATCCATCCACTACCCGTCGCAGCGCGGGACGGTGTCACCGACGTTACGTGAAGCACGTCTGCCGGGACGGGTTGGGTTTCCTGCGGCGATCATTGCTCTGGCAGAGTCCGCTGGGTGACGAGCCCGTACAGAATCCGCGTCGCCGCCTACGTGATCAGGCATCGTGCTTCCGCTGAGCTCTTGGTCTTCGACCACGTCGGCATGCCGGAGGCAGGCACCCAGATCCCCGCGGGTGGTGCCCATCCCGGCGAAGAACTGGAGCAAGCCGTCCTGCGGGAGGTCGCCGAGGAAACCGGCTTGCTCATCCCGTCCGCGGTCCGGCGGATCCTCGTTGAGGACAAACCCCACCCTGACACCGGGCAGCCGCGCAGGACCACGTACTTCCACCTTGAGGCACCTGTGTCCGCGGCCGATGCGTGGCACCACACCGTTCGCGGCGATGGAGGCGACGCAGGGCTGACGTTCGCCTGCCGTTTCGTGCCACTGCCGCTGGAACGTCCGCTGGCAGACGACCAAGACGCGTGGCTGGGCCATCTCGATCCGCTCTGGACAACCCTGACCCGCAACGCCCGCTGACCAACCGGGATGCGGTTCTGGTCTGAACGACCCCACGACGACGTCCGACGGACTCACTGTGGTGAGCCCGAACGGAAACTGCCCCATTTCGTTACAAATTCGTACGCAAGCCTCAACCGTCATTGCCGTAACGTCGCCTGGCTCGCCCCACATTTCGGGCGTATCCCCTCATCTTTAGCCAGGAGGTTGTGCGTTGCGGCGTACTTTGATTAGTGCTGCCTGCGCCGTCGTCACTGCGACGACCGTGCTGGCGGTCCCCGCCTCGGCCTTGCCGAACCAGACTTCCGGCCAAGCCTCGGAGTACGTCGTCCTCTACAAGGACGGCGTATCGCTCGCCAAGGCCCGTGCCGCTGTGAAGGCGGCCGGAGGCACGATCGTCCACGAGAACACCGACGTGGGTGTGGCGACCGTTCGTTCCACCAGCACCGGATTCGCGGTGCAGGCCCGGCAGCAGGGCGCTCTGGACGGCGCGGCCGCCAACCGCGTGATCGGCCGGGCTCCCAAGACCGCGAAGGTCACCAAGCAGTTCGCCGTGGAGAAGGAGGGCCGGGGCCAGACCACCGGCACCACGACTGCCAGGACGAGCAAGAAGGCCGAGGAGCCTCTCGCCGACCTGCAGTGGGACATGAAGCAGATCCACGCCACGGCCAAGGGTTCGTACAAGGTCGAGCCCGGTGACAAGCGTGTCCTCGTCGGCGTCATCGACACCGGCATCGACGGCTCCCACCCGGACATCAAGCCCAACTTCAACCGGGCCTTGAGCCGCAACTTCACCACCGACATCCCGGCCGACGCCAACGGCGGGGAGATCGACGGTCCCTGCGCCGACGAGCCGGACAAGTCCTGCAACGACCCGGCGGACGTGGACGAGAACGAGCACGGCACCCACGTCGCCTCAACGATCGGCTCGCCCCGCAACCGCCTCGGCATGGCCGGCGTCGCCCCCAACGTGTCGCTGGTCAACCTGCGCGCGGGCCAGGACTCTGGCTACTTCTTCCTGCAGCCCTCGGTGGACGCGCTCACCTACGCGGGCAAGCGCGGCATCGACGTGGTCAACATGAGCTACTACATCGACCCGTGGCTGTTCAACTGCACGAACAACCCCGCCGACTCCGCAGCCGACCAAGCCGAACAGCAGACCATCATCAAGGCGACGAACCGGGCGCTGGACTTCGCGCACCGGCACGGCGTCACCCTGGTCGGCGCCGCGGGCAACGAGGCGATCGACTACACCAAGACCAACATCGACGAGACCAGCCCGGACTTCGCCTCCGAGCCCGGCGAGAAGCCCTACTCGCGCACCATCCCGACGAGCTGCCTGTCCCTGCCCGGGGAAGGCAAGCACGTCATCCCGGTCTCCTCGACCGGCATCAGCAAGCGCAAGTCCTACTACTCCAGCTACGGAAAGGGCTACATCGCGGTCGCGGCGCCCGGTGGCGACAAGTACGACACCGCTGACCAGAAGCTCAACGACAAGGCCGGCATCTGGGCCGCCTATCCTGAGTCGATCGCCCGCGAGCGGGGCGAGCTGAACGCCGACGGCACGCCCAACACACCGCGCGTGGTGCGCAGCTGCAAGGCCGGCGTCTGCGCGTACTACCAGTCGATCCAGGGCACCTCGATGGCCTCACCGCATGCGGCGGGCGTCGCGGCGCTGATCGTCAGCAGGTACGGCAAGCGCGACAGGGCCAACGGCGGACTCACCCTGGCCCCGGCGGCCGTCCGGTCGATCCTGGCCGGCACCGCGACCGCGACCCCGTGCCCGCCGACCGGCTCGTACACCTACACCCGGTACGTCAAGCAGGCCGACGGCTCGTTCCAGAAAGTCGTGACGACCCACGCCTGTGAGGGCTCGAAGAGCTACAACGGGTTCTACGGCAAGGGCATCGTCGACGCGTTCAACGCTGTCAGGCGCTAACCACGGCCGTTCGTGCCCACATACGTGGCCCCCGACCCCTCGCGGTCGGGGGCCACGTTTTTTTGCCTGGGAAGCACCCCTACGGAACGGTGATAGCGGGCTCCAGCGCCCGCCGTTGTGACCTGGCCGGCACACAGATGACGTGGCCGACCCCTCACAGATGAACTGGCTGGCACCTCACAGGACCCGATGGATCCCCGTGGTCACCGCACCAGGTCAGGGCAGGCGTTTTCGGTCAGCTGGCGTACCAAAGCGCGGGCCAGGACATCGTCAGCGTCGCTGTGCTGGCTCAGATAGGTGAGCGCCTCGCTGATCTCTTCCGCCGTCAGCTGCGACAACGCTTTCTGTGTCCAGCCAGGTCGTTCCTGCTCGTCCTCGATCACGACATCCCCCTTTGTCGCTCTGAAATGTACCGGCTTGTCGGCTGGCATTTCCTCCTGATTTGCCAACCGTGGACGTCCAGTCCTGCTGCAGCTCGACCCCCAGGATCACGGAGGCGACCAGCCAGGGATCGGTGGCAACGCTGGCATTGGCGGGGCCGTACGGGCACAGTCGTTCTCATGGATATGCGGGGCCAGGGTGTGGACGGTCAGCGATCTCCCCAACACAGGCGGGTTGAGCGTCAGGTAATTCCCCACCCGGTCACGTAATTCCCCATGGGGATGACGGTGCGTGTCGGGGTGGACCTGGTCATCGGAACCAAGCAGTCTCCCCCTGTCCTCAACAGGGTCGGGGGGCCGATGGCGAGGAGATCGTTCGACGTGATCGACATTACCGAGATCCTGGTCCACTGGTATGCGGGCCGGTCCCAGAACGAGATGGCGGCCAGTCTGGGCGTGGACCGCAAAACGATCCGCAAGTACGTCGCTCCGGCCGAGGTGGAGGGGCTGCGGCCGGGCGGCCCGCCGGTGACCGAGGCTCAGTGGGCGGCGAAGGTCCGCGAGTGGTTCCCGCAGTTGGTCGATACCAAGTTGCGGCAGATCACCTGGCCAGAGATCGCCAAGCACCACGATTACATCGCCGAGCAACTGGCCGCGGGCGTCACGGTGAGCACGATCCATCAGCGGCTGGCCGACGAGCGTGGGCTGGCGGTCAGCCTGTCCTCGGTCCGCCGGTATGTGCACGCCAACCTGTCGGAGGAGGCACGCCGGTCGCAGGTGACAGTGCGGGCTTTTGTCCCGGCAGCGCCGGGCGAGGAGGCGCAGATCGATTGGGGACGGCTGGGGTCGTGGGTGAACCCGGCGACCGGCCGCAAGCACACTGTCCAGGCGTTCGTGATGGTGCTGTGCTGCTCACGGCATATGTTCGTGCGGCCGATGCTGTCCATGGACCAGCATTCGTGGACCCAGTGCCATGTCGAGGCGTTCGCGTTCTTGGGCGGGACTCCGCGCAGGTTGGTGCCCGACAACCTCAAGACCGGCGTCGAGCGCCCGGACCTGTATGACCCGAAGATCAACCGGTCGTATGCCGAGTTGGCTGCGCACTACGGCTGCCTGGTCGACCCGGCCCGGGCCCGCCGTCCCAAGGACAAGGCCCGGGTCGAGCGGCCGATCCCCTTTGTCCGCGACTCGTTCTGGCGGGGCCGGGAGTGGGAATCGCTGGAGCAGATGCAGGCCGATGCAGTCCGATGGTGCCGCGAGGTCGCCGGGATGCGCCAGTGCCGTCCGTTGGACGGCGCGGCCCCGCTGGCGGTGTTCGAAACGGTTGAGGCTCCGACGTTGCAGCCGCTGCCGTCCTCGTCGTTCGTGCTGGCAACCTGGGCCCGGGTCAAGGTCGGCACCGACATCCACGTTCACGTGGACAACTCCTGGTACTCCATCCCGTGGCGATACATCGGCAAGCACGTCGATGCCCGCTCGACCGCGTTGATGGTCCAGTTCTTCCATAACGGAGAACTGATCAAGACCCATCCCCGCAAGATCCGCGGCAAGCAGACCGACCTCAACGACTACCCGCCCGAGAAGATCGCCTTCCATATGCGCACCCCGGCCTGGTGCCGCCGCAAGGCCACCGAGATCGGCCCGGCGTGCACCCAGGTGATCAACGAACTGCTGGCCGACAACGCGCTCTATCGGCTCCGCTCGGCTCAGGGCGTGATCGGCCTGGTCGACAAACACCAGCCCGGCCGGCTCGAGGCCGCCTGCGCCAAGGCCATCACCGCCGGCGATCCCTCCTATCGCACCATCAAGGGCATCCTGGCCGCCGGGCTGGAGACCGAGCCCGCACCACCACCCACCGGCGACGGCGGAGCCGCGGCGTTCCTGCACGGACCTGCGCAGCTGTTCGCCGACGTCATCCCCCTGCCCATCACCGACGACGACACCGCGATCCCCACCACCATCACGACCACCGACACCACCGCCGGGGAGGCATCGTGACCAGCGACTCCGCCGTCCCCATCCCCGACGCGACCACCGACGCCGCCATGGACATGTCCACTCCGACGCTGACCGACCTCAACGGGCTGACCGGCGCGCTGCGCGAACTGAAGCTGTCGGGGATGCTCCAGACCCTGGACGCCCGCCTCGCCCAGGCCCGCGCCGGACAGCTCGGCCACCTGGACTTCCTCACCGTGCTCTGCCAGGACGAGATCTCCCGCCGCCAGACCATGTCCATGCAACGCCGCATCCGCCGCGCCCACTTCGACGAACAGGTCACCCTGGAGGGATTCGACTTCGCCGCGTCCCCGAAACTGCCCGCCGCCCAGATCCGCGACCTGGCCGCGCTGCGCTGGCTGCACGCCGGCGAGTCGGTGATCCTCTACGGCCCGGTCGGAGTCGGCAAAACCCACATCGCCCAAGCCCTAGGGCACCTGGCCATCCGGCAAGGCGCCGACGTCCGCTTCATCAAGACCAGCCGTGCCCTGGCCGACCTGGCCGGCGGCCGCGCCGACCATACCTGGCAGAAACGCATCCGCGAACTCGCCCGGCCCGCGGTCCTGATCCTGGACGACTTCGGAATGCGCGAGCTCACCGCACCCCAGGCCGACGACCTCTACGAACTGATCACCGAACGGACCGGCCGGTCACTGATCTTGACCTCCAACAGAGGCCCGGTCGACTGGTATCCGCTGTTCCCCAACCCCGTGGTCGCCGAGTCGCTGCTCGACCGGCTCATCAACACCAGCCACCAAGTCTTCATGAACGGACCCAGCTACCGCCCCAACAAACGCCCCGGACGCACCTCAAACACCGACATCAACAAGGAGGCAGCTGGGTAAAACCATCACGGCCAGGACCTGGGGAAATACCTGACCCCAGCCCAGGGGAATTACGTGACGGCCCACACCAGGGGGCCGTGGACCTCCTCGTCGCGCTGCACGAGGTGACGAAGCGCTTCGGTGCATTCGGGTACGACCAGTTTCTGAAGCATCCCTCAGTTCACTGGGAACTGCTCGCTTTCCGGTACGGCAGTACCAAGCCGATGGCCCGCGTGGGCTGCTCGTTCTTGATGCGGAACGATCCAGAAGGCGTGCAACGTGAGGTCACGCTCGTGGTGGACGTCACGGTAGGGGCCTCCGGCTTCGTCATTAGCGGAGCGGCCGAGATCGACGAGCCGCTGGAAGTGGGAGGGGAGGCCAACGTGCGGGACCTCATCACCCTTCCGACCGTTCAGACCACCGATCTGGACGAATGCCTCGCAGCCCTGCGGGACCATGCTCGTCGACTGTGCTCAGCGACCACGCTGCTGGACGATCTAGGCGTCCCACGCGGCGGCAGATGAGGTCAGTGACGGCGGAGTACGACGCGGCGCGTCCGCACACAAAGAATCCCAGGAGGACGCCATCGTCCGACCTGGGATCTGTCGCGGTGGTTACCAGCGAGGAGCCTTGGTGGTGGTCATTCGCCGGGTGACTCCGGGCCGGTCAGGCGGTTCCACGTCGTGACGGTGAGGACGTCCTGGACGTGCAGGCCATAGGTGGTCTGGAACTTGTGCAGGCTCGTCCGCGTCTTCGGGCCGAAGTAGCCGGTGATCGGCAGGTCCTTGGCGCCGGTCGAATGCCGGTAGACGTTCAGCGCGACCTGCAGGGCCCTTACGCAGTCGTTGCGGTCCTTGTACTTGATCTGGGCCCCTCTGGCCATCTCGGACCAGGTGTAGGCACCGACCTTGCCGTCAGGGCTGAGGCCGTACCTGCTCTGGTAGGTCTTCACGGCCGCCTGGGTCTTGGGACCGAAGTGCGAGGGGACGTCCACCTTGATGTTCTTGCAGTTGAGCAGCCACTGTACGGTCCGTACGTGCTCGTTGGCCTGGCCGCGCTGCAGGACAGGCCAGTCAGGACCGTTCGGGCTGGTATGAGTGGCGGTGTCTGCCGAGGCCGGGCCGGCCAGTACTGCGCCGCCGGCGACCACGGCGCCTGCGGTGAGGCCGATGACTGCAAAGCGTTTAACGTTCACGATGTGATCGTTCTCCTTCACGTTCTGTTGCGTGTCCAGGGTTAGAGACTGACGAATGCGGTGAAGTTCGCGGGGTCTTCGCTCGGGCCACTGGCCAGCGTTGCGCCGCCGGCGACGAGGGCCCCCGCGGTGAGGCCGATGACTGCAAGGCGCTTAACGTTCACGATGTGACCTCTCTTGTACACGTTCTGTGGTATGTCCTGGTTAGAGCCCCCAGGATGCGAAGAAGTTCGCGGTGAGGTGGCGCGCCACAGGCCACCGAGCACCAGACGCGGGCGCAGTCAAACACCCTCAAACCGGCGCTGCACAGGCGGATTGAAGCCTGTGATCACATGGAGCCGCAGCCGGATTCTCGGCCTGTCCGGGCTCAGCCTTCTCGGGGCTCAGCAAGAGCCTGGTGACCTCGGGGCTCAGCAAGAGCCTGGCGACCTCGATCTTGATGGCGCCTTCCACACGAAGCAGGATGGCGCGGCTCGTCGTAGCCGGATGTCGAGGTTGCGCTGACAGGCGGCCAGCAGGCCGCGGCCGGTCTCAATTGGCTAGGCCCCTCGCGGCCTGAGTACGGCGCGGTGGGTTGCGCAAGGGGGGCGTGGCCGATGTCGTCTCGCTGGCCGAGCTGCGGCGGAAAAACCTGAATCTGCCCGCGCCATCAATGGCTTGGCGCCGGCACTTCATTATCTGACTATTTCAACCCGTGAACACAAACACGAGAAATGGAGACAGCTGCGTGCATGCTAGGACGGAACGAGAGAGTGAGGGAAGATCAGTTGAGTTACAGTTTTGTATCCATTTGAATAGGTATCGCATCGTGATGTGTCGATCTAGCGTGTGCAACTGATTGCCAGAACTGGTGCTTGGGAGCCCGGATGAAACACTTTCGCGATTTCGCCGAACTACGCCAAGCGGCGGGAGAGCATTTCGGACACGGCAAATACCGTGTCGGCGATCATGAGAGTGTCGACAGGCTCACCCACGGCTACCGGCGACTACCAGTGGAGTCACGTCGACCTCGAACGTGCTCGCGAGAACTAGTTCGGCGCGACGGTCGCCAACGGGTTCCTTGCTCTGGCGCTCCGGCCCGTTCTTCTAGAGAAGATGTATCGCCTAGACCATGCCGCGTACACATTCAATTACGGAGTGGAGCGCTTGCACCCGGCATGGAGCCAAGGGTGCGGGCAGGCTGCCAATTGCTGTCGGTCACCCCCTTTGTGCATTCAGTTCGTACCGTGGACCGCGTCGCCATCGAGATATATGGCCATTCAAAACCCCTGTGTCGCAGATCTCATCCACCAGCTCGCCCTCTGACCCATACCAATGTTGTTCGTGCCGAACTTGTGCTCTCAGGAGAGTGATGGACAGGTCCAGGGTGGCGCTGATGACGGGCGCAGGACATGACATCGGTGCCGCCATGCCGCACCGGGCTCGCGCTGTGCCTGAATGGCCGCCTTCCTGGTCACCCAGGCCGCGCCCGCGCGTTACGAGCGGGTCGTGGCCTGTGCGGTGCGGGTGGATTGCGCCTGAGCGAACGGGCAGGTCGTGCGTCCGCGGTGCGGGCGGATTGTGAGCCTGGCCAGCATCTCGGCTGGCAGGGGATAAGTGAACTACGTGGCGGCAAAGGCGGGGCATCGAGGCCCTGACGGCGAAGCTCGTCCTTGAGCTTGGCTGGTTCGGCATCACCGACAGCGCGGTGGCGCCGGGATTCGCCTCCACGACGACCGCCTCGGTCCGCAGATCCCGCTGGGCAGGGTCGCCCAGTCAGCGGACATCGCGGCGGTGATCGCCTTCTTGGCCGGCGATGACGCCGGTTACGTGATCGGCCACTCCATCCACGTCAACAACGGACGTCACCGAAACCGCCGCGTTGAGGAGAACCATGTCCACGCCTGTGGTCGAGATCGGATCACGACCCCTGACCCGTGAGCAGATCATCGCGGTCGCCCGCGACAACGCCCAAGTCCACCTGTCCGAAGCCGCGCTGCGCGCCCTGGGGATGGGCCGGATGCAACTGGAAGCCCTCGCCGCCACAGGGTTGCCCGCCTATGGGCTGACCACTGGCGTGGGGGCGCTGATGAGTGAGCGTGTCGACCGGCATCAGATGGCTGAGATCCAGCAGGCTCTGGTCGATTCTCACGCGGCGGGGATCGGCGCGGCGGTCGAGGCCGAGACCGTGCGGGCCATGGCGGTGCTCAGGCTCCGCACGCTGGCCACTGGACGTACCGGAGTCCGCCCGGTCGTCGCCCGCGCGCTGGCGGGGCTGCTCAATTCGGGCCTGGTCCCGATCGTCAACGAATACGGCTCGCTGGGCTGCTCGGGCGACCTGGCCCCGTTGGCGGCCGTGGCCGCGGCGCTCACCGGGCGCGGCCGTGTACTGGTCCAACGTGAGCCGCGCCTCGCGCCCGCTGCGCTGGCAGGGCGTGAGGGGCCCGACGCGTCCGCGGCGATGGCCGGGTGTGTGCAGCCAGCCGACCAAGCGCTGCGTGAGGCGGGGCTGACGCCGGTTCGGCTGGCGCACAAGGAGGCGCTGGCGTTGATGAACGGGACCGAGGGGATGCTCGGCATGCTCGTGCTGTCCACGGCCGACTTGCAGGCGCTGCTGGACGTCGCGGACCTGACCGCCGCGCTCAGCCTGCAGGCCCTGCGTGGTACCGATCGGCCGTTCGCCGCTGAGCTGCAGGAGTTGCGCCCGCATCCCGGGCAGAGCCGTGCCGCGGCCCATCTGCGCGACCTTCTGGCCGGGTCGGAGCTGCTGCGCGTTCATAACGACGGATCACAGGATCCGTACTGCCTGCGCTGCGTGCCCCAGGTGCACGGCGCCGCGCGGGACGCCCTGGCGTACGCGTCCGGGGTGGCCGATCGCGAACTGGCGTCCTGCATAGACAACCCGGTGCTGCTGCCGGAAGGGCGTCTGGAGTCCAACGGCAACTTCCACGGTGCGCCGCTCGCCCACGCCATGGACTTCCTGGCGATCGTCGTCGCGGACCTCGCCGTCATGGCCGAACGCCGCACCGACCGGATGCTGGACCGGACGCGATCCCAGGGCCTGCCGCCCTTCCTGGCGTTCCGGCCCGGTGTGGACTCCGGCTACATGATCGCGCACTACACGCAGGTCTCGCTGGTCGCCGACCTCAAGCGCCTGGCCGTCCCGGCCTCGGTCGATTCGACGCCCACGTCCGCGGGACAAGAAGACCACGTCTCGCTGGGCTGGTCCGCAGGCCGCAAACTACGCCGGTCTCTGGAACTGCTCCGGGCCGTACTCGGGATCGAGTTCCTCACCGCCGCGCGCGCCGTCGACCTGCGGGCGCCCGACCGGCCCGCACCCGCATGTCAGGACGCGATCGACCTGCTGCGCACCGCCGTTCCCGGGCCCGGTCCGGACCGGCATCTGGCCCCCGACATCGCCGCCGCCACCGAACTGATCACCTCACCCGCTCTGCTCGACATCGTCAACCGACCGGTCGCCAATCTCCTCGAAGAAAGGTCCACCCATGTCTGAGCGAATCCTTGTCATCGGCGGCGGGCCCGCCGGCAGCACAGCCGCGGCCCTGCTCGCCCGTGCCGGACGCGACGTGCTGCTCCTGGAGCGCGCCGTCTTCCCTCGCTACCACATCGGGGAGTCCCTGCTGCTGTCCTGCGTGCCGGTGCTCCACGCGTCCGGCGCCTACGACCGTGTGGCCCGGCACGGATTCCAGGTCAAGCGGGGCAGCGTCTTCCGCTGGGGTACCGACGCATGGGTGATCGACTGGCCCGCGATGGTGCACCCGGACGCACACTCCTGGCAGGTGCACCGTGCCGAGTTCGACCACGAGCTGCTGCGGAACGCGGCCGACCAGGGCGCGAAGATCGTCGAGGGCGCCACCGTGAAGAGGGTCATCTTCGAGGGCGAACGGCCCGTCGCCGTCGAATGGGTGCATCGCGACGACCCGGAGAACGTCCGCGTCGCCGAGTTCGATTTCCTGGTGGACGCCTCCGGCCGCACCGGCGTTCTGACCAAGGGGCACTTCGACAACCGGCAGCAGCACGACGTCTTCCAGAACGTCGCCACCTGGGCGTACTGGAAGGATGCCGAGATCTTGCCCGGATCGCCGGAGGGCTCGGTCAACTCGATCTCCACTCACGGCGGCTGGTTCTGGGCCATCCCGCTTGCGGGCGGCCAGCTCAGCCTCGGCCACGTCACGCACAAGGACATCTTCGCCGAGGAGCGCGCCAAGTTCGCCTCACTGCAGGAGTACTACCTGCACCAGGTCAAGTCCTGCGAGACGCTCAACCCAGTGGTCCAGGGCGCCTCCCAGATCGGCGATGTCCGCGCCGAGCAGGACTACTCCTACGTGGCCGACTCGTTCAGCGGCCCGGGGTACGTCGCGATCGGCGACGCCGCGTGCTTCCTGGACCCGCTGCTGTCCACCGGCGTGCACCTCGCCCTCTACAGCGCGCTCACCGGCGCGGCGGCCATCAACTCGACGCTGAACGGCGAGCTGTCCGAACAGGAGGCAATGGCCTTCTTCGAGTACGCCTACCGCCGCGCCTACGCACGCCTCATCACGCTGGTCTCCCATCTCTACCAGCGGTACGACGGCAAGGACTCCTACTTCTGGCAGGCGCAGCGGCTGCACCTGGCCGAGCACGACGACCGCCCGCCGATCCACTCGTTCATGGAGATCACCGCCGGCACCACCGACATGCGAGAGGTCGCCGACGTCAACACTCGGATCATGACCGACACGCTGATCGTCGAAGCCGACCACGCCCAGCGAACCGCCGGGGAGCACCGCGTGTCCGGCACCCTCGGCGTCGACATGCAGCCACTGCGGGACCTGTGGGCCGACCCGTCCGACCCCAGCCGGCTCTCCGCCGACCTGGACGGCGTCTACGTCACCACCGACCCCGTCCTCGGTCTGGCCCGCGCCTCGAACGCCCGCCCTCCGAACGCCAACGGCGCAACCGCCGGCGCCTCGGATGGCCTTGTCGCGGATGGCCGCGGTGCGGAGGAGGTGAAGACGTGAGCGAGGACACCCGGAACCGCGACCAGAGCGTCCTGCCCAAGGTGGTAGGCATCCCGCCGTGGGCCAGCCACCGCCGTGTGCCCCGCCATTGCGGTGGCAGGTCGGGTCGGGCCAGTTGCGCTGGAGTGGCTGCCAGGATGGCGTGAGTTGACGGCCGACCGCGTGGACGGCCCCAACGCCTGCGCCGCCGGCTAGGTCATACGCAGTCGTCGCCCCGGGCTCGCACTTCATGCGGGCCAGGAGCGGCGGCTGTGGCGTTTTCTTGGCCGGTGAGGAGGATTGATCAATTGAGGAGTCCGGACGAACCTGCTCTCGCTGAAGCTCACGGCCGCCGCACGACCGTAGTGCCGATGCCGGTGGCCAGGTCTGCGCGGAAGGCCTCCATCATGGCGTCGGTGTCGGCGGCCGGGTCAGCGGAAGCGACCTGGGATTGAAGCGCGGGGAGCTTGGCGGCCTCCGCGGCGAGCCAGTCACGGGCGGCGGTTTCGCGTTCATGCATGGTGAAGATGCCCTCAGCGGCGCGGGCCTGGTAGGAGAGCCAGTCGATGGCCAGGCGGCGGGCGACCCAGTCGACGACGGAGCGGACGCGGGGCAGGTCGGGGTCGTCGGTGCGGCCGTTGGGGACGAAGTACATATCCAGGCCCTGGTGGATCAGGTCTAGGAGTGGGACGCCGTGCTGGAGTCCGACGGATATGGCGACGGCGTAGATGTCCATGAGCCCGGCGCTGGTCTGGCCTTGCTTGCCCCAGGAGACGAATACCTCGCCGAGGGTGCCGTCTTCGCGGGCGTTGGTGGTCAGGTAGAAGCGCTCGCCGCCGATGGTCACCGAGGTGGTCATGCCGGTGCGCCGCCGGGGCATGTGCTGCTGGGTGGCCATGTGCACGAAGTCCGCCTCCTGTACCTGATCCACAACCTGTGGGATCGGTTCAACATCGAGCCACTACATGTGGGATTCGCTGAGCCTATTGGGGTGGGCGGACATTTCCTGGGACGGCACGCCGGGACAGTCGTCAGTACCGTGTGCTGGTGAGGATCGTGTCGAGGTCGGCGACGGCGCGGGCGCGCTGCAGCGCATGGTGGATCACCTGCGGCCCAGCCGGGCTCGACCAGATGTCGGCGGCGTGGCCGAGCCGGGTGGCGAACCGGCGCAGGTCGCGGTCGCCGACGGCGAGCGTGCCGCGCAGCAGGAACGCTCCGAGGCGCGCACCGGGCAAGCTGGAGGACGGCTTCTGACTGGGCATCAGCACGAATCCCGCGGACACCGGCGCGATTTCTGCGGGCGGAGGGTGTGGCGGCTGTCGGTCAGCGGCGGCGCAGGGATGGGTTGAGCAGCGATGGGGGAGTGTCGTACTTCTCGTGCGCGGCCATGTCGGCACCTGGCGCGACGATCGCATCGATCGCGTCGAGGACGTCGGCGGGGAGCACGGTGTCAGCGGCGGCGAGTTGTGAGTGCAGGTGGTCCAGCGTGCGGGGGCCGATGATCGCGCTGGTCACGGCGGGATGTGCGGTCACGAATCCGAGGGCGAGCTGGATCATGGTCAGGCCGGCGTCGTCGGCGACCTTGGCCAGCTGCTCGACCGCGTCGAGACGGGCCCGGTTGGAAGGGATGGTGGTGTCGAAGCGTTCCGGCATGATCTTTGAACGGCTGGTGGTGGTTTCCTTGCCTTCGCGGATCGCGCCCGACAGCCAGCCCGAGGCCAGGGGACTCCAGGCCAGCACGCCGAGCCCGTACTCCTCGGCCACGGGCAGCACGTGGGCTTCGATGCCGCGTTGCAGGATCGAGTAGCTGGGCTGTTCGGTGACGTAACGGCTCAGGTTATGCTCGCGGGCGGCCCACTGGGCTTGCACGATGCGGTACGCCGGGAAGGTCGAGGAGCCGAAGTAGCGGATCTTTCCGGCGCGCTGCAGGTCGGTCAGCGCCGACAGGGTCTCCTCGTCGCTGGTGGTCGGGTCCCACCGGTGGATCTGGTAGAGATCAACGTGGTCGACACCGAGACGGCGCAGGCTGTTGTCCAGCTCGGTGACCAGCCAGCGGCGCGAACTGCCCTGGTGGTTGCGCTCGTCGCCCATGGGCATGTTCGCCTTCGTGGCCAGCACGATGTCGTCGCGGCGGCCGGCGATGGCCTTGCCGACCATCTCTTCCGATTCGCCGTCGCTGTACATGTCGGCGGTGTCGATGACGTTGATCCCGCCCTCAAGGGCGGCATCGACGATGGCGGTGGCCTCGTCCTGGGTGGTGCGTCCGATCTTGCCGAAGTTCATCGCGCCGAGCGCGAGGGAGCTGACCTGCACACCGGTGCGGCCCAAGGTGCGGTATTGCATGACCGTTCCTCCGTTTGAGGCTGGTTGACGGGCCGCCGCTCTGACATCATGAGCAAGCGGAACATTGCTCCGGTTACGATACGGAACGTTGCTCCGCTTTGGCAAGCCCGGGAACGGAGGGAGCGGCGCGCGTGAACGACGGCGAGGCAGGGCAGGCAGCCCGGTCCAAGCGGGCGGACGCCCGGCGTAACGAGAAGACCCTGCTCGACGCGGCCGCCGCGGTCTTCGTCGAGTCGGGCGTGGAAGCGCCGGTACGCGACATCGCGGCCAAGGCCGGGGTCGGGATGGGCACGATCTATCGCCACTTCCCGACTCGAGCGGATCTCATCATCGCCGTCTACCGGCACCAGGTCGAGGCCTGCGCCGAGGCCGGTCCCGCTTTGCTGGCGACCAGCGCGACGCCGCACGCCGCACTCGGGCAATGGATCAACCTCTTCGTTGATTTCCTGGTCACCAAGCACGGACTCGCCGCCGTGCTGCAGTCCGACAACTTCGACACCCTGCACGCCTACTTCCTCGACCGCCTCGTGCCCGTGTGCACCCAGCTGCTCGACGCCGCAGCCGCCGCCGGCGAGATTCGATCGGACTTGAGGGCCTACGAGCTCATGCGCGGCGTCGGAAACCTCTGCATAGGCGCGGACAGCGATCCCAACTACGACGCACGCCGACTGGTCGAGCTCCTCATCGCAGGACTACGTCAACCGCAATGACTGTCAGCCACGGCGGACAGGCCGGGCCGACTCCGACGGATCTGCGGGTTGGTCAGGAGCTGGCTCGTGGCAGCATGCGGGAGCGGCTGAGCCCGCCGAGCCAGACGGCGGACGGTTTGGGGATGCGCTCGAAGGTGTCCGGCACGACCGAGATGAGCCCGAAGGTGGGCCGGTAGGAGCCCCATTCGTAGTTGTCCAGTGCGCTCCAGTGCAGGTAGCCGCGCACGTCGAGGCCGTCCTCGATCGCGGCGGCGAGTTGCTGGAGTGCCCCGGTGGTGTAGTCGATGCGGCGGCTGTCGTCGTCGGTGGCGATGCCGTTCTCGGTGACGATCAGAGGCACGTCACCGACGACCTGTGCGGTGTGCCGCAGCGCGTGTCCCAGGGCCTGCGGGTAGTACTCCCAGCCGGTGAGGGTGCGTTCGGCGTCGTCGGGCGGGGGGAGGGGGCCGTCCGGCGCGATCCTGGTGCGGGTGTAGGACTGCACGCCGATCCAGTCGTCGTCCCGCGCCGCCTCCAAGAACACATCTTCGCGGGGCCATCGGTAGGCCGCGGCCATGGCCTCGGCGCCGGGCAGCGCCTGGTACACCTGGTTGGCGACCGACCAGCCGACTTGAATGTCGGCGGAGATCGTCCTTACAGCGGCCCTTGCGCGGCGGTGGGCCTCGATCAGGGCGTCGGTGGTGGCCTTGTCGGGCAGCGGAAGCCCTGCCGTGGGGGGCGCCTCGGCGCCCAGTTCGCGGACGGCGCCTGCGACCGCGACCATGTTGGGCTCGTTGAGGGTGCACACGTGCCGTACGTCGGTGCCGATGATCGGCGCGGTCGCTCGCACATACCGTTCGAACAGGTCGACGGCGCCGTCCACGGTCCAGCCGCCACGTTCGGCGAACCACCGTGGCACGGTGAAGTGGTGCAGCGTGATCATGGGCCGCAGTCCGCGTTCGACCGCCCCTTCGACCATGCGCCGATAGTGGGCGATCTCGGCCCGGGAGAACGCGCCGGGGGCCGGCTCGATGCGGGCCCATTCGATGCTGAAGCGGTAGTCGGTGAAGCCGAGCCCGGCGAGCAGGTCCATGTCCTCACGCCACCGGTGGTAGCTGTCGGCCGCGTCGCCGCTGGGCTCGGCGATAGGGCCGTCGCTGTGCTCCATCTGCCACCAGTCGCTGTTGAGGTTGTTGCCCTCGATCTGGTGTGCGGCGGTGGAGGCTCCCCACAGGAAGCCGTCGGGGATGCGAAGACCGTTGGACGCGACGTTCACGAGGAGAAGCCTTCCGGAAACGGGTCCTGCAGGGCGGTAGTGGAAGCGCGGAGGCGTCAGTGTTCAGTGAGGTGAGGTGAGGGGCCGGGCCAGATCGCCGAGGCGTCGTCGCGGTGAGGGTTGGGCAGCCGGATCGGACGGACCGGGACGGTACGGGTGCGTCCCTCCGCGACAGCCTTCCACGGGGCGGGGTGACCGGAGTAGCACATGGTGGACAGAACGAAGACGCCGTCGGCGTAGACCTCAAGGTATTCGCCGATGGTGAGGATGCGCAGCGTGGCCGCAGGTTCGGCCAGGACGGTCTCGCTGAGCCGGAATCCCTCGGGGCCGGTGGCCCAGAGGTTCTTGCCGTCGCAGCCGACGGCGAGGGCCGGCCGGTCGCCGTGCGGGTGGTTGCCGTCCGGGTGGTCGCCATCCGGGCGGTCGGTGCGCAGGGTGATCTCGACTGGCTCGGACACGTCGATGTCGGCGACCGCGTGGAGAGTGGCCTGGTCGGTCTCCTCGCCTAGCCAGGCGTCAAGGCCGGGCCACCATTCGAGGCGGGGTGCCGCATCGGCGGGCGTGACCAGGAGTTTTGGCTGGGCCAGCATGCCGCGGCAGCGATCGCCGGAATCGGTGAGGCCGACGCGGCGGGGGGTGGTGTGCAGGATGACGCGGGTGCCGTCGGGCGCGGTGGTGACGCGGGGGGCGTAGGCACCGGTCGGCCCGAGGGGGCCGCGGCGGGTCCAGGGGCCCTCGATCTGTGGCGCGGTCCAGGCCTCGAAGTTGTTGGTGGCGTTGACGCAGCCGATCAGTAGCCAGCCGTCGTCGAGGCGTTCCAGGATCGGGCATTCCAGTTCGTCGATGTCGCCGGGTGAGATGAGCGGGGGGTGGACGGTCCAGTGTTCTAGGTCGTCGGAGGTGGCAAGGCCGACACAGCCGCTGACCTCGACGGGCCGGGAGGCGTCACTGGCGCAGACGACCATGGCCCAGCGGGCGGGGGCACCGTCATCGTCGTTGCGTACGACGAACGGGTCGCGCCAGCCCATGCGCTCGCCGGTGCGGTACCAGCGCGAGTCCGCCTGGACGACTGGCCCGGTGCCGTGCCGCCGCCAGCCTGTGCCGTCGACGCGGTCGGAGTAGGCCAGCCCGACGGCCTGCAAGGGCCAGCCTCCCGCGGTGAGGCCGGAGACCCCGGTGTAGAACATCGCCATTCCGGTGCCGTGCCGGAAGGGGTGCATGGTCCACACCGCCTGCTGGTCGAAGCGGCCGGGCAGGCCGACCCCGAAGGCGGCGCCCTGCGGCTCCCAGTGCACCAGGTCGGTGGAGGTGGCCCGGCCGTAGGAGGTCTCCATCCGCAGGTGGTCGAACTCGCGTGTCCAGGGGCCCTGGAGGTGCAGCACCGTGTGCGTGCCCTCCTCGTCCGTCAGCACGGCGAAGTCGTTCACGCAGAAACCGGGTGGGGCGTAGCGCATGGACCACTCTTCCTCGTTCCTGGGAACGCAAGCGTGTGCGCTCTTGGCTTGATCATTGTGGTCGAGCTGGAGAATTTGCCCAAGTCAATATGAACGCAAACGCTTGCGCAACCAAGAGGCTGGGTTTACGGTCTGGTGACCTGATTCACACCGGCGAAATCCGGCTGGAGGGATGTGTGGTGACGGCCAGCATCAACGATGTTGCTCGTGCCTGCGGCGTCTCGGCGTCCACGGTGTCTCGCGCACTGCGCGGCCGACCGGGGGTCTCCGAGGAGGTGCGGGCGCGGATCGCGGCCGTTGCCGCATCGCTGGGTTACACCGCGTCGCGTTCGGCGTCGAGCCTGGCCAGCGGGCAAACGTTCACCATCGCGGTCGTCGTCCCGTACGTGGGCCGCTGGTTCTTCGGGACGGTGCTGGATGCCGCCGAGCAGGTGTTCAGCGCCGCCGGGTACGACGTTCTGCTGCACACTCTCGGCTCTGCGGAATCGCGCAAGCGTTTCTTCACCAAGATGCCGGTCCGCAAACGGGTGGACGCGGTGCTGTCGCTGCTGATCCCCGAGGAGGAGGAGATCGCGGCACTGCGCTCGCTCGGGGTGCCGCTCGCCACCACCGTCGGCCGGGCCGTCCCCGGCTTCACGGTGGTGGGCATCGACGACCGGGCAGGGGCACAAAGCGCCGCACGGCATCTGGTGAACCTCGGCCACCGCAGGATCGGCCTGATCGGCGGAGCCAGCGGGCCACTGCACTGGACCACTCCGGTGGACCGGCGGCAGGGCTACCTGGACGTCCTGGCCGACGCCGGGATTTCCCACGACCCGGCCCTGGAGGCGGACGGCGGCTACACGGTCGAGGGCGGCGAACGCGCCATGTCCGAACTGCTGGCGACGCGTCGTCCACCGACCGCCGTGTTCGCCCAATCCGACGAGATGGCGATGGGCGCACTGCGCGCCCTGCGGCGGCACCGGCTCAAGACACCGGACGATGTGTCCATCGTCGGCTTCGACGATCACGAACTGTCCGAGGTGGTCGGACTGACCACCGTCGCCCAGCCGGTCGCGGCCCAGGGCGCCGAGGCAGCCCGGCTGCTGTTGCGGCAACTGCAGGAGCCGGAAGCAGCGTCGTCAGAGCACGTGCTGATGCCCATCCGCCTCGTACTGCGCGAAACCACTGCACCCCCGCGCCCACGCGAACCGCAATAACCCCGATTCCCGACATCCCCCAAGTCCCGTAGGCCCCCCGGAAGCCCGGAAGCCCGGAAGGCACCTCAGCGGCTTCGGCCTCGCACAACGGCACTGATGTACGGAGGCACAGACATGATCCTCAGAAGCAGAAAGCACCGTCACACGGCCCGCGCGGGCCTGGCCCTCTCACTGCCCTTGCTCGCACTGACCGCCTGCGGCGGAGGCGGCGCGGACAGCACCGGCTCGGCCGAGGCCGGCAGCGGCAAGGGCACCATCAGCGTCTGGGCCCACCAGGGGCAGAAGAACGAGAACGCCGCGCTGCAGAACGCGGTCAAGTCGTTCAACTCCTCGCAGGGCAATGTGAAGGTCGACCTGAGGTTCATCCCCGAAAACGACTACACCAAGACCATCACCACCACCGACGCCTCCGCCCTCCCCGACGTCATGGAGTTCGACGGCCCGACGCTGGCGAACTTCGTCTACAACAACAAGCTCGCCCCGATCACCTCCCACGTCTCCAGCACGACCGTCGGCAACGCCACCGACGCCATCAAGGCTCAGGGAACCGTCGGCGGCAAGCTCTACGGCCTGGGCATGTTCGACTCCGGGCTGGGGATCTACGGCAACAAGAAGCTGCTCGATGCCGCCGGGATCAAATACCCCACCGGCCTGGACGACGCCTGGACCGCACAGGAGTTCACCGCGGCGCTGGAGAAGCTGAAGGCCAAGGACCCCGACGGCAAGACGCTCGACATCCAGGAGCAAGGGGGTCTGGCCACCGAGTGGGGCACCTACGGCTTCTCACCGATCATCTGGTCGGCCGGCGGCTCCCTGGTCAAGAACGGCAAGGCGGCCGGCGCCATCGACTCGCCCGCCGCAGTCTCGGCTCTGAAGACCTTCCAGTCATGGAAGGCCTACGTGGACCCCAACACCGACGCCAACGCGTTCGGCAAGGGCCGGGTCGCCCTCAGCTGGACCGGCCACTGGATGTACCCCGACTACAGCAAGGCTCTCGGCTCCGACCTGGTCGTTCTGCCGCTCCCGAACTTCGGAGGTGGCTCCAAGACCGGCCAGGGCTCGTGGGGCTGGGGCATGGGCGGCGCCTCCAAGAACGGCAAGGCGGCAGGCGCGTTCCTGGACGCCCTGCTCAACGACGCCAATGTCACGGCGCTGACGAAGGCCAACGGCGCCCCGCCGGCCACCAAGACCGTGCTCGCCAAGAGCCCGCTGTACAAGCCCGGCGGCCCGCTCCGGCTCTACGCCGACCAGCTTGCCAAGCCCTGCGGCGACACGGACATCACCCAGCAGTGCGTCGCCGTCACCCGCCCGCTGACCGCCGGGTACCCCGTTATCACTGCGCAGTTCAACCAGGCCCTGAACGCCATCTACGGCGGCGCTGACCCGCAGAGCGCTCTCGCCAAGGCCGCCCGCGCCATCGACCGCGACTTCGCTGACAACAGCGGCTACAAGCTTCCCTAGCGCACGCACCTCGCAGACGCACTTAGCGCACGCACCTCGCAGACGCATTTAGTGCGCGCACTTCGCAGACGCACCTCGCAGACGCATCGGCCGGGATGGGCACGCGCAGGCCGTGCCCATCTCCGGCTGGGAACAGGACCCTTCCCGTGAAATCCGTGAAGCCCGCGCAGTCCGTGAAGCCCACGCAGTCCGCCCAGTCCGTGAAGCCCACGCAGTCCGCCCAGTCCGTGAAGCCCACGCAGTCCGCCCAGTCCGTGAAGCCCACGCAGTCCGCCCAGTCCGTGAAGCCCGCGCGGCCCAGGCAGTCCGCGCGAAAGAGCCGCGAGTGGGTGCACGGACTGCTGATGTCCGGCCCTGCGGTCATCGGGCTGATCGCCTTCGTCGGCGTGCCGTTCGGCTATGCCGTGGTGCTCTCGTTCTACAACGTGCGGCTTGGCTCCCGGCAACCGCCCACGTTCTTCGGCCTGGAGCAGTACCGGCGGCTGTTCACCGACCCCGACATGTCCGGCCCCTTCCTGCGGGCACTACTGAACAACCTCACCTTCGCCGCCGTCGTCGTACCGCTGCAGACCGGCCTCGCCCTGGCCCTGGCGATCCTGCTGAACCGCAAGCTCAAGGCCATCGGCTTGTTCCGGTCCTTCTTCTTCATGCCGGTCGTCTTCCCCATGGCCCTGGTCGCCGTCATCTGGCGCCTGATCCTCACCCGCAGCGACCAGGGAATGCTCAACTCCGTGCTGTCCGCCGTGAGTTTCGGCAACTGGGGCGCCTTCGACTGGCTCGGCAACGGCCTCACCGCCATGGCCTCGATCATCGTGCTGTCCATCTGGCAGGGTGTCGGCTTCCAGATGGTCATCCTGCTCGCCGGACTGCAGCAGATATCCGGGGATCTGTACGAGGCGGCCCAGCTTGACGGGGCCACCCGCTGGCAGCAGTTCCGCAACGTCACCCTGCCCGGCATCCGAGGCACGCTCGTCTTCGTCGCACTGCTGACCTCGGTGCTGTCCTTCCGGGTCTTCGACCAGGTCTACGTCCTGATCCGAGGCGGCGGGCTCAACGAGGACGCCACCCGCACGGTGATGTACCAGGCGGTCACCACCGCCTTCGACGAGAACAACGTCGGCCAGGCATCCGCCATCACGGTGGTCTTCTTCCTGATCGTCGTCGTCCTGACGCTGGTCCAGCGCCGCTTGGTCCGGCCCGAGAACGGGGGCTGAGCATGACCCGCAAGCCGCTTCGCCGCTTCTTCGACTACGCCGTCCTGAGCGTGCTGTCGTTCATCTTCGTGCTTCCGGTGATCTACCTGTTCCTGGGCAGCCTCAAGCCCTCCGGCGAGGTATTGAACGGCCTGTCCGGCTTCCTGCCGACCAACCTGTCACTGGACAACTACGCCGCCGTCCTGGACAGCCTGAACTCCGATAGCACCGGCTACTTCTGGCAGTTCATGGGCGTGTCGTTGCTGGTGGCGACCGTCGTGGTGACCGGCGGCCTGTTCGTCAACTCCATGGCCGCCTACGGGCTTTCCCGGCTGCAGTGGCGTGGGCGAGACGCCGTCCTCACCCTCGTCCTGCTGTTGATGCTGGTGCCGTTCGAATCGGTCGCCGTGCCGTTGTTCTACATGCTCAACGGCCAGCGCAACACCATCTATATCCAGGCCCTGCCGTTCATCGCCAACGCCTTCTCCATCTACCAGTTCCACACCTTCTTCCGCGCCATCCCGCCCAGCATCGAGGAGGCCGCCCGACTCGACGGCGCCGGCCCCTGGCGCATCTTCTTCGCGATCTTCGTGCCCCTGAGCAGGCCCGCGTTCGCGTCGGTGGCCATCCTCACCTTCCTGATCCAGTGGGGTTCCTTCCTGTGGCCGGTGCTCATGGTCTCCGACCCCGCAGTGCGGCCACTGCCGCTGGAGATGAGCGTCTTCCAAGGGCAGCAGCCCCCTGACTGGGGCCAGATCCTCGCCTTCGGCGTCCTCCTGATCCTGCCCGTGCTCGTGGTCTTCGCCTTCTTCCAGCGCTGGTTCGTCCAAGGCGTGGCCAATTCCGCCATCAAAGGCTGAGGCTCCGCCCCGGAAAGGCAGACCGTCCGCATCACTCCAGCGCCGCCATCGACGAGGCGTATGGCACCAGCCACCCCATGTCTCCAGTCCCCCGCGCATGCGGGAGCACCGCCTACAGGACCGCTGGCACCAGCGCGTGCCAAGGCACAGGTGATTTGTGCCTACGACACCCACACCGCCGAACCTGCCGCCGTGGCCGACGTGCAGCGCACGCACCCGCTGCTGCTACGCGGTGAAAAGGCCTCGACCAGCACCGCCTACACCAGCCCCGAACGGCTCGCCGCCGAATACGACCGCCGTCCGCTACCACCTGCCCCACGCGCAGCCCGACTCGCACTGACCGGAGACGACCTCCACCCGCTGCGCGCGTTCCTCGCCGCCCATGTCGCACAGCACGGCATGGCCCCTCGCACCGTGCACCAGCTGGTCACCGCAGCGTGCGCGATCGCCGACAACGCCGTACGGCACGGTGCCCCACCCATGCAGGCCCGGCTCTGGGCCGCGGCCGGAGAGATCGTGTGCGAGATCGCCGACAACGGGCAGTGGCAACCGGGCCCGTTCGCCGGCTATCTCCCGCCTCGCCCCGGGCACCCGCCCAGCGGGCTGTGGGCCGCCCGGATGCTCGTCGACACCATCGAGATCCACAGCGGGTTCACCGGCACCCGCGTACGGCTGCGCCACCGGCTACGCTCTGACGACTGACCGGGCAACGGGTGCCGCTGGGCCTGGCCTGCTCTGCCGAGCAGGTAAAGCACCCTTCCGGTGCTGGCTGGGCTCTGTCACACCTTGGGCTGGAAGGTGCCGGGTGCGCCGTGGTTCGCACGGCCAGGCGGGGCCTGTCCTGCCCAAGCGGCGCGGACGAGCGCACACAAACAACCCGCGCGGCGGCAGGCCGAGTCCCGGCAGCGGATCGCCGAGCTTCGCCGGTGACTTGCCGGGGTGTGGACGCGGTTGGAGGAGGTCGCCCGGGCATGCGTGTGCTCTTGGGCGGCCATGCCTAGAACTCGTCGAGCTCGTAGACGGCGAAGAGTTGATCCATGTCGGAAGACAGCCCGGTCACGTCCTTGATCACTGCCCACACGAAGTCCTCGTCGGGACCCCACGAAGGGACATCGATCCCGGACTCCACTTGGAGCGACGCACCGATTTCCGTGGTGGGCTCACCGTTCACGAAACTGACGTGGCGGACTAGCTCACAGTCGTCGTAGAGCCACAGCGCATAAGTGCTCATCACGCTGGAGAGCAGGACTGCCAGGGCTTGAGTGCCCTTGAGCGCCCCCAGGGCGTCGAGCGTCAGCCAGCGGTCAACATTGGGTGGGAGCCGCTGGTCTGGATCCCAAAGCTGGCACCAGCCATCTGTTTCGGCGAGGTACAGGCGCTGACCAGGAGACTGAGACCACGCGTGATCGGCGCTCACCTGCTCCTCGGTCGGCACATAGTCGACCACGTCCGGCAAGCTGGCCTCAACCTCGTCGATTGACCTGCCGCGCACGAACAGCGCCGATGTATTCCATCCCATGTCGGGCGATCTTCGCGTCGCACAACCAACGCGTCAAACGGAATCATTACCCCAATCCCCATAGGTTCAACTCCTTCTGCGGGATGTGCTGGGAATATGCCTGATCGATCATGCGTGCGCGGGTATGCCGTCACCGCGAAAGCAGCAGGTGACGCCCGGGCCCGGGAACAAGATCATCTACCGCGTCCCCGTTGACCCCAGAGTCGGGCTCGCCGACAGGCCGGAAGGGTCAACCGCCGACCGCGAAGACGCACGTCCGCGCAGGTGACGGGGGTGTCACCCCGCAGAAGGAGCCACACCCCGCCTCAACTGGTGACACTGCCCCGTCGGGCCCTAGAGATGAGGCTGATCACCGACGCCACAGTCGCGTTCGTCGAACGTGTCCGGGGTGAGCACCAAGAAACCGGTCTCGCGACCAAACAGCCCAGCCCACAACAGGCCAGCTCACAGGCTCACTACGTTCGAGCTGCACCCTTCGCCTTGTGTTCCCCGAGTCCCGCCGCGCCCGTTCCTGAGCGTGGCGCGGCGGGCCGGGTCCTGCTGAGGGCCGCGTGGCGCCAAGAAGCCCACGCGTCCCTCTCCAACCGGCCGGTCAGCCGCCGGACGCGGCCGGGCAGGAGTATCCGGACGTGGACACCCCCGCCGGGAGATCGTCGACGACCGCTGTCTTGGTCACGGCGACGTCACCGGTCGTGGTCCCGCGGGGCGGGGTGTTGCCGGTGCCCGTCCACACGCCGCGGTGGCCGAGGAAGCGGTAGGTCTTCGCGTCGAAGATCAGGTCCTCGCGCTCGCCGGGCCGGGCGTCGAATGTCACCGCAAGTCCCGGGCGCCCGGCGGCGTCGGTTGTGCGGCCGGACAGGCGAGCTCCCTTGGTCTGGCGGGCGACCGTGAACAGCGCTGCTTGGACCTTGGGCGGCGTCGGCGCGGAGGCCAGCCCCGTGAGGTTGATCCACACGGCCTGGTCATGGGTGAGTTCCGCCCGCTGCCCGGCGTCCACCCTGGCGGCCAGGGCGCTGCGCAGCCGCGCGGTGTCGGTGGGCAGTTTCCTGTGCACGGCGTACGGTGCGTTCGGCTCGGCGGGCTGAGAGGTGCACGGCAGGAACCGCCCGCCCGTATCGATGCGCGCGAGTTCCAATGCCCGGGGGGGCACCTTCCTACCCAGCAGCGGCACGAGCCCGAGCAACGTGGTCCGGCGATAGATCGGGACCGCGCCATCTGCGCGCTGCCACTCCTGGTAACGCACCTTACGGAACCAGGAGTCCCCGCCACTGCCCGTCGTCAGCTGCAGCGCGGTCGACTCTTGATATACGAACTGGCCGGGACGCGGATCGATGTCCCGCCCGTCGCCTGCCGCCGCGGCGGCCCGGGTGAGCAGCTCGGCGGCGTCGGCCGGCGCCGGACCGGGACCGTCCCCGCCCGGCAACACGACGACGCCTACGCTCGCCGCCGCGGCCAGCCCGCCCGCCACCGCCGTCCGGACGGCCCACACCCGCTGCGACCTGCGCACACCGACACCGCCCAGCTGTTCCCGGGACCACGTCTCCTCCAGCAGCCGCTGCCGGATCGCGCCCAGCCGAGCGGCGCTGGGCTCGGCGGTCTGGCTCCACAACTCCCGCACCTCACACAGGTCATTCATCACCGTTGTCCCCCTTCTGGTCATGGACGTCGGTCGGATTCACTCCGCCGAGCGCCCGCTTCACCTTTGTCCGGGCTCGATTCAGCCGGGACCGCACCGTCCCTACCGGGAGCCCCAGGGCGTCGGCGACCTGCTCATAGGACAGGTCGGCCCAAGCCACCAGCAGCAACACGTCCCGGTCCCGGGCCGGCAATCCCGCAATCGCCTGGGCAAGCCGGCGCCCGCTCATCTGGGCGCTCGCCCGCTCGACCGCCTGCTCGGCGACGCCGTCGGCCGCGTCCAGAAGCACTCCGGTACGCACGAACGTCCGATAGCGGCTCACCTCGGCGCGCCGATGCCTGCGGATGAGATTGGAGGCGATCCCGTACAGCCATGGCAGCGCCTCAGAACGACCGAGGTCGTATCCATCCCGCTGCCGGAAGGCCACCAGGAACGTCTCGGCGACGATGTCGTCGGCCTCGCCGTCCCCGAGCCTGCGCGCCGCGTACCGATGCAAGCGCGCGCCGTACCGGTCGAACAGGACGGCGAACCGCTCCGGCTCCTGCCGGGATCGCTCGATCTCCTCGGCGTCGCTGCTGGGTGAGGCCTCCGCGACATCGGCCATTGCGTGGCTCTTCACATACCGGCCCTCCTTGATCGTTGGCATCAACACCCCTCTTTTGCCAACCGGCCCCAGGAAGGTTCACGCACACGCCTCTGAACCAAGCCGCCGTCGCCGCCAAAGGTGAGCCGGTCGCGACCGGCCGGAACTCTTACCATGAGGCGATGCGCCCCTCCGTGCACAGGCGCGCCGCCGCGGCTGGGTGGGATGTCGCGTGACCGCCGCGACCCAGCCGGGTGCCAGGCGTCATCATGGCCGGGTTCCACGATCGGGGCTCGGGGCCGTTCGATGTGCGGATGGTCCCGCATCCGGCCATCACGCTGGTCGTCGAGTTCGGCGACGGTCCGCTCACCGTTGACGACGCGGCAGGCCGGCGGCAACGGGGAAATCTCGTCGCAGGGCTCGCGCCCGGTGCGGTCCGGGCGAGCGGCAAGAACACCGATTGCGTGCAGGTACGCATGTCTCCGGTGGTCGCGCATGCCGTGCTGGGTGTCTCCCCGATGGAGCTGGAGCACGCCGTGGTCGGCCTCGACGCTCTGTGGGGACGGGACGCGCCGCGGATCCGGGAGCAGCTGAACGACGCCCGGTCGTGGGAGGAGCGCTTCGCGTTGATGGACGCCTCGCTCGCCCGTCGATGCGAGACGGCGCGGCCGGTGGATCCGGAGGTGGCCTGGGCCTGGGACCGGACCGTCGCCAGCCGCGGCTGGATCAGGATCGACGAGCTGGCGGCCGAGATCGGTTGGAGCCGCAAGCGCCTGTGGTCCCGGTTCCGATCACAGATCGGACTGCCTCCCAAGCGCGCCGCGAAGCTGGTCCGCTTCGACCACGCCGTCCATCGTCTCGCCGCCGGCGAACGCGCAGCCCACGTGGCGGCGCGGCTACGTCGACCAGTCTCATCTCCATCGGGAGGTTGTGGCGTTCGCCGGAGGCACTCCGGCGACGATGACCGAGGACCCGTGGTTGGCGGTGGACGACATCGCGTGGACAGGTCACGGCGCCGGGCATGCGCTGCGTCCCGCCTGATGTTTGCCCAGCGCACCCGGGGGTCATGAATCGGGACAGCACCGGGTCTCGGGAGCGCGGGGGACGCGCCGGCCCGGTTTGTACGGGGGGCAAGTGCGATGAGAGTCATGCTGAGAGCGCAACTGGACACCGAGATCTCGAACAAAGCGCTCAAGAGCGGCAAACTGCAGGAGGTCGTGGAGTCGATGATGGACCGGCTCAAGCCCGAGGCGGCCTACTTCGGCCCCAGCGAGGGCGTACGCGAATGCACCTTCGTCTTCGACATGCAGGACAGTTCATCGATGCCGACACTCGCGGAGCCTCTTTTCCAGGAACTCGGCGCAAAGGTCGAAATCCATCCCGTGATGAACCCAGAAGACCTGCAGAAGGGCCTCGCCAGCTTGAAGAAAAGCTGAACGAACAAGGCTCGTCGATTCCACGCCGGACGCGCGGCAGCCCACGGTGTCAGCGTGAGCACGCCGACGCCCCGCACCAGGGCTGAGGCTTAAAGAGCTCACACCGTGGGCGGCTGCGATTTGGGTACCGGTCTGGGGAGGGTCCTGCGGCTGATCTGGCCTGGGCTCACACCCGTCCGGTCGCGCAGGAGCCCTACAATTCCGTGGGTGATCCCCTACGAAGATCGTGATGCGTTCGAGGGCCTGGACACCGGGGCCCTGTCCCCGCGCCAGCAGCAGATCTTGGTCACGATCCGGGACTGGGTGGTCAAGTACGGATATCCCCCGAGCACGCGCCAGATCGGCGACGCCGTCGGCCTGCGGTCGACGTCGTCGGTGTCCCGGCATCTGACGAGCTTGGAAGAGCAGGGATTCCTGCGCCGGGGAGCCTCGATGACCCGGCCGATCGACGTACGGATGTTCCTGCGCGAGCATCAGACGCCCGAGCCCGCCGACGCCTCGGTGACCGTGCCCGTGGTCGGCCATATCGCCGCAGGCACCCCCATCTCCGCCGAAGAGCACGTCGATGACATGCTTTCGCTTCCCCGCGAGCTCACCGGGCGCGGCACCGTCTTCGGCCTGCGCGTCCGCGGCGATTCGATGGTCGACGCCGCGATCTGCGACGGCGACATCGTCGTGGTCCGGCAGCAACCCGAGGCCCATTCGGGGCAGATCGTCGCCGCGCTGATCGATGACGAGGCCACCGTGAAGGTGTACCAACGCCGCAACGGCCACGTTCATCTCGAACCCCGCAACCCGGCCTACGACGTCATCGACGGCGACAACGCCGTCATCCTGGGCGTGGTCGTCTCAGTGCTCCGCAGCGTCTAACGCCTGGCAAGCTTGCCGAGCCCGAGCCCGAGCCCGAGCCCGAGCCCGAGCTCCCGGGCCGCGTGCCCTAAGCGCCCGCCTCCGTCCGCGACTGTCTCCGCGAACGCTCGCGTCCCCGCCGCGCCTTATGCGCGATGTCCATTGCGGTGCCCGGCCCCTGAGGGATATCTCAGGTGCCGGGCACCGCTCCTGGACCAACAGGGAAGGTCAGCACGCCCCAACTGGGTGGTGCATTTCCCGCCCGATTCCTGCCGTTGATCCGCATCCGTGCCGTCGAGGGTCAGGACGCAGGATCAGCTGCCGACCCGTTCATTTGCGACGTTGGGGGCCACTTCGGGGGCGACGTGCGGGGCGACATGGGGGGCGACGTGCGGGGCGACCTCGGGGTCGACCTCGGGAGAAGGGGCGATGGTGGGAGCGACGGCGGCGGTCTCGGCGGCAGCGGTTCCGGCGGCGACAGCTGCGAAAGCCAGAGTGGTGATGCCCAGCACAGCGGTGCGGGCGAGCGTCTTTGTCATGAGTGGGGGGCCTCCGTTGTGGTGTGTCCCGATGCCCAGGTTGGGCCGGGATGGACACTCAAGATAGCAGTACGTAGTCAAATAGTCACGTTATGTAGCGGAGGGGAGTGTACGAGGGCGGGCGTTCGGTGGTGCTGCGGCTTGATGGGCGTGCCGTGGGCGTCGGCGACGGGGTCGGTCCCGGGGAAGGGGCCAAGCCGCAGGCATGGGCCACCGATGCTTTGTCCCAGATTGGCCATCTGCGCGTGAGACGCCCGTCAGTGGTTGCGTCCTGGCCAGACTTGACGGGACGCTTGCGGCATTCTGATTTGAGCGGAAGCGAGCAGAGCCATGACGCAGCCGCCTCCTCCTCCGGGCACGCCGCCCTTTCCTGGCCCTCCATTTCCGCCTGGCCCGCCACCCCCTCGCGGCCCAGCGCCAGCGGGGTGTGGTCCCCGCGTGCTGGGTGCCGTCCTGGCCGTCATGCTGGTCGTCGGGGGGCTCGCAGCGGTGGGTCTCGTGCGCTCGGTCCTGACGGAGGACGAGTCCAAGACTCCTTCGGTCAAGCAGCCCGCCAAATTCACCACGGGTGGTTGCGTACGGCTGCGAGTGCAGCCGTCACCGATGCACACCACTCCGCAAGGCCAAGTCATGTACACCCGTGCCGAGTACGTGCCGGCGCAGTGCGACGATCCGGCGGCCTATGCGCGGATCACCAAGATGGGGGAGGGCACCAGCGTTCCCCAACTCTTGGGTGCGCAGGCTCTGGAGAAACTCGGCTGCCCTGTCGACACCGACGATTTCGCCCAGCTGCAGTACATGTCCCTGCCGGGCAAGATGGCCTGCATGCGCAGGCTCAAGGCTCCGCATCCAGGTGACCCGGGGCAGGGCGGCGGCCTGGTGAGGGCCGGGGACTGCATCCAGGTGTACGCCCGCTACGGCGACAACCTCGGCGAGGTGAGCTGCACGAACGAGAACTGGGTCGTCAAAGGGACCAGCTTCGGCAAGAAGTGGTTCGGGCAGGTCGTCCGGCGGGCGGACACCGCCCGCAACTGCCCGCGGTCGGCGATCTACACCATGACAACGCGCACCGGTAAGCCTCGCGTCCTGTGCATTGCCAAGAACGGGGGCTGGATGCCCGCGGTCGGCGACTGCGTCGACGGCAGCACGCTCTACGCCGGGGTGAGAGGGCGCCGCAGGTGCGACGACAAATACCTCGCCGTCAAGATCACGGCACTGATCGAACCGGGCAGCCGGTGCCCTGGCGCTTCCCGAGAACAGAAAGTGCCCGGGTACCTGCTCCGTATGTGTGTGAAGTACATCAACTGAGCGGCAAGGAAGCTGAGCGCTCTGCGGTGCGGGCCCTGGACCGGGATGATTCACAGGGCCCGCGCGATCGGGGTGGTCAAGACTCCTTGCGGGGCCGGTAGGTGTTGATCGTGATGCCGCTGCCGGTGCGCTTGGAACTGACCATGTCGAGGCGCTGGAGCGATCCGCTGTCGTTGAACAGCCGGCTGCCCTTGCCCGCGATGACCGGGTAGATGCTCAGCTCGAGCTCGTCGAGCAGTCCGGCCTCGAGCAGCGAACGGACCAGCGTCACGCTGCCGGCGGTGCCGATGTTGCCGCCCGGCTGACGCTTCAGATCGGCGAGCGTGCCGGCGAGCTCGTTGCCGCTGACCAGCGACGCGTTGGTCCAGCCGACGCTGTCGAGGGTGTCGGACACAACGTACTTGCGGATGTTGTTGATGTGGGTGGCGGCGGGCTCGTCGGTCGAGGTGGGCCAGTACTGCACCCACTCCTGGTAGGTCTGGCGGCCCAGCAGCAGCGTGTCGGTCGCGGCGAACGACTCGGCCATATGGGCACCCGCGTCCTCGTCGAACAGGTCGAACGACCACTGGTCGGGCGACTCGACGACACCGTCCAGGCTGATGAACAACGCTCCGACGACCTTGCGCATATCGGCTTCCCTTCAAGGGTGTACAGTACGGTACTGTACTGGGTGAACTGAACAGTACGGTACACTTCGAGGAACGTCAACGGCCTTCAGGAGAACAACGATGCCGAGACTCGAGGAGGGCCCCGCCGCGCAGGCCCGGCGCCGCATCATGGACGCGGCCTTGGAGGTGTTCGTCCGCGACGGCTACGTCGGCGCCAAGACCGACGAGATCGCGTCCGCGGCGGGAGCGTCGAAGCAGACGATCTACAAGCACTTCGGACGGAAGGAGAAGCTGTTCGAGCAGATCGTGCTCGAACAGCTCGTCGGCATCGACCAGCTGTTCCAGGACGCCATGGAGGAACTGGCGGCCACCGAGGACGTCGCACCGACCCTGCGGGCGCTTGCGCGCAAGTTCGTCCATGCCCTCACGCGGCCCGCACACCTGCGCATGCGCCGCCTCGTCATCGCCGAAGCCGGCCGCTTCCCGCAACTCGGCCACGCCTATTTCCAAGCGGGCCCTGAACGGGTGCACGCCGCGCTGGCGTCCTCCTTCAGGCAGCTGACCGACCGCGGCCTGCTGAGGGTCGACGAACCCGTCCTTGCCGCCAATCACTTCACCTGGCTCGTCACGTCGATCCCGGTCAACAAGGTCATGTTCTGCGGCGACGACATCACCTTCCCGCCAGGCGAGCTCGATCACTACGCCGACGCCGCCGTCCGGGTCTTTCTCGCCGCTTACCACGTGCCCGAGTCAAAGTGATCGCGGCGGCCGTGGGGCGGTAGGGGAGAGGTGGTCGGTCATCGAAGAGCGGCTTTCGCGGGTTGCGGCGAAGATCGAGGCGGCAGGCCTGCGGCTGAACGATCCGGTGCCGTTGTCCGCGGTCGTGGCGTTCGAGGAGCGCAATGGCATCCGGTTGCCCGATGGCTATCGCGCGTTCATCACCACGCTGGGGAACGGTGGCCCGGGCCCGTACCAAGGTCTGGAGCCACTGGACACCGGCGTCACCAGCCACCAGTTGTCGGGGGAGTTTCCCTATCATCCCGAGCGCCTGGACGAGTCGTACGAGGCGACTTACTGGAACGCTTATCGCGGCACGCTCATGCTCAACCGGCAAGACCGCATTGAGTGGGACTACCACGAGGACGTCGATCCCCGCACGCTGCTGGTGGTGAGCGGACCTGGCCGCGGCCGGATGGTGATGGTCGACTGGGAACGCGAGTACTTCCGCCCCATCTACCACCCGGCTCCCGACTTCCTCGCTTGGTACGAGGAGTGGCTCGATCGCCTCGCCGATCGCCGCCCCGAGGGTCGGGCCGAGGGCCGGACGCGGTTCTGGGAGACTGACTTCGATCGGCCCGGCTGGGACAGCCGGGCGGTCCGCGACCACCCCGAGGTGGAGGAGGCGGTCTGGGCGGCCCGCATGATCCGGGCCCGCTACAACCGCTGGGGCTGGCCTGAGCTGAGCGAGCCGCACTGCGCGGAACTCGCCGAAGCCGCGGCCGGGTCGCCGTCGCCGCGTGTGAGGGCCGCCGCGCTGTGGGCGCTGTGCCGCGCGCGCCGAAACATCGGCGCGTTCGTGATGCCGATGCTGCGGGATCCCGAGCCCGGCGTACGGCTGCTGGCCATGAAGGCGGTCACCGGCAGTGCGGAGGACCTGGGAGCCGAGCGCGTCCGCGACGCGCTGCGTCCGATGCTCAGCGACCCGGATCCCGTCGTGCGGGTGAAGGCCATCTACCACTTGGCCACCCACGGGGAGTGGACGGCCGGTGTCCTGGAGGAGCTGATCCGCCATGGCCAGGCCCGTGTCCGGATCGCGGCGGCCGGTGTCCTGCCCTCCCTGCCCTACCACCTGTCCGACGAACGAATGCGTCCGCTGCTGGCCGCTGCCCGCCCGCTGCTCGGCGATGATGATCCCGCCGTACGGGCCGCCGCCGTGGGCGCGTTCGGCTCGCTCGGTGCGCCGTGGTCACGGGCCATGGTCGCCGCCGCGGTCACCGACCCGGACGTCCGCGTGCGCCGCGAGGCCGCCTTCCGCGTGTTGCACTTCGCGGACACCGGCCTGCTGGCTGCTGTCCTCGGCGTGCTGCTTGAAGACGACGACATCGCGATCCGCTACCAGACGCTGGGTCTTCTGGCCTCGCACCGTTCCGCCTCGCCCCTGCTGTGGACCGGGCTCGCCCACGCCCGGCTGGCCGAGAGCGACCCCAGCGTCCGCCGCATGGCCCTGGCCGCGCTAGTGAATGCCGGGGCGCCACCGCCCGAGCGTGAGTGGCCGTCCCTTCTCACCGACCCCGACCCCGACCTGCGCCGGCGCGCCGCGTACCTGGCCGGGCACGTCCATCAGCCTCCCGCAGGTCCGCTGCACCAGACCCTGCACGACCTCCTGAACGACCAAGTTCGCGAGGTCCGCGGCAACGCGGCGCGAAGCCTCGAACAGACCTGCGACGACGGCTGCCTCCCCGTCCTGGAGGCCGCCCACGAGAACGAGGACGACCGGGTCAACCGCTACGTCCTCGGCAAGATCCTCGCGCGCCTGCACCCCCGCTCGTGAACTCCGCCCGTGAACCCCGCCTCACAGCAGCGTGCGGTTGATCCGGGCCAGTTCGAGTTACATCGATCTCTGGGCTGGCTTTACAGGGCCTGAACGAGTGCGTCGGTGAATTCGGCGGTGGTGGCGGAGCCGCCCAAGTCGGGGGTACGGGTGGTGCTCTTGGCGAGGACGGAGACGATCGCGTCGGTGATGTCGGATGCGGCGCCCTCGTGACCGAGATGGTCGAGCATGAGCGCGGCGGACCAGATGGTGCCGAGGGGGTTGGCGATGCCGCGGCCGGCGATGTCGGGGGCCGATCCGTGGACGGGCTCGAACATCGAAGGGAACTCGCGTTCGGGATTGAGATTGGCCGAGGGGGCGATGCCGATGCTTCCCGCGACCGCGGCGGCCAGGTCACTGAGGATGTCGCCGAAGAGGTTGGAGCCGACGACCACGTCGAAGCGTCCGGGCTGGAGGACGAACTTCGCGGCCAAGGCGTCGATGTGTTCCTGATCCCACGTGACGCTGGGATGGTGGGGAGCGCGTTCGGCGACCATCTCGTCCCAGAACGGCATCGTGTGAACGATGCCGTTCGACTTGGTGGCGGAGGTGAGACGGCCGCCACGCCGTGCGGCGAGATCGAAGGCATAGTCCAGGATGCGGGTCACGCCGGCACGGGTGAAGAGCGCCTCCTGGACCGCCACCTCCTCGGGGAAGCCCTGATACAGCCGGCCACCGACCTGGCTGTACTCGCCCTCGACGTTCTCCCGGACGATCACGAAGTCGACCTCGCCGGCCGCCGCGGTGCGCAGCGGGCTGGGCACACCCTCGAAGACACGGATGGGACGCAGGTTCACGTACTGGCGGAAGCTTCTGCGGATGGGGATCAGCAAGCCCCACAGGGAGACGTGGTCGGGCACGCCCGGGTATCCGACCGCCCCGAGCAGGATGGCGTCGTGCTCGCGCAGCTGCTCCATCCCGTTGTCCGGCATCATCGTGCCCTCGCGCAGATAGCGCTCGCACGACCAGTCGAACTCGGTGTAGGTGAGTGCGATGCCGTGCCGTTCGCCCACCACGTCCAACACCTGACGGGCGGCTGGAACGACCTCGGTGCCAATGCCGTCGCCAGGGATCAAGGCGATCCGGTGATGTGTCTTCGTCATAAGGCCGATTGGAACAACAACGTCCCAAGCACGTCCAAGACACGTTCGCGATCCGCCTTATAGGCAGCGCCTACTGATCCGGGGCGGTTTCCAGGGCCATGGTCAGGAAGTCCTTGGCGGCCGGGCTCAACCATCCCTTCCGGCTCACCAGGAACAGATGGAGAGACGCCGGCGGGTCGAGATCGAGCACCACCGCGCCCGCGCGCAGGGCCAGGGGGCGCCATGCCTCGGCGAGAATGCCGACCCCCACCCCCTTGAGAACGAGAGGCAGGATCGCCGCCCGGTGTTCGGTCTCCACCGCGATGCACAGATCGATGCCCGACGCGCGGATCTCATCGACCAGCCGGCGCATGGCCGTGCCCCGTTCTCCGGCGATCACCCGTTGCCCGGCGAGCCTTTCGCGGGGTAGGGGAGGCCCGGGGGCGAACGGTCCGTCCGGCGCCGAGACCAGAACGAGCCGCTGCTCCTCGACAGGGTGGAGGTCGACGTCCGCGGTCGCGGGCGGGCTCCACGCCGACAACAGGCCCAGTTCGGTGACCCCGTTGCGGGTGAGGTCGATGACGGCCTGCGAGACCGGAGCCTCGCGCAGGATCACCTGAACGCCGGGATGCGCGCTGGTGAAGCCATGAATCATGCTGCTGAGAGGCTCGACCGCCGGTGAGGGCATCGACGCGATGGTGAGGCGGCCGGTGCGGCTTCCCAGCGCGGTGGTCACGCTCTCTCTGGCCACTTCGAGACTGCGGACGGCCTGCCGGGCGGGACCGATCAGCGACTTCCCCGCCTCGGTCAGCACGACGCGTCGTCCGATGCGGTGGAACAGCGGACTGCCGAGGTCCTTCTCCAACAGGCGGATCGCCTGTGACAGGGACGGCTGCGCGATGTACAGCGCGGAGGCGGCCCGGTTGAAGCCCCCGTGGTCGACGACGGCGAGGAAGTACTCCAGTTGGCGGACGTCCATAGGCGGCCCATTCTGTGCGGCCAGGCTTATAGGCACAGCCTATAACTCAAGTAGATAAGCCGTCTCAAGGTTGGGGCTGACATAAAGCCCACGTGTGACGGACATTACAGAAATGAACGAATGAGCCCTACCTGTCGAGGAGTGGCCGATGACCTCCGACGAGACCGCCCCACGCACCAGAACCGACGTGGAAAAGGCCCTGCTGTCGCACGCCACCTACCGCAGCCTCGGCGAGCAACGGCTCTCCCCGGCAGAGGAACGTTTCGAACGGGGACGCAGGACCACCGGCCTGTGGCTGGCTCCCCTGGTGTCGGCCGTCTTCCTCGCTCTGCCGCTCGACATGGCGCCCTCGCAGCAGACACTCGCCGGGATCCTCCTCGGCGTGATCGTCCTGTGGGTCACCGAGCCCGTGCCGATCCCGGTCGGCGGCCTCATCGGCGTCTCCGCGATCGTACTCTTCGGGGTGGTCCCGGCGGCGGACGCGCTCGAACCGTTCGGCTCCACCACGATCTTCACGTTCATCGGGGCGTTCATCCTCGCCCAGGCGATGCTCAAGCACGGCGTCGCCCGGCGGTTCGCCTTCTTCATGTTGTCGCTGCCCGGCGTCGGCCGTTCCACCTTCCGGCTGATCGTCGCCTTCGGCCTGGTCACGTGTTTGCTCTCGGCGTTCGTGTCCAACACCGCCACGGTCGCGATGTTGCTGCCCACCGCGCTCGGCATGCTCACGGTCATCGCCAAGATGCTCCAGGACCGCGGCCTCGTCGCCGAGGACTTCGACCCGGCACGGCTGCGCGTCGGTGCCGCCCTCATCCTGATGCTCGCCTACGGCGCCAGTGTCGGCGGCCTGCTCACCCCGGTCGGCAGCCCGCCCAACCTCATCGGCCGCGGACTGATCGAGAAGGCCACCGGTGAGAAGATCTCGTTCGCCCAGTGGACCGCCACCGCCCTGCCCCTGTGCGCGGCGATGTTCGTCGTCCTGGCGGCCGTCCTGCTGCTCCTCAACAAGCCCGAGATCCGCCGCATCGAGGGCGTCGAAGAGTATGTGCGGGAGGAACGCGCCGCACTCGGCCCGCTGTCCCGCGCCGAGATCAACACCCTGATCGCGTTCGGCGTCACCGTCTCCCTGTGGATCCTGCCGGGCATCGTCGCGCTCGTCGCCGGCACCGACGCCTCGATCTACGACACGATCAGTGGACGGCTCAACGAGGGGATCGTCGCCGTGCTCGGCGCCTCCCTGCTCTTCCTGCTCCCCACCAACTGGGGCCGCCGCGAGGCCACCCTCAACTGGAGCGACGCCGCACGCATCGACTGGGGGACGATCCTGCTGTTCGGCACCGGCATCATCTTCGGCGCCCTCCTGGAGGACACCGGCCTGGCCAAGACCATCGGCAGCGAGGCCTCCGACGCCCTCGGCCTGGGCAGCCTGTTCGCCATCACGGCCTTCGCCGCCGTGCTCGCCATCGTGATCTCGGAGACGACCAGCAACACCGCCTCGGCCGCCGTGGTCGTCCCCATCATCATCCCCATCGCCGTGGCGGCCGGCGTCGATCCCTTCGTCCCCGCCCTGGCGGCCACGTTCGCCGCCTCCTTCGGCTTCATGCTGCCGGTCTCCACCCCGCAGAACGCCATCGCCTACGGCTCCGGTGTCGTCCCGATCACCACCATGGTCCGCACCGGCTTCGTCTTCGACATCCTCGGCGCCATCTTGATCATCCTCGGCCTGCCCCTCATGGTCGCCCTGACCGGAATCGGCTCCTGAACTTGATCAGGTGCTGAGGTCGTCGTCAGATGTCACGTTCTCCGGCGTGAGTTCCAGGCCGGCTGCGGTCGCCTGCAGGTCGAGGAGGATCGCGAAGTCCTCGTTGACACGGCCGGAGTCGACCATGGCCTGGACGATCCCTGCCGTCAGCTCCACCACGGGCATGGGTACGTCGAGATCGCGTGCGGCGGACAGACCGAGGTCGAAGTCCTTCTGCAGGAGCGGCGGGGTGAACGTGGGTGTGTAGTCCAGGTTGACGAACGCGTTGGTCTTGTAGCGGGTGAACACGGAGCCCAGGACGCTGTTGTTGATGAATTCCAGGAGAGCGTGCCGGGGGACGCCGCCCTTTTCGGCCAGCACGGTGATCTCCGCCAGCGTCTGGGTCAGCGCGCCCAGCAGGAGGTTATGAGCGATCTTCACGAGGCGGGCGACGTCGCCTTCGCCCGCGTACGACACCGATCTGCCCAGGTGGGCGAGCAGAGGCGCCACCTTGTCGTAGGCGTCCCGCCGTCCGGATACGACGAGAGCCAGCCGCCCCGCCCGGACGGCCACGGGGTTCCCGCTGACGGGGGCGGCGAGGAACTCGGTCCCGCGTTCGGCGCATCCCCGGCGGACCGAGGCCGACGCCTCCGGGGACACCGTCGAGCAGTCGACGATCACGCGTGGCACGCGGGATGTGTCGGCGAGGAGGCCGTCTTCGCCTAGGAGTATCTGCTGGAGTGCGGTGTCGTCGGAGACCATGGTGAACACGACGTCCTTGCCGCGCAGGTCGCCGAGCGTTCGTGCCACTGCGGCGCCGTGTTCGCGCAGGGGCTCGGCCTTGGCGGACGTACGGTTCCAGGCGGTCAGGTCCACCTCGGCGTCGGCCAGCCGCTCGGCCATGGCCGTGCCCATGCGTCCGGTGCCGATCCAGCCGACGTGCATGCGCGTCCTCCTTAACGCGTTGCGGGCCAGGGAGTCTCGGTCTCGTGGACGAACCAGACGCCCACAGCCGGGACGTCCCCCTCGTTGCGGTAACGATGCGGTGTGGCCGAGGGAAAGGAGACCGCGTCGCCAGGCTCCAGGCGGTGGGTGTCGAAGCCAAGCGTCAGCGTCAGCTCGCCTTCGATCAGGTAGCCGTGTTCGACGCCCCCGTGCCGCATGAGCTTTCCGCTGCTTGAGGACGATCCGCCCGGCGCGTAGGTGACGAGCAGGAAGTCCACGTCCGTGCCGGGCACGTGGCCGAGCCGCTCCCATGTGACGCCTGACTCCAGCTCCAGCACCTCGCGCTCCCCGGGCCGTACGAGCGGCCCCGTGCCCGGTCCCATGCCTGGCCCTGTGCCCGGTCCCATGCGCGGTCCGATGCGCGGTCCCATGCCTGGTCCAGTGCCCGGCGTCGTCGGGCGGAGTGCCTCGGCCAGCGCTCCCGCATGTGGTGCGGGCACGACGACGGCGGCCGCGACAGGGGCGGCTGCGGCGGGGGTGGCTGCGGCGGGGGCGTGGGCGGCCTCGGCGGTTTCGGCGGTTTCGGCCTCGGCCGCGTCGAAGACGTCCTCGACGGAGATCTCCAGCGCCTGGGTGATCGCGTAGAGCGTGCTCACGGACGGCTGGCTCTTGCCCGTCTCGATCTGCGAGATCAGGCTCGCGGACACGCCGACGGCGCGCGCCAGGGCACGCAGGGACAGGCCGCGTTTGAGCCGCTCCTCCCGGATGCGCGCGCCGACGGGCGGGACGTTCATCGGCGGCCTCCTTCCATCCCCGAGCGTACAGCAGTGATGAACACTACCAAGGAATGTCCAACGCTATTGACAGCAGTGTTCAGTGATACTTCACTCGAAATCACGCTGGGAGGTGACCCACCATGGCGATCAAGACCTTCGGGCCGAACGCCGTCGACTGGGAAGAACGCGTGGACCTCGATCGGCTCCGCCGCGACCGGCTGACCAGGCTGCGCGCCGAACTCGCCCGCTCCGACCTCGGCTCGGTGCTCTCGTTCGACTTCGCCAACATCCGCTACATGACGGCCACGCACATCGGCACGTGGGCCATGGACAAGCTGATCCGCTTCGCGCTGCTCACCCGGGAGGGCGACCCGGTCATCTGGGACTTCGGGTCGGCCGCGCGCCATCACCAGATGTACAACCCGTGGCTGGGCGACGGGGCGCGCGCGGGGATCTCCACGCTGCGCGGCGCGTTCCACCCGGAGGCGGGCATCGCCGCCGACGTGGCACGCAAGGTCGCCACCGTGCTGCGGGAGCACGGCCTGGCCGACGCGCCGCTGGGCGTCGACGTCGTCGAGCCGCCGGTGCTGTTCGCGCTGCAGGACGAGGGCATCGAGGTCGTCGACGGGCAGCAGGTGTTCCTGGAGGCCCGCCGCGTCAAGACCCGTGACGAGATCGCGCTGCTCACCCAGGCGTGCTCGATGGTGGACGCGGCCTACGAGGAGCTGTACGGGTTCCTGCGCCCCGGCGTCCGCGAGAACGAGTGCGTCGGTCTGGTCAGCAAGGTGCTCTACGACCTGGGCAGCGAGTACGTCGAGGGCGTCAACGCGATCTCGGGCGAGCGCTGCTCCCCGCACCCGCACGTCTACAGCGACCGGCTCATCCGTCCCGGCGACCCGGCGTTCTTCGACATCCTGCACAGCCATCTGGGCTACCGCACCTGCTACTACCGCACGTTCGCGGTCGGCAGCGCGTCGCGGGCGATGCGCGACGCGTACACGCGCTGCCGCGAGTACATGGACGAGGCGATCTCGCTGGTCAAGCCCGGCGCGACCACGGCCGACATCGTGTCGGTCTGGCCGCGCGCGCAGGAGTTCGGGTTCGCCGACGAGACCGCCGCGTTCGCGCTGCAGTACGGCCATGGCGTCGGCCTGTCGATCTGGGAGAAGCCGATCTTCAGCCGTCTCGTCTCGCTGGACCATCCCGAGGTGCTGGAGCCGGGGATGGTGTTCGCGCTGGAGACGTACTGGCCCGCGTCCGACGGCTGGTCGGCGGCCAGGATCGAGGAGGAGGTCGTCGTCACGGTGGACGGCTGCGAGGTCATCACCAAGTTCCCCGCCGAGGATCTGCTGGTGGCCGGGCGCCGCTACTGGACCGCGTCCGGCCCTCTCGACACGCTGCGCGAGGCCGAGTCGCACCTCAACCGTCCGAACGATGGCTCGCACCTCGACCGGCAGGACGAGGACTCGCACCTCAACCGGCCGAACGGGGGAGGCCCGCAGTGATCCGGGCCGAGGAGCTGCTGGGCCTGTACGAGCAGATGGCGCTCATCCGCCGTACCGAGAAGGCCGTGCACGACCTTTTCATGGCGGGGCTCGTCAAGGGCACGACGCACCTGGCGGCCGGGCAGGAGGCGGTGGCGGTCGGCGCGTCCGCCGCCCTCCGGCCCGACGACTACGTGTTCGCTACGTACCGCGGCCACCACCACGCCATGGCCCGGGGCGCGAGCGCCGAAGAATGCCTGGCCGAGCTGATGAGCAAGGCCACCGGGCTATGCCGGGCCAAGGGCGGCTCGATGCATCTGACCAAGGCGTCGGCCGGGATGCTCGGCTCGTACGCCATCGTGGGCTCGCATCTGCCGATGGCGGCGGGCGCGGCCTGGTCGGCGAAGCTGCGCGGCACCGGGCAGATCGCGGTGGCGTTCTTCGGCGACGGCGCCACCAACATCGGGGCGTTCCACGAGGCGCTCAACCTGGCGGCGGTGTGGTCGCTGCCCGTGGTGTTCGTCTGCGAGAACAACTTCTACATGGAGTACACGCCGATCGGGCGGGTGACGGCGGTGGCCAACCCGGCGGCCGACCGCGCGCCCGCGTACGGGCTGCAGGGCGAGGTGATCGACGGCAACGACGTGACCGTGGTCGCCGAGGCCGTGTCGCGCGCGGCGGGCCGCGCCCGCGACGGCGGCGGCCCGTCGCTGATCGAGGCGCACACCTACCGGCACTACGGGCACAGCCGCACCGATCCGGCCAAGTACCGGCCGGGGGAGGAGGTCGAGCGGTGGCTCAAGCACGACCCGCTCGACATCGCCCGGTCGCGGCTCGAGGCCCTCGGCGTCCCGGCCGGCGCGGTCGCGGAGGCCGACTCACGTGCCCGGGAGACGGTCGAGGCGGCGGTCACGGCCGCCAAGGAGGCACCGGGCGCGGATCCCGCCGAGGCGTTCACGGACGTATGGGCCGACGGAGGCGCGGCATGGCGGACGTGATCACTTATCGGGCGGCGGTCGCGGAGGGGATCGCCCGCGAGATGCGCCGCGACCCGGCCGTGGTGTGCCTCGGCGAGGACATCGGCGAGGCCGAGGGCGTCTTCAAGACCACCGCAGGCCTCTACAAGGAATTCGGGCCGGGCCGCGTCTGGGACACCCCGATCTCCGAGCAGGCGATCGCCGGCGCCGCCATGGGCGCGGCCATGACCGGGCTGCGTCCCGTCGCCGAGATCATGTTCAGCGACTTCCTGGCGTGCTGCTGGGACTACCTCGCCAACGAGATCCCCAAGGTCAGGTACATGACCGGCGGGCAGGTCACCGTCCCGCTGGTGGTGCGGACCGCCAACGGCGGCGGGCTCGGCTTCGGCGCCCAGCACTCGCAGGCCGTGGAGAACTGGGCGCTCACCGTGCCCGGACTGAAGATCGCCGCGCCGTCCACCGCCGCCGACGTCATCGGCATGATGGCCGCCGCGATCCGCAGTGACGACCCGGTGGTGTTCTTCGAGCACAAGGGCCTCCTGGCGAGCGAGGGACCGCTGCCTCCGGACGACCACGTTGTCGAACTCGGCCAGGCGAACGTTCTGCGTCCCGGCGACGACCTCACGATCGTCGCGCTCGCCTCCACCGTGCCCACCGCCCTGGCCGCCGCCGACCGGCTCGCGGCGCAGGACGGCGTCCACGCCGAGGTCGTCGACCTGCGCTGTCTCGTGCCGCTCGACATGGCCGCCGTGCTGCGGTCGGTCGAACGCACCTCCCGCCTTCTGATCGTCGAGGAGAACCCGTACCAGGGCGGCTGGGGCGCCACCGTCGCCTCGATCGTCGCCGACGAGGGCTTCGAGCTGCTCGACGCGCCCGTCCGCCGGGTCGCCGCCGCCTGCGTTCCGCTGCCGTTCGCGGACGCCCTGGAGAACGAGGTGATCCCGACCGTCGACAAGGTCACCGAGGCCGCACAGGCCCTCATCCGCTACTGATCCCATCCCATTTCTGGAGGCGGCCATGACTCATCGCATGCTTCTCCGAGGCGGCCACGTGCTCACCATGGACCCGGCCCTGGGCGACCTGCCCGTCGGGGACGTCCTGATCGAGGACGACACGATCGCGGCCGTGGACCGGCGGATCGACGCCGACGTCGACGCCGAGGTGATCGACGTCGGCGGACGCATCGTCATCCCCGGTTTCGTCGACACCCACCGGCACACGTGGGAGGCGGCCATCCGCGGCTGCGCGCCCAACGCCACCCTGGACGACTATTTCGTCGAGGTGCTCGACACGTTCGCGCCCGTCTACGCGCCGGAGGACGTCTACGCGAGCAACCTCGCCGGGGCCCTCGAATGCCTGAACGCCGGCATCACCACGCTCGTCGACTGGTCCCACATCAACAACACACCGGACCATCCCGACGCCGCGATCCGTGGCCTGCAGGAGGCCGGGATACGGGCGCAGTACGCGTACGGGTCCGCCAACACCTCGCTGGCGGACTACTGGTTCGAGAGCAAGCTGGTCATCCCGAAGGAGGACGTGGAGCGGGTCCGCAGCACGTACTTCTCCTCCGACGGCGGCCTGCTCACCATGGCGCTCGCCACGCGCGGCCCCGGCTTCTGCGTCGACGACGTCGTACGCGCCGAATGGGCCCTCGCCCGCGAGCTGGACATCCCCATCACCGTCCACGTCGGAATGGGCCGGCTGGCGGGGCGCTTCGGCATGGTCAAGCAGCTGGACGCACTCGGCCTCCTCGGCGCCGACACGACCTTCATCCACTGCTGCTACTTCTCCGACGAGGAATGGCGGCTGGTCGCCGACAGCGGCGGCACCATCTCCATCGCACCCCAGGTCGAGCTACAGATGGGCCACGGCTGGCCGCCCGTCATGAAGGCCATCGAGAACGGGCTGCGGCCCAGCCTGTCCATCGACGTGGTCACCACCGTCCCCGGCGACATGTTCACCCAGATGCGCGCGGCGTTCGGCGCGGAACGCGCACGGGTCAACGCGGCCTGCTGGGAGGCCGACACACCCGTCCCGGAATCCATGCTCACCGCCCGCCAGATGCTGGAGATGGCCACCGTCCACGGCGCGCACGTCGCCGGGCTCGAAGACCGCACCGGCTCCCTGACGCCCGGCAAGCAGGCCGACATCGTGGTCCTGGACGCCTCGTCGCTGAACATGGCGCCCGTCCATGACCCGGTCGCCGCCGTCACCCTGTGCGCCGACGTCTCCAACGTGGAGACCGTCATCGTGGGCGGGACCGTCCGCAAGCGCGACGGCCGCCTGCTGGCCGACGTCGACCGGGCGCGCGGCCTCGTCGAGTCGTCCCGCGATCGTGTGGTCGCCGCCGTGGAGAGCAAGCCATGACAGCACGACACCTCGTGAGCCGGGCTGCGGAGGCCGACTTCGCCGCCCGTGCCCCCGGCTGTCGCGTGTGGGCCGCCGTCGGGGAGCAGACCGGCGCCGTGCATACCGGCTTCGAAATCTGCGAACTGTCGCCAGGCGGGGCGTTGGCCGCGCACATGCACTCGTTCGAGGAGTCCTTCTTCATGCTGGAAGGCTCGGCGGTCCTCACCACACCGGAGGGCTCCGTCCGGCTGACTCCGGGCGACTACGGCATCGTCCCTGTCGGCGTGCCCCACACCTGGCAGAACGACGACGACGCACCGTGCCGCTGGGCGGAGATGCAGGCGCCGCAGCCCCGATCGCGCTACGACGACGACACGTTCCCCGTGCCCTCGCCTGCGATGTCGGCCCCAGTCCCAGTGGACGTCCGCGACCCTCGGACGCGCCGTTACGGGCACATCGAACCCGCCAACATGGACCCGGACAAGCAGACCCAGGACGTCCTGGCCGTCTCGGCGAGCATGCGCACCGCCCTGCTCGTCTACAGCGGCATCACGGTCAAGATGATGGTCGACGGCGACCTCGGCGCCCGGCTGTCGACGATGTTCATGGTCCAGTACGACCCCGAGGGGGTGGCGGGCCCGCACGACCACCCGTTCGAGGAGACCTACCTCATCCTCGAGGGCAGCACCGAAGCGGTCTTCGACGGCGAACGCCACCTCCTCGGCCCCGGCGACATCGCCTGGGCGGGCGCCGGATGCGTCCACTCCTTCACCAACGCGGGACCCGGACGCGTGCGCTGGCTGGAGACGCAGGCACCGCAACCCCCGTCCCGCCACTCCTACAGATTCGTCCGCGACTGGGAGCCGCTGCGCACCGAAGGGACAGGCCAATGACCACCATCGTGATCGTCGGAGGCACCTCCGGCATCGGCCACGAACTCGCCCGCCACTACGCCGCGGAGGGCGCCGACGTCGTCATCACCGGGCGGGACGCCTCGCGCGCCGCCACCTCCGCGAAGGAGTTCGACGGCGCCCGCGGCGTCGCGTTCGACCTGACCCGGCCCCACGAGATCGCACCCGCGCTCACCGGCGTCGAGCACGTCGACCACCTCGTGCTCACCGCGATCGACCGCGACCACAACACCGCCGCCGACTACCGCCTCGACGGCGCGCAGCGCCTGGCGACCCTGAAACTGGTCGGCTACACCGAAGTGGTCCACGCGCTCCTTCCCCGCATGAGCCGCGACGCGTCGATCGTCATCTTCGGAGGCCTGGCCAAGGACCGCCCCTACCCGGGCTCCACCACGGTCTCCACCGTGAACGGCGCGGTGATGGGACTCGTCCACACCCTCGCCGTGGAACTGGCGCCGATCCGCGTCAACGCCGTTCACCCCGGCATCGTGGGCGACAGCCCCTTCTGGCGCGACAAGCCCTTGGACGCCGTCGTTTCCCGAACCCCGCTCGGCCGCCTCGCCACGATGGCGGACGTGGTCGACGCCGTCGCCTTCCTCCTGCGGAACCGCTCCGTCAACGGCGTGAACCTCAACATCGACGGAGGCTGGCTGCTGACCTAAAACCACCGGGATCCCGCCCGACCACAAGACCACCCGGCGCGCTGCCCCGCCCCGGGTCGGCCGTGGCTGGGGGGAGGTTCAGCGTTCGGGGCCGTACGTGGCAAGCATGAGGTCTAGGCGGTTTGCGTATTGGGGACGCCCCAGGTCGTGGTAGGCGCGGGACCAGAGGGGGTGAAGGTCGGGGAGCCGATCGGGGTCTTCGTGGAAGGCGTCGGTCAGTTCCAGCAGGGCGGTGGCCGGGTAGCCCGCGTCCAGCAGTCTGGCGGCTTCTGTGAGGATCTCGTCCAGTTTGGAGGAGCGCAGCAAGAGGCTGTATTCGGCGAAGGCGTCGGCCGGGGCCAGGACCCCGATCCCGTTATCGAATCCGACACCGAAGGTGCTGGGCACGTGTCGCCAGCCGGATGGGACTGCGAGTTCCAAGGGGACGACGACGTCGCGGCCGTCGGGGGTAACGCCGTGTTCGGGGGCCGGGTTTATGTCGAGTTCGGCGGCGAGGCGCGCGATGAGGGAACGGTCGTCGTCGCGAAGGCCATCTTTGCGGAGGCCTAGCGAAAGCATCCATTCCAGGCCGGCGCGGGTGTCCCCGGCGATGACGCGTGCTGCGGGTCGGTGGCCGAAGAGGGCGACCGGGTGGTCGCTGCCCTGCAATTCGGGCGCGGGTATCACCCAGCCGACGCAGATGCCGGTGCCGAGGTGGCCGAACTGAATCAGCTCGGGTGTGGCCCACAGAGGCACGAAATCCCCGCCTCGCGAGGGGCCTGGATAGGTGTGTTCCCAGCCCTTGGGTGCAAGGGGAGCGCAAGCCAGGTCGAACATGAAGTCGTAGTGGGTGATGACGACGCCGTCGTCGTACTGGTCCTCGTCGGTGAAGGCGTGTTCCCAGGCGATGTCGATCAGCTTGGCGAGCGCTGGCGGCGTGGGGAAGGGGAACAGGTCGTCGACCCAGGGCGGAGGCGTAGTCATGATGATCAAGCTTAGGGACGAACCTCGCGGTCTGGCTGCGATCGCCAGGATGAGGGACAAGCGTCCTTGATCATGATTTCTTGGCGGCTGTCGGCGGGCGGGCTTGAGGCGCCGACAACGAGCAGGTCGGGCACTTGACGTACGGGTCAGGCCGACCCCAGCGGGAGCGGCAGGATCAGCACGTCCATGAGCGGCGCGTGCGCGACCGCTGGCCGTAGTTCGGCGGCCTTCCGCCATCCCCACCGCCGGTAGGCCTGGTACGCCGTGGTGTTCTCCGGCCGTACCAGCAGCGTCGCGCGTTGCTCGGTGCGGCCGGCGAGAAGTTCGTCGTGCAAGGCGTGCCCGATGCCCTGCCCGGCGGCGCCCTGCCGGACCATGAGCTCGGAGAACGCGAACGTGCGGTGCCCGTCCTCACGCGTGAAGCCGGGTTCGGGCTCGGGGTCCAGACCGCGCCACCACCCGGTGTCGGCGCCGAGTGGCCAGCCCCACGCCTGCCCGACCGGCTGACCGTCCAGGTGAGCGAGGACGAGGTCGAACCCGGTCCGCTGAACGTAGGCGTCAAACCTTCTCAGGAACTCGTCCAGGGAGTCGAACACGCTGCCCGCCTCGACCTTGTCGGCGCGGGCGTCCTGGTCGATCTCGCCCACCAGGTCCCGCAGCCGGTGGGCGGCGGGCCCGTCGAAGTGTTCGAACGTCACCTTGGCCACGAGCGTCTCCAAGTCGGTCAGGCTGACAGCGTCTGGGCGGCGCCGTCAAAGCGGATGCGGAACTCTTCGCTCGACGGCCCGGCGCCAACCGCTGCCCGGACCGGCCGGAGTTTGTTCAAGACCCGCGTTGAGGTCATCGTGCCCCCGTCCAGGTCCGGCAGCAGCTGCAGGCCCTCATCGATGGCGGCGGCGCGGTCACCCCCGTCCAGCAGTGCACCCGCGAGCGCGGCCCGATAGAACGCGCGGTCCCGCGGCGAGCGTTCGGCATCGCCGACGACATCGCGGAACAGGTCTGCGACCTTGCCGCCGCCCAGACGCTGCAGGCCCATCGCCTCGTACCCGGTGATCTCCGAAGCGGTGATGAACCGGCCCCAGGCCGGATCACTGCTGTGCTCACCGCGGTCCAGCTCGCGGCGCGCTGCACAGATCGCAGCCCGGAAGCCGGTCGCGTCGCCGAGCTGGGCATGCGCCTTGCGGAGCTCAACCACCGCGTGCAGCTTCGGCGACGGGTCATGCCGGGCATGGCTACCGGCCCGCTCGGCCAGCCGTAGTGCTTCCCGCGCGGTTCCGCGATGCTGCGTCACGCTCGCCAGGTGGATGGATTGCTGCGCCATGTTGGCGAACACATGCGCGGCGAGCTGGTCATCGCCCACGCTGCCAGCGAGTAGCGCGGCCTCGCCGTACAGCCAGCGGGCGAGGCGTTGATCGCCCGAGTCGTAGGCATGCCAGCCCGCCACAAGGCCCAGATCGGCCGTCAGCGCGAGCAGCTCACGGCCGTGCTCCGCGTTGTAGTCGCTGCCGTCCAGCATCGCGCGGGCCCCGCTGACCCAGCCGACCGCCTCACCGAGGATGGCGCGTCCGCCGACGGTACGGCCGCGGCGGCGTAGCTGGTCGATGCTGGCGCGCAGCACCTGCAGGTGCGCGCGCCCGATTTGCGGTGGCGGTGCCGAAGTTGGCAGGGCCAGCCCAGCGAGCACGCCGATGGCGAGTCCATGGAACTCTCGCCGCTGCACGTCCTGCTCTCCTGTTACGTCCACGACACTGCCGCCGACATCGTCGCCAACGTTCAGTCTCGCATCCGCTTTACCCGCTATGAGCGGTGTCAGTGCCTCGCGAGGCATGCCCACCGCGTCTACCAGGGCGAGTAGTTCGCGGATATCGAAGAACGTCGCGCGCTGCCCGCGTTCGGCGAGTGAGATCGTCGCCTGGCTCTTTCCGACCAGCAGGCCAAGGTCATCCTGCGACAGCCCCGCGGCTGCACGCAACAGCGCGAGCACCGCAGCGATGTCGGCGCGGGCCAGCGCAGCGCGCATCGCTGACGAATCCCAGAGCCACCGCGGCGTGATGCCCGAGGCGTCGCGGGCTGCCTGCTGGCACGCTGCGCACAGCGGCTCAGAGTTGTAGCGCGACAGCCACGTCTCGCAGCAGGACACGCACACTCTCGCCGCCGCGTCCGCGCTGCCCATGCCCGGTCTCCCGCCCGGTCGATGTCCTGCCTGTGCCCGCTGGTGCTGTGACCGCGCGGACCCGCCGCGTAGCCGCGCGTACGCGGTGGGCGGCTGAGACTCGTCAGCCGCCCAACGAGGAATGGTCGCGGGACTTCCCGCGGACCGGCGGCGAGCAATCCGGTTGAGCCGGAGAGTGCGCCGCCGGGCGGGCCGGTCGAGCCTCAGACGCGGACGTCACCATGCGAAACGACCACGGCGTCTTGCATCCGCCGGGTGCACCAGGCATAACTCAGTACGGCGAGGAGTTGGACTGCGGCGGCGGTCAGCAGCGTTGCCGGCAGTGACCAGACGGCGATCGGCCCGGCGATGGCGGCTCCCAGGGCGAAGCCGGTGATCTTCAAGCTTGCCCCGGTGATGAAGATCTGGGCGCGCAGCCCTTCGGGCGCCTCTCGATGCCGCACTGCGAACAGAGCCGTCAACTGTGGGCCCTCGGCCAGCCCCGCGACCACGGCGGCGACGAGGACCAGCACCGGATGGACCGTCGCCGCCAGCAGCAGGGCGACGGCGATCACGAGTGTGCTGCACCACAGGATCGTGTCGGGGACGATTGGCCGTGTGCGCCGGGAGAGCGCCATGTTGGCCGCCAGGGCCGAGGCGGCGATGCCCGAAATCAGAATCGCCCCGTGGCCCGGCGATCCGAACGCCCGCGCGCCCAGTAGCGGACTGCAGGCGATCAACATGCCCTGACCCGCACACGAGATCACCGAGGTCGTCGTGGCCCGGAGCAGTGCCCGTCCACGCACGATGACTCGGATCCCATCGATCACCGGCATGCCGGGCGCCGCTGACGCCGGTCGCGCGGCGGGCAACAGGCGCGCGGCGGGGAGGGCGAGGAGGATCAGGGCGGCGGAGACGATGACGCCGGCGTGGGCTCCGGCCAGTCCCGCGAGCGCAGGGCCGGTCAAGCCGGCGAGGTTGAACGTCATGGCGTCGAGTGCGCTGGCGCGTGGCAGATCGTCGGGGTGGACCACGCGGGGGAGTTGTGCCGTCCAGCCGCCGGTCAGAGCGGGTCCCAGCAGCCCCGCTCCCACGGCGATCAGGACCGCGACCGCGAGGGGGACGCGTCCCAGGATCGCCTGGATCACCACGAGCGCCGAGGCGTAGAAGATGAGCGTCCCGGCCAGCAGCCGGCCTGGCCTGGACGTCCTGTCGAGCAGCACGCCGACGAGCGGCCCGCCCACCGCAGCCGGGATCGTGATGGCGGCCAGCAACGACGATCCCGTCAATGCCGATCCGGTGACCGCCATTCCGGCCAGCAGCAGGGCCGGGCCTGACATCTCGTCGCCGGTCCGTGCTGCGGCCGCGCCGGCGGCGTATCCCCATCTGTGGTAACGCGTTCTCATCCATAACACGTTACGGATGTAACTCAAACTTTCACAAGATGCGTTACATTGGAGTGGTGTCACACAGCCACTCGGTACGCGCGGTCGCCCAGCGGACGGCCGCGCTCATCAACGTCGTGAGCCTCGAAGCCACCACACCGGACGCGGTCGCCGAAGTGTTGCGCGCACACGGCGAAACCGGGCTCATCGAGGTGTCGCCACACGACGTCGCCGAGATGCGCACGGCCGCCACCATGCTCGGCCAGATCTTCGCCGCCCGCGACGTCGACGAGGCGGCATCGGCGCTGAACGGCCTCCTGCGGCGCAATGTCGGCGCGCTGCGACTCACCTCCCACGATGACCGCAGCCCATGGCATCCGCATCTGGACAGCCATGACGATGCACCGTGGGGGGAGTGGTTCCTGGCTTCGTCCTGCCTGGCTCTCGCCGTCCTCATCTGGGATCACCAGCGCCCGCCCGGTGGGGTGTGCGCATCGCCGAACTGCCAGAACGTCTATCTCACGGTGGGCAGCGGCCCTCCCCGCCGTTACTGCTCCCGCCGCTGCGCGACCCGCGAACGGGTGGCCGCATATCGACGTTCCCACACCTGATTTCCAGAGGGGCCGGCACCCGGCACGAGCACCTGCCCAACGACATCACCGACCGTCGCGAGATCGCGCCGGTCGCCGGTCGCGACACCACGGCCCGTTCCGCTCCGCTTCCGCTACACGCGGTGCACAGGACAGTACTCTTCCCCAGGGCCCTCGCCCAGCCGGCACCGTCGCCCCAGGCCACCGCGACCGATGAGCTGAGCCCCGATGACATCAACCTCAAGCACACCAGACATGCCCAAGACGCCCGCGGCCGCACCGGCCGTGGCCGGCCCGGCAGCAGTGCGCTTGTATTACGTTGACGACTCCGGCGCCCACGACACGGGGTACGTCGTCTATGCCTGGATCGAGCTGGGCATCCAGCACTGGCGCGGGGTGCTGCGGCACTGGCTGGACATGCGCAAGCAGATGTACGCCAACTACAAGATCCCCCCGGCCGCCGAGTTGCACGCCACCAAGCTGGTCGGCGGCCGCGGCGAGCCGTCCACCGACCCCAGGGTCAACGCCTCCAAGTGGGAGCGCCGGCGGGTGGTCCAGGTGGCCCTGCAGACCATCGGCTCCACGCCAGGGCTGCGGGTCGGCACCATCTACCGGGTCACCACCGCCACCGGCCGCGGCTACGCCCGGGAACGCGACGAGGTGTACAGGCGGCTTGTGGACCACCTTGACACCCGGCTGGGCGCGGCCGGTGAACTCGGCATGATCTTCATGGACGGTGACGGCACCGCAGGCGGCTACTACAACGCGCACCGCGGCATGAAACTCGCTTATCGCAGCATCGTGGAAGACCCGTTGTTCCAGTGCTCTGGCCGCTCACAGCTGGTCCAGATGGCCGACTTGGTGGCGTGGACCTCCTATCAGGCACTGTTGCGCCACCCTGGCAAGAGGTACGCCTGGGACTGGTACGACGCCCATCTGAGGGCCTCCGACATCAACGGCGGCCCCGTGAGCTGCTGACGACATGCCGCCCCGCCCAACCCGGCCCATGGCCTCAAAGGGCCAGAAAAGAAGCTAGACCCGCTGGTCCACGAGTGTGGGGCGGGTCCGCGTTCGCAATATAACACACTCACCCCAGGCACTCGCAGGACCGAGCGCCAGTGTCCCGTCTCGACCAACCGGGTGTCAGCCCGGGCCGCCGAACTGCCCGGCGCTCAGCGGTGGAGGCCGTTCATGATCCCGACACCGCTCGTCCGTCCGACGGCATGCCGATGGCCTCCCTCGCAGCGCAGGGGCGGGCGACCCTGTTGAATCCCCGTAAGACATGGAGCTGGGCCCTGTCCGGAAGGACAGGGCCCAGCAGGAGAAGTGGTGGCGGCCGGGAGGTCCGCGCCGATGAGCGAGAGTCTCGCGAGACCTTCAGTTTCTAGATGGCCTTGCTCGCGGCGTCGTCGAAGAGGCTCTTGCCGTCGACCCAGTACGAGGCGTAGGAGATGTCGTCGGTGTCGCCGCCTCCCTGGTAGCCGCCCAGCACGCCGAAGATGACCTCGTAGCCGGGGTGGCCCTGCGCAGGGAACTGGCCCACCAGAGCGGTCCCGCTGACACCCTCGGCGTAGCCCTTGCACGGGAAGGTGTAGTGGTAGCTTCCCTTCCCGCCGTTCTCCGAGATGTAGACCAGACGGCTCTGGGTGAAGCACTCCAGAGGGCTGTCGAGGGTCTTGGGGTAGCCGGTGACGTGGGTGGGGATCTCCGGGCAGCCGTCGCCGGAGCAGGCGCCGCGCCACGACAGGTCGGTGAGCTTCGCCCGGCCCCATGGCACCACGTCCCCGACGTACTTGCCGTTCTGCGGCTGCAGGGAGATGAACGCGTAGTCGAAGTCGGGGTTGTTGTTCAGCTTGCCCCACCGCTGGTCGTAGTAGATCGTCTTGATCTTCCATGAGCCGTAGGGGGTGGCGCCCTTGTCGTACTGCGGGACGAAGGTCCACCGGTTGAAGATGATGCCGCCCTGCTGGATGCAGTGGGCGGCCGTCGCGATCAGGTTGCGGTGGACGACCGTGGCCGTGCAGCGCTTCTTCACGCCCAGGAAGCTGAAGAACATCGCACCCGCAGCGGGGTCCGTGGCGGCGGCGGCCCGTGCTGTCCGGGCCGGCTCGGAACGGCGCGTTCCCTTGGGGGCGACCTCGGGTGCGTCGAGCGGCTTGGCCTGCCGCATCTCCTCCGTGGTCCAGATCCTGGACCTCTTCGTGGCGTCGATGGTCGCCGCGCCCCGGTAGCCGCCCTTGCCGGGGGCCGCGTGGTACGACAGGCCCGCGACGAGCCGGGACGCGTTTCCCTGCCCGAGGCGCAGCACGACCGTGGTGCCGTCGACGCCGAACGAGGCGGGGACCGTTCCGCCCTTGGTGTACTTGGCCCAGGGGGCGTCGAGGTGCCCGACGGGCGTCGCGCCCCGCATGACGTCGAGGCTGCCGTCCGCGTTCCGCGCGATCCGGGCACCTTGCGGAACCGTCAGCGGGAACCGGAACGTCCGCGGACCCACCTTCCCGGCCTCGACCAGGCCCCGAACGGTCCCGTCGACCGTGGTCTGCACCGCTGACCGGAACCCGGTCCCGGGATAGACGACCGTCCCCTTCGCGCTGACGACGGGACGGCCTCCGCCCGGCAGCCCCAGCACCACCGAGCCCGAGCCGCTGTCGACGATGGACACGCCACGGCGGGCGTCCCGCGCGATCCGTACTGTCGTCGTCGAGGCCCACACCTTGTCGCGGGTCGTCGCCGCCCCGACCTCGTTTGCGTCACCGCCGGAGGGCCGGACGAGCCCCTTGACTCCTGTCGCGGCCTCAATCGCCTGCGCCGACGGCTCGTCGGCGTACGAGGGCGCGGGCACCAGGACCGCAGCCACCGCCAGCCCAAAGGCAAGCCCGAGAGATAAACGCATGAGCACCATCTTCCACTTGTGAAACAAAGCTCAAGATCACCCTAAGCGTGCCGCCACCCGCCGCAGGCGAAGAAGACCGAATCCGGACAATCTCCCCTCGGCCCCTCTCAAGACCGGCGGGCTTGCGGCAAAGGCGCTCTGCTCCGACCCCGCCCGGTCCGACCAACAGTGGAGCCGCGCCTAACCCTCTTCCCCGCCCGGCGCGGCCGGGCGGGAGGCGGGGGGCGGTGTGCGTTGACGTTCCATGAGGTGGGCGGCCAGGAGTGCGGCCGAGTAGTCGGCCATGAAGCGCGGCGCGCGTAGCGTGAGCAGTATCCGGTGCACCGCTGTTGCCAGGGCCGGCCACTTGTCAGGGTCACCCTGCTGACTTTGCGCGCGCCCGGCCATGGCACCTCCTTCGGGGGAACGGATCTACCTGAATTCAACCCCCTGAAGTTGCGCATTATTCGAGTGAAGTCCTTACGAGGTTCGAACGTCCGCTGCTCCTCGGTCCGAAGGCAGCTGCATGCCTCGACTTGTCGGTGGGTCGGTCAGTGACCCGTTCGGCGGGTCTGCTCAGGGCAGCAGTGCCAGCTTGCCGATGGTGGCCCGCGCTTCCAGTTCCGCGAGTGCTTTGGGGCCGTCGGCCAGTTCGTAGATGGTGGGCTGGCCGGGGCCGAGCACTCCGGCTGCGAGGAGCCCGAACAGCTGGCCCATGACTTCGCCGAAGATTTGCGGTGCGGCCTGGATCAGGGTGCCGATGTTCAGGCCGATGAGGTGGATCTGGTGCTGGTAGACCAGGTCCCAGTTGGTGATCGCGGCTTCGCCGCCGGCCACGCCGTAGACCACGACCCGGCCGGTGACGCGTTTGGTCGCGGCCAGGCTGGCCTGCAGGGTGGCGCCGCCGACCGACTCCAGCACCAGGTCGGCGCCCGCGCCGCCGGTCAGGCGCAGGACCTTTGCGGCGAGGTCGCCGCCGCGCGAATCGAGGACGTGGTCGGCGCCCAGCGCCCGTACCACCTCGTGCTTGCCTGGCGAGGCCGTGGCGATCACTCTCGCGCCGTAGTGCTTGGCCATCGTCACCGCGGCTTGGCCGGTCCCGCCGGCCGCGGCGTGGATCAGCACGGTCTGCCCCGCGGTGAGGCCGCCCAGTGGCTTGAGCGCCGCCAGCGCCGTTGGCCAGTTCACGACCAGGCCCAGCGCCTGCTCGTCGGCCCAGCCCGCCGGCACCGGGACCGCCGCAGCCGCGGGCAGCACCATGTACTCGGCGAAGGCGCCGCCTCCGATGCCGACGCCGATGACGTGGGTGCCGGGCTCCAGGCCGGTCACCCCCTCGCCGACGGCGGTGACTTCACCGGCGCCCTCGATGCCCGCCAGATACGGCGGCTGCGGACCGCCCGCGAACGTGCCGCGAGCCTGTGAGATGTCGACGAAGTTCACGCCGGCGGCGGTGACCCGGATCAGGACCTCGCCCGGGCCTGGGCTCGGTACCGGCGCGTCGGTGATCAGGCGCAGGTCCTGCGGGCCGTTCAGTGACCTCTGCTGCAGGGCGCGCATGGTGGAGGGGATGCTCATGGCAACCGCCTTCCTATTTGTTTATCGAACGACCAACAAAGCGTGACAGCCACCATAGCGCAGGTCAAGCTATAGTTGATCGAACGATAAACAAATCAGGAGGGACGCGGATGGCTGCTCGCGGCAGGCCGCGCACATTCGACCCGGACACCGCCCTGCGCCAGGCGCTGGACCTGTTCTGGGAACGGGGCTACGAGGGCACCTCGCTCAACGACCTGGCCCAGGCCATGGGCATCGCCTCGGCCAGCATCTACGCCTGCTTCGGCAGCAAGCAGGACCTGTTCCGCAAGGTCATGGCGCTCTACGGCACGACCTCAGGCGAGCCGCCCAGGCGCGCGCTGCGCGAACAGCCGACCGCGCGCGCCGCAATCGAGGCCATGCTGCGCGCCACCGCTGATGAGATCACCCGCCCCGACACACCGCACTACTGCATGCTCATCCTGGCCGCGCCCACCGGCACCATGGAAAACCACGCGGTCCGCGAGTTCCTGGCCGACCGCCGACGCGACCAGCTCACCACCATCAAAGACCGGCTCGCCCGCGGCGTCACCGACGGCGACCTCAGCGCACCGCCCGCCGGCATCGACGCCATCGCCCGCTACTACACCACCGTCGTGCAAGGCCTCTCCATACAAGCCCGCGACGGCGCCACCCGCGCCGACCTGGAAACGGTCATCACCTGCGCGATGGCCGCCTGGGACACCCTCACCTCCGTCGACCGCTGAAGATGCGATGCCCCGGCTCGAACGCACCCTCCGCCCGTACGCACCTTCCGCCCGTACGCACCTTCCGCCCGTACGCACCTTCCGCCCGTACGCACATGACCATGGAAGACCGTCATCGCTGTTTCGCGCAGAGGGCGTTTTCGATCAACGTGCTGGCGGCCTTGTCCTGTCGCATGAAGTTGTCCGGGGAGTCCGTCTGCTCGGTGGACATCGAGATCACAACTCCGCGCCGTCCATCGGCGGTGAAGCCGTTCCTGGTCATGTAGCCGCCGAGGTCCCCGCTGTGACCCCAATACTCCCCGCCGCACGGCAACGTACGTGAGAAGAGCCCAAGCCCCGACCGGGCGTCGGGCCAGAGTTCCTTGACGGGACCTTGCACGGGCACGGGTTGGTCTCGCATCTGCGCCAGCCCGGCGGAGTTCAGCAGCCTTCCGCTGAGCAGAGCGCGGAAGAACCGGTCGAGATCGGCGGTCTTGCCGATGTAGCCGTGTGCGGAGTTCGCGTCGATCACGCTGGTGACGTCCACCAGCGGTTCTCCCGCCTTGAACCGCTCGTAGGCGCGGGCGTGCGGGCGGGGGACCGCTGGCGAGGTGTACGGCCACACCATGCCGGTCAGACCGAGTTTGTTGATGATTCGCTGCTCTACCGCCTTGTGCCAGGGCCGGCCGGTGACTCGTTCGATGATCATGCCGAGGAGCAGGTAGCCGGTGCCGGAGTAGTTCCAGGCTCCTTTCTTGCCGGGTTCGAAGTCCGGGGGGTGGCGCATCGCCCGGGCAACGAGCTGTTCGGGGGAGTAGACGTCATAGCGATGCCGGTAGTAGTCCGCCGCTGAGCTGAAAGACGGCATGTCGTCGTGGATCCCGCTCGTGTGCTGGAGCAGGTGCCGGACTGTGATTTTGTTGCCGTCGTTCTTGCCGTGCACCACGCCGGGCAGCCGGCGTTCGACCGTGTCGTCAAGCGAAAGCCTGCCTTCGCCGACGAGCTGCAGGACCACTGTGGCCACGAAGGTCTTGGTGCTGCTGCCGATGCGGAAGTAGCCGTTCGGCGGCACCGGCCGGCCGGTTCTGCGGTCACCGACACCGCTGGTGGCCACGATGTCCGGCCGGCCTTGAGCGGTCACGCGCGCTTGCACGCCGGTCACGCCGAGCGCGCGGATGGCGTCGGCGTCCCGCTGCAGCTCGGCTTTTCCATAGACCGTTCGTACGGCCGGCTCGGCCCCGGCTGCGGGTCGTGTTGTCGTCGATGTCGCGCAGCCGGCGGCCAGGGCTGCCGCCACGATGACGGCGAGCGGCGCCAGCTGTCGCCTGGTCGGCTGAACGATGGTTGAGCGAGGGGCCCGTCTGCCTCGTTCCGGTCCTGTGGCGTTCGGTCGTGTTGTACGGGGTTCGCGCATTGGTCCTCCCGGTCGAGTTGGCGCCGGAGTGTCTCCGGCAGCTATGACATGACCGTAGGAAGAGGGGATGGTCTGCTACATCGCGCTGGGGGAGGGGATCCGCGCACCTTTCGATGCGTCTGGCCGAGTCCCGTGGCCTGCGCGTTTACGCTTACGTGGACGGTTGACGATCACGACGATTTCGGGGCGATGAAGGAATCGGCTAAGGCACTGGCGGCGTACCGCTTCATTGCCACCCATCCACGCGCCGTGGACATCGCGATCGCCTTCGGGGCTACGGTGTTCATGCTGCTGATGTGGCTTGGCGAGCCGTTGCCCGCCGGTGTGGGAACGACCGCGCTGGTGTTCGGGCTGGTGCTCGCCCAGAGCGTGCCGCTGGTGTGGCGGCGGTCGCGGCCGTGGACGGTCATGGTCGCGATCGGTCTCGCGTACATGACGTGTGAGCTGATCGATCCCTCCAATGACGCGTTGTCGGTGTTGCTGGCCTGCTATGCCGTGGCGCGCTACTCGGAGGCGCCCAAGAGTGCCGGGGCCATCGCCGGCATGGCGTTGACGGTTCTGACCCCGGATGCGGTGGGGCCGTGGCTGCGGTCCCAACCGGTCCCCGAGCCCATCGCTATCGAGGAGGCAGTGCCGGCCGTCGTCCTCTCAGCGGCGACCTGGCTGCTGGGCGCGTACCAGCGCCGTATCCACGCCGACGCGGCACGGCTGCGCAGCCTGGCCGGCCGGCTCAGCGCCGAGCAGGAGGTCAGTGCCCGGCGGGCCGTGGCGGCCGAGCGGGCCCGGATCGCGCGGGACATGCACGACCTGGTCGCCCATCACGTCAGCGCGATCGCCCTGCAGGCGCGTGCCACCACCGCGATCCTGCCCGATGACCCTGGTCTGGCCGGTGCGGGAGTGGCGGGAATCGGCAAGGCGGCCGATACCGCGCTGGTGGAGATGCGTGGCCTGCTGCGGCTGCTGGCTGATGATCAGGAGGCCTCCGGGCCGCGCCCCGAGCCGTCGCTGCGCCATCTCGATCAGCTCGTCCAGGAGGCCACCGCCGTCGGCAGCCGGATCGAGGTCACGATGGACGCATCGATCGAGGACGCGGTCGATGCCGTGCCGCGCGGCGTGCAGGTGTCGGCCTACCGTGTCATCCAGGAAGCGCTGACCAATATCGGTAAACACACTGGTCCGACGCAGGTACGGATCAGTCTGCGGCAGGACGCCGGGCGGTTGACGGTCACGATCGAGAACGGTCCTCCCGCACCCGGCCACACGCCCATGCCAGGATCGGGGCTCGGCCTGATCGGAATGCGGGAACGCACAGCGCTGTTCGACGGCGAACTGCGGGCCGGCCCCAGCGGCAATGGCGGCTGGCGCGTGGTGGCCACGTTCCAGCTCACCGAGCCGTCATGAGCGAACAACCCCCGATCAGTGTGCTGATCGCCGACGACCACGAGCTGGTACGGGCCGCGCTGCGCACGATGCTCGGCCGGCGCGCAGACATCCAGGTCGTGGGCGAAGTCAGTGACGGACAGCAGGCGGTGGCGGCGGCCTCCGCGCTGCGACCCGACGTGATCCTCATGGACGTGCGCATGCCCGGCATGACCGGAGTCGAGGCGACCCGCCGGATCCTCGGCGACTGGCCTCATCCTGGTCCGCGCCCACGCGTTCTGGTGTTGACCACGTTCGACCTCGATGAGTACGTGCATGCCGCGCTGCGCGCCGGTGCCAGCGGATTCATCCTCAAGAACAACTCGCCCGATCAGCTCATCGAGGCGATCCGCGTCATCGCCACCGGCGAGGCGATGCTCGCCCCCGCCGTCACCCGGCGACTGATCAACGCCTTCGCCACCCTGCCGCCCACCCTGGTCAGCGGCCAGGCGCGCGCCGCCTCCGAGTCCGACCGCGACCCGGACCGTCCCGGCGCGGCCGATCCGCTCGGCGTATTGACCGAACGCGAACGGTCGGTTGCGCTGCTCGTCGCCGTGGGACTGTCCAACGCGCAGATCGCCCGCCGGCTCAACCTGTCCGAGGCAAGCGTCAAAAGCAGCGTCAACCGGCTTCTCAACAGACTCAACCTGGAAAACCGGGTCCAGGTAGCCATTCTCGTACACAGCACAGGCCTCGCGCCGAAGCAGCCGCCCGCATAACTGACATTAATCATTGCCGGCAGCGCTCCCTGATTGGTCAGCGCCTGCCTTGAATCGCCTGTGTCGGCCTGGCCCGGCAGTCTCGTTCCTGCCCGACGAGGCCGACACTGGCCGGTATTTACTTGCCATCTGCGGTGCGACACAAGCTACACCGCGAGGCAGATCTGATTCCGTTCGGGAGGATTGCTCGTACCTCCTCGCCGGGATCGATGTAGAAGGACCGTCCTGGGTTCGCGCAGGTTCCCTCCGACAGGGTGATGCTTTGAGATTGTCTGTTGTAAGCGGAGTACTTGGGAGGCGTGATGAAGTTGACGCAACTGTTGTCGGGTATTAGGTAAGACCCGCGATTCCCCGAGAAGTAGGAGCCCGACCACACGCACAGTCTGTTTGACGGGCAACTGGGGGCATATGCCGTTTGGGCCGAAGCCGTGGTCGGCGCGGCGTTCGCGGGAACGCTCAGGGGAAGCGCGGCGACCGCTAGCAAGGCCAGCACCGCCAACCTTCTCAGGAACTTCATCGTGCCCCTTCCGTCAGATCCGATCACAGAGATGTGATTCAGAAGCCAAGCAGTCAGCGGCGTCATGATGGATTCAGATCGGCTTCATCCCTGGTCAAGGGCTGGAATGCCGCCTAGTACCGGCGGGGGAGCGAGCGGGACGGGGTTCACCGGTGCGGGGGAGGTGTGCGGTACGAGTGATCGCAAACATGTGAGGGCCAGATGAAGGACCCCTCAAGGAGCGATCAATGAGCACGACCGTCAGCCTCCGGCCCTGCAGGCATTGTCGGCCCGTTCAAAGCGGAGGTCGCCGTTCCGTACGTTGCCGGGCGTGCCCCGGTGGGCGGTGTGGGCGGCGCACGCGGCGGCGCTGGCAGCCATCCCTTCGGGGCTGTGGCGGTTGCCGATGGCGTGGGGTACTTCGATGGGCTTCGATCAGGACTTCATGGACGCACTGCAGGCACCGGGATGGGGTTCGGTCTATGTGATCGTTCTGGGTGTGCTGACCGAGGTGTTCGCGTTCCTCACCCTGGGCCTGGTCCAACCGTGGGGTGAGACGTGGCCGCGCTGGGTGCCGTTCGTGGGTGGTAGGCGCATAAGGCCGCTGGCGGTGGTCGTTCCCGCTGCCCTCGGAGTGGCGGCGGTGATGCTCTACAACGTCGGCTACATCTACACCGCGTTCTTTGCCGGCGCCGACCAGCCCAAGGGGGCAGCGTTGTGGCTGATGAACGCCTGCTACGCCCCGATGCTCGCCTGGCCGCCGTTGCTAGCCGCCGTCACCGTTCACTACTGGCGGCGGCGTAAGGCTGATGCGACAACCGCCACCGTTTGAGCGGGGGATGCCACACACGACCTGTGCGACCGCTGCGCCACGACGTGTGGATGCAAGACAATGCCGTGCGCTAGCGGCCCGACCGACTTGACTTTTATCGACCAATCGCCGATATGTCAGTACTCGGACGGAGCCGCTGCGCTACGACTGGGTCTGTGGGTCTCCGCCGAGGTAGTACCTGCGCCAGGCCTGCTCGTACTCCTCCAGGGAGACGATGCCGTCGCCGTTGAGGTCGATGTCGGCCGCGGTCTGGCGTGCCTCGTCCTCCGGGAGGCCGGCGCTCTGGAGGAACCTCTGCAACTCCGCCAGGTCGACCTGTCCGTCGTCGTTGGCGTCGACCACCGCGAACTCCGCGGCGACCGCGTCGGTGACGCCCTCGGTGAACATCGAGCCCCTGCTCATCCCGCCGTCCATCGCGTTGATGAACTCCTCGCGCGTGATCCGCCGATCCGAGTCGGCGTCGGCGTATTCGCTGATGATCTCCCAGAAGCGCTGGTACGCGGCACGGAGCGCCTGACCCTTCGCCGAGTCGACGGGAATATCGCCCGCGTGAAGCAGCCCATTGGCCAGCGCCGCCAGATCGTTCGCCTCGATCACTCCGTTGCGGTCGGTGTCGAGCAGGTCGAAGCTGCGCCCGTACCAGGGCGCCACGCCGTCGCTCATGTGACTCTCCTTCTCCATGACTGCGGAGAACGTCACCGTATGTTCACGTAGCGTGCCGAGTCTATAGCGCAGAGTGCTCGAATACCTCGGTGGAGCGGTAGTAGTCGTTCCAGCCGAGGCGTGATGGTCCAGTCGGCGCCACCCCAGGTCAGCGAAGACCGCGGGAACGCGACGCACGAGGTAAAGGCCCTCGTCGATGAACTCGTCCAGGTCCGGGCCCGGGTCGAGGGGTCCTGGTCGGCGCTATCGGACACGGACGTCGACGGCCGAGTCAAACTCGGCCGCTGGAACTCCACCGTCGCTGTCGTGGACGTCTCCAACTTTTCCGCTGGCGCCAGCAAAGGCAGCGCCCACATCATCGCCAGATTCCAGAACGTCATAGACCAGACACCCTCGGCTTAAGTTGACATAACGATACTTATCGACCAATCGGCGATATATCGTTTAGTGGTGCAGGGCAATTTGGCTCGGCGACGATGAGGCCGCCTCTCTCGGTGGTTGGCTCGATCCGCCACCCAAGCGCCAGTCACCTACCTGGGGCCCTGGCATTGCTCTCGATCCCACACAACCACGGACGGCTAGATGACTATCGGTAGTAGTTTAATTGCACATGGTCACCAGTTGGCCGAACCGATAGCAGAGAGCAGGCAGGTATGCGGGCGCTCCTGACCACCACCCTCCTCACTGGGGCAATCACCGCCGTCCTCGGCATGCACACCACTGCAGCCAACGCCCAGGACGATCACAGAATCGACTCCCGCGCCCACGGTGCCGACGGCAACGGCAAAGCGGTCAAGTCGCCCGGAATCGGTTCGGGCAACCTGGTCCAAGCCCCAGTGCATATACCGGTCAACGCCACCGGAAACAGCGCCAACGTCATCGGGGCGCTCAATCCCACCTTCGACTCCACCAGCAGCGACGAGCGCAAGCGCGCCCCCGGCCTGCCCGCGCGGCGCGCTCCCGGCACCCAAGGCGCGGCGGTGAACTCGCCGGGTGTCGCCTCGGGCAACGTCGTCCAGGTCCCGGTGCACGTACCGGTCAACGCCTGCGGGAACACCATCAACGTGGTCGGGCTACTGAACCCCACCTTCGGGAACTACTGCGTGAACAAGTAGAGCGATCGGCACCGACCAGCGCGCTCTGCTTGGGGCGCGCTGGTCTCACCGGCAGAGCCCGGTCAGGCGATCGGTGCTTGCCGGGGAGCTTCTCCCGAACGTGGCCTTCCGGACGAGGCGGGACGTGCTGTCTGAGGAGTGAGCCGGAGGCGGCACTCTGGAATCGGCGTCTCGCGGGTTACCGGGATACCGCATCGCCTTATGGGGTGGTGGTCAGGCGACATTGTTGAGGATGGTGCGCACGGCGGTGGCGTAGGCCTTGGGATGGGTGGTGTTGCCGTTGTGGCCGCCGGGGAACTGGTGCAGGTCCGCGCCGAGCAGGTCCGCTAGTGCTGCGGCGCACTTGTGGTCAAAGACGGTGCGCGGAGTGGTGCGGCCGGCGGCCGGGATGATGCGGGTCGGGGTGTCGGTCAGAGCGGCGGTGTCGAGGCTGTCGCGGATGACCGCGGTGAAGTCGTGCTCGATGAAGAAGTTGAAGTTCTTCACCCGTTGAGGGGTCAGCGGCTGCGGGGTGAGGCCGGGCTCCACGTCAGGGTTGGCCGTGTCGATGCCGAGTACCTCGGCGATCATCTTGAAGGTTGCGGTCAGGCCGTCGCGGCGGTGGATCCGCTGGATGTGCTCCAGTTCCCGCTCGTGGTGGGTGCGCTGGTCGGCGGGCAGCAGCCGCGGTGTGACGGGCTCGTGAGCGATGAGCATGCTGATCTGGCCGGGGTGGTCGATGGCCAGATGAAACCCGATGGAAGCGCCGAGGCTGCAGCCGAGCATGAGCGCCGGCTTGTCGGTCAGTTCGGCCAGCAGGCGGTGCACATCGTCGGCGTGCTCGGTCAAGGTCACCCCCCGGGCGGAGTCGTCCATGGTGCTGCGGGACAGGCCGCGGCGGTCGTAGGTCACCACGGTGTAGTCGGTGACCAGTTGGTCGACCAGGTCCGTACTGCGTCTGGCGTCGCCCTCGCCGCTTTGAGAGATCAGCAGTATCGGGCCGGTGCCGCGGACCTCGTAGTAGAGCGTTGCGCCCGGCAGGCGCAGCCTGCCCGTCGTCATGGTGGTGGTGCCCATCAGGATTCCTCTCGGTCGAGGGGCCCGGCTCGGCCCGCTTCGTGATCCACCATAATGCATCAAAGTTGATGCATCAACTTTGATGCATCAAAGTTGATGTACCTTGGTGGCATGAACGGAGTCGAGCTGTTCCTGCTGGGACGGACCCTGATGAAGATCGGCGAGGAGGCCCTGCCCACCGAGGGCATTGGTCGGCACTCCACCAGCGTCCGGACAGTCCTGATCGTGGTCAGCGACGTGCGCGCCCACCCCGGCAGCGCCGTCGGGGAGATCGCCGCCCGGACTGGCCTTCCGCAAAGCGCCGTGTCGGGAGCGGTCGCCCGGCTCCGCGAAGCGGGCGCCATCACCACCGAACCCGACCCCCGCGACCGCCGTCGGCTCCTCATCCAACCCGCACCCGAGGCCTCCAGCCGGGTGGAGGCGATCAGGTCGACCTCCATCGACACCGCACTGGCGGCGGCCCTGGACACCGACGACCCACAGCGGGTCGCCGAGATCGCTGCCCTCCTGGACGAACTCGCGCGACACCTGACCCCGCAGGCACTCACCCGACTACGGGGCTGACTTCACTGCATCCACCTGCGGAAACCCCTCAGTGGTCGTTTCGTGGCAGCGGCCGTGTCGACGGCCCTGCCGGGAGACCTCCGGGCCCAGCCGGCGTTGTCTTCGGCGCGGGCACGTGTCTGGCGCGTTGGTTGCCATGGCACGGTTCTAAGACTCTGACGCTGCCGACCGCACAGCTACGGAAGACCTGAAGGATCGCCTCCAGCCAGCGTGAGGCCGCGTCAACGAGGGGCCGCTATTGTCCCGGGATCATGACCATGTACGCCGGGGAGACTCTGGAGCAGTGCCGGTCCTTGTTCGGGGCGGCTCCGCGAACTTTTGATCGTCGAGACCGCAAGAAATACCTGAGACTGGTTCCGCCGCGATGGGTGTGGAAAGACACTCATGCTCCCTTGCAAGCCGTCATGGCTGAACAGGATCGGCTGCTTGAACAGGGGCGCGTGGTGTGGGGCGGCCTCGTTCAGGCCAACACCCTTTTGTTCGGCAAGGGGCGCCACGACTCTCCGGCAGAGATCCTTTACAGTCCAGATCCGATGTTGGATGACCGGCCTGATCTTCTTGCCGAGGTGGCGCAGCGTCTGTTCGCGCTCAAGGGCTCCCGGCAGGCCGACGCTGAGTTGCAGACGATCTCCGACACGCTGGCCAACGAGTTGGAAGACGCGCCCCATGCGCCGGTGCCGCGCAGCATGCCGCGCAGCATGGCGGGCAGCCTACCGCTGTTCACCACCACGGTCTTGGTGTCGCGCCGCCATCTACCAGACGGAGTGTTGCGCGGCGGGCTGTTCCCACTCATCGTCCATCCTGAGCTGGACAGCACGATGATCCTGCCCAGCCGGTACTGGGCGCCGACGCTGGTACAGGCATGGAGTGATCCAAGCCCAGTCGGCCGAACGGCCCCGGCACGCAAGGCATGACCGCACGGCATGCGCGCCTTAAGGAACTCAGTGGTTCCCGGAACATGCGCAAGGTTACGGGGTGTCACGGCCACGTTCCTGAGCGTCCCATCCCGCCTGCGAACGTGCTGGTCGATGCGCTGAATCAGGCAAAGGGCTGGCGGAGGCAAGGACGATCTCGACGGCTTCCTCAAGGCCTGGCGGCAGTGCGGTGATCTTCCGGTGATGCGGGGCCTAGACCCAGTCGAGGGTGTCGTCATCGCACACCTCGGGCCGGTCACCCTGGACGTCCATGCCATGCTCGAGCGCGTCGGCGATCCCGGCAAGCATCTCGGCGATGCCCTGCCAGAGCGGCTTGCCCACGGCGCCTTCGTACTTGTCCCACTTCATGATGCATCCGTGCAGCGGACCCTGGCGCAGGTCGGCGAAGAGGTAACTGCCGCCCCCGTCATCGGCGATGGGCAACCACACCGGCAACCACAGGGTGCACGGCGAGCCGGCGGGTTCTGCGATGAGTGAGGTGTCATCGTTGGAGAAGGCAGAGGCGACTTCCAGCATCACTTCCCGGCTGTCCACTGCCTCGTCGATCGTGTACGGCGTGTAGCGCGGCATCAGCAGCAGCCGATGAGATCCGGACGTTCCGCAGGATCGGCGCCACCACGCCCGGAGGTCGGCGGGCGGTGTCCGGCCCAGTAGCGCCTCCACGATCGCGAGGTCGTCATCCGTCGCCGGCGGACCGAGCTCCGCGGCCGAAGCGGGCGCGTGACGACGCAGCCAAACGACGATCCGATCCCAGGAATCCTCAACCAGACGGGCCACCCGCGCATCCTGCCAGGGCCACGGGGATGATGCGCCTGAGCGCTCGACCGCCGAGGTTGGGCCCCGCGGGGAACTGCTTGCGCGCCCAGAACGTACGGAGTGACCGCGCAGGGTGGTCACAGACAAACACGACATTCTGTGTCGCATATTCCGTCTAAAGTTTGTCGTATGCGCGCCGACCGGTTGGTCTCGCTGGTGCTGCTGCTGCGCCAGCGCGGTCGGTTGTCTGCGGCCACATTGGCCCGCGAGCTAGAAGTGTCCACGCGCACCGTGCTGCGCGACATCGAGGCGCTGTCCGCGGCCGGCGTCCCGGTCTACGCCGAACGCGGCCGGCACGGCGGCTTTGAGTTGCTGCCCGGTTTCCAGACCGAGCTCACCGGACTGAACCACGACGAGGCACTCGCCCTGCTGATCGCCGGATCGCGGCGCGGCGCGCAGGCATTCGGCCTCGGCTCGGCACTCGCTTCGGCCATGCTCAAGGTCGTCGACGCGCTACCCGAAGGCCACCGGGACACCGCGGCCGACGCGGTCCAGCGATTGCTCATCGACCCTGAGACCGACCTGCTGTCGCGCCGGCTGGACACTGAGGAGGTGCCCGACACCATCGTGGCCGAGGTCCGGCGCGCGGTCTTCGCCGGACACAAGCTGCGCATCCACTACGCGGCCACGGGCCAGACCCCCAAGTGGCGCACGGTCGACCCGATTGGCCTGGTCACCGTACGCGACCAGGGCTACCTGTTGGCTACGAGGTCCGGCGCGGACCGCACCTACCGGCTGTCCCGGATCGTGGCCGCCGAGGAACTCCCCGAACCCGCACAGCGACCAGACCGGGTCGATCTGGACCGGGCCTGGCAGGAACGCAGCACGCGGTTTCGAACCGGAGGCGACCAAGTCACCGTGCTGCTACGGGTGTACCCGACGCGGCGGGAGGACCTGGTGAGCACCGCGCTGGCCGTCCTCGCCGAAGAAGCCGACGCAGACGGCTGGCTGCGGCTGGAGGTGACATTCCAAGACTCACGGCACGCCGAATGGGCGCTGTGGCAGCTCTCCACGAGCGCGGAAGCCCTGGCCCCGCAGTGGTTGCGCACCGCCCTGCGCAACCGCGCCGCCACGATCGCCGCCCGCTACGAGTGCCAACCCGAGAGTTGATGGTGTCAGCGAGAACGAGGGCTGCCGAGCGGCTGCTCCTGAACCTCGGCGATCGCCGTTGAGCAACGTTTCCCTCGTCTTCCACCGCCTCCTTTTCCATCCCGTTCTCAACCTCGCTCCAACCACGTTCTCCGAGCCTTCTGATGCCGATGTCGGCGCCAGAAGGAGGAGACCCCCGGATGGAGATCAAAGCCCCAGGCAGACCCCGTTGGGCGGCCAGAATCGTCGCGGCGACGGCAATCGCAATGGCCGCCACGCTCCAGGCCGCACCGGCGCTCAGCGCCCCCACACCGGCGACTCGGACGACCCCACTGGCCGCAGCGGCCGCCCCCGCCCGTGCGGACAAGATGGACCGCGCGGTCTATTTCGTTCACGGCTACCAGAGGTCCGGCGGGGTGGACTGCAAGATGTGGAACAAGACCAAAGACCACTTCAAGAACAAGAAGTGGACCGGGAACCTGATCACCTGGGGCTTCTACAAAGCCGACAAGAACTGCACCGTCGAGTACGGCGGCGACAAGGACACCGACCTGAAGAACGTGTCCAAGTCGCTCGCCTGGAATATCTACAACAACTACACAAGAAAGGGAAAGACGGTCGACGTCGTGGCCTTCTCGATGGGTGGGCTCGTCATCCGGAACGCCATCGCGCGCGTCAAGCGGGGGCACGCGGGCTTCCCATCGAGTTTGTACGTCGAGGACGTCGTCACCCTGGGCACGCCGCACCGTGGCTCAGACGCGGCGTATTTGTGCGGCACCAATCAGTGCAAGCAACTGAGACCCACCAGCGCCCACCTCAAGTGGCTCAACGGCCTTCCCAACAGCAACTTCCAAGCGACCGGCGGCACGAACTGGACGGTGATGAGTTCGTACGCCGACGACGCCGTCACCGTCTACCAGGCAACGGCCTTCCACGCCCAGCACAAGATCACCTACCCGAGCTCCGAAAAGGTGGAGCACGACGACTACTACAAGACGGGCACGGGTAGCGCCTGGACCTGCTCTCACAGTCCGAACTACGGCAGGCAGTACAAGAGCTACAAGAACTGCCCAGGGCCGATCAACTCCGCCTTCCTCGCCGCCTACCGCCACTCCAGCCGCTGACCTCGCCTGACCCGAGTCGACGAACCACCCGGACGCCATGCGTCCGGGCGGTTCCTTTGTTGTGCTGGAGGCTGTCCAGTGTCATCGTCACGCCGATGAATTCCGCCGCATCGCCGTCGATCGCACCTCTACTTCTCCAAGAGGCTGCCGCGACCGCGCGGGCGAGGCGCACCTCGGCCGCCATTGGCCTTTACCTGGACGGGTTCATGGCCGCGCTGTACGTTCACCGCAACTGACGTGACGCTGTCGCTGGGTCCCCGAACCCTGGCCGTAACGGCTGGAGATGAATGTTGTGGGCCTGGAGAGCTGGCACGCTGTAGTTGGCCTCGGCACCGACGGTGGACAGGGGCTCGCCGACGGTGACGTACTCGCCCGAGGCGTCCACTTGCTCTGGGCGCTGCGGCCGGATCTCTCGTTTCCCGGCCAGGGCTATCACGTGTCACGCCGCGCCCACCGCGAGCCCGAATGGGTCTGCAGCGATCCCGCGAACGGCCTGCTGCCACCGCGGGACGGGCTCACCAGCTGGAAGTGGCTGGACTACGAGTTCGAGGTCGACCCGGGTGCCGTCCTCGTCGATCTCAATGCGTGCCCACCGAACGGTGCTCTCCGGCTGCCGGGGTTGCGGAGCCTCACGGTGCGCGCGCCACGCCGGAAGGCCGCCGTTCGGGCGGTCGGCGTTGGCCCGCCGCCGCTGATGGAGGTGCTGGACGGTGCCGGTGCCGCCGCCCGCATGATCGCCCGTCGGCGCGCGGCCAGGCGCGGGAACGGCGGCTGGGAGGCCGCTGTGTGGGCCGAGGACGCCGTGGTCTGCCGTCTCATCGGAGACGACATGCGCATCTGCGGGGTCTGCTTCGGCGACGCCGACGAGGTCGGCGGTTGGCAGCCGCTGCACGAGAGGCCCATCCTGGTCCCGGTGGTGACCCCGGGCACCGAGAACGACCCGGCGAACCTCCACGGCACCGGGGCGACGCGAGCCGAGGCGAACCGCCGGCTCTCGGCGACCCTGCCTGACCGGGCCGACCTCGCCGGCGCGTTCGCCAACGGTCTCGGTCCGCTCGTCGAAGCGCTCCTGCGCGATGGGCGGGGCGCCGTGCTGCCGGCCGACGCGACGGACACGGCCGTCGCTGCGACGCCACCGCGGCTCGGGATGCGGACCGCGCAGCTCCTGGCGCTGATGGCCGTCGATCCGGACGTGTCCCGCATGCTGGGCCTCTACTGGCACGACCCGGTCAATCAGGGCTCATGGGACTACAAGGTGGTCGCTCACCACGGTGACGTCCGCTATCCGGGCCGGACGGTGACGTTCGACGGGCTGGCGGAGGGCGACGTCGGTTCGCCGACCCTCGCCCTCAAGGGCGTCACGTTCACAGGAACCGCCGGACTGGAGACAGTCGCGACGAACAGTGGCCGGGCGCTGCGCGTGACCGCCCCGCGCATCGGCACGGCCGCCGGTCTCCGGCTCGACCCGCCGATGCCGGCGGTGACGTTGCGCCTCGACGGGAACCCGGCCGTGCAGTTCGCGGCCTGGCGCGGCGCGCAGCGGGTCGCCACGGCGTTCGCGCTGTTCGGTGCGGCGACCTTGGAGGACGCCGACGGCATCGACGCGGTGACGTGGTCGACGGGCCCGCTCGATCTGGTGGAGGTCGAGCTGTACGAGCGGGCGGGCGTCGTCGGCGACCTCGCCGCCTACGCCTGGCGGCTTTCGCCGGCCGTACCCGAGACCGTGCAGGAGCTGGTGCTGACGGAGGCGGGGGCCGCCGCCGAACCCACGCGCCTGGACCCCGACGGCGCGACCGATGGGGCGACGGGGCTGGTCGGGCTGGACTGGGGCGAGTCGAGTCCGGTCCGGGACGCCGGTCGTCCCGTACGGGTGCACGTCGGCCGCGCGCGGGCGGCGGACGGGCACGGCACGCCTCCGGTGATGGAGATCCGCAACGCCGAGCGGCCCGCGCCCGCGTTCACGGACTCGCCCGCGGCCGCGCGGCGCCGGCCTGGACCGGACGTGCCGCACCGCTGGATCGAGCGCGGCCTGCCGCCCTCCTCGTACGCCTGGAGCGTGCGCGGCATCGATGCGTTCGGGCGTCTCAGCGAGTGGAGCGAGCGGCGCGTGGTCGCGGTGCCGATCGGGACCGTCCCGCCGCCGCCCGACGCGGTCGGGGCCGCCTACCTCGACCCGGCCGATCCCTATCTGCCGGACGAGCAGCGCACGTTCGTGGACCGTGACGGCCCGGGGCTGCTCGTGTGGTGGACATGGCCCGCCGACCGCCGCATCTCCGCGCCGGGCGTCGAGCCGAACGGCGAGTTCCGCGTGTACGTGTACGCGCGCCGCGGCGACCCGAACGTGCTCGACGGCACCGTGCTCGCGGTCGTCGACCTCGGCGACCGCAGCCGGCTGGAGACCGGCCTCATGATGCCGGGCGGCGCGGACGGGCTGGCCGGAGAGCGGCTGCGGGTCGGCGGGACGAGCTTCGCGGTGGTGGCCAACACGGCCGGTGCGAACGCCTCGATCGAGGTCGCCCACCTCACCGCCCCCACGGCGCGGCCGGCGACGGGGCCGTTCACGGTCCACCTGTCCGAGACCAGCGGCCTGCGCACCGACCTGGCCGTCCCGCGCACGTTCGGCGCCGACGTCCACACCGAGCCGGTCGGGTCGCTCCCACGCGTGACCGCCCGGATCCTTTCGGTCGTGGAGACCGGCGGCTCCGCGACGGTCATGCTCGATCACGCGCTACCGGCATCACCCGGGACGCCCGGCCGGCTGGTCTCCGGCGGCATCGCGTTCCGGGTCCTCAGCCAGTCTCCGGCATCGGCGAGCTTGGAGGTGAAGGGCGTGGTGCAGCCGGACGGCGTCACGGCCTGGCCGGTGGCGAACGAGTTGTGCACGGTGTGGCCCGGGGCGCGGTACCAGGTGTGGCTCCCGGGCATCGACGCCGGGCCGGCGGCGGCCGAGCGGCTGGCGCTGACGCTGGTCGCGGTCAGTACCTGCGACGTCGACGCGGTGATCCTGCACGACCCGGTGCCGCCGAACCTTCCCGCCCGGACTCGGTCGCCTGGGCACGAAGCTCAGGAGTCCCGGACCGGGCACGAAGCCCGCGATTCGCGGACCGGACACGAAGCCCGCGATTCACGGACCGGGCTTGAAGGGCCTCTCTCGCGGGTGGCCCGCGTCAGCGTTCCGCACCGCGGTACGCCGTCCGCCGTACGTGTCGAACTGCCGCCCGAACAGGGCGGCGACATCCCCGCAGACCTGGCCGAGCCGGCCGACTGGTACGGGCGGGCCGCCTACGGCCTGGAGTTCGCGCCCGTATCCGGAGCGGTCGGCTACCGGGTACTGCGTGCGAGCGTCGCGGCGCTGTTCGAGAACGACCGCGGCGCGCGCCAGGCAGGCGTCGAGCCGTACACCGGCGGCCCGTTCGACGATCTCGGCGCGTCGGAGGAGTGGCTGGCCGAGCACCATCCTGCGATCAGCGTGGCCGACCTGACCTCCGACCTGGAGACGCACCCCGACGCCCTGGCGGTGCTCGCCGCCTGGCGCGGCTGGAGCGCCTGGTACTACCCGCGGAAGCTCAACCGCGCGGTCATGGCACTCGCCGAACTGCCCTGCAACGAGGAGGCGTTCCGCCCGGCGCACGCGGGCACGATCGCCGCGTCCCCGTTCGCCGATACCCTCGACGGCCGCGGTCTGGGGCGCTTCGCGTACCGCGTCCGCTCCGTCGACGCCTCGGGCAACTCGGGAGCGTGGAGCGCGGCCTTTCCGCTCGTCGAGGTGCGCGACGTGACCCCGCCGGCGATGCCGGTGCTCGTCTCACTCCTCGCCGGTGAGAACAAGGTGACCGCCCGGTGGCTGCGTGGCCCTGAGCCGGACCTGGCCGAATACCGGATCTGGCGCGCCGGGTCACCGGAGCCGCTCGCCGACGTCCGGCGCGCGGAGCCGCTGACGGTCGTGCGGGCCGACACGGCCGACGTGGCCGGCCTGCTGAGCTACTCCGACGAGGACCTGCCCGGCCTGCGCACGTACTTCTACCGCGTCGCCGCGGTCGACACCTGGGGCAACGTGTCGCGGCCCACCCCGGCCGCCGCCGCCCGGGTGGTCGACACGCTGCCGCCGAACCCACCAGCCTGGGTCGCCGCGGCATGGGTCACCGACCGAGGCCGGCAGGCGGTGCGGCTGTCCTGGCGGGCCGACGAGAAGGCGCTGACCTGCGAGCTCCAGCGCCGACCGCTGGGTGGGGGCGTGTGGCGGTCGGTGTCACCGGAGATCGGCGCGACCGCGTCCGCCTACGACTTCACGTTCGTCGATCGCACGGCCGAGGTGGGCGTCGCGTACGACTATCGGGTGCTCGCCAAAGACGCCGCGGGCAACGCCACCGTCGACTTCACCATTCAACCGGTCCGGCCGTAGCGGGGGTCACATGCGCGACTTTCACTTTCTCCGCACGCCGATCCGCGGTGACCAGCAGTTCGGCCTGGTCGACGTCCAGGTGGGCGAGGCGCCGCTGCAGGGCGATCCGCGGCCCGCCGACGTGTATCCGCAGACCCTTGAGATCTCGTTCGAACCGGGGACGGCGGGGCCCGACGTGCAGATCGCGCCGCTCTGGGAAGGGACGCTGTTCTTTCTTCCCGACTCCACGGTGGGCGGTCCGGCCGACCCGGCCGACGTCACTCCCGCCGCCTACCCGAACTGGCCGGTCGAAGGGGACCTGATCCTGCGGACGAACGCCGGCAGCGCCGACTTCGACGACGCCTTCGGTTTCCACATCCCGTTGATCGGCCGCGTACCGGCGACGGTGCGCTATTCCCGGGTCCGGCTGACGAGGGACTTCCTGTTCACGACCCTGGACGAGGCGGCGCCCGGCTCGCTCGTGTTCGACGGGAAGATCGTGGGCGCCGACGATCCGCAGTTTCACGAGAAGGTGGTGATCTGCTTCCTCAACGGCACCGCGGGCATGCCGTGCCTTCAGGACCCCGACGACTCGGGACGGGACACGGCCCTCAAGCCGATGCCGGCGGTCGTCCTGGCGCCGAGCGGCACCCGGACCGTCCTGCGCGTCACGGTGGCGAGCCTCTCCGAGCAGGTACGCGACCCGGCCTGGTTCGACCAGCGGCCGGAGTACGACGACCTCTCCGGCGAACTCCTCGTCGAACCGGCGCTGAAGACCGAGGAGGACGTGCTCTACAACCCCGCCCATCCGAGCCATTCGGTGATCTCGGCCTGGGGCCTGTTCCAGGGGGCGAAGCTGACCGCGTACGCTCCCGACCACGCCATCGGCGTGCCCGTGCGGGCCGCGCTCATAGCGCCCCTGCCGGGCGGCCTGACCTACCGGCGGATCGACCTGGTCCGGCCGGCGATCCCGGGCAAGCCGGTCGGCTCGGCCCCGCAGCGGCCCTACCCGCAGTACCGGCTGTGCTGGGCGCCGGCCGGCGGTGGGCCGGCGGAGTCGCTACGCATTCCCCTGGCCGGGCAGGTGTACCTGCCGCTGGCCGACGGGTCGTACACCCTGTGGGCGATACCGCGCTCCGAGGACCCGTCGGCGACACCGCCCAGCGACCTGCTGACGCTGAGCGTGCGGCCGCCGCCCCCGCCGGAGGTCGTCGGCCTGCCCGCGACCACGGTGACGATCGATGTCACCGGCGTCGAGAGCACGACGGTCTACGCGCATCTCCGGCCGTACGACACGCTCTACGTGTGGCACGGATACGCGGGCGTGGAGGCGGTCCGCAGCCGTCTGATGGCCCAGGCCGAGGCGGCCTGGAACGCCAAGGTCCTCAGGTGGTACATCCTGCCGACCAACCGGCCGGAGAGCGCAAGCTACGCCCCGGTGTACGGGTTCATCCGCGAATCGGCGGGGAGGCACGGCATGGCGCCGGAGTTCCTCCAGACCGTGGTCTTCGGCGAGGGCGTCGGCGACACGCTGACGGCCAATATCAACGCTCAGCTCGACTTCGATCCGGACGAGGTGATCTCCGCGTTCGGCACTCTCGGGCTCGACCTGGTCCTCTACCGGACCGGCGGGAAGATGCTGGACGGCAGCGCGCCCCCGATCCCGACGAACGCCAGGCCGGACGAGCTGGCCGAGTACAACTTCAACCTCGTCACGGCCGGCTACGTCGACCCCGTGACCGCCGCGGCGGTCAGGTGGGTCGGGGAGATCCCGCGGGCTGAGGCCGGCGGGACACGTCTGATCCAGGTCGCGAGCGTCGCGGGCTGGGCCGCCGCGATCGAGCTGATAGCCGCCGAGCTGCACGTGCGGCTGGACGACATGGAGGCCTACCTGGCGGGCAAGGTGCCGCCCGTGCCGGTGGCCGACGAGCTCCAGCGGCGCTTCCTGGCCTACATCCGCTTCAACGCCACTTTCGCGACGGCCTGCGACAACGCCGACCACATGGACACCCGGCTGAAGAAATGGGTCGGCGCCCAGCCGCCGAACAACCTGAACGCCCGGTTCAACACCATTCAACGCATCGCGGTGACGCAGTGGCACGAGGCCGCCGGGTTCTACCGCTAGCCGCGGCTTGGGAGACGATGCCATGCTGACCGTCAACGAGATCGAAGGACGATCGCTCACGCCGCTGTCCGGGCTGCTCACCGCCGCCGACGTCCCCGGCGACCTCGTCGACCTCGACGGCGACCTCGGTGCTCTGCTCGATCAGGCGTTCTTCACCGACGCCGCCGTCCAGCCGGTCGAGAACGGCTACCTGGGCGGGATCGTCCTCGTCCTGGACCACGAGGTCGCCCTCGCGCCCTTCGGCGACGCGGCCACGCTGGTCCTGGCCCCGGCTGGCGACCTCACCGTCTGCGCGGTCGAGCTCAGCCTGGAGACCCGGGCGGGCGGCTTCGCCGTCAGTCTCAGCCTGCTGGACGTGGCCGTCGTCCTCCGCGTCGACGAGACGATCCTCCGGCCGCTGCTGCCCGGCTCGGCGGAGCCCGATCCGGACGTGGCCACCATCGATGTCGCGCTCGGCACCGCGACGCTGCGGTTCGCGACCGAGCAGCCCGTCGAGGTCGAGTTCGGCGGGACCCCCGCGCTGCCGCGCTGCATGATCGGTGAGACCGGCGTCATCATCAGCGCGGGCGGCCTGCGCTGGCTCACGCCCGGCAGCGAGGAGCTCCCCGCCGGCACCCCGGCGGACTTCACCGGCCTGTACCTGGAGGACGTCACCACCGAGCTGGCCTCGGTCGAGTCGGCGGACGGCGCGGTGCTGCGGCTCGACTACGCGTTCCTGGGCCGCGGCGGCGTCACGGCCGCGGCGGCGCTCGAACAGCTCGGCCTCGACGGATCGCTCACCGGATTCGGCTTCACCCTCCAGACGCTCGGCATCACCCTCGTGCAGAACGGGCTGACCGGCTGCGCGATCGGCGGCACCCTCCAGGTCCCGTTCTTCGACCAGCCGGTGGACGTCGCGCTGAGCCTGTCCGGCGACGGCGGCGTGCAGGTGAGCCTCGCGCAGGCCGGACCGGAGGCCCTGGTCGACCTCACCGTCCCGGGCCTCGGCACGTTCGAGCTGGCCGGCCTGGGCCTGAGCATCGACGACGCGGGCGCGAGCCTGCTGCTCAGCGGCGTGCTCCAGCTCACCGTCGGATCGCCGGGGCTGCAATGGCCGGCCGTCACGATCCAGGAGCTGGGCATCGGCTCCGACGGCAACATCACCATCGCGGGCGCCTGGCTGGACCTCCAGGAACCGCTCGCCCTCAACCTGTACGGCTTCGGGATGGAACTCACCCGCGTCGGATTCGGCTCCGAACCGGACGGGCGCCGCTGGTTCGGGGTCGACGGAGCCATCAGGCTCACCGAGCTGCTCCCCGCCGGTGCCTCGGCGCGAGGACTCCGCGTGATCTGGGATCCCGCGCGGCCTGGAGCGCTGCCGGCGCTCGCGCTCGAAGGCATCGGCGTGTTCTTCGGGATCCCGGACGCCTTCGGGTTCGAGGGCGAGGTCGCTCTGGCCGAGGATCCCGCCACCGGCGCGAAGCTGTTCACCGGCGCGATGTCGCTCGGCCTCGACGCGCTCGACATCGGCATCGACGCCGGCGTCACGATCGGCCGCGACGCCACCACGACCTACGTGTTCGTCCACCTCGGCGTCGACGTCCCGATCCCGATCGCCGCCACCGGCACCGCCCTGTACGGGCTCGAGGGCCTGTTCGGGATGAACATGTCGCCGCTGGTGACCAACGCCGACGTCGTGGTGGACGCGTCCACCACCGTCGACCGGGGCGACTGGTACGGGTGGTACAAGCACGTCCCCGATCCCTTCTCGGTCACCGATCCGTTCAAGTGGTCGGCCGACAAGGGCGCTTGGGCGTTCGGCGTCGGTCTCAGCCTCGGCACGCTGCCCGACGCGGGCTACTCGGTCAACGCCAAGGCCCTGCTGGTCGTGCTGCTGCCGGGACCGGTGATCCTGCTCCAGGGGACCGCCGACCTCTTCAAGCCCCCGGCGGGCCTCGGCGGCGGCTCGGCGGAGGAGGGCACCCTCAGCGTGCTGGCGGCCCTCGACGGCCGCGCCGGCACGCTCCAGCTCGGGATCGACGCGGCGTGGAGCGCCCCGAAGGTCATCGACATCTCGGCCGGGATCGAGGCCTTCTTCGACTTCGACCGCCTCGACGCCTGGCACCTGTGGCTGGGCCGCGACGAGCCGGAGAGCATGCGCATCCGCGCCGAGATCCTCTCGCTCTTCCACGCCGACGCCTGGCTGATGCTCGACGCCCGGGGCGTCGGCACCGGGCTCGGCGTGAGTTTCGGCGACTCCTGGCGGTTCGGCCCGGTCCGGCTGACGCTGTCCGCCTGGATCGCCGCGACGGCGTCCCTGTCCGTCCGCCCGGCCCAGCTCGAAGGAGGGCTCGACCTCGGCGGCGAGACGGCGATCGCCGTCGGGCCGTTCGGGATCGGCCTGAGCGTCGGGGCCGGGCTCCACGGCGCGTCGTTCGCGCCGTACCTGGTGAGCGGGACGCTGTCGGTGACCGTGGCGCTGCCGGCACCGCTCAAGGACCTCGACGTCGACATAGAGCTCGAATGGAGCCAGCCGGAGACGCCGGTGATCGAGGACCCGTGGACGGCGGCACTGGTCGAGCACGAGCGCTGCACCGAGTCATGGTCGCCGACCGCGGGCGGCGGCACGGCGGACGACCCCGACGACGCCGCGCCGGTGGTGCCGCTCGACGCCCGCGTGCTGCTCACCTTCGCCAAGCCGATGGGCGACGACACGCCCGTGGCCGACAACCCGCCGGGCAGCCCGCCCACGACGGCCATCGGCGACCATGACGCCGCCTATGCCCTGGCGGGGCTGCGCCTGCATCGGCGGCGGCGCAGCCATCCCGATGAGGACTGGCAGGACGTGACCGGCTCGGTCTTCGCGACCTGGACACCCGACGCCGGAGCGGCGGGCTCGCGCCTCCAGCTCTTCGCCCGCTCGCCCTTCGCCTTCACCCGCTCCACGTCACGTCGCTGGACCGACTCGTTCCTGGACGGCCTCCCGTCCTGGCCCTGCGCGCCACAACCGCCCTCGGGCCTGACCTGCATCGACTGGAGCGACTACAAGGTCGGCGACGGCCTCCCCCAGCTCTGGGTGCAGGAGGGGGCCACGCTGAGCAGTGAGGCCGACCTCCGGATACGCACACTGGGCGAGCGGCGGGCGATCGCCCTGCGTTGGGGGACCGCGCCGGACGGCACGCCGCAACCCGGACTGCTGTGGATCGGGCTCCCTGAGCCCGCCGCCGTGGTCACCATGACCGTCGAGGTTCCGATCGGCGACTGGGTAGTGCTGCGCGGATGGACGGGCGGCGAGCAGGTCGCCGTCGACTGGGGGCTCCCTGGGACGATCACACTGCGGGTCGCGGCCACCGGCATCGACGCCGTCACCCTGGGCTGGGGCTTCAACGTCGAGCCCGCGCTCGTGAGCGTCTGCTGGGTACCGCAGACCATCGCCGACGGGCAGGACAGCTGGAACAGCGGCCATGAGCTGCTGGAGGCCTCGGCCGAACGCTGGTCCAGCGATGAGCCGATCCTGGAGCCCGACAGCCACTACCTGCTCGAAGTGACCACACGCGCCCTCCTGACGAAGAACGGCAACGAGGTGGAGCGGATCGAGGAACTCCACGTCGCGCAGTTCCAGACGGGCGGCCCGCCCGGCATCGTCCCCGGCTGGCTGCCCGGCCCGCAGGCGGACGGCGCGGACCGGTTCCCCCACGGCGGCGTGCTGCGCGACACCGCGCCCTACGTCCAATGGAGCATTCCCAGCCCGGGCGCCGTCCCGGCCTTCCGCGCCTACGACCTGGGCTGCGAGTTCGACGCCACCCATGTCCAGCAGATGTACGGGGCCGATCTGCGCATCGGCGTCCACGACCACGACGGGCACCCGGCGCTCGACCAGGCCGGGAACGAGCTCGTGTTCGCCAACGCCTGGGAGGAGGCGCCGACGACGACGCTCACGACGAGCACGGCGAGCTGGCTCTCCCGTCTCGACGGGTGTACCGGGGCGGTCGAATGGCTCGGCCTGGCGGGCGACGACCACGTGCGCGCCGCGCTGCCCGGCCTGCTGTACGACGACTTCTCCGGGACGCTGGAGACGGTCTGGACGCCGCACGTCCTCGATCAGGCCGAGACACGGGCGGCGAACTGGCACCTGGAGAACGGCGTCCTGCTCCAGGACGTCGACGTGGCCGGCGGCGACCGCGCCGCCGTGTCGCCTGACAAGCCGGGCACGGCGTACATCTGCGTCGACGTCGATGTCGCGGACCTCGCCGTCGAGACGCTGGCCTGGGCCGCCAACGGCGCGTTCGGCCTGGTGTTCCGCTGGCAGGGCACCGGCGACTACTACCGCTTCAGCGTCGGGGCGCAGCGCCTGCGCCTGACCCGCGTCCGGGGCGGCATCGCCCGCGACCTGTGGTCGTCGCCGGGCTCGTACGAGCCGGGGGCCGCCACGCGCCTCGCCGTTCAGGCGGAGGGCGCGCGCATCCGCTGCCAGATGGACGAGCGTCTCGTCTGCGACGTCGTGGAGGACGACCCCGGCGGCGCGGCATCGGGCGGTGTGGGGCTCTACACCTGGAGCAGCGACAGCGCCGCATTCGACGAACTGCGCGCCCGTGCGTGGCCCGGCACCGCGCTCGCTCCCGAGTGCCTGTACACGGCCGAACTCCAGGCGACCAGGCCGCTGTTCACCGACGCCTTCGACGACCTCGCGGCGTTCGAGCAGGTGGTGCTGTCCACGGGCGGCGCCGCGACGACGAGTTCGGCCTCCGGCGGCACCGCTACGATCGCGCGGCCCCGGCGGGACAGCCTGCCGGTGGCCGCGCTGGCCGGAGACGGAGACGCAACCGACTACGGGGTCGAATGCACCGCCCGGCCCGACGGATCCGGCACGTTCGGCCTCGTCGCCCGGCACACGGGACCCGATGCCTATCTCGCGCTGCAGCTCACGACCGGCGGCGTGCGCTCCCTCGTCGAGCACAACCCCGGATCGGGCCGGACCGGGCTGATCAGAGTGCTCTGGCACGACGATGGCGAGGTTGACGCCGGCACCACGTACGCCCTCGGGCTGCGCTGCGAGGGCACGAGCGTGACCGCGACGATCGACGGTGTCGAGTTCACCGCCACCACGTCGCTGGTCGATGGCCGCTTCGGGATGCTCTCCGGCATTGCCGCTCCGGGATGCGCGTTCACCGACCTGATCGTGCGCTCCGCGCCACGGACCGCGACGCATTCCTGGAGCTTCACCACGTCGCGCCACCTCGGCCTGCCCGACCTCCTCGACACGTTCGCCGGACAGTCATGGCCGCAGCCCAGCGAGGCCCTGGACCGCGCGGACCTGAGTGATCAGGCCGCCGCGGGCGCGACCCGCCTGACCGCCGCCCGGGACGCCGTCGACGCCGCGCGCGCCGCGCTCACGGCAGCCGTGACCTCGGGCGATGCCGTCGAGCTCCCGCAGCTCGCCGAGGCCGCGCGCACGGCCGTCTCCCACGCACACGCGGAGTCAGGCGACGTCCATGACCTTCTGACGACCGCGCTCGGCACGCCGTGGCGGCCGACGCCGCCGATCGTCGAACTCTCGACGGTCACGCGGGGCGGCGTCCTCGCGCTTCTGCTCGACCTGCCCGAGCCCCTACCCTGGGAACGCCTGACCTGGTCTCTGACCCCTCCCGGTATGGCCGACGACGAGCCCCTCGCCGACCTCGTCCTCGCCTGGAGCGACGACGGTACCCGAGCGGTCCTCGTCCGTCCCGGCGCGCACGCCTTCGGCGCCGGCACCTGGACCCTGCAGCTCGCACTCCGGCTGGACGTCGGCGCCGAACGCCCCGCATGGCGCCGCGCCGGCAGCAGCCTCACCGAGGTCGGCAGACTCCGGTTCGACCTGTAGCGGCTTCGTCATCCAGCGCATGTGGGCCGACCCCGGACCTGCGTTCTTCTGGCGCATCGTGCCCGCCCCAGCAGAGCTGAAGAAACGACCCACATGAGCCGAAACCCGGCGTGAGACAAGACCTCACCCCGGGCCAGATGAGGCAGCAGCACACTCAGATCATGATCTCCGCACCGAAACATGATCGTCGGTAACCATGGAGCTACGGGTCAGTATTCGTCACCAGTGGGCCAGATCCCAGATCATGCCCGTAGAACCAGGTCTTGCCCGGCATGTTCAGCCGAGCAGGAGCGGGTCGGTGATCTGGAGGTTCTCGTCGAGGATCTCCACCAGGCGGTCGGCGGCCTCTGGAGAGACCTGGCCGGCCCACTCGCCGACCAAGCCCAGGAACCCCTGAAGCCGCCGGTGGACCGAGGCCAGCAGGACGGCCAGTTCACCGAGCTCAATCTCAAGGGTGTGCAACGGATACTCCGGCAATGGGATCTGGTGGAGTCGGACGACCCCGTTTTCGATCTGCACGGTGGTGCCGAGACCGTGGCCGAGCCAGATCTCGTCGTCCCCATACAGGATCTCCCGCCAGTCCCGCCATTCCTCTACACCGCAGCAGCAACCCGGCACGATCTGAGCCCGGGTGACGGTATCGCGAAGACGCAGCCCACCCGGCAGCCCCAGGGTCTCGGCCTCGACCAGGTGCCGGTCCATCAGGTGGTGCAATTCGGCGAGCGGTTCGGCGGGAACGCCGGTGTAATCGAAGAGAACGGCCATCGCGGTGCCGACCTCGGCCCGGGACATCTGGCCGGACAGCACCAGTATGTGATCGCTGGAAGGCTGAGCGATCGGCCAGCCGGTGAACTGGGCCGCGTCGAAATAGGTCTCCAGGACGACATCAGCGATGATCACGTACGCAAGTATCCCGCCCTCGCCGACCCAGCGGACCGCCGGCAGCTGATCGCTGAGCGTGGCCTCCAATTCCTTATTGCCTACCCGTGCGAGACCGTCACGAAATGAAATGTGAGCCAGATCCCGGTTGACGCTGGTGGAACCACAGGACCCGGCGGCCACCGGCGATGGTCGCGGTCGGCAGGTGCCGGTCCTGCCCTCCAGCGCGCCTTCGAGGGTCTGAGTAGCGTGGGCTCTCATGACCAGCGATGACGAGCGTGAGGCCTTGGCGCATGAGCTGCTGCGGCTTAGCCTGCCCGAGCTTGTGGATGTGCTCCGTCGGGTGCTCCCCGCGCATGCGGACCAGGACGACCCCACGCCGACAGTCCTCACTCTTGCTGAGATTTCCTGGTCACCCGGCGAGGACCAGGCCGCCACCCCGCCGTTGGTTGAGGCGGTTGCCTGGCCCGATCGTGACCACTACCAGGGAGGCTTCGGGCCCGAGCCAGCGCTGTGGGAACAGGGCAGTTGTACAGAGTGCGGTCTGAAAGTAGCTTCCACGGCCAAGAGAGCATTTTGCCCGCTCTGTGGCACGACCTGTTCTCTCACCTGACAGCCACATTCACCGTCGTGGCAGCCAGAGCCGAGGGTCAAATGTCAACCTAGGTTGACATAATCGATGTTATCTGCGGGACGATCACCATGAGGCGCGGTTTATGCTGCTCAGCCTCTTGCTTCGATGTCACGGGCGATCGCATCGGGCTGATGCTGTGTTTCGTTGGACTTGCTCGATGCTGCGGCGGGTGATGGTTCAGGCTCGCCCTGAGCCTGCCGAGCCAGTGCGCCGGCGGCGAGTGGTTTGACGTTGGTCTCGCTGGGTGTGACGTCGATGACGATGCAGCTGGCGTCGTCTGGTGTGGGTTCGGCCTGAAGAGCCTGTATGAGACCGTGTACGACGTCGGCCGGGCTGGTTTCTTCCTTGATGATCCGAAGGCCTGTGCTGGAGGGGATCACGTGCGCGAAGCCGCGAGTGCTCAGGATGTACCGCTCTCCTGGACGGCCTCGGCGTAGCGACAGATTCGGGTCGGGAGCGGCCATGCCGTCGAGGAAGATGGGTTCGTCGGGGATGGTGGGTCCGGGGAGCGGCTGGTTCAGGGTGTAATCGTGCGTTATCTGGTAGAACTCCCCATCACGGATCAGGTAGCCCCGGCAGCGACCGACGTAACCAAGGGCGAGCTCAGGTCCTGACCAGCGGATTGCCGTGACCCAGACCCTCGCGTTGGTGTATCGCCGGTCGTGCCGCTTGAGCCGCCCCAATCGTTCGTTTGCCTGAACCATTGCCGACTCCACGCTCTCCAGGAGCGGCGATTTCCAGCTCGGCCCGGTCTCGTCCAGTATCTCCTCGGGCGGCTGGACGTCGAGACGGGCCATCGTCTCAACGACCTCTGCCGCAGCGATGTCACCGCCGCGGCCGTGCCCGGTAGCGATGACCTGTAGCCATGGTCCCGCGTAGACGGCGTCCTGATTGACCAGTGAAGCAGGCCCGCCCTGCGAGCCGACGGCAACGCTGATGCCCATACCCTTCGACACTACAAGCCCGACCGACCGGCGAGCGCTGACCTGGAACCATTCGGCGGGTGAGCCGCCGGTCATGTGGTGCGCTGCATCGTTGTCGGGGTCGTAGGCGGGGCCGATGGCCCGGAACCTGGCCGTGTGGCCGAGCCATTCGGCGACTTCGGGTGGTTGTTCCGCATGCAGATCGAGCAGGTAGTCGCCGAGATCGTCTGCGCCGAGCGTCGATTCGAAGAGCTCGGGTGCGGCGCCCGGTACTTGGAAGGTCTTAGGTTCTGAGTAGGTAGCCAGCCCGCCTTGGTGGAAGGTGAGCCCGATCGAGGCGTAGCCGGGTCCGAGGCTTTTTCGCAGGAAGCTGCCGGCGTTGGGCAGCGCGCTTGGTGGTGCGGGTGGAAAGCTCATCGCTCTTCCTGGGCCGTCGGAGGCATGCGAGCTGGAGGTCCACCACAGGACCTTGTGCCCGGTGTGCTGGTGCCACCAGGCGAGGTTTTCGGCGAAGGACCGCTCGAAGTAGGCCATGTTGAGCGGGTCTTCGGAGAGGGCGTCGTGGTCGTGGAGCTCGTAGAACTGGACGATCACCCGCGCGGTCTGAATTGTCCATGCGTCATCGGTGAGGCTCGCCACCAGGTCGTGGGCGGCGCGGGCGCGGCCGACCCAGGCCGTGCGGTCGGGAAGGCTCCGGAAACGGGCGAGGTGTGCGGCGATATCGCTTCCGGGGCCAAGCTCGGCGTACAACCCCTCCAGCTCTTGCGTGCGTTCGGGCGCCGTCCTGCGCACGTGGTCGATGACCTGGTTGTATGCCGACTGCCCCACCGCGTGTGGGCTCACGCAGACCAGGCGCACGGGCTGGTCGGGCCGACCTTGGTTGAAGTCGCGCATCCACTCCAGCAGACCGAGTACCTCCTCGGTATTGGCGAACGGCTCGGCGTCTTTCAGCAGCGCCCGCGGATCTCCCTTGCCCGTACCGACGAACCCATCCAACCGGACGCCCAATGTCCAATCCTGATCGAAGGCAACGGCGCGGAACCCGCCCTCCTGCACCAACGGCCGCGCAATGCGCGTCTGCAGGGTCACCAGCTCGTGCGCACCACGCGTCCCGGCCCCGTAGCCGACGGCCGACGCCTGGCCCAGCATGCCGAGCAATGGTCGCAGGTCGTCCAGCGGCGCCGACGGGTCCGCCGTGGCCAGCGGGTGCGCCGCCTTGGCGATCCACTCGATCGGGGTGCCGGGCATCAGATACCCCTTTCGTCTATGGGCCGTTGCTGATCAAGTTAGGACCGCGCCGGTAGACACGGCATCCGACTGGTCAGAGGCCACGTTCAGTGGCTGCGGCTGGCCGGGCAGCACGGGGAAGCGGCCCATCAGGTCTCATTGCGTGGCCCCACACTCCGGGCACGAGGCCTCGAACGTCGAGGTGCACGCCGGGATCCGTACGACGTCGCCGTGGTCCTCGACATCCAGGACTTGTACGTCCTGGAGAGCCGGGCACATGAAGACAGCAGGCACCGTCGCCCGTCGGCGTTCCTGTCAGTGGTCGGCGATGTGCCGCGCGACGAGGGTGGGTTGCGCCCGGCACTGACACGCCCGAGCCGGGCAGCCTGAGCGCCTGGCAGCTGCTCGATTCCTTGGCCCGCGTCGCCTACGAGCTGCCGGTCGTGGGCATCGACCTGGCCGAGGTGTCGCCGCCCTACGACCACGCCGATATCACCTCCCCGCTCGCCAACCGCGTCGTGCTGGAGGCGCTGTCGGGCGCGCCCGCCGTTGCCGCCCCTTGCTCGACGGGCAATAGGGACCGCCAGCTCCAAGCTGGCCGAGCCCGTACTCGACGACAGTTGGGGTGTCGGCGCCGGATCCAGCTCGTTCTCACCGAGATCGATCAGGATTCGAGAAGCGTCCATGAACGAGCCGCACCTAGCGTGACGGTCGTGGACATCAAGTCAGCCGACTGGAGGTAGACGATGGCGGCGAAGCAGCGGGCGGATGGTCGCGGTGCGCGTAAGTCTGGTACGCCGGGGGCGTTCTCGCGGTGGATGCAGCAGAAGATGAACGCCCGGATGAACCGCAAGGTCCGGCGTGGCCGTGGCACGTTCATGGGCATGGACGTGTTGATCCTCAACACCGTGGGCCGCCGAAGCGGCCGGCCGCGGGAAACGCCTGTGGCATGGTTTGCCGACAGTGAGGACGCCCGGCTGGTCGTGGCGTCGGGCGGCGGAAGCCGGCATCCCGACTGGTACGTCAATCTGATGGCGCATCCCGATCAGGCCTCGATCGAACTGCCCGGCCGCGATCCCGCGCCGGTGACGCCGCACCTCCTTGAGGGCGCTGACCGTGAGCGGGCCTGGCAGCGCATCGCCGCCGCCCAACCCCGCATCGCCAAGTACCAGAGCAAATCGGACCGGGAATACCCGGTGATCCGGCTCTCCTCACGCTAACCGCCCCGGTCGCCGGGCCGCACCCGTGCCTCGTCAGTGGTGCGAGCATCCGGTCGGCGGGGATCTATCTCCCCACCATGCCGAACGCTTCCGGGGAGGAGTCGCTGGCGATGTCAGCGGCATCGCCTGCAGCCGCAGGCCGTTCAGTAACCCTTTTCAGCTCCTCGGGGCTGAGGTGGGCCAGGCAGCGACCATCGGCCGCCAGCGTGGATTGCCATGGGCAAGGTTGTAAAGACTCTGACGCTGCCGACCGTCAGGTAGCTCGTGTTGCGTCCCGCTTAACGTGACGCAGGTGAGCTGGGATGCGTCAGGTTAGGCGGGACGGAGGCGGAGGGTGCTGTCCCACCTGACATGACGCAGATCGACGAATGGTCGGGTTGGACGGTGGCTCCTCGTTGTCGTACGACCAGCTGAACGCCTGCACGGCCATCGAGGCTGTGCAGGCGTTCGTGTGCGGGTGGATGTTTTGTTACCTGCGGTTGGTGGCGTAGGCGGCGGCTCGTCCTGGGACGTCCGGGGTGGCCCAGGTGGTGGTGAATCCACGTCCGTTGGCGACAAGGCCCATCTGCTCGCCGAGGAAGAACCCGCGTTCGCTGGTCGCGTCGGGGATCCGTGGCGCCTGCCGCATGTCGAATGAGGCCGGGGTCAGGCGGGTTTCACGCCATTTGGCCGCAGGCTCGGCGCAGGACCTCGGCTGTGGGGAGCAGAGTGCCAGCCAGCGGTCGGTGAGCAGCGGTGTGCCGGTGTCGTTGTGCCGGAAGTCGGAGTAGGCCACGGCCACCGTGCCGTCGCGACCGGTCTCGACGGAGACGGTGAACGTCTGCTGGTTGGGGGTGGGAATCGTGGCGGGTGTCCGGTTCACCTTGACCGGCTCGGTCCAGGTACGGCCGCCGTCGTCGGAGGAGGCCATGGCCACCCCGTCGGCGGCGCCCGCGGTGAACCGCGCGTCCTGCCACACCGCGTACACGCGGTCCGGCCCGCGGCCACGGCGGTCGATGGCGGTGTCGGACAGCAGGCTCGTGGTATGCGAGACATGGTCCCCGGTCTCGGGATCCTGGATGAACCACTTGGTACGTTGCTCGGCCACCTGGTGCGGCGGGGACCAGGTCGCGCCGCCGTCGGTGGACCGCACGGCCTGCACGGTGAGATGGCGGGCGCCGTCGCGGAGGTGGACGAGCGTGTAGAGGTTCAGCAACGTGCCGTCATCCAGCACGCTCAGCCGGTGTCCGGACGCCAGGCGGCGCTCCCCGGCATCCAGGAGCAGGCGTGGCGGCTGCCAGCTGCGCCCGCCGTCGATGCTGCGGCTGAGCAGAACCTGGTTGGTAGTCCGCTCATCCCGCGGGAACCGCAGGGTGACGGCGTACAGCACCCGCTGATCACGTGGGTGGGCCGCAACCGAGGTGGTGAGGACGCCGCCGTTGTCGGGGTTGGTCTCCTGGACGATGACTGTGGGCCGGGACCAGGTCCGGCCGCCGTCGGTAGACCGTACCGACAGGCCCGCACTCGCGCCGTCGGCCATCTGTACAGCGCCCGTCACCACGAGCGCGCCGTCACGGGTGTAGGTCACGGTCGTCTCGTCCACGTACTCGCCGACACCTCCAGAGCATCTGGTCATGCCCGGTACGACCGAGCGTTTCCACGTCCCGCCGCGGTCGCGGGTCACGGCGATGACCGCGCCGCGCTGGTGGTCCTGCGGCCACACCGCGGCGATGCGGCGCGGATCGGACGGATCGGCGGCCAGGACCGGCTCGATCGCGCCGGCGGCCTTGCCGGCGTCACCGGACCCTGGCGCGCAGTTCGCGAACGGGCTCGGTCCAGACAGCCGGTACGTCCCCGGCATGCGCACGTCAGCCAGTGCCGCGCCGGTCGTGACGGGCACGGCCAACGCGGGCACCATGGCCGTGAGAAGGGTGAGTCTGCGCAACATCGACGGCTCCTTTTCAAACGGGTACCGAGCCATCGTTGAGGTGCGATCACCAACCCGTCGTCCCTCCCTCGGCGCAAGCCTCGCTACGCCCCGCGCAGCAACCACTGCCGATCGCCGTACGCCACTGGGACAACACGACGATTTCAGAGGGAGTAGTTCCTCCTCAGCGAGCGGATTGATCAGGCCGTGAGCGATCAGGCGTCAAGTAGGCGTGACAATCGACGAACACGTCAGGAAGGCCGAGACTGCGTCAAGTCAGCTGGGACGCAACAGCTCGGTCAGATCGGCCGGAACAGGCCGCAGCATCAGACCAGACAGAAGGTGAATTCTGTTTGGTATCGACGATCTGGATCGGCTTGGTGGCGGCGGGTGGTGTTCGGTTCGAGCGGGTGCCGCCGGTTCGGCGGTTTCCGTCTTTTCAGGGGCAGCGGAATTTCCCGGGCGAGTGGTGGGCCATGTCGGGTGAATTGGTGGGGTTGGAGCGCTTGGGGCGTTCGTCGCCGTCTCTGCGGTCGCGGAGATTGCCGATGCGGGAGGCTGCCAGCGATCCTGCGGCTACCAGCACTCCGACTACGGCGACCCCGCGCAGTGCCGTGTGAGGGAAGACGGTCAGCGCCTCGACGATCTCGGTGTCGGCGGCTGTGTCCAAGACACGGTCGTGAAGCAGGCTCGAGCGGCCGGCCAGCAGGGCGGCCTGCAGTGCGAGCATCGCGGTGGTCAGGCCGAGCGCGGATGCGGTGAGGGCGCGTCCTCTCCTGGTGGCGGCGCGGATTCCGATAGCGGTGAGGACGGGTGACACGACGGCCGGAAGCCACCACCATGCGTGGAGCGCTTGGTAGCCACGCTGCGCCGTGATCAGGTCGGAGGTGGTGAGCAGGTGGATCCGCAGGTCGGTGTGCGGCAGGGCTCCGGCGGCGGTCAGCCCGGCCTCGGTCAGCCGCTGTTTCACCTGGTCGAGGAGCGGCCCGAGATTCAGCGCGATGGAGTCGCGTTGCACGGTGAGAACCGTGCTGCCGCGGCCTGACAGGACTGCAGTGACCTGGGAGTGCAGGGCTTGGTTGGCCTCGGTCCAGAAGGTACGGAATCGCGGGTCGGCGACGACGTCCGTTGCGGTGTCGTGGATGAGGTCGTGGAGCCGTTCGGCGAGGGGCCCGGCGATTGCGTCGGTGCCGTCGGCCAGTGGCCCGGGTAGGTCCTTTGCGGTGCGGTCCAGCAGCGCAGGGACATCGATCTGTGCCATCGCCGCCGCAGCGAGCCGGTCGGCCACCGCGTTCTGCACGGACGGATGGGAGGCCAGCGGTGCGACGGTCTGGACGTAGCGGCCGGTGTCGCTCAGCTGGTGCGCCCATGCGGCGATCACCGCGACCGGGGCCAGGAGGCATCCGGCCGCGATCAGGCCGACTGCCGTCACCGTCGTGAGCGTGCGCCGCAGGCGTGGCGCACGCTTGCTGGCGGGCTTCATGGCGTGTCTGCTGTCGAAGCGGGATGGGGGCCTAGTGGGACCGGTGCGGTGGGTTTGCATGCTGCAGCTCTCTTCGCCGTTGCCGCGCCCCGAGCCGATCCCTTACCGGGGCGGCGGGGGGTGGACGAGGCCGGTCTGGTAGGCGATGACGACGAGTTGGGCGCGGTCACGGGCACCGAGTTTGGTCATGGCCCGCTGGATGTGGGTGCGGACGGTGAGGACGCTGAGGTGGAGTTCGTCGGCGATCTCGTCGTTGGAGCTGCCTTCGGCCGCCAGCTTCATGACCTCGCATTCGCGGTTGGTCAGGTCTTCGATCCCGTGGGCGGTGGGCGGCCAGGCGGCTCGGCTCGGTGGCTGGGTGGCGAGGAACTGGGTGATGAGGGCTTTGGTCGCGCCCGGGGACAGCAGACTCTCGCCGGCGGCGACGGTCCGGATGGCTTCGAGCAAGGCGTCGGTGCTGACGTACTTGCCGAGGAAGCCGCTGGCGCCGGCGCGCAGGGCGCGGGCGACGTGCTCGTCGTTCTCGAAGGTGGTGAGGATGAGGACCCGGGTGCCGGTCAGTGCGGGGTCGGCGCAGATGGTCTCAGTGGCGGTCAGGCCGTCGGTGCCGGGCATCCGCACGTCCATCACGACGACGTCGGGACGGTGTGCCCGGGTGAGCTCGATGGCCTGGGCGCCGTCGGCGGCCTCGGCGACGACCTCGAGGTCCTCGCAGGAGTCGATCAGCATCCGGAAGGTGCCGCGCAGGAGCGCCTGGTCGTCGGCGAGCAGAACATGGATCGTCACGTCGCCGCCCGTTGGGACGTCGCATGAGGATGCAGGGGCAGGGCCGTCACGACCTGGAAGCCGGCGTCACCACCATCGCTCACCCGCAGGTCGCCGCCGACCGCATGGGCCCGCTCACGCATCCCGATGATTCCAAAGCCGCGATGGCCGCGTCTTGGTTCCTCGCCGGTCCGCTTTTCGTTGGTCACGGTGATGGTGAGCGTGGTGCTGCTGTAGCGCAGGAGCAGGGAAGCGGTCGCCGACGCGGCGTATTTGGTGGCGTTGGTCAGGGCCTCTTGGATGATGCGGTAGGCGGTCAGGTCGACCCCGGGCGGAAGGTCCCGGCGTTCGCCCTCGATCTCGAGGTTGACCGCCAAGCCCGCGGACCCGCAGGACTCGAGCAGGTCCGCAAGTCGGTCCAGGCCGGGCGTGGGTTCGAGGAGGTCGGCGTCGGGGCCGGTTTGGCGCAGGACGCCGACGGTGTTGCGCAACTCGAGCATGACCGAGGAGGTGGTGGCCTGGAGGTCGGTGAGGATCTTCTTGGTGAGGGCCGGGTCGCGTTCCAGGAGATGGGCCGCGGTGCCGGCCTGGGCGTTGGCCACGGCCATGTGGTGGGCCACGACGTCGTGCAGATCGCGAGCGATGCGCATGCGTTCCTCTGTGACCCGAAGCCGGGCCTCTTCTTCGCGGGTCCGTTCGGCGTGCTCGGCCCGGGCCTGGACGGATCCCAGGTAGGCGTGGCGCAGCCGGGAGCTGCTCCCCATGACCAGGGGCAGGAGCAGCCAGAGGGCAGGACCGAAGGCGCGTACCACGACCATGGCGTCGAGATCCGGCCCGATGGCGGTGCTGACGATCAGCACTGCGGAGATGCCGCCGTAGGGCCAGGCCGTCCTGGGCGTGGTGCTGGCGGTCAGCCAGTACAGCGCGACCATCACCGGGGCCAGCAGGAGCGGGGTGAGCAGGAAGCCGAGGCCTCCCAGGGCGACGGCGCAGACGGTGGTCACCAGGACCGTGATCCGTGGGTGCTCGCGCGCCTTCAACAGTGCCAGGCAGGCGATCCCCGCCACCACCACGGCGACCCAGACATCCTGCGGGCGGCCACCGTCCGGGCCGGTCAGGTTCGCCCCGAGCGCCGCGCCACCGAAAAGAGCGACCGCGATGAGCGCGTCCGTCAGCCGCGGGTGCCGGTCGGCATGCTCCTCCAAGCTGACCATGGCGCTTCTTCTCCTCCACTGCATAATGTGAACGTATGTTCACATTGCGTTGATTATATCTGCGGGCTCCCCTGGGAGCCCGCGGTGCGTGCCGTCGGTCCGGGCTCGCCCAGGTCCGGGCGAGCCCGGACCGACATCGTGATCAGTGGCTGCTCATCGGCAAGCTGTCACCCCGCACGCGCGGGCACGCGCGGTTGCTCGGCCTGCGCATCCCGGTTCAGGCTCTCGCCCTCGACGTCGACCCGCGGGAGGATCTTGTCGAGCCGGCGCGGCAGCCACCAGGCACGGTCGCCGAACAGCGTGAGAACGGCCGGGACGATCGCCATGCGGACGACGAACGCATCGAGCAGGACCGCCGCCGCGAGACTGAACCCGATCATCTTGATGATCGGGTCATGCTCGAAGATGAATCCGGCGAAGACCGCCATCATGATCAGCGCGGCGGAGACCACGACGCGGGCGCTGTGCCGGAACCCGGTTTCGATCGCCTGGCGAGGTTCCTCGCCGTGGACGTATGCCTCCCGCATCCGTGAGACCAGGAACACCTGGTAGTCCATGGCCAGACCGAAACTGATCCCGATCATGAAGATCGGAATCGCGCTCATGATCGGACCGGTCTGGGCGACTCCCAGCAGGTCCGCGGCGAAGCCCTTCTGGAAGACCAGGACCATGGCGCCCAGAGCGGCCACCACCGACAGCAGGAACCCCAGCGCCGCCTTGATCGGGATCAGGACCGAGCGGAACACCGCCGCCAGCAGCAGCACGGCGAGCCCGACCACGGTGGCCAGGTAGGGCACCAGTGCGCCCTGGACCTTCTCAGCCATGTCGATGTTGACCGCGGTGGTGCCGCTGACCACGTACTTGGCGCCGGTGCCCTCGACGAGCCCGGGACGCGCGGCACGCAGTTCGCGCACCAGCTTCTTGGTCGCCGCATCGGTGGGGCTGGTGGTCGGCACGGCGGAGAAGATCGCGGTGTCCCCGGCCTCGTCGAACTGCGCGGGCGAGACCGACTCCACCCCCTTGATCCGCTCCATCTTGCCGGTGATCGTGGCGACCGCCTTCTTCGGCTCCGCCGCGTCCTTGGTATCGACCACGATCATCAGCGGGCCGTTGAATCCCGGACCGAACGCCTTGGCCAGGTGGTCGTAGGCGCGGCGCTGGGTGGCCGAGGTCGGCATGGACTCATCCCCCGGCATGCCCAGCTGGAGGCTGAGGGCGGGAAGAGCAAGCGCGCCGAGCGAGATCACACCCAGAAGCAGGACCGCGACCGGGTTGCGGAGCACCAACCTTGCCCAGCGTGTCCCACCGCGACCGGGTGCCGTTTCCGCGGCGGCCACGGCGGCCTCGGCGGCCTCGGCGGCCTCTGCCTCTGCGGTCCTCTTCCCGGCTTTGCGGCGGGCTGAGCGGGGCAGCACCTTGTTGGGCACGAACCCGAGGACCGCCGGGACGAGGGTGAGGGTGACCAGGACGGCCACCACCACCGCCGCGACGGCCGCCAGCCCCATCTTGGTCAGCATCGGGATGCCGACCACTGCCAGGCCGGCGAGCGCGATCACCACGGTCAAGCCCGCGAAGGCCACCGCGGAACCTGCCGTGCCCATCGCCAGGGAGACCGCTTCGACGGCGCTCAGGCCGCGGGTCCGTTCCTCGCGGTACCGCGAGACCACGAACAGGGCGTAGTCGATCCCCACCGCGAGCCCCAGCATCAACGCCATGGTGCCGGTGGTCGCCGACAGGCCGAACGTGGCGCTGACCGCGAGGATCCCCAACATGCTCACCGCGACGCCCAGCAGCGCGGTCACCAGCGGTAGCCCCGCCGCGACCAGCGAACCGAAGGTGATGAGCAGGATCACCGCGGCCAACCCGATCGCTATGAGCTCTGCGGTGCCCCCGCCTCCCCCGGCCTCCATCGCCGACCCGCCGGCCTCGACCGTCAGCCCGGCTTTCCTGGCGGTATCGGCCGCAGCCGCGATCTCCGCGCGGCTGTCGGCCGTGACGCCGCTGGCCGGCACCTTGTAGTTCACATTCGCGTACGCCGCCGATCCGTCGCGGCTGACCGCGTCGGAGGTGAACGGGTTGTCCGCGCCCGCGACCTGCCCGCCACCGGAAAGCTTCTTGACCGCCGATTCGATGGCCGTCTTGTACGGTCCCGCGGTCACCTTCTGGCCTTGGGGGGCCACGAACACCATCGTCGCGCCGCCGGCATCGGCCGCCATCCCGGGGAACCGCTCTTGCAGCAGGTCGAAAGCCCGCTGTGACTCGACGCCTGGCACCTTGAAGTCGTCATCGGGCACCGAAGCCGCCGTCAGCCCGGCGAAGATCGTCCCGGCCAGAACCATCAGCCAGACCAAGATCACAGGACCGCGGCGCATGAACGCGAACCGGCCGAGCCGGGCCAACATCCTTGCCACTGGCGTCTCCTTTCAAATCATCGGAAGACTCCACGATCCCCGCCCTGACCAGCCATGTAATCGTGCAGCTGCGGTCACTCGACTACTGAATCCGCACCCATGCACCCAACCGAAGTCATGCAATTGCAGTAGTCGGCACCAGCGAGCCACGCGCCTCTCCACGGGCCTGAAGCTGATCAGCCGGTGCCACAGCGGGGAGGACGGCCCGGCACGCGTCAGGTGCCTCCGGTGGGCCGGACCAGGCCGATGTCGTAGGCGTAGATGACGGCCTGGACCCGATCGCGGGCCCCGATCTTGGCCAGGACATTGCCGACGTGGGTCTTGACGGTGGATTCGGCGAGGACGAGCCGTTGGGAGATCTCGGTGTTGTTGAGGCCGTCGGCGATGGCGTGGAGGACTTCGCGTTCGCGGGTGGTGAGTTCGTCGTATCGGGCGTCGACCGGGGTGGCGTCCGCGGGGTGCAGGGAGTGCGAGGCGATGAGGCGGCGGGTGAGGGCGGGGGCGGTGACGGCGTCTCCGGCGGCGACGGCGCGGATGCCGTTGAGGAGTTCGTCGGGTTGGGCGTCTTTGAGGAGGAAGCCGCTGGCGCCGGCGCGTAGGGCGGCGTAGGCGTAGTCGTCGAGGTCGAAGGTGGTCAGGACCAGGACGCGGGAGGGGCCGCCGTCGGCGATGATGCGGCGGGTGGCTTCGATGCCGTCCATGCCGGGCATCCGGATGTCCATGAGGACGACGTCTGGCCGCAGGTCGGCGGCCCGACGCACGGCTTCGATGCCGTTGGCGGCCTCGCCGATGACGGTGGCGACGTCGGGGCGGCTTTCCAGCAGCATGCGGAAGCCCATGCGCTGCAGCGACTGGTCGTCCACGAGCAGCACGGTCGTCACGGCCGGTCCTTCGATGCCGGAAGGGCGGGTGCCGGAAACTCGGCGGTGACGGTCCAGCCACCGCCAGGGCGCGGCCCCGCAGTGGCCATACCGCCGTAGAGAGCGGCCCGTTCCCTGATGCCGGGCAGGCCGCGTCCGTCGTCGGCGGGGCTCGCGGGGCCGCCGGATCCGGTGTCGTTGATCGCCAGATGGATGCGGTCTGCGCCGGCGGCGAGGGTGACGGTGGCGGTGGTGCCGGGCCCGCCGTGTTTGAGGGTGTTCGTCAGGGATTCCTGGATGATCCGGTGGAGGACTACTTGGAGGCCGATGGGCAGAGCGTCCAATGGCCCGCTGGCACGGAACCGGACCGGGAGCCCTGCCGCCTGGAGGTGGGCGAACAGCGGGTCGAGGTCGGTGAGGCCCGGTTGCGGCGCGAGTTCGGCGGTGCCGTCCTGGAGTACCCCCAGGAGGCCGCGGAGTTCGGTGAGGGCTTGCCGGCCGATCCCGCTGATGGTGGTGAGGGCCTCGGTGCCGCGTTCGGGGACGGTCCGCGACAGGGCGGCGGCGCCGTCGGCGAGCCCGATGATGACGGCGAGGTTGTGGCCGATGACGTCGTGCATCTCGTGGGAGATCCGGGCGCGTTCCTCGGCGATCGCCAGCTGCGCCCGCTGGTCGCGCTCGACCTCCAGGCGGGCAGCCCGCTCCTCCATCGCCTGCAGGTAGGCATTCCGGGAGCGGGTGGCCAGGCCCAGCGCCACCGCGGCGGTGATCGCGATTCCCACGAAGACAATCCGGAGAGCGAAGCCGCCGGGCAGCGACGGGAAGACCGTGAGAAGCATCCCGACCAGGGCAAGGGCGGCCGCCCAAGGAAGGAAGGCCGGACGTCCGTAGAGGGTGGCGGCGTAAAGGGCGACCAGCAGAACCACGAACGTGTCTGGGCGCACCCCCAGCAGCAGTCCCACCGCGATCACCGCGATGATCGTGACGAAGGAGCGTTCGGGGGCCCGACGCCGCCACAGCAGCGGCGTCACCAGGGCGGCCGCGACCAGCAAGGGCAGCGCGGCGGGCCTTCCCGCGGCACCGGTGGAGAACGTCTCGTCGGGGGGAGGGAAGACCATGATGGCGGTGGCCAGGGCGGTGACGGCCCCGTCGAGCAGCCAGGGGCGGCGGGTGTCGAGGGCGCGCAGCCTGTCCCGGACGGCCGAGAACCGGGCCAGGGCCTGGTGGCCCTGGTCCGGCTGTTCGTTCGGCTCCACCCCGCCATGGTCACCTACGGGGTGGGGCCGGTGTGTGCCCGGCCCCTGGTCAAGCGTCACGACGGATGAGCTTGTAGCACGCGGCGCCCAGGGCGGCGGCCGTCCAGGCAGCCATGACGGCGAACCCCGCGGCCGGGCTGAGTGTCCCGTCACCGGTGGTGATCGTCATCATGGAGGAGCCGGCGTTGCTGGGCAGGTACGGGCCGATCGCGTCGGAGAACGACGCGGGCAGCAGCCCGATGAGCGTCGGGATGATCAGGAACCCGCTGACCAGGGCCGCGACGCTCGCGGCGACATGGCGCAGCAACATTCCCAGACCGACACCGATCGCGCCGACCATGCCCAGGAAGGCCCCGGCACCGAGCAGGCCCCGCACGACGCCCCCGTCACCGAGGGCCAAGCGGTAGGCATCGTCGATCGCGGTCCCGCCGATCAGGAACGCCGCGAGCGATCCGGCGGTGGCGGCGGCGAAGGAGATACCGCCGACGACGGCGGCCTTGGCCACCACGACGGGCCACCGTCTGGGGACGGCGGCGAGGGTGTTCTTGATCAGCCCGGTGGTGTACTCCGAGCCCCCGACCAGGATGCCGAGGATGCCGATGACCAGGAGCGCGAGCTCCGTCCCGGACAAGGTCGCGCCGAGCGCGTCGGAGGCGGCCGCGCCTGGGCCGTCTCCTTCGGTCTGGCCGGGGCTGTACGACGACGCTCCGAGCCAGCCGAACAGCACCATCATCACGGCCGACAGCCCTGTGAGGATCCACGACGAGCGCAGGGCGGAGAACTTGAACGCCTCCGACCGCACTACCCGGCCCGTGGTGACCCGCAGACCCTGCCAACCCTGCCGACCATGGGTACCGGGGGCCGTCGCAGGTGCGGTCGGCGCTCCGAGAACGGTCATGCCAAGCTCCTCATCTGCTCCGGGGCGGGTCCGCCCGCGTGATATTCGACGCTGTCGTGGGTGAGATCCATGAAGGCCTGCTCCAGGGAGACCCCGACGGGCGCCAGCTCGAACAGGACGATCCCCTCCGCCGCGGCCGCGGTGCCGATCTGGGCGGTGGTCAGTCCAGTGACCGACAATTCGTCCGAGCCTGCCTGCCCGGTGATCTCCACTCCGGGCCCGAGCAGGACGTCCCGCAATCGGGCGGGCTCGGGGGTGACGACCTTGACCTTGTCACCGGAGGCTTCCCGGACGAACTCGGCCAGGCTGGTGTCGGCCAGCAACCTGCCCCGGCCGATGATGATCAGATGTTCGGCGGTCATCGACATCTCACTCATCAGATGCGAGGAAAGGAACACCGTGCGGCCTTCGGCCGCGAGCCCGGTCAGCAGGTTGCGGATCCACAGGACCCCCTCGGGGTCCAGGCCGTTGACCGGTTCGTCCAGGATCACCACCTCCGGGTCGCCCAGCAGTGCCGCGCCGATCCCGAGCCGCTGTCCCATCCCGAGGGAGAATCCGCCGACCCTCTTGCCCGCCACATCCGACAGACCGGTCAGCGCGAGCACCTCCTCCACCCGGGAGGCCGGGATTCCATGGGTGAGGGCCAGACCCATCAGGTGGGCGTGGGCCGTGCGGCCCCGGTGCACCGCGGCGGCGTCCAGCAGCGCCCCCACCTCGACCAGCGGCGCCCGAAGGTCGGCATACCGCTTCCCTCCAACGGTGACCGTGCCGGACGTCGGAGCGTCCAGCCCGAGAATCATCCGCATCGTGGTGGACTTCCCCGCACCGTTCGGACCTAGAAACCCGGTCACGATCCCCGGCCGGACGCTGAAATCCAACCCGTCCACAACGACCTTGTCCCCGTACTTCTTCGTCAGTCCGCGCGCCTCGATCATCTACTCCCCTTTGGTGTCCGGACGCGGAATTGAATCTCCGCTGTCCCATCGCCCAAGCTAGGAGCCGAAACCGGCAGAACCCCGATGCCCCGGGACCTATTGCGCCTGCCCGACCGGTACCCAGGTACCGGATGCAGCCGTACCGGATGCGGTCGTGATCTTCAGGTCATCAGGACGATGGCAGCAGCACGGTGAAGCGAGCGCCCTCGCCGGGCGCTGTCCTGAGTTCCACGCGGCCGCCGTGGGCTTCCAGGATCGCGGCGGTGATGGCCAGGCCGAGTCCGGTGCCGCCGCGGGTGCGGGACCTGGCCAGATCAACCCGGTAGAACCGGTCGAAGATGTTCGGCGCCGCATCCAGTGGCACGCCGGCCCCTTGGTCGATCACTTCGAGCACGACGCGGCCGCCTGACTGCAGACTGCCCGCCACGGACACGGGAGGTTCTGTCCGTTCGGTGGGCATGCCTACGCGGACGCGCACGGGTGTGCCGGGCGGGGTGTGGGCCATGGCGTTGTTGACCAGGTTCGTGATCACCTGGCGCATGCGGTGTTCGTCCACGGTGACCCGGATCGGTTTCCCGGCGCCTTGCATGATCAACGGCCGCTGCGGGTCGCGGGCCCCGGCGTCGTGCACAGCGTCCTCGACAAGTGTGCGGAGGTCCAGCACGGCCAGATTCAGCGCGCGTTCCTGGTCCAGCCGGGCCAGGAGCAGCATGTCGTCCACCAGCTGGCTCATCCGGATCGCCTCGTCCTCGATCCGGCCTAGCAGCCGGTCCACATCGGCACGGTCCGGCGCGCCGCCGCAGCGGTTCAGCTCGGCGAAGCCGCGGATCGACGTCAGCGGGGTGCACAGTTCGTGTGAGGCGTCCGCTACGAACCTGCGCAGCCGCGCCTCGGACAGTTCTCGTTGGCGCAGTGCGGAGGTGAGCCTGCCGACCATGGTGTTCAGCGCGCCACCGAGCCGGCCGACCTCGGTATGTGAATCCGAGGCGACCCGCAGATCGAGGTGGCCGCCGGCGATGTCCTCCGCGACCTTCTCGATCTTGGTCAAGGGTTGCAGTCCCAGCCGTACCAGCACGATTCCGGCCACACCGAGGGTGAGCAGCAAGGCGAGCCCGACCCCGGTCTCGATCCAGATCAGCCGGGTCACGGTCTCCTCGGTGGTCTCCGCCGACTGCGCGGCCACGATGATCCGCGGCCCGTCGGGCATCATCCGCTGCGCCACCATGACCCGCCAGCCCGCCCGGCCTTGTTTGTCGGCGACCATGAACGGGCGATCGACGTGGCGATCGATCGTGGTCGAGTTGATCACCGGCAATCGGGGTCCGGCGGCGGAGCCCGGGGCGGACAGCTGCAGTTTCCCGTCGGGGTAGAGAACTTGGAACGCGAAATCCGTCGGCAGGCCGTCGGAGGTGCGCCGAGGGTCCTCCGGCGACTGCGCCAGCCGTCCTGGGCGGCCGTCGACCCGGTGTACGAGGTCGGTGAGCTGGTCGTCCATCCGGGCGATCATCGATCTGTGGATCAGGACGACGCTGGTGACCGCGATGGCACCCAGGCTGAGGCCCGCCAGGACGAGCAACGCCATGACCAGGCGCGCCTGCAGGGTCCACGGTCTGCGCCACAGGTTCTCGCTCAACGCCCCTCCCTGGGCAGCCGCAGTGAGTAGCCGACGCCCCGAATGGTGTGGATCAGCGGTGGTTCCACCGAGTCGATCTTGCGGCGCAGATAGCTGATGTACGACTCGACGATCCGGCCGTCTCCGCGAAATTCATAGCTCCACACCCGGTCGAGAATCTGCGATTTGCTGACCACCCGCTCGGCGTTGACCATCAGGTACCGCAACAGGGTCACCTTCTCGGCCGTGAACGGCCGGGCTTGGAGGCCCGGTGATACCGTTCACGCTTCGTCGCGCTCCCCGGGGCGCCACTGGTTGTGGTGGTGGGGGCGCATCACCCCTTTGTCCCGTGCCTGGCCCGGGTGGGCCGGGTGGTGGGGGGTTGGGGTCGGGCATGGTGACAAATGCCCACGCCGTGCGCGCCCGGTTGCGGAGGTTCACGGCGGCGATGTCGTCGGCCAGGCCAGCGAGCCCGCACACGACGCACAGAAACCCGCCCCGGGTGGGGCGGTTTTTTCGGGAGACGTGCCCGCACCAGGGATTCGGGCACTTCTGCGAGGTGTAGGCCGGATCCACCTGCTGGAACGGCACCCCGGCCCGCAGGGCCTTGTATTCCAGGAAGGTGCCGAGCTGGTGGAACGGCCAATTCGACAGTGTGGCCCGCTGGTGCCGCTTGAGCCGGACCCGGTCACGGATCCCATCGAGGTGTTCGACGGCGATGCCGCGTCCGGTGCGTTGGGCATCGGCCACGATCTGCTTGGAGATGATGTGGTTGGTGTTGGTGGCGTGCCGCGCCTCACGCTCCCGGCGTTTGGCCAGCCTGCGCGCCGCCGATCTCGATCCGGCGGCCTTCTTGGCCTGCAGCTCGGCGCGGCGACGGGCCTGCGCCCGCCGGTACCGCTTCAGACCCTGACCCTGGAAGTTGTCCCCGTCGCTGGTAGTGGCCAGGTTCACGATCCCGCGATCCACCCCGATCCAGTCGGCCGGATCACAGTTGAGCGGCGCCTCTTCGATCTCGCAGGTGGCGTACAGGAACCACATGCCGTCCCGCAACACCAGATCCGACTCGCCCTTGCGATGCTCGGCCAGGGTCTTCAGCTGCGACGGCTTGCCGGTGAACGCGATGCCCGCCAACCGGCCGCGCACCGTCCAGATGCTCACGGTGCGCGCATCCACCTGCCAGGACAGGCACCGGTCATCGAACGGGTGCGCCGCGTCGGCCCGGAACGCGATCGGCTTGGACTCGGCTTTGCGGCGCCGCCGGGAGCGTTCCCCACCCAGCAGCCCGGCGTCGATCTGGGCGTGCAGCGTGGTGTAGGCGTCGGCGACCTTACGGATCACATGCAACGACGGCTGCGCCGACAACCCCGCCGCCTTCACCTCGGCGTAGACCAGCTTTTGCAGCTTGGCGCGGGAGAACACCCTGGTCTCGTGCGCCTGAGCCGACACCCGGTTCGCCGCCTGATTGCAGGCGTGCAGGGTCGCGCTCAGTGCCGCCGCCTGCTCAGGCGTCGGCAGCAGCTTCACCTGCACCACCAACTTCACGACCACGACGGTAGCGGTACGCACCGACAAAATCACACAACGCAAGCCTCATCACGCAGCAAACCCCATGACCCGCAGGCCACCCACACCCGACAACGGCGGCTACCACGCCCACAACCGGGGCGGCCTCGCCCGGGGTGGCCCGGCGCAGCCGCCGGACGCCGAGTACCGCCGCGACCACCAGCGCGATCAACGCCAACGGCAGCAGCCAGCTGATCTGCCCGCCGACCGCCACGTCGAACATCCGGCCCGCGCCGGTCGAGCCGCCGAACGACGCGCCGCCGGGGCCGCCGGGGCCACCGCCGCTGTTGTTGCTCTCACTGCCGAGCAGGCGGCCGAGCCCGTTGTAGCCCAGCACCAGATCCAGGGCCGTGCCGTCGGTGCTGCCGCCGATGTAGGGCTTTTTGCCCGGCCACAGATCGACCACCGCGACCCACCACAGCGAACTCGCCAGCAGCACGGCGGACGCACCGGCCAGGTCGAGGACCTTACGGCGCCACTGTGCTGTGCTTCCAGCCAGATACGCGGCGAAGAAGGCGGGTGCGACCATCCACGCGGCGAACATCTTCGCCAGGAAGCCGAAACCGAGCAGGGACGCCGTGAACAGCAGCCACTTCGTTCTGGCGCGTGGGTCCAGCGTCTTCATCGCGCGGGTGAAGGTGTAGGCCGCTGCGATGAGCGTGAGGACGAGCATGGTGTCGGTGTTGTTCGTACGGGTGGTCGCCACGGTGATCGGCGTGAGCGTGAAGACCAGCGCGGCGATCAGCGCGGCGTTCTCCCCCGCCCACATCCGGACCGTCCGGTGCAGCAGGAAGATCGCCGCGACGCCTTCGACCACCTGCGGCAGCAGCACCGACCAGCTGTGGTAGCCGAAGATCCACCTCGAGATCACCTGCGGCCACAACGCCAATGGTGGTTTGTCCATCGTGACCACACCCGCCGGGTCGAACGAGCCGAACAGAAAGTTCGTGAAGCTCGAGGACATCGACTTGACCGCGGCCGTGTAGTACGTGTTGCCCCAGCTGCCGGTCCACAGCACCCAGCCGTACAGCACCGCTCCCAGCGCCAAGATCGCCATGAGCGCGTACGGTGGCCGGCGCCGGGCACGTCGCTGTGTCATGTCGATGTGCCTGGTCTGTTCCGCATGGCCGGTTGAGTCCGCATGGCCGGTCGAGGCGGCGGTCATGTGTTTCCCTTTCGTTGTTTGAAAACCCAGCCACGCATCAGGACGAACCTGCCGGCCGTGCCGAGCACGGAGGCACCGAGCAGCACGACCAGCTCGAGCACGCGCGAAGGCTTGGCCGCGGCCGAGTGCAGGACCAGCAGCGCGGTCGAGGTGAAGGCGTAGTAGAGACCGAAGACGATGAGACCCTGCAGGTGCGCCCTGCCGGACGAGCCGCGGGAGCCGAGGAAGGTGAACCGCCGGTTGGCCTCGGTGTTGAACACCGTGGTCATCACGAGCGCCAGCAGGTTGGCCGTCAGCGGGTGCATCACCGACCGGAGGAGCGCGTACAGCAGCAGGGTGACCGCTGTGGACAGAACGCCGATCGCGCCGAAGGACAGCAGCTGCCAGAGCAGCCCTGGGTCCCGTCGGGACAACACCGCGTCCGGGTGGGCCGCTCGGGGCTCCGGGCGCGAGGGCAGGTCAGCGATCCGTGCTGTGCCGGCGGCCTTCGACTTCGCCACCCGGATCAGGCCCCGAATGTCCTCCAGCGCGGTCGATCCGATCTTGACCCGGGTGTCGATGTCCTCGACCCAGTCGACCGGCACCTCGTGCACCCGCAGCCCATTGTGCTCGGCCAACAACAGCAGCTCGGTATCGAAGAACCAGTTGTCATCCTTGACCTGGTCCAATAGCGGGCGGATCACGTCCGTCCGCGCGGCCTTGAAACCGCACTGGGCGTCGGAGAACTTCGCGCCATGGCTGAGCCGGATGAGCGCGTTGTAACACCGGGAGATCACCTCGCGCTTCGGGCCGCGTACGGTTCTCGCTCCCGGGGCCAGCCGCGAGCCGATCGAGACGTCGGAGTGGCCGTTGACCAACGGAGCCACCAGGGGCAGCAGAGCGTTCAGCCCGGTCGACAGATCGACGTCCATATAGGCCACCACGTCGGCGTCGCTCCATTGCCATGCGGTGCGCAGGGCACGGCCACGGCCTTTCTCGTCGAGGTGCAGTACGCGGACCTGGTCCGTCGCTTCGCTCAGCTCATCGGCGATCGCCAACGTGGCATCGGTGCTGGCGTTGTCGACGATGGTGATGGTCCACTCGAACGGGAACTGCCCGTCCAAGGAGGACCTCAGGACATCGACGCAGCCGTGCAGCGCCCGTTCCTCGTTGTGCACCGGGATCACGATGTCGACCGTGATGGTCCTGGTCGCACCGGTGAGGTCCGGCGGTCTCGCTGGGGCAGGGGTACCAGTCATGACGTCAGGTGTCCCAGGCGGAACCGGGAGCCGCCTGGGCAGAATGTTAAAGAAGTGTGTGAGTCCGTGAATTCCGCTCCGTGGGCTGAGTCCTGGCTATGAGGTCAGACCCCGGTTCCCCACGTTTTTCTCGCGCAGCTCCCAGGTAACTCACACAAACCCGGTCTAGGTTTCACGGCGTGTCAATTTCATCGACATCCATCGACATCGATCAGGGGCTGAAGCGAACATTCCGCCGGGTGGGACTGATGGCCGCAATGACCGCGCTCGCCGTCGCGGTCAGGGTCGTCATGTTCGACCACGAGTCGTTCGACTACAAAGGTTTCGTCAAGAGCTGGTATGACTTCATTTCCGCGCACGGCGGATTCAGCGCCCTCAAGTACGACTTTGCGAACTACAACGTCCCCTACTTGTACCTGATCGCGGGGTTGACCTATCTGCCGGTTCCCGCACTCGCCGGAATCAAGATCATTTCGGTGGTTTTCGACCTGGCATTGGCGTATTTCGTCTACCGTGTCGTCGCGCTGCGCCATCCCGGCCGCTGGTCGCCGCAACTGGCCGCCCTCATCGTGTTGTTCCTGCCCACCGTGGCGACCAACAGCGGGATGTGGGGGCAGGCCGATTCCCTCTATTCCGCGTTCGGCGTTGGCGGCGTGTACTTCGTTCTTCGCCGGCGGCCGTGGGTGGCAGGCGTCTTCTTCGGCCTGTCGCTGGCCTTCAAGCTGCAGGCGGTCTTCCTGTTCCCGCTCCTTGTGGTGCTGGTACTGACGAAGTGGATGCCGTGGCGGGCGCTGCTGGCCATCCCCGGGGTCGTGCTGCTGCTGGACGTGCCGGCGTTGCTGGCCGGAGCGCCGCTGGGGCGGTTGCTGTCGGTGTACGGGCAGCAGATGGGCGAGTATTCGGAGCTGTCCCTGCTGGCGCCGTCGATCTACCAGTTCCTCCCGGCGAGCGCCGACGCGGCAGTGATCCGTCCGATCGGTGTCGCGGTGACGGGGCTGGTGGTTCTCGGGCTGTGCCTCGGCGTACGGCTCAGCCGCGTGCGGCTGACGGCGGTGAACATCGTGCTGGTGGCGGCGACTTCGGCGGTCCTCATGCCGTTTCTCCTGCCATCGATGCACGAGCGCTACTTCTACCTGGCCGAAGTGCTCACCGTGATCGCCGCGTTCTACCTGCCGCGCCGCCTCTGGCACGTGCCCGTCCTCGTCCAGGTGGCCTCGTTCCTCGCCTATCTCAACGTGCTGTTCCCGAGTGCGGGTTCGATGCCTTCGGAAGACCCGTCAGGAATGGATGGGTTTCCACCACCCGGCGGCCTTTCAGAGCCCGATCCCATTGCGGACCTGATGGCGAACCAGTTCGCGCCCACCCTGGAGTTCCGGATCCTCGCCGCGCTCATGGCGGTCGCGGTCGTATCGATGGTGTGGACGACCTTCCGTGAGTTCCGGCGAGACTTCCCGCCTGGAGCACAGGAAACACCGACTCGCGATGCGCTGAGTGTGCGGTGATCCGCAAGGTTTCACCGCGAATTTCCCTACATGATTCCGGGCTGAATACCCGATTTCGTGTGCACCCACATTCGAAGACGCGGCGTGGCGATCATCCACAGCCAACCGAGGGAGTCTGACATGCACGTGGCAGCGGCCGACCAGCCGGGGGGCCTCGCCGGTCTGGCGGCCGACATCATGGACAAACTGGGCGGGCCCGGCGTGGCGCTGCTCGTCGGCATCGACAACATCTTCCCGCCGATGCCGAGCGAGCTGGTGCTGCCGCTGGCCGGTTTCGCCGCGAGCCAGGGGACCATGAGCCTGTTCATGGCGCTGTTCTGGACCACCCTCGGCTCCGTCGCCGGCGCCCTGCTCACCTACTTGCTGGGCGCGTGGCTCGGCCGCGACCGCATCCGCTCCCTGATCGTCCGCGCACCGCTGATGAAGGCGTCGGACTTCGACCGCACCGAACGCTGGTTCCTCAAACACGGAACGAAGGCGGTGTTCTTCGGCCGCATGGTGCCCTTGTTCCGCAGCCTGATCTCCCTGCCCGCGGGCGTCGAACGGATGCCCATGCGGCAGTTCCTGCCGCTGACCGCGCTCGGCAGCCTGATCTGGAACGCGGTCTTCGTCGTGGCCGGCTACCAGCTAGGCGCCGACTGGCAGGACGTGGACGAGTACGCGGGCATCGGGCAGAAGATGGTCATCGGAGTAATCGCCCTGGCACTTGCCGCGTTCGCGGCGGTCCGGATACGCGAACAGAGACAGAGCAAGAGCGGTGGCCAGTAAACGGACCGCCCCGGGCCGCGGCCATCTATTGCGATCTGCGTCAAGTTACCCGGGGCAACACCACACGAATCCGTCCCACCTAACATGACGCATCCCAGCTCACCGGCGTTGGCCCGAGATAGCCGACCTTATGCCGGGCCCGGCTCAACGGGGTCGTTGATTTAAGGGTGGAGCGGCGGTCACCGGTCGACGGGAAGGCCTTTGAGGGCGTCGCGTCGGTGGCCGCTGATCAGCCCCGGCGCGGGTCGGCCGTCCGCAGGTAGTGCTCGGCGATCTCGTCGCTGGTGGTCAGCCAGACATCCGGCTGCGCTGCCAGATACGCCAGCGCCTGGTCGAGGTACTTCGCGCGGAACGCCTGGCCGGTCGAGAACGGGTGCAGGGCCAGCGCCATCACCCGGCCGCTGTGCGCGGAGTCGGCGTGCAACTGCTCGTATTGGTCGGTGATGGTCTGGAGGAACTCCGGCCCGGTCATGCCGTTGCCGAACAGCATCAGGTCGTTGAGCTCGACCGAATACGGGACGCTGATCATCCCGGGTACCCGCAGCGGGTACGGCTGGTCGTCGTTGGTCCAGTCCAACAGGTAGCGGAAGCCGAGATCGGCCAGCAGCTCCGGAGTGTGGAACGTCTCGGTCAGCCCGGGCCCCATCCAGCCGCGCGGCCGGCGGCCGGTGCCCTCGGCGATGGTGTCGGTGATCTCGGTGAGGACGCGGCGCTCGTCGTCGCGGTCCATGCCGGTGTGCAGGATCGAGTTGGTCTGCCCGTGCGCAAGCCACGCCCAGTCCCGCTCGACGCCGGCTTTGACGATCTGTGGGTAGTGATGGACGACATCGGAGTTGAGCAGCACGCTTGCCCGGACGCCGTGCCGGTCCAGGATGTCGGTGATGCGCCAGATGCCAACCCGGGCGCCGTAGTCACGCCAGCCGTGGTTGAGCGCGTCGGGCACCAGGTCCGCGGTACCGGGCCAGATGCTCGTGGACGGGCGGCCGAGCAGGAAGTGTTCGACGTTGAGCCCGACGTACACGGCGACCCGGGCGTTGCCGGGCCAGGTGATCGTTGGCCGCTCGGTGATCGGGTTGTACTCGAAGAGATCCAGGTCCTGTGCCATGCCGGAACGGTAGGACCTAACATTAATGTCAGGTTCAAGCGAGGAGTGGAATGCGCATCGGTGAGCTGGCACGGCGGACCGGGGTGAGTGAGCGGTCCCTGCGGTACTACGAGCAGCAGGGCTTGCTGGCCGCCGACCGTACCCCGGGCGGCCAGCGCGACTACCCGGCCGCCGCGGTCGATCGGGTCATTCGCATCCAGGAGTTGTTCGCCGCGGGACTGCACAGCAAGAAGATCGCGCAGCTGTTGCCGTGCATGCGCGACGCCGACGGCGGCCCCTCCGAGATCGCCGACGCGAAACTGGTCACCGAGCTCACCGCCGAACGTGACCGTATCGACCGCATGATCGGCGACCTCATCACCTCCCGCGAGGTCCTGGACGACGTCATCGCCACAGCCTCGCAACCCGGCGCCATTCTGAACCGCCAAACTGCCGACCCGACGTAGCGTCTCTTCCCGACCACCGCCAGCCTCTCCCCTGCGGTCGCCGAAACCAGCCGTTGACCTGCGACGCGGTTCTTCGTGCACACGCTGCCGGCCGGATTGTCCGGCCGCGCGCCGCCGCACGCCGTGCCGGTCTTATCGGCCTGTCGTAAGGATCTTGTCGCTGGCACCTGTCCGCACTCGCTTCCTTCACCACACGTGGCCGCAGCGCCAAGAACTCTGGATACCGACCCCGGCCAGCGGCTGCAACGCCCTACCGCGCACTCCTGAAGCCAGCCTCCTCGAAGGCCGCGATCACCGATGGCGGCCGGCCGGCCCTTCACAAGATCGGGCCCGGGCCGAGGCGGTCAGGCCCTCGCTGCGGTATCGCCAACCCGAGGCCGGCCGCGGCCGTACGGGTGCCGGACCACGCGGGCTAGGGTCGTCTTCCGTGATCGAGTCTTCCTCCCTGGACACCACCCGGGCGGCCTACGACGCCGTCGCCACCCTTTACGCCGAGCTGTTCCGTGACTCCGTCGAAGGCCATCCGCTGGACCGCGCCCTGGTCACCGCGTTCGCCGAATTCGTCCAAGCCGCGGGCACCGGGCCGGTGGCCGACCTGGGATGCGGCCCCGGCGGCGTCACCGCACGCCTGGCCTCCCTGGGTGTGACCGCCTTCGGCATCGACGCGTCGCCGGCGATGATCGAGCTGGCCCGCCAGGAGTACCCGGACCTGCGGTTCGACGAGGGTTCGATGCTCGCGCTGGACATCGCGGACGGCACGCTGGGCGGCGTTCTGGCCTGGTACTCCATCATCCACACACCTCCGCAGGACCTGCCGGTGATCTTCGCGGAACTCGCGCGGGTGCTGGCGCCGGGCGGTCACCTGCTCCTGGGGTTCTTCGCGACCGGCGACGACTCGCCACACCCGGCCGAGCCGTTCGACCACAAGGTCTCCCTCGCCTACCGGCTCTCCATCGACCACATCGCGGACCTGGCGTCCAAGGCCGGGCTCACGGAGATAGGCCGGCTGCGCCGCGAGCCGGGTGAGAACGAGAGGTTCCAGCACGGCCGCCTCCTCACCCGCAAGCCGACAGAGCCCTAGACCCGGCCAGCAGGCCGACAATCGCCCGGGTGCCGGCAGGCCGCCCCCAGCTCACACAAAGGACGGCCCGCCGGTCCACCGCAACGCGTTCGGGCGGCGCTGGGGGCACCTGGGCCGTCCTGAAATGCCGCACCGCAATCCCCGGGCACCACAGGGCCAGGCAAACGTGGGGCTCGCTCCGCTTGGGATCGTCGCCCTGGGCGCGTAGTGGGTTTATCTGGCGGTGCCGGGCCGCCAGCACAGGTCCGGCGGCGCGCCGTCCTTGAAGTAGTCCACGTCGAGCATGGAGGCCCACCCGGGCCGCCAGGCCGCGTCGCGCCGCGCCATCTCCTCGCGCAGCCGATCCAGCGGTTCGTGCACGTAGAAGCCCTTCCAGAACGCGGGGCGATGGTCGTAGGCGCGCTCAACGTTCACCGCATCAAGGGGCGCGTGGACCCGCACGTACAGCCAGCGTCCCAACCGGTCGTCGCCTTCCTCCTCCCTCCACGCGTTGAGCAGCTCGGAGAACTTCTCGTCGAGCCACTCCGTGTCGTTGGCGTGGCGCAGGGCGAACGGGTGCCGCGGGTGCCCGATGAAGGCCGCCCTGATCTCCTCGTGCCCGTTGGCTCGCATCCACTCGACCACGTCGTTCAGGGCATCACCGGCGGCGGGTGCCGGCCGTTCCGCCTCCCGCGCGGCGCTCATGGCGGCCCCGACGATGCTCCTGGCCTGCGCCGGCTCGATGACGAACACGCGGCGCCCCGGGGGCTCGCCGTTTCCCGCCGGAAGCTCGGGCCGATCGGAGCCCGGCCGCACCCCGATCTCTTCCGCGACCGCCAAGGCGCCGTCGATGTCGAAGATTCCCTCCGCGTCGTCGACGTCGAGCTCCTCGGCCACGGTCTCAGCGTCCAGCGGGCTGATCAACGCCTCGATCACGGCCCGGTCCACCGTACGCGCGCGGCACGCGTTCACCAGCGCGTTGTACGCGGCGACCGCGTCGCTGTACTCCTCGGCGAGCTCCCAGTACCGATCATCGGCACCTCCGGACCCGCATCCGGCCCCGTCGTTCATGCCCTCCGGGTACGGGGTCCGCGCCCATGACTCCCCGTCCCACCAGTACACGAACGCCAGGATCTCGGCATGACGGATCGTCTTGTGGAGCCATTCCCACGGCAGCCACCCGGGCCCGCCCGCGAGCAGATCGATGGGCAGTACCTGCGCACGGGTCTGACTGCCGTCGTTGTCGTAGCCGTACACGACCGCCCGGCCGCCCTCAACCCACGACATCCCCCACCAGCCGTTACCGACGTCACCGCTCCGCAGCCCACCGCTCACCAGCCCGAACCCCATCGGTTCCATGCCTGGGATGAGCGCCGGCAGCACGGCCAACGCCGCCGCCTCCGCCCACAACTCATCGGCGTCGGGCAGTGTGATCTCGTCCGTCATGAAACCGTTCCGGTAGGCAGGCTGGGACGGTACCGCACGTTCACGATCGACGTGGGGTCGTCTTCGCCGACGCGGTGGAGGCGGATCGGCTCGCTGCCGGGGTTGTCATACAGCCGGATGCCCTGGCCGAGCAGAACCGGTGCGATGTGCAGGTCGATCTCGTCGATCAGTCCCAGTTCGAGAAGCTGACGGCCGATGGTGGGCGAGAACACTTCGAGGTTCTTGCCGCCGGCCGCCTCCAGCCCGATCCGCACCGCCTCGGCCGGCCCGCAGTTCAGGAACGTGACGTCGTCGGCGGGCGTGGCGTCCTCGGGGTGGTGGGTGAGCACGAAGATCGGCCCTTTCCAGTCGCTGCCGTAGGGGCGAGCGTCAGGCATGGCATCCCATCCATCCCGCCCTCCCAGGACAGCACCCGTGGTCTGAACGTATTCATCCGCCAGGCCCGGCCTGGCCGTCCCGGTCATCCAGTCCATCTCGTGGTTCGGCCCTGCCACGAAGCCGTCCAGCGACATCGTGAAGTGCCAGAGCACCTTCCCGTCCGCGGTCTGCGGCTTGGTGTCGTTCATTGGTCTCCTCCTGCGGTCTGCTTGCGGTTGGTAGCGCTCTCACCGACGCCGACCGGCGCGACCGCTGGCCTTGGCCGCCGCCGAGGCCCCTCGGTCGCACCAACGGCGATCAGCTTGTGGAGCCAGCTTGCGCGGTTTTCAGGGGCGGCGGTAGTGCAGCGCGACCGCGTCTGTGGTGGGGATGGTGGTGGTCTCAGCCATGGTGGTCTCCGTTGCATTGTTGACAGCCTCGTAAATAGTGTCTGTCGGACGCTGTTTATGCTAGACACAGTTTGAGAGTGGCGACAAGACCGAAGTTTTCGGAGGCTCGATGTGGACCGCACCGTTGAGTTGCTGTGGGGGCTGCGGCAACCGCCGAGCCGCGGACCCAAACCCGTGCTCAGCGTCGACCGGATCAGTGGCCCACGAGAGGTCGGCTGGACCGAGGCCGCGGTCGCCGTGCTGGCCGGGACCGGGCTGAGCGGCGCCGAACAACTGGACGCCGTTCTGTTGGGCAGGTCATAGACTGTGGGTCATGACCGCCAGCGCGCCGGAGCCCGCTTCTGCACCGCCGGGTAAAGACCTCAAGTCAATCCGGGCTGCGTTGCTGCCCGAGGACCGTGCTGATTTCGACTCCGGGCTGCGGCGGGCGATGAACACTGCGGCCGATCACCTGGATCTGGCGCCTGTTCACGAGTTCATCGAAGCCTGGTGGCGGATTGCGGTGTTCTCGATGGACCCGGACAAGCAGCGCGCCGCGCGTGACACCGCCGAGGCCCTCATGGGTGGTGAGCGGGTGCCGACGGTCGACGCCACGCAGATGATCAGACGGCGTATCGCCGATCTCCAGGGCGGACGTTGATCTACCGCGTCGAGGAGACCGAGGACGTTCTCTCCGAATTCTCGGTCCTCCCCACCGAGGCCCTGACCGCTTACCTCGAACTGCGGACGACGCTGGAACTGGCGCCGTGGAGCGGCGCTCAGTACAACCCCGACAACCCCGCCGGCGCGAACGTGCGGACGCAGCCGTTCGGGGCAGGACACGGGCTTGTCAGCTACGTCATCATCGAACACCACGAGATCGATGAACACCGCGTGGTCGTCACCAGAGTGACCTGGATCTGAGCGGCCCAGGCCGAGCCCACCGTCTACTGACGGGGCGTCGCTCCGCGCGCTCACCGAGGGTTGAGGACGAGTGAGCGCGCGGAACGGCGAGGGACGTCACTTACTGCACTTCACGCGGAGGTTGAAGCGGTCGGTGGTGCAGGCCTTCACGTTGACATTGCGGACCCCGCTGAAGCTCCCCTTGGAGCTCCAAGCGCCACCGCGTTTCTGACGGAATTTCTTCGCGGTGGCGATGTACTTGCCCCACGACTCGGACCCTCCGGTACGGGTGCGGTACTGGTGGACGACCTGGAGCGTGGCGCGCTTGCTGTCGGCGGCGGTGTCCCAGACATTGCCGGCCACGGATGCTTGGTACCAGCCCTTGCGCTTGGTCGGCTTCCAGCAGACCTTCGCCTTGATCGTCGCGCCCTTCACCGACTTGGTCGCCTCCCAGCATCGCCAGGCGGCGCGCACGGAGGCATCGGCGTTTGCGGCTGCGGGCCGGGCGGTGTCGGTGGCAGCGGTGGCCGAGGCCGGTAGTGCCGCAAGCCCGCCGGTGAACATCGTTCCCAGAGCGCCGACCGCGCCCAGCATTGTGACGTTGCGCATTGAATACCGCCTTTGAGTGGGGGAGCTGACTTCGGCTCGAGACCAGGCGTTGAACGGAGCGCTGACGATGGCGAGCAGCTTTTTCCCATGCCATGCTCCCTTCGCTGCCTGCTGTGGAGTTCGTTCTCGAGGCGATGGCAGCCGAGCCAATCAACGGGGTGTCTCCGGAAAATCTCCGTACCAGGTCACGCTCGTACCGAGATGGCGATCTCCTGACGGCTGACCGCCGCGTCGCGGGTCGGGCGACTGCGGCGTGGCCCGTTTGACCTTGACACAGTGACAAGGCCTTCACTGTGGCCAAGGAGGTGGTCCCGATGACCATGCCGAAACAGGACATGGCTGTGAGTCGAGCTCTGGAGGGGTTGGAGGACAGCCGCTCGTCGGTACGGCTGCGTGCGGCGCTGGCGTTCGGCACGGCCCCGGACCCGAGGTTCATCGACAAGCTCATTGAACGCTGCGCGATCGAACCCGACTTCTATGTGCGCGACATGCTTACATGGGCACTCACACGCCACTCAGCATCGATGACGGTCCTCAAGCTTCTCGATGAGGTCCGCTCGGAGCATGCGCAGGCACGAAGCCAGGCGTTGCACACGCTGTCCAAGATCGGGGATCGGCGAGCATGGCCGGCGATCACACGGGCGCTTCTGACCGACGCCGACGATGAGGTCGCGCGGAGCGCCTGGCGAGCAGCGGTCGTGCTCGTACCCGAAGGGGAAGAACCCGAGTTGGCCGCGGTGTTGTCGACACAGCTCGGGCGCGGCGAACATGAGACGCAGCTGAGCCTCAGCCGGGCGCTGATCGCGCTCGGTGAGATGATCTTGCCGACGCTGAGCGCCGCGATGTCGGATCTCGACCCTCGCGTGCGCGCGCACGCGATCGCCACGGAACGGCTGCTGCGCGACCCGGATGCCGGATTCGAGTTCGCGATCGAGGAGGCGAAGCGCGTCGTGGCCCTCGGCACAACCAACCAGTAAGGGTGACAGGCAGTGTTGATCGGTGATGTGGCACGACGGTCCGGGGTCAGCGCTCGCATGCTCAGGCATTACGACTCGCTCGGGCTGGTACGGCCAACGGGTCGTACCGACGCCGGCTATCGGGAGTACTCCAGCGAGGACATCCGCCGGATCTTCCATATCGAGAGCCTGCGGTCATTGGGGTTGTCGCTGCGTGAAGTCAAGCGCGCGCTCGACGATCCCGGCTTCGCGCCCTCAGAGCTCGTCGACGACCTCATCCACCAGACACGAGAACGCATCGCAGATGAGACGGAACTGCTCACGCGACTCAGTCGGATCAGTGCCGCGGAACCCGCCGCCTGGGAGGACGTCCTCCAGACCGTTGCACTCCTTCAGGCGTTGAGGTCAACGAGTGCCGGGAAGCGCCAGCGCGCTGCCTTGTCCTCAATTGAACAGGTTCCGGTGCCAGTAGAAGCACTGGTCGAGGCTGTGCTGAGCGAAACGGACCCGAACGTCGCCGGAGCCCTTCGATGGGCTTTGGCGCAATTGGGCGACGGCGGATTGGCGCTGCTGGCAGAGGGCCTCGGCTCACCAATGGCCGAAGTGCGGAAACGTGCCGTCCAGGCCATCGCTGAGATTCCGAATGGTGAGACGACCACACTGCTGCAGGACGCCCTCGCGGACCCCGACATCGTGATCCGCAGGTATGCAGCTCTGGCACTCGGAACACGCGGAGTAGCCGACGCGATCCCGACCCTCATCAACATGATCGTCGAGGAGGCGAACGACGTCGACGCAGCCGATGCACTGAGCGCGCTGGCGAGTCGTCCCGCGCTGGCCGATCAGATCGCTACGGGTCTCGTTGATCGCCTCGCCGACAGCACCGTCGAATCGCCTGCACGTCGGCGGCTGACACAAGCGCTCGCGGAAATCCCAGGAGTCACCACTTCACGTGCCCTCGCAGATCTGTCACATGACGATGACCGTGCCGTAGCGCTTACTGCGGCATACATTCTCGGGATACGCAGCCCGCGATAACGGATCTTTCCTGGGTTGCGGTGTGCGTAGGGCTCCCCCGCCGCGCGGTCGGTGACCTCAAGGAGTCTTGGTTTGCGTGGGGTCATCGGCGGAGGCTGTTGGCCGACCAGCGACGGTACGCCCGGTCGCGCTCCTCACGGTGACGCTTTACAGCGGCACTCCTTACAGCGGCGCTCCTTACGACGGCGGCCAGGTCGCGGGCCGCCTTCTTGCGCTGCTTGTCGGCGGTCATGATCCCTCGCTCTGGCGGGCCCCAGGCACTCCCGCCGAGACGGGGATCGACCGGGGGCCGCTGGCCGCGCAACCCCAAGGTCGGTCACGGTGGCGTCGTGTTGCGCAGAGCGTCGGGTGACCAAGGCCGCCTTGCCCAGTAGAACGCTCATCAGCCGAACTCGTCTTTTCGTGTCGGGTCACGCTCGGTCAGTTCGTGGCCGACGATCCGGTGACGTCGAGGCGGTATTGGTTGGTGCGGTGGTGCAGGCGGAAGCCCAGGTGGTGGTTGACGGCCAGCAGGGTCGTGGCGTGTTCGGGGTTGTCGGTGACGACCTGGGTGAGCTGTGGGTGCTGGTCGTACAGGGTGCGCAGCATCGCGGCCTTGATCCACAGGTCCAGCCCGAGGCCGTGGTGGCCGTCGGCGGCTGGCCGGTGGTCGTGCTGGGTGGCGCGGGGACCGGTGGCGCGGGGACCGGTGGCGCGGGGTCCGGTGCCGCCGGGGACCAGTACTTCGGTGCAGCTTGCGATCTGGCGGCCGTGCTCGGCGGTGACGGTCAGCAGTGCCTCCGCCGGGACGGCGGTGTCGCGGCCGGGTGGGGTGATCTGCGTCGTTCCGGTCAAGTGGTAGCCGGGATGTTCGGCCGCGACCATCTCCGCCAGCCAGCCCGGATGCATTTCGCGCAGCGACAGCAGCAGGTGGTGCAGCGTGCGCAGGCGCACCAGCCCGCGCCGCAGGCAGAAGGCGTCGCCGGTGCCGCCGACGGGCACGGCCACCGTCACTGTGTGCAGGCCGTGGAACCGGGCCCCGCTGATCAGCGCGGCCACAAGCCGGTCACCGATGCCGCAGCGCCGGTGGGCCGGGTGGACGTGCACCTGCGCACGGCCGGTGACGGCGGCGGCGGGCAGGCGCAGCACCGCCAACCCCACAACCTCACCCGCGCGGCCGGCGGTCCACACCAAGGTTGTTGCGCTGGTCAGGTAGGCGTGGAGCCGGTCGGGCGTCGAGGGTGCCATGCCGGGGAGATCTTGGGCCATGGACGCGGCGACCACCGCGTGCCAAGCCCGGACCCGCGCCCCATTGGGCTCCTCCCCCGCCGGTTCGACGCGGGTGATCCGCACGTCCACCGGCTCGGCCCGGACGTGGTCAGCAGTGATCGCCATGCCCGGCACGTGCAAGCCGACCCCTGGAGGGCGGCCGGGTTGTGGGGGCACCGGCTGGTCCTTGAGGGTGATGGCCAGTCCTTCGACCGAGATCGCGTCGCTCATGGGGGTCTCCTTGCTGGTGTTCAGGGGGCAGAGTCTGCGGACGACGATGTCGCCGTAGGAGGTCATGGCGTGGATGTCGACGGGGCCGTTGGCGTTCTTCAGGTGGCCCTCCGGGACTCTCGGAGTGTGTGTTTGTGGCTCCAAAGCTCGATCCCTGCGTCCGAGGCCGGACACTACACGACACGTTCCGTGTCGTGATCGAAAGTCTGCAATGCCCGAGCCGCCACTGTCAACACGACACGTTCCGTTTCCTGTAACCTCGGATGCATGGCAGGCTCACCGAACCCAGACAGGCGAAACCAGCGAAGCCGCCAGGCGATTCTTGACGCCGCGCTCGAACTCTGCGGCGAGATCGGCTACGGGCATCTCACGATCGAGGGAATCGCCGCGCGGGCAGGCGTGAGCAAGAAGACGATCTATCGCTGGTGGCCGTCCAAAGCAGCTGTGGTCGCGGAAGCTCTGGACGAGGTGATCGGCGCGCCCCTGGCCCACCCCGATACCGGCGACCTGGCCAAGGACATGCACACCCAGATCTCGGCGGTCATCGATCTGCTCACCCCGCCGGAACGGTCACCGATATCCGCCCTGATCGCCGACGGCCTGCAGTACCCCGACGTCGCCGTCGAGCTCCGGAATTTCGTCCGACCACGCATCGACAGCTTCAACGAGCGATTTCGAACCGCACAACAGCGAGGCGAACTCCCACCTGACGCCAACCCCGACGTGGCGGTGAGTCTCTTCTACGGCCCGATCTACCACCGGCTCGTCCTCCACCTTGGGATGCCGGACTCAACAGAGCTCACCGAATACATCCACCACGTGATCCGCTCACTCACCTGCTCAGAGACCTAATGAGCGATGCCTCGCGCACCCACCAGGTCCACCACATAGCGACAGCGGACACACGTTCAGCTTTACCGAGGGCTACGCCTTCTTGCTGCCTCGGCGGCGGTCACGCCAGGTGAAGAAGGCCTGGGAGATCCTGACCATGAAGGAGTGGTCTCCGCCCCCGTGGACTGACTGGGTGCCGATGAAGTCCGCGTTCGGGTTGTCACGTCGTTCGTACTCGGAGTTGGACTGACCGGGAATGCGCTTCTCTGGTGCAGCCATCGTTCCTCCATTGATCGTCGCAGATCTCAGCCCCCAGGGACGGGTTGTGATCTTCGTTTGCTTCGACGACTCATGGAGGCTGCCGGTTCCCTCGACGCCCTTGAGCCTGTGGCGATGGGTCTCGGGCGCGTGTCAGCGGACACGGGACTGTTGGGGGACCTCAGCCGAGTTCCGGGCGCGGGTCAGGTATTGCGGTACGGGGGCGGAGTCGTCGCCGGTGTCGCGGACGAGGCCGTAGCGGATGATCCCGTTGCCGTCGGGAGCTGTGCCGATGTCGGCGGTGATTTCGCGGTGGGTGACCGGCTTCATGAAGATGTTGTAGTCGGCATGGCTGCTCTCGGTGTGGTTGAGGGTGACGGATCCGCTGAGGTAGTAGTACTCGTTCTGCCACATCTGCTGGGCCCCGGGCGGCAGGGTCGCGGTGCCGGTTCTCAGGCCCATCCAGGTCCGGGACGACCCGGGCTGGCGGTCGTCCAGCCGCCGCCCGCCGCCGGCCGCGACGTGGAACAGTTTCCCGGTCAGGGCGGTCCAGGTCGGCATGACCACCTGTCCCCCGTTCACGACCTGCCAGCGGACCATCAGATAGCCGCGGCCACGGAACGTGACGTTCTCCCCACGGTGTTTCAAGTCGGCCTTGTCCCCCGTTGACAGCGTCACACCCGTTTCGCGGCGGCGCGGCAGTGCGCCCGGCCGGCGGCGGGGATCGGGTGCCCGGTCGGCCGCGTCGACCACGCTGCCGTACAACGAAAGGCGGCGGGGGCTGGGCACCGGCGGGGACGGCGCCGCACGGGGCACCGCGCTCGCCGGTGCGGTGGGAAGGCTGGGGCCGATGGGGAGGGCGGCCGGAGGTGGCGGCGGGGCGGCCAGCTCTTCGAGCACGTACGCGCCACCCCCGGCCAGGGCCACCCCGCCCGCCACCGTCACCGCCGTCACCGGCTTGGCCAGCAGGGCGGCGGCCTGAGCCATGAGCCCGGCGGGAGCGGCCGTGGCGGGGGCTTTGACGAGCGCGCCGAGACCGAAGCCGACCGGGAGCGGCACCAGGGCAAGCCCGGTGAGCAGCCGCTCTGCCGAGACCGTCGCACGCCGGGCGCCGCAGTTCGGACAGGAGCGCACGTGCCGGGCCAGGCGTTTGCGCCACAGCGAGTCCGGCCGCCCATCCCAGGTGCCGGTGATCTCCGCCAGCTCGCGGCAGCCGCCTTCGAGGGCCCGGACGATGCCGCGCGCGGTCTCCAGCCGCGACTTCATCCGCTGGACGCGCACGGCCGCATGCTGCCGGGTCAGCCCCATCGCGGCGGCGAGCTCCCGGCGGGTCAGCTCGCCCGCCACCTCCAGGCACCACAGCGAGAACACCTGCCGGTCCGCGTCGTCAAGCCAGCGGACCGACTCGGCGACCTCGCGCCGCTCCCCCTCCAGCTGAAGCCGCAGGACGGTGAGCTCAGCGAAATCCGGGCCGGCCTGCTCCATGGCGATCTCCTCGCCATTGCGCCGCCGGCGGTGCATCCGATCGCGGACCTGCCGTACCGCGATCGCGACCAGCCATGGCCGGAACCGGGCCGGATCCCGCAACCCGCCGAGGCCGTCGATGACGCGGATCATCGTTTCCTGGACGACGTCGTCGGTGTCCCCGTGGCCGTTCAGCGCCCGTCCGACGATGTTGTAGACCAGCGGGAGACTGCGCTCGACCAGCTCGTCGAGCGCCTGCCGGTCGCCGGCCCGGGCCGCCTCGACCGTTCGCTGATCTATCAAGGCTCAGTCCACATCAGCATCGGGAACCATGGCTCACTTCGTGTAAACGGGAACCATGGCTCACTTCGCGTAAAGAAGCGTTCCGAAGCCGAGCTGGTCGTAGCCTCCGCTGTTCGGTCCGTAGTTCCCACCGCCGCCTTCCGGCCGCCCCTTCTCAGCCATGGCCGTGATGTAGGGGACGGATAGACGGCGACGCCGTGCGTAGTGGTAGTGGAGCATGTCCCACACCGGGCGGTTCTGGCCACGCCCGAAATCGGAGATCACAGTGTGCTGGCGATAGTTGCACTTCGTACCGGTCCCCCATTCGTAGTTGGTGAACGGTACGTCATAGCCGAGGTTGTACTTGGCGACGTACTGGGCCGCCTTCATGAAGCGGTTGTTGTCGTAGCCGTACAGGTCGTCGCCTTGGCTCCAGGCCATTTCGCAGATCGCGCCCATCTGCCCCATGCCCATCAAGGTATGTCCCTGGTCCCGGCCTGATTCCTGCCACTGCGCCAGGCCCTGGCCCTTGTACACGAACGGGATGGCGTTGGTGATCGAGCCGTTGCCCTTGCCGTTCTTGAAGTAGTCGATCGCCTGCTCGTACTTGGCGGTGTCGTCGCAGAGGATCCCGATGGCCATGATCGACGCCATGTTGCACAGGTCCCAGTTGGCCCAGTAGTTGGTGATGCAGGCGCCGTTGTGGATGGTCAGGAAGTGGTTGTTCAGCGGGTAGAAGACGTTGACCATCATGTCGCGGAAGGCGTCGAGGTTGAAGCCGGGGTAGCCGCGCATCAGTTCCCCTGCAGCAGCGAACTGCCATCCGTAGATGCCCCCCGCAAGGAACCGGTCGGCGTTCCCGGTGACCTGGGTCAGCTTGGACGACCACGCGTTCAGGATGTCGCGGGCGCAGTCGGCGTGGGCGGTGCGACCGCCCACCTTCCACCGAATCGCGTTCTGGTACGCGGCGTGGATGTCGTTGTAGAGGACCGTGTAGTTCTGTCCCACGCCGCCGCGGACGACCGTGGCCTGTGGGCGCGCTTTCCAGGTGGACGCCGAGTGGGGGTTCGCGGTCAGCCGTTCCCAGGCAGACAACCATGGCTGCGAGCCGGCTCTCACCCGGACCCTGGCGCGGTTGAGCTCCCCGTACGCATTGAGCCCCCCGGGGTGCACGAAACCGGTGCCGGCAGCCTTGGAAGCCGTGCGGGCCGGCTCGGAACCACGGAGGAGCAGCGGCGTGCCGGCCGCTCCTCCGACGGCGAGCGCCCCGCCGATCCCGAGCAGACGGCGGCGACTGATCTGTGACATGAGGGGCTCCTGTGCCGAACGGGGATGGGACGTTTAGGAGACCGATGGAGCAGTCCGGCGATAACACTTTTTCGGAACTGGACATGCTAGGCGACGTCCCTTAGCAGGTCAGCGGCGGGTCCACCCCAGCCGGAACGAGCCGTTCCGCGGGCGAAGACGTGGCGAATGATCGCAACCAGCGTCCCGTGGTGGTTCTGGATGCCGAGGCCTTCTTGGTCACAGCGTCTGCGGGCGGAGCAGCAGGGAGTGGAGGCGGCGCAGCTCAACCGAGGGCTCAGTGCCCAGCTCATGGCGAGGAGGCGGCGCAGCCGTTCATAGCTGGCCAGTCCCTCCGCCGGCCGGCGACAGCGGCCGAGCGTGACGAGCAGGCGTGCCCACAACGATTCGCGCAGCGGATGCAGTTCGGTGAGCCGTATCAACTCCGGGACCAGCTCCTGGTGACATCCCTCGGACAGGTCCAGGTCGATCCGCCGCTCGACCGCACCGAGATAGGCCTCGATCAGGTACGACGACTCCGCTGTGCGTAGCAAATCCGAATCGATGCTTTCGTACGGCGAGCCCCTCCACAGCGCCAACGCCTCCCCGAGAAGCACACGTTCCTGCGCCTCGCTCTGCGCGCGGGCCGCCTCGGCCAGCACCCGGCGAAACCGCAGCACATCGACCCGATCGGGATCGACATCCAGGAGATGGCCTCCAGGCAGGGACCGGACCACCTGCGAGCCCAGCGCCCGGCGAAGCCGGGTGACCAGGGTCTGGACGCTGCGCCTCACATTGACCGGCATGTCCTCGCCCCACAAGGCCGGTGCCAGCCGTTGCACCGGAACGGTGTCTCCCGCAGACATCGCCAGTACAGCCAGCAGCGTCCGCACACGGCCGCTGGAAAGGCAAATCGAAACCCCGTCCCGCTGCACCTCCAGCGGCCCCAGCAGTGCAACGGTGAGTCCTCTGTCGTTCACGCGCCCACCCTCAGCCCATCGACACGCCCGCCGACGTCCATCCGCCGGACGAAAAAGGGAATGCGCTGCCGCTCGGCGCAAAGGGGATAGACGCCTGAACTGATCTTGCAAATGGGCAATGGTGTGTCACGAGAGCCAGACCTTGCATGCGCTTGTCGCATGTTCTTCTCTTCCTCGTATCAGGTCGTCGGACGATGCCGTCAGCGGCATCCGTGATCGAGGCTCCCCGCCGTCCACCACAGGGACAAGGCGGCGGTCGGGACGCGTCGCGAATCCTGGGGAAGCTGTCCCTTTTGACGACGGCCCGGAGGGCAAGTAATCGTGACTTCACGTTGATGCTGACCCAAGGAGTATCCGACGCTGACGGCTTCGGTTGACTTTCCTCTATAGAGGGTGCAGCCCCAGGCCCAGCCTGTCGTTACGGGTGAGTGCACACCTCTTTAGTCTGTGTGCACTGTCGTTCACTGCAGGCACGACGAAACAACGAACTGCCAGCACCGATGTCGCTGCGGCGCCACCACTCCCCATCCAGGCGGGCCCCCGTCGACGGTCAAGGCGCGGACAGGGGTTTGGGTGGCGGGGTCGGAGGGGTGGCGGCCATCCCGGCGTGGCCACCATCCCGGGGTGGCCGTCACCGAAGGAATTGGTTCATCACAATCTGCACATAACATCATGATGTAGCGATTGATTCTGATTGTGGATGACTTCGTTGGACGGGCTGGCGCCGGCGGTGGCGCTCGGCGAGCGCGGTGTCCGACTCCGAGCAGACGCTGCTGTGCACCTACCTCTCAGCGGTCCTGCTGGTCGGCCTGGCGGTCAACGCGCTGTTCGGATGGGCGTGGGCCGATCCGATCGCCGCACTGATCATCGCCGTCGTCGCGGTCAAGGAAGGCCGCGAGGCCTGGCGCGGTGATGCCTGCTGCGCCCTGCCCGCCGCGCCACCGTTTCCTCTGGTGAGCCGAGCGGATGTGGTTCATGCGGCACTGCCTGTGGTTGCTGCTCTTGAGCGCTACCGCTTCGGCATCTGGAATATGAGGAAGGAGATCGTGTCGTTGGCGATGACTGATCGTGTCTAGGAGAACGTGAAGGGACGTGGCTGGTGTGGACTCGACCAACGCGGATGTGCGGCGGGTGTTCGACAAGGCCGCTGACCACTACGACCGGCAGATGGCGTTCTGGGAACGTTGGCTGTTCCGCGGCAACCGCCAGTGGGCGGCGAGCCAGGCACAGGGCCGGGTGGTCGAGATCGCGATCGGCACCGGTCTGAACCTGCCGTTGTACCCGGCCGAGGCCACCGTGATCGGCATCGAACTGTCGGAGCCGATGCTGGAGTTGGCACGCCGGCGAGCCGCGTCGGCCGGGCTCGCCGACCGGGTCGAGCTGCGCCAAGGCGATGCGCAGGTGCTGGACCTGCCCGATGGCTGCGCCGACACGGTGCTGTCCACGTTCACCCTGTGCACGATCCCCGACCCGGCAGCCGCCGTCCGAGAGGCCTTCCGGATCCTGCGGCCAGGCGGGCAGATCCTGCTGGCCGAACACGGGCCCTCGTCCAACGTGGTCCTTCGCGCAGGCATGCGTGCGCTCGATCCCCTGAGCGTCCGCTTCGGCGCCGACCACCTGACCCGCGACCCCAGGCCGCTGCTTGAGCAGGCGGGCTTCCATATCGACACCGTCCAACGCAGGACCGTCGGCGTGAGCTTCCGCGTCCGAGCGACGCGGCCCGACCCCTCAGCTCAGTGAGCCTCGACACCGTGGTTCAGTCGTGCAGCGCGAGCGACCAGTGCGAGCTCAGACGCCCCTGGGTCCCCGAATTCGGTGTGCTCTCCCAGACCAGGTACCAGACCTGGGCGGACGGAGTCATGGCGTCCGACCCGACCTCGATCGTCACAACGTCGGCCACGGGTCGCTGCGCGCACCCGATGGTGAACAGCCCGACTCGCCGTCTTGTGGACCCGGTCTGGGCGCAGGAGGATGCGCCGACCCGGAGGTCGGAGAGGGTCCGTACGTAGGCGTCGAGGCTCGACTTCGACAATTCGAACCTCGCCTGCAAAGGGTGCTCGTTCACCGCCAACACCATGCTGCTGAGCAGGAGAGCCGGACAGCCGATCATCCGCAGCCAGTACAGCCGAGCCTCTCGAGGGTGGTCGAGTGCTAAGGCACTCCGCACCATGCAGATCAGCAGCAGGACCACGGAAACCAATATCAAGAGAGGGAATTCCAGCCGTTGAGTGCCGCCCAGACTCCAAGCTTGGACGAGTTCCAGCGGACAGACCACGGCCACAACCGCGATCAGGATCGGGCCGGGAGGTTTCCGTAGCACCTTCGTCAGACTGCAGCGTCCGCCATCCGGTTCCGCAGCCGGCACCGTCCGGAAGGCCTTCAGGCTCTGAGATCTAGCGCGAGCTTGTGCCGGGCGGTGCCATCGGCGATGGTCCCGAGGGCCGCGGCGGCATCGGCGAAGGGCCGCGCGATCGGGGTGCGCGGCGCGAGAAGCCCCTTGGCGTACCACTCCAAGCACTGCTGCAAAGCCAGCATGGCGGTCGCGATGTCACGGCTCGCGTATCCGGCGATGTCCTCACCGAGGATCGTGACGTTTCGTACGAGAACGTCGAGAAGGCTGACGGTGGGGATGGTGCCGCTCGCAAAGCCGGTGGTGACGAGCCGTCCCTCCCAGGCCAGGCTGTCGAGGAGCTCGACGGTGAGATCGCCACCCACGAGGTCCAGGGCGAGATCGGCGCCTCGTCCGTCGGTCAGATCTCGAATCCCCTGGGCGAGGTTTTTGGGTGGCAGGATGTGGTCGGCTGCGGTCGGCGGCAGGGTGCCAGAACGGTCGACCGCGATGACCTGGGCACCACTGGCGCGGGCGACCTGGAGTGCCGCCTCCCCCACATTGCCGGTGGCTCCGGTGACCACGACCGTCTCCCCTCGCTTGAGTTTGCCTCGATGCAGCAGCGAGACGTGCGCGGTGGCGTACGAGACGGGGAACGCGGCGGCGGTCAAGTCATCCATCTCGTCGGGAATGGGCAGCACGTGGGCGGCGTCCACCACGAGCTGGTCGGTGTACGCACCCCAGCTGACCAGGGCGATGACCCGTTGGCCTACCGCAAGCATGGTCACGTCAGGGGCGACCTCGGCAACGGTGCCGGCCAGCTCGAAGCCGGGCACGAAAAGATCAGGGACGGGTATCTGGAAGTCACCAGAGAGCTGAACGAACTCGGCGAAGTTCATCCCCACGGCAGCGACGGTCACGCGGACCTGCCCTGCGTTCAGGGTGGGGTCTGGCACCTCTCGCGCCTGGAGCTGGTCGGGACCGCCGGGCCGGTGGGCCGCAAGGATGCGCATGGTGGGTGTCTCCTCAGTCGCTTACGACGGAATACGCCCTCGACGCTAACGAGCCGATAGGTACCTCTCGGTACCTATCGGCTCGCCATGAGTCCCTTGGACCGGCCCGGGCGACGTCGTCCTCGCCGCCCCAACGATCAGAGCAGATGACACACCCAGCGCCCTGGTTGCGGAGCAGGCCGAGTAACTAATATAACTGGTTACATGGCATTGAGTTGGAAGCTCGTCATCGACAGCGCGAACGCGGCGACCCTCGCGGACTTCTGGGCTGCGGCCCTGGAGTACGAGGTGGAAGACCCCAGCGCGCTCATCGAGCAGCTGCTGGCCGCCGGCCATATCGACCAGGAGACGGTCGTCGAGCATCGCGGCCGCAAGATCTTCCGCGGGTACGCCGCGATCCGCCATCCCGAGGACCCGTTCGACCAGACCAGCGGTATCGGCCGCGGCCGGCGACTGCTCTTCCAGGACGTGCCCGAGGGCAAGTCCGGCAAGAACCGCCTGCACATCGACATCCACAGCGAGCCCGGCGGCCTCGACAAGCTCGTGGCCCGGCTCGAAGGCCTAGGCGCGACCCGAGTTAACGAGGTCGACCAAGGCCCCGCCGGACACTGGTGGGTAATGCAGGACCCCGAAGGCAACGAGTTCTGCGCGGCATAGGCCCAATGTAGACATCGCCCTCGCTTCGCTCGGACAGCCCTATCGGGGCTCCCGCCCCGAAGCCCCAAGCTGGGGCTCCGCCCCAGACCCCCACCCCTTCAGTGGCTCACCCCCTCCCCAACAACACCGCTCACGCAGGAACCGCCCGGTGCTTCTTCTAGCGTGGCAAGGTTGGCGTCTGCGGAGGTATGGATCAGGGCCACGGTGCCGGCTGTTGGTCTCGGGGACCGGCCCCGGGGGTTGGGCCATGATTCAAGCCCGACGAAGGACCCCGCCGTTCGCACGACAGGGCCTGAGCCGGGGTATTCAGTGAATGACGATGACGGCCAGGGCAAGGTATTTGCTGCCCACCAAGGGGAAGCCCCACGACAGGTCGTTGCCGCCCTGTAGGTCGGCCAGCGCGGAGCCGAACCGGTCTGGTCGGCTGATGCCGGTGGCCTGCGAGTGAGCCATCTTCGGTGCGTGCTGGTCATAGACCTGTTCCAGCCAGTTCACGGCCTCCTGGGGTGTGCTGGCCTTGCGCTGCAGCATGCTTTGTGGCTTGCGCAGCCAGTCGCGCGTCATCACCGGGGGTGTGGCCATGCTGAGGTCCCCGCACAGCGAGTCGCGCTTGGGACCTTGGGCTGTGGCGGTGTCCCCGTGCCAGGAATAGCAGTGAAAGGCCATCGAACGGCATCCTTCGAAGAGGCAGGCCCCGCCTCGCCGGGCGGGACCTGCTCATGGATTGGAGTGGCTAGACCGGGGCGGGGGCCAGGGCCGGGGAGTCTTGCGGCAGGTCGAACTCGCCCGCCTTGGCTCCGGCGATGAAGTCGCGCCACTCGAAGTGATCGAACTTGGACACGTTGCCCGCCTCATCGGTGACGATGACCGCGTCACGGACGATGGCGACGTTCACACAGCCACACGTCTCCTGCTGTCCGTCGCACTGGCTGGACTTGATGAACACAAGACCTCCCTAGGCCGTCGGGGGATGGGGAACCGGCCGACCGCGCCATTGGTTGGGCGTGGCCGGCTGGGGATCATGGGCCGGTGCTTGCGGCGCCTGGTGAGTGATGGCCTCCACGAGCGGAGCGGCGTTGGTCCCTCGGGGCGGATACGTCGCCTGGTGCGGATTGCAGGCCACCGTTGCGCCGACGTGTTCCCACCAGCCGGGACCGTAGGTGATGGGCTTGCGGCAATGACGGCAGACCTCCTTCACCGGCATTCCACGACTCCGAGGAGGAAAGCGAGGCGTCCAGCCGCACTCGGTTCGTCGCCGATCTCGCCGACGTCATAGCCCCAAGCGGTCCAGTAGCGGCCCTCGAAGCAACGCGCCTCTTCGTACACCTTCGGTGTGAGGGGGTTGGTCACGTCTGCTGATGCCGAGTACGAACGAACCGTCACGCGCAGGCCCTTGTCGCGGAGACAGGTGGCAAGCTGATCGAGTCCGGGTGTGGCGCTCATGCGGCCCAGTAGACCGACGCAGGCGCCACGCCGACAGATGACATCTGATGACACGAGGGTCTGATGCCGCAGTCAGTGACGATCACGGGCACCCGTTCAACTGACCATCGGCCTCTGGGTGACTACGGGACGTTGTTCGAGGAGTACCTCGGCCCTTTCGCCTTGTCGGGCGTCCGGTTCTACATCGGTGGTGCGAGCGGGATCGACTCGCTCAGCCTTCTCTGGCTGGCCCACGAGACCGAGGTCGGCTTGACCGTGGTGGTCCCGGCGATGCTCGTGGATCAACCCGGAGATGCTCGGCATGCCGTGGCGTCGGCCAGCGAGCTGGGCCGACTTGACGCGGTCGTCGAGTTGGGCGGAGAGACTCGCACCCCCGGCTACCACGCCCGAAACCGTTGGATGGTCGACCGCAGCGAGTTCGTCATCGGCTTCCCACGCGCCGGGACTGAGCAGAGTGGCACCCTCTACACCCTCGGGTACGGCGCCGATCAAGGGAAGCCTCACCTAGTGGTACCCGTTTAACCACAGTCGGTGGTGTACTGCTTGCATGGGCGGTGAGCGGCATCGCGGCGCGCAGGCGCTTCACCGTTTGCGTACTCGTCGTGGCTGGTCCTGGGACGAGCTCGCCACACGGCTCCGCGGCCAAGCTCAGGCTCTGCGGGTCACGCGGATCGCGTCAGCCAAGGTCTCCAGCGTTAAGCGGACGATCGCGCGCTGGGAGGCGGGGACGAACACACCGGACGAGCAGTACCAACTCTTGCTTGGCCATGTCTACGCCCGGACCGCGCTCGACGCCGTCGCCCTGGGCCCCGGCTCGGACTTCCGTGAGTACCTGTATGCGCTCGCGGAGATGGGGGTCGATCAGGCACGGATCGACGAGGTCGAAACTACGGTCGTCTCGGCCGTCACCGACGCTGGCATGTCGCTGTTGGCGTACCTTGGCGCTCCCTTGCGTACCGGGCTTGCGGCGGCCCTCGCCAAGCCTGAGTCCCTCGATCTCGCGGTGGTTGACGGGCTCCGTGCAGCAAGTGATGCGGTCAACGTTCAGATCGGCTCTGTCCCGTTCGTCCGCCTTCATCTCGCCCAGGCCGCCATCGTCGACGCATGCCGTCACCTGCTCCGCGGCGAGCACCGGAACGAGGTACGCACTGGGCTCCAGCGGGCGGCGAGCCGGGCCTACGCCCTGGCTGCGCGGATCTCGTTCGAGACGCACGACGACGAGGCCGCGCGCCGCCTCTACGAGGATGCCGTCATCGCCGCCGGCCCCGCCGCGCCTTCGCAGCGGGCACTGATCCGGTCAAGCCAGACGATGGTCGTGTACTACTCGACCGGCGACCTGGGTCAGGCCCGGCAGATCGCAGACCTAGCCGTAACGGACGCCCGCCGCGGCCCGAGCATGCTCATGCGAGCCCGCGCGCACGCCCTCCAGGCTGAGATGGCTGCCCGCGGCGAACCATCGCAGCACCGCCACGCCCACGCTGCCCTGCATTCGGCTTGGCATGACCTCGACAGCGATACCAGCGACGACCCCATGGACGGCGTTTTCTCCAAGGGCCGTCTCCGCGGTTTTGAAGGCGTGTGCGGCATCTTCCTCGGCAACGCTGACGCAGCCGCGCAGCAGCTCGACCAGTCGGTCAAGACTTTGACCAGGCCCCGCGATGCTGTGCAGCGCGCGATCGTTCTCACCGACCATGCTCTCGCCCGGATTCGAGCTGGAGGTGCGGGATCGGCCGAGGCCGCAGCTCATCAGCTTCACGAGTGCGTCGACCTCACGGCCGGCACCCGGGCCCGCGTGCCTGCGCAGCGACTCCAGCAGGCTCGCCTTGAGCTGCGGCCGTGGCGCCGTGAGGCGTTCGTCGCTGATCTCGATGACCACATCCTCACCGCACTCATCGGCGTCTGATCATTGGGTGCAAGGCCACCAGCCGAGCGACATCATCTGCGTCGCTGAGGAGGATGACCGCCACCGCCTACTTCAGAGTTGAGGCGTAAGCATCCGGACCACTGCAGCCTCGTACTTCTCGCCGGAAGGCTTGGAGTTCACCGTCATCGCGGCAGCCTGCGTTCACGGTCCAGGACAGGCGTACGGGCGTGACGGCGAGCTCGTACTGGAGGCTCGGCAGTGCGATGGTCACCGACGAGTCGTCCAGCACCCGCAATAGCCGCGCTGCCGCGGTCACCAGCGGCGGTATCTCTCACGGCTTGCGCCAGTTCCTTGAGGCCGGGGACGCCGGGGGTGGGTGTATCGCGGGCGTATCGAAAATCGCATACGCCACCGCAATACTCTCCCGTCTTCCACGGAGGCACGGACCACAGCGGTCCGTGCCGAGGGCCTCGTGCCCCGGCTTCGGAGTCCATGGCGGAGTCGGCACCACCCGATTCTGGCCGCAGGCCCGGGTCACGGCCGGGTCACAGCTGTTGGCACCGTGCTGTGACCGTCCGTTGGCTAGAAAGTCGCGGGTGGAAGGTGATCACGAAGTGGGAGAAGGAAAAGGCCATGGCTAGTGCCAGTGACGGGGAATGGGATCGGCGTTCGATGTTGCGGGGCGCTGCCGTGGTGGCCGGTGCCGCCGCGGCCACGCCGCTGCTGGGCGAGGCGGCCACGGCACGAACCGGCAGAGGTGCACAGCTCGGCCCGATCCCGCCGGACGCCCGTCCCGGCGGCGCCTACGACCGGTACATCGCGAAGCTGGCCGCCGAGGACAAGTTCTCCGGAGTGGTGCTGCTATCGCACCGGGGCCGGACGGTGCTGTCACGCAGCTACGGCATGGCCGACAAGGAGAAGGGGATCGGCAACCACGAAGGTGTCGCGTTCAACCAGTACGGCGGGCCTTTCGTCAGCCTGTCCATCGTGCAGCTGGCGCAGCAGGGCAAGGTGAAGCTGTGGGACACGGTGGGCACCTACCTGACCGGTTTCGCCGCGGAGATCGCTGAGCAGGTGCGCATCCACCACCTGCTCATGGGCACCTCCGGGTTGTCCTTCCCGGAGCACGACTACCAACGCATCTTCCACAGCAAGGAGGAGCAGCTCGAATACCTCCAGCAGTACACCCGGCAGGCGAAGCTGGACGCGGCCCCCGGTGCGGGTTCGAAGAAACCCGGCTGGGGTTCGGAAGTCGTCGTGCAGATCGTCGAGGCGGTGACCGGCATGACGTTCTGGGACTACGTGCACAAGCACATCTTCGAGCGCTGCGGCATGACCGGCTCGGGGTATTACACCAGGCCGCAGTGGCTGGCCGACAAACACATCGCGCACTCGTACATGAAACAGGCCGACGGCAGCCGGGTGGACGCCGTCCGCAACCTGGACAAGGACAGCCCGAGCCCGGGCATGGCGGGCCAGAACAATGCCCGCAACTTCGTCCCGGACGGCGGGTTCGTCACCGCACCGGACATGGTCCGGTTCGCGGAAGCGTTGTACAACGGCACCGTGCTCGACCCGCCCTGGGCCGACGTGTACACCTCGGTCAAGGCCCCCAACTTCCGAGGCTCCCCGGGGTTCGCCACCTACGGGCCGACAGCCCACATCGTCAAAGGCCAGTGGGAGCTCGGGCGCGGCGGCCCCCACCCCGGCAGTTTCACCTACTGGAGCGTCTACCCGGACACCGGGTGGGTCGGCGTCGTCCTCAGCAACTACGACGACATACCGCTGCAGGAGATCCTCGGACAGCAGACGCAGGCCATCACCGGGGCTTCACCCGGCGACGGCGGCGGTGGCGGCTGACGCGCGGCCACGGCATAGGAGACCCGGCCCCACCCGCTGGAGTCCGGCGGAGCTGGTGAACGGGGCGGTGCGGCTGGGCACTGACCGCGCTCGCCATCGGGGATCTCGCCGGCGCGGAGGGGCGCGGAATCCCTTGCTTGCTTTGTCTGGTCTTGCCCCCGAACGATCGCTAGATTTGATCGTGGATCATCATCTGCCCCGCGGTCTTCGGGGGGTGTGCGTATGGCCTCAGAGGTGAGCATGGCTGCTGACCCTTTCAGGCGCGAGTACCGGGCAGACCTCGGAACGTTCGCCATGGCCTTCTTGATGGGTTTCTTCTTTCTGGTCGTGGCCATCGTCGTGTGGCGGGGTGAGAACACTTCCGCGGTCATGGTCCTCATGTCCGGACTGCTGGTCGGGATCCTCGTCCTTTACCTGGGGACCAGCATGTGGACGCGAACCTACGTATCGCGAGACCGCATCGTGAAGCGCGGACTGTTCCGGACCATCGCGACACCATGGCAGGCAATCCAGGGCATCGAGATCAGGCGTGGAAACAGGCGCTCGTGGGTTGTCATCTACGACTGTCAGGGCCGGGAGATCGACCTACCGCACCTGGACGCCAGCGAGACCGACATCGAGAAGGAGGTCCGCGTGCTGCGTGAGATCTGGGAGAAGCGACGGGGCCCGCACTGGAAGCCGATCTTCGATACCGCCAGAGCTTCTCGCCGAGACTGGCCGGGGGGATGGTGAGACCGGGCATCCCGGCCTTTCCTCGCCGGTACCAACCTGCCGTCGTCGAGTCGCAGGCCAGCCTGGAGCGCCCGGAGCCAGAAGAGGACACACGACGATGACGGACGGTGAGCGGTGGCCGTCCTCAGCAACGAGGTGGGGCCAGGTCGCATTGGTGACCATGGGAGCTGAAGAGCAACACGTGGGGCCGGAACTCGCTGGAGATGGAGCCACTTCCTTCCCGTCCGTAGAACCAGGGGTAGGAGAACCATGCGCATCGCGATCACCGGACACCGCCTCCTGCCGACTCAGACGGAGGCTCTTGTTTCGCGAGAGTTGGCACTGGCCCTCGAGGAGCTGCCAGAGCTTCCCACCGGCGTCTCCTGCCTCGCGGACGGAGCTGACGCGCTGTTCGCTCGAGCCGTGTTGGAGCAAGGCGGCGAACTCGTTGCTGTGGTGCCTGCCTCTGAGTACCGGGAGGGTCTGCCGGAAGGACACCACGCCATCTATGACCGGTTGTTCGCCGCCGCCCAGCACGTTCATCGCCTGCCCTTCACAGAATCGACCAGCGAAGCGCACATGGCGGCAAGCGAGCTCATGCTGACCCTTGCCGATGAACTATGGGCAGTCTGGGACGGCAAACTCGCGCGGGGCTACGGGGGAACGGCTGACGTCGTTCAAGCCGCGAAGGAGGCCAGCGTCCCGGTACGTGTGATCTGGCCAGACGGGGCTTCTCGGGACTAGAGCGGGTGGTCATGCGCTGCCTAGCGCCGCGACCCATGCCGGAGACCGACCGGCGCGGGGCTGCGCGCGAGGCGCTGTTGGGTGGGACTTGACCAACGAGCCGGCCGTTCTGACGCTGAGTGCGCGTGTCTGTTAGGCGTCCAGGAGCTGGAGGTCGAGCCGGTTGAGGTGGTCGGGGTCGGCTACGAGGTCGATCGCGGTGACCTTCCCGTCGGTGATGGTGAAGTCGAAAACGACGTGGGGGCGTCCGGCCGGGCCCCAGGCGAGTCCGGGTGCGCCGTCGATGAGGACGGGGCGGGCGGCCTTGGCGCGTCCGGCGAAGCTGCGGGCAACGGCCTGTGCGCCGTGGGCTGGGATGGCGCCCCATTGCGCGGCCGCGGGGTCGACGCGCAGCACGGCGTCGGGTGCCAGTAGCGCCACCAGCGAGTCGAAGTGGCCGGAGCGTGAGGCGGCCAGGAAGGCCGCGACGATCTGGCGGTGGCGAGCGGCGTCGGGTTCGCCGGATGCTGTGGCTCCCTGCACTCGGCGGCGGGCGCGGCTGGCGAGTTGGCGGGTGGCGGCCGGGGTGCGCTCCACGATCGGGGCGATCTCCTCGAACGGCATCGCGAACATGTCGTGCAGCACGAACGCCAGCCGTTCAGCGGGGTTCAACGTGTCCAGAACCACCAGCAGCGCCAGGCCGACCGAGTCGGCCAGCTCCGCCTGGTGCTCGGGGTCGGCCTGATCGGCCGATTGGTCGTAGCTGTCCCAGGGTTCCTCGCGGCGCGTGGTCCGAGCGCGCAAAAGGTTCAGCGACACGCGCGCCACCACCGTGGTGAGCCAGCCGGCGAGGTTGTCCACGTCGGTGGTGTCAGTACGGCTGAGCCGGAGCCACGCCTCCTGCACGGCATCGTCGGCCTCGCTCGCCGAGCCCAGCACCCGCAAGGCCACCGCGCGCAGACGGGGCCGATGCTCCTCGAACCGCGCCGCCAGAAGCTCCTCTTCGTTCACCATTCTCCCCTCGCACCGTGTCATCTCACTGACCCGCCCAACCGAGCCGATGTGACAGATCCGCCTGTCACATCCGGGGCGGGAGGCGGGTCAGTCAGGTGACCGGGGTGCGGTGCCCCGGCGTCTTTCGAAGGAGAACGGTGATGGAAGCTCGCATGACGAACCCGGCGCACGTGCTGTCGGAGAGCGTCTCGGGGATCCAGACGATGGTCAAGGCGATCTACTCAGGTGGCGCACCGAAGGAACTGCTGGAGCTGACGGCTCTACGGGCCAGCCAGATCAACGGATGCAGCGCGTGCGTGTACGGCCATGTGCAGAACCTCAAAAAGGCCGGAGAGAGCGATGAGCGAGTGGGCAACGTGGCGGCCTGGCGGGAGGCACCGTTCTACAGCGACTCCGAACGGGCCGCACTGGCCCTGGCCGAGGCGATGACGCGGCTGGCCGACCGCAGCGGTGACGCGGTACCGGACGAGCTGTGGGACAGGGTCGCCGACCACTTCGACGAGAAGCAGCTGTCGGCCATCATCCTCACCATCGCAATGACCAACTTGTTCAACCGGCTCAACGCCACAACCCGGGAACCCGCCGGCCGGACCTGGGACTGACACCAATATCTGCCGCGGTGATCTACCAGCCGTGCCGGGGGCACCTCGTGCGACCGCGAAGGGGTTGGGGCCCGCCGCTTGCAGTGGCGGGCCCCCGTTCGATGCCGCGTGGTCAAGTTGCGGGCATCGTTGCTGATGGCTACTTGCGACCGGCCCGTGCGGGCGATGCCGCGACCGGGACGTTGAGCGTGGCTCGGTCGTTGGCGTGGTTGTTGTCCACTGGCGTGTTCTCCGCAGCGTCGATGTCGGCGTCCACGGTCAGCCGCTCACCTGACTGGAGCGCCGTGACGCCTGTGACCTTGACGTCCTTGGCCTCGCCGGACAGCTGAGGGATCGTGCATTCGAACAAGTCGCTCGGGATGGTGATGGCCCTGCAGGTCCCGCCCTCGACCTCGACCCGCGCGTCGCTGAGCGGCACGCTCGTCCTGATCCGTACGCGCGAGTCGGCCTTCGGCAGGGGGCCGTGGTTGACCGCCTTCGCCACGAGGGTCACCGGCTTGCCCGCGACGATCGGATTGGGCTCGGCGCCGAGCTGCACTCCCAGATCCGCGTGGTTGCCCGGCACCTTTACAGAGACCGTCTTCTGGTTGTCGTTGGGCCTCTCGAAGTCGTTGTTGGCGGCGGTGACCTCGGCCCAGACGTCGAGGACCTCACCGCTGATCTTCGGGGTCGCCTTGGCCTGGATGGTGAATTCGCGGGAGCCGCCCACGGGCAGGTCACCTGCGTCACATTCGACGATGCGGTCATACGTGCAGCCGTCCGGCACGGAGACGGACTCGATGCCGTTGTCCCTGTTCAGGCTGTAGACGTTCAGCTTCGTCTGGCGGGCTTTGCCCGGGCCGGCGTTGGTGACGACGGCGCGGTACGTCAGAACGGGCTCATTCGGAAGGTCGGAGGCCGGCACCGAATCCGGAGTGACCGACATGGCCAGGCCCAGGTCGGCACGATGCTCGACCTCGGTCTTCTGGGTCACGGTGTTGTTGGCGGGGTTGGGGTCCGACGGTGGATCGTCACCGGTGAACTCGGCGGTGAAGGACGTCGAGAGCGTCGAGCCCGCGGCGCCCTCACTCACGGTGCCGGACACGTCCACCTGGAAGTGCTGGACGAAGGGGCACCGGAAACCCTCGCTGGTCCGGGTGCACGACTCGGCCGAGGTACCGGAGACAGAAGGGTTCTCCAGCTGCGGACCCGGCTTGATGATGAAGGCCGCCGGCGCGGTGATCAACGGTCCGTTGTTGATCGCTCTCACGCCGTAGCTCATCTCCGCTCCGGGAGCGACCGACTCCCTGTAGGAGTCGAGGCCGACCTCGAGATCGGCGGTGTTGTCGACGATGATCGGCCCCCTGTTCTCGGAGTAGCCACCGCCGGGATTGCGGTCGACGTTGTCAGCCCACGCGACCAGGGTGGCACCCAGGCGATCCCCGACCTTGGCCCGGACGACCCTGGTGCGGACCTTTATGGTCTTGACCTCGTCGGTGGGCACCGTGCCGAACGCACATCTGACGACACGGCCGCGCAATCCGCATTGGCTCGGTGACACCGACTCGACCGTGACGCCTCGCGGGAGCGTCAGCTTGGCGACCGTGTTAAAGGCCTCGGGCGTCGTTTCCCAGCCGCGATAGTGGAAGGACGCCTCGTAGGTGACCACGGGCTTTGGCCGACCGGGTGAGGGCGCCCGTAGCACGGGCGGATCGTAGGAGATCTGTGCGTCCATCTGAGACAGGGCTTCAGCGGCCGCCGGCGCGCTGAGACCCATGCACGAAATGGCCACCATAAGTGAGAGGGCAATCAATTGCCGTGACCGTCTTCTCACACCACGCAGATTCATGCAGCGTCCTCCTTGAATGCGCTTTCAGCCCCGGCCGCCCGAGGCAGGGCCGATGATCGTCAGCTGATCGACAGGATCCGGATCTGCCCGTTGTTGCAGACCGGGCCGAAGTCCCACGGGGTCCGGATGTCCATGGGTTCGGGCTCGTTGGTGGGAGGGTCGACGTCCAGCGTTGCGGGAGCGGGCTGGCACGGGGCGGGTTCGCCGGCCTTGGGAACAGTGGTCCAGCTGATCCTCAGCCTGGCGGAGCTGAGGTACTCCACCGGCACAAGCTTGGGCTTCCCGGACGGGCGGACGACTCGGGTCGGGAGGGGATTCCCTTCTGCGTCGAGCAATTTCAGCCCGACGTTCCAGTTGAGCTCGCAGTCATTGTCCGAGCTGTTGCGGAGATAAAGGTCGGCGTATTGCGTTCCGGCCACCACTCCTCGCAACTGGACGCTCGCGCTGAGGTATTCAGTACGGCACCAGTTCGGCTCTTCGGCCGCTCGGGCGCCGTCGGCCAGCGCCATCTGCCCGACGAAAGCGATAGACGCCCCTAACGCACCGATGCCGGCCGCACGGCGGACGCCGGCATCAAGGCTCCTCTTCTTTGACATCTCACTCCTTGGGTGGTGGCCGTTGCCACTAACAACTCCATATTGCGGGCCGCAGTGCGAGAAAGCCCGCTGCTTTTTGGTTTACATTCACCTCGCAAAAGGCCGTCACCGGCCACGCTGTGATCTGGGCGGTGGCCACGAACGTCTGTTGATCTCCCTGCGCCGACCAGGGCACTGACCTACGCCCTGACCAGGAAGAACGCTCCCGGATGAGGTCAGGGCCAGCGAGCCGCGTCATGCACCGGATGCGAGTTCGCGGGCGGCCGAACGGGATCCAAGGGCGGCATCAGGCAATTCAGTGGTGGCTGGATCTGGCCATCCCCGACCGCCGATCACTGCGGTGACCTGCCGTAGAGCGACCGACAACCCCCGGCACTTGCCGCCGCAGTTGACTAGTGCGCCGCGCTGGCCCCCGCCCCGATAGCCACGATCGGCGCCGCCAGGGTTGCTGTAGAGGCATATTGCAGAAAGAACATTCGTACGCCACTGCGCTGGCGCTGCTGGCGCTAGGAGCGGGAAGCGGCTGCTGTAGCGGCAGGGGGCAATGCCACCGCCGTCGCGCTTCTGAGTGAACACCCTAATCACCACCTCGGCGAGGCTGAGTGGGAAAGAAGAGGGGCTCGATGAGAGCTCAGGGGCGAGGCATGGGATAGTCGCTCATGCCTGTGACCAACCCGTGGCTTGCCGGCCCGGCCCCGAAGAAGCGGCTCGATCGAGAACGTCTGGAAGAACGCATACTCAACCTTCTGTCGTCGCAGAACATGTGTGTGCTCGCGACGGCAGGTCCTGAGGGTCCGCTGGCGACTCCGGTGCGGTACTTCCATCTCGACTTCGCGCTGATGTTCACCGCGGCGTCGGGTTCGCCGAAGATGCGCAACCTTGCCGCTGACCCCCGGGTATCGGTGGGTCTGTTCGCTCCGCTTGTAGGGCAGGCCAGCAGCCGAGGCGCACAGGTCTTCGGCCAGGCTCGTGTGTTGTCGGAGGACGATCCGGACTTCGGGCACTACTGGCCGGCCATCCGCTGGCAGTCCGATCATGTCGAGCGTTCACGTTCACTCGACGAACCGCCCTCCGGTCCCGTTGTCGTGATCGAGGCCGAGCGGATCGTCTATACCGAGCACTGGCTGCGGCGCGAGGGTTTCGCACCGCGCCAGTTCTGGACCAGGTCGGACCGGTAGCCAGCGGGCCACGCGACTCGCTGCCACCGACAGCCCGCCTCACGCTCCTTGACGTGCAGGATCGCCTGCCAGCATGTCCAGGAACGCTTGGGCAGCTGGCGACGCGGGGGTCTCACCGCTATGCGCCAGGGCCAGCGTGCGCGTCACCCGGGGATTCAAGGGGCGGGTGACGATGGTCTGGTCGTCCTTGCGTCCCAGCGTCGGCACGATGCTGACGCCCAGGCCGCTGGCCACCATGGCCTCGATCGCCGACTCCCCTCCGGCCTCGTAGGCCGCCTCCAGTTCGACCCCGGCCTGCTGTGCGGCATGCAGAATCAGAGGGCGGCAGCCTCCGGTGGACAGGATGAACGGCTCCTTGGACAGTGCCGCGATCTCGATCGCTGTCTGGTGGGTGAGCGGGTGGCCGGGCGGCAGCAGCGCCACCATCTCGTCCGACCCCAGCTCCATGGTGGTGAAGCCGGGCGCGGGCAGGGTGACGACGCCGAGTTCGACGGCGCCGTTCTCCAGCCAGGCGCGCACGTCCCGGTCAAAGCCCTCCATCAGGCGCACCCGTACGTGCGGATAGCGGTCGGTGAACGTGCGCAGGCGAGCGGCCACCAGGGTGCCGGTGGCGGTGGGAAGGCTGGCCAGCCTCAGGTCCCCGGCGACCTCACCTGTCACCGCCGCGACCTCTGCCTTGATCAGGTCGAAGTGGTGTACGGCGGCGCGTGCGTGCATGACCGCGAGGCGTCCGGCCTCGGTCAGGACGACGCCGTCGCGGCGCCGGGTGACCAGCGCCGCGCCCAGCTCGCTCTCCAACGCGGCGACCGCACGGCTGACCGTGGGCTGGGAGATCCCCATCTGCTGCGCCGCAGCCGTGAAACCCGCGTTGTCGGCCACAGCCAGCAGAACCCTCAGCTGTGAGAGCCGCATCACACACCTCCCTCTGCACGCCGGCGCCCACCGGCATGCATGCACGCGTGCCCATGTTGGCATACCAGAACGGGCATTTGACTCTCCGATTCCACGGATCGAAGAGTTATGCCATGACTTCTTCTGCTCGTCCTTCTTCGCAATCCTCCGCTCGCCGCGCCGGCATCGAGGTCGACGGACTTCACGCCAGCTACCTGACCGCAGGTGATCCGAAGGCGACCGCCGTACTCCTGCTGCACGGCACCTACTGGAGCCGGGTCTGGCTGCCGATCCTGGACGACCTGGCCGCCGCCGGACTCCGCCCGATCGCCGTCGACCTGCCCGGGCTGGGCCGTTCCGCAGGCGAACTGACGCCGGAGACCGCGGCGGTCCCCGCACTGGCCTCTTGGGTGGCCCGGTTCGCCTCGGTGCTCGGCCTGGCCGATCCGCTGAACGTCGTGGGGCACGACATCGGCGGTGCCGTCGCCCAGCACCTGCTGACCGGAGACCAGGTGGAGGTGGCCCGGCTCGGCTTGGTGAACTCGGTGACCTATGACTCCTGGCCAGTACCGGCGGTCGCCCGCTTCCGCGATCCCGCCGTCCGCGCCGCGGTCACCCAGGAGGAACTGCTCGCTGCCCGCCGCAAGGCGCTCACTGCCGCGATCGGCCGCCCGGCGAGCGAGGACGAGATCACCGAGTATCTCGCTCCCTGGACCGACCCCCGCGTGGCACGCTCCTGGCTGTGCCTGGCGGCTGCGGCCGACGGCCGCTACACCCTCGACGCGGTCCCCGCGCTGGCCACTTCCCCGGCACCAAAGCTGCTGGTATGGGGAACCGAAGACACCTTCCAGCCGATCTCCTACGCCGAACGATTCGCAGACCAGACGCCCAACACCAGCCTGATCCGCATCCCAGGCGCCGGGCATATTCCGATGGAGAACGACCCGGCCGCAGTAGCCGGAGCCATCGCCGACTTCGTCAGGCAGGCACCCCAGAGCTGATCATTACCGGTTATTCGTGCAAAATTCCGGTCGCCGAATCCGGCCACGGTTCGCGTAGTCGCGCATGGGAAATATTTGCCGCGCCAAGCTCTGGAAATGGGTCGCGAAAATACGCGTACCGAAAATAGCGTCACTGGCGTACCCGCAGGTGATCAGCCAGGCAGACGCCGTCCACACGGCGTGAAACATGCATATCAGATGCGCGGGGGAAGAGTCACGAGCCCGCAACTGTCCGGATCCGGCAAGTGTCAATAATCGAGTCGTGCCTACGCCAGATTTCTCTGGTCACTGATTGGTGGCCGTGATAGTCATTTTGCATCTGACCTTCCGTCGAGGGTTTAAGGAGGGCGGATGTTCATCGTGCGAGGGCAGGTGCGCGCCCCGGGGGCAGGCGACTGGAGCGGACACCGCGTCGAGCTGAGCTTCCGTGAAGTGACGTTGGTCGACCGAGGACCGGAGCTGCCACCCGAACAGGTCATGGTGGTGCGCAGCACGGCGGCGGCGCTGCCCGCCGGCGGGTCGTTCGAGCTGCGGCTTGCCGACATCAAACTCGTTTCCGTGCCGATCACGATCACGGTCACCACCCCCGACGGCACCGAGCTGGTCCGCAGGTCGCTCACCGTCCAGCAGCTCCAGCAGGAGATCGTGCTGGAGGCGACACCGGCGACACCGTTCGTCATCCGGCCGAGCGACGACCCCACGCTGGGCGCCAAGGTACGGATCACCGGGCGGGTGATCGACGAGCTCGGCCGCGAAGTGCCGCCCGGGCTGCCGGTAGTGATCCGCGGGGTGCCCAAGGAGACCCCGGCCGCCCCGCCGCGCGTGCTGGCCGCGACCAGCACCCAGGCGAGCGGCTACTTCAGCGCCGACTGGGTCGCCGACCTGCTGCACAGCGCGCACGGCACGTTCGCCGGCGGGCAACCGCTGCCGATCCCGCTGACCGCCGATGACCGGCTGCCCACCCGGGTCATCCTCCTCACCCGGCTGTCCGACGCACTGGTGGCCGAGGCCGACTGCGGTTGTGAGGCCGTGCCGCCGCTGGGCGCCGAGCCGGCCGACGTCGCGCTGAACTCCGGCGCCTACTCCCAGGACCTGGGCGGCACCTGCCAGGACCTGACCACCCCCAACCGCGTGGTCGAGGAGTTCGCGTACCACCTGGTGGTCCGTACGACCGACCCGCAGATCCGCGGCACCACCATCGCGCCGCGGGCGGTCATACCCGCGAGGGTCCTGGAAGACCTGAAGCGCATCGTCCTCGCCGGCTCCGACGCCCACGGCCTGACCCTCCCGAGGGCCGCACTTGGCAACGGCCACGCAACCGGCAACGGCAATCCCGAAGAGATCACTGAAGGGTCCGCAGATAAGGCGGACGAGGCGGACAAGACCGATAAGGCGCACAAGACCGCGGAGCTCAATCCCCGGCGGGCCAGCGGAGATCCCGGCGCCGGGCAGTTGACCTTGGCCGACAGCGGCCTCGCGCCAGTGGTCGAGGCGGCCACCGTACGGGATCTGCTGCGCCGCCCCGGCCCTCTCTCCGCCGGCGCCGTCGAGCTCGCCGTGCTCAACAAGGAGCTGCGCCGGGTGGTCGATGTGGTTGAGGCCGCCCGCCGGGAGGAGCCCGCGCGGGTCGCGCTGGACGCGGCACGCCCGGTCGACTGGGACGACGCGCCCACGCTCTACCAGGCGACGACCGTCGCGCACGGCCACCTGCTGCAATACCGGCAGGTGTGGCGGGCCGACGGCTATTCGCTCGGCGACCTGCTGCACTCGGTGCCGCTGGCCCCCGGCCAGCAGCGCCAGATCGCGATCGTCGACTGGGAACGCCGCCAGGAGGCCACGCGCACCGAGCTGCTGGAGTTCGAGGAGGAACTGGACGCCATCGTGGCGCGCGACCGCGACGTCACGGAGATCGCCGGATCCCGGCTCACCGAAGAGCTGTCCGGCGGGTCGCGCGCCTCCCAGTGGGGTGTGGCCGGCGGCATCGGCGGCGGCTTCATCGGCACCGGCTGGGGGATCTTCGGCGGGGTGGCCGGCGGGGCGAGCGGCGCCAGCGCGGACTCCTGGCAGAACTCCGCCCGCGACCTCAGCGCGAACGCCCTGCAGACGTTGCGGGACCGTACGACCCAGCGTGCCTCGTCGGTACGCGACCAGCGGTCCACCGTCGTGCAGACCGTCGCCCAGAACGAGACCGTACGCGCGGAGACCGAGGTCGTCGCCAACTTCAACCACTGCCACGCGATCACCATCCAGCACTTCGAGGTGCTGCGGCATCTGCTGGTGTCGCACGAGCTGGCCGACGTCCAGGAGTGCCTGTTCGTGCCGTTCCCGATCTCGCTGTTCGACCTCGACAAGGCGCAGCGCTGGCGGGAGCCGCTGCGCCGGTTCCTGCAAGACCGCTCGCTGCGCGGCGCGTTCGACGCCGTCGAGCGGGTGCTGCGCAACTGGGAGGGGCACGACCTGCCACAGCGCCGGTTCTCCGAAGAGGCACCCGAGGACCTGCAAGGCGAGTTGCGGATCAGCTTCGTGCTGCCCCGCCCGCGCGACACCGACGACGGCGCGTTCCAGCTCTCGACTTGGCGGAGCCTGGCCCCCTGGCTGCCCGTCGACGCCCTGGAACTCTGGACCGCCAAGCTCAACCAGCGCACACAGGCCGAGCGCGACCGCATCTTCCGCACCGAGATCGCCCCGGGCATCGCCGAACGGCTCGTCCAGGCACTGAAGTTCGCCTACATCACCAAGAGCGGCGCCGAGGTGCCGATCACGCTGGACCCCACGCTGGTGTCGCGGTACGCCGAGGGCACGCCGCTGTACGTGACGTTGCGTGCGGCCGGCCCGCTGCCGCCGATCCCGCGCGAGGAGATCACCCGCTTCTCGATCTCATATCCGGGCGCCGAGCTGCCCCCCGACGCCCAGGTCGTCGTGCACGCCGGCAAGGTGCGCTACCGCTCGCCGCACATGGAGCACCTGCTGTTCGACGGTCCGCGGATCCTCAACGACCTGGGCAACGACGACCCGGTGGTCGTGTCGACCCCGCTCGCCCGCGCCGAGTTGCGCGACCCGCGTGGCGAGGACCGCAAGCTGGCCGAACGGCTGCTGACCCACCTCAACGAGCGGCTGGAGCACTACCACCAGGCGATCTGGACCAGCATGGACCCGGCCCGCCGTTACATGCTGCTCGACGGGATCATCGCCCCCAACTCCGACGGCCGCAGTGTGTCCAGCGTGGTCGAGAACCGGCTGATCGGGATCTCCGGCAACTGCCTGATCCTGCCCGTCGCGCCGGGCATCCACCTCGATCCGACGGTGGTGCGCGACAACACCAGGATCGACCTGCGCAACGCGTACGCCACCCCGCCCGCGCCGCCGCTGCGGGTCAGCGTGCCGACGCGCGGGGTGTACGCCGAGGCGATGCAGGGCGCCTGCAACGCCTGCGAGCAGATCGACGAGTCGCGCTTCTGGCGGTGGGACAAGGAGCCCATCCCCGAGGCCGACCGGCTGACCCCGATCGAGCCGGTGTCGACCGCGAGCCGTGCGACGCCCGTCGAGGGACTCACGCCGACGGCGTTGCCGAGCCCGCTGGTCTCCATCCAGAACGCCCCCGACCTGCCGGACCCGCTGGGCCTGCGGGACGCACTCAACGTTCTCGCCAAGGGCGACCTGTTCAAGGACATCACCGGCCTGACCCAGACGCAGAAGAACGCGCTCGCCGCGTTCAAGGGCGCGCTGGACACCGCCGAGTTCTTCGGCAAGCAGGCGGCCGACCTGGCCAAGCAGCAGAACCTCGGCCGCAACATCGACCGCACGCTCGACCAGATCGAGCGGGCCCGCGACGACGGCCTGCTGTCCCCCGACCAGGCCCGCGACCTGGCCGGCTCCGCGCTGCGCGCGCTGGTCGGCAAGCCCGCGCAGGCCGACCAGCCGCCCGCCACCGATCCGACCGTCAAGAAGGTCCTCGACGCGGCCGCCCAGTCCGACAGCGCCGAGGTCTCGGTGACCGGTCCCGGCGAGACCGTCGAGGTCGGCTATGAGGGCGCAGGCACCGTCGGCGCGGGCGGCCCGCCCGTGCCGCGGACCCTGCCCGACCTGGTGAGGTTCGTCGACGTACCCGTCCGTAAAGACAACCTGTTCGGGCCGCCGCCCGTCCGGTTCGACTCCGCACCGGCGTTCCGCGAGGTGTCGGTGGTGGAGCAGGAACGCCGGGTGCTCGAATCGACCGCCGCCGGGGCACCCAGGAAGGTGGGCCAGCTCGGCCTTGCCCTCTTGAAGTTCGGCCAACTCCGGCGCGACAGGCTGGACAGCACCAAGTTCGAGGCCAAGATGCGGCTGCGGGTCACCTACCCGACCGTCGCCGGCGGGCGTGCCGTGGCCGGCGCGAAGCTTCCGGTGGTCGTGATCCTGCACGGCCAGGCGCCGGCGTGGAAGCCGAAGTGGAAGAGCACCAAGACGACCACGATCAGCGGCGTCGACATCTTCGACGCGGAAAGGATCGACGAAGACGACAACCACGCGGGCTACGCCTACCTGCAGGACGCGCTGGCCCGGCAGGGCATCGTGTCGGTGTCGGTCGACTGCAACTACGCCAACACCTTCGGCTCACTGGTGGAAATGCGGGCGGACCTGGTGTTCAAGGCGATGCAGGAGATGGCGAAGCTGGACGCCGAACGCAATAGCCCCCTGCGCGACCGGCTCGACTTCGGCAAGGTCGGCCTGGTGGGCCACTCACGCGGCGGCGACGCCGTCGTCCGTGCGGTCAAGAAACACCTCAAGACGCCCGGGCCCCGGCCGTTCGACATCGTGGCGGCCTGCTCGCTCGCACCGACCGACTTCACCGGGATCACCCGGCCGGCGGTCGGCACCGAGATCGGCAGGCAGGACCTGGAGGCCGGCGACCTGGACTTCTACCTGGTGGTGTACGGCGCGCAGGACGGCGACGTCTCGGGCTTCGGCGGGGCCGGGGCCCCGACCGGCACCGGATTCCGGCACTACGACCGCGCGCGCTGCCCGAAGAGCATGGTCTTCCTGGACGGCTGCAACCACGACCGTTTCAATTCCAAGTGGCCCGACAACGATCCCGCGGTGGCCGCCGGCGAGCCGGTCCTCTCGCGCGCCGACCACCAAGCGCTGGTCATCGAATACATCGGCGGCATGTTCGCCTGGCAGCTCACCGGGGACACGACCGCCCGCCCGCTGCTCAACGCCACCCGCGCAAACAGCAAGGGCGTGCGCGTCTCCCTCCAGTGGGCCTTCGGCGCCTCCCATCTGCTGGTCGACGACTTCGAGGGCGGCTCGCCGAACCTGCCCGGCACCGGCCGGAACATCCCCGGCGGTCCGGGCGGCCCGGTCGCGAACATCAAGTTCATGCCGGACATCTCCATCGGCGGCCCGCTCGACGCGCACACCGGGCACCAGACCAAGGTGCTGCACATCGACGCGGGCGGCTCCGGCTCGCGGAAGGCCCTGGAGATCACGTTCTCGGCCGCCCGTGACCTGACCTCGGCGACCTTCCTCACGCTGCTGTTCTCCGGGCACTTCCCCGACCTGAGCAAGGCCGGCATCGCGGCGGCCAAGGTGCCGGATCTGAAGGTCACGCTGATCGACGACGCGGGGGCGAGCGACACGGTCACCCGGCTCTCGTTCGAGCCGGGCTGGGTGCCCAGCCGGCCCTTCTTCCACCAGATCCAGCGCAAGCGCCTGCGGCCTCCGCCGCCGGCGCCGGCTCCGCCGCCCCTGCCCCCGGACAACGTCACGCTGCTGCGGCAGGAGACCGCCGCGATCGCGCTGACCACGTTCAGCGGGGTGGACCGGACGAAGATCCGCAAGATCGTGCTGGAGACGGTGCCGGGCGCCGCCGCCAACGTCTTCGTCGACGACATCCGGATCTCCACGCAGTGAGGGGCGGGCATCGTGAACGCAGAGGGGCGGGCATCGTGAACGCACTGAGGGGGCGGGCATCGTGAGCACCTTCCAGGTGTCGAAGGTCCTGTTCGAACGGGTCGACCACGAACTGCTGGATCACTGGGACGTGCGGGTCTACGCGTTCGGTGAGGGCTTCGAGGAGCGGGCGCTCAACGTGCGCGCCACCGTCGGGAACCAGGAGGTCGAGGGGATCACGACCTCTTCCGACGGCTCGGGGTTCACCGGATACCTGCGGAACGAACCGCCCAACGGGGCCAAGCTGCGGGTCGGCTACGAAGCGCTGGAGGACACCGGCCTGGCCTTCGAAGGGCCGCCGATCCCGCCCATCCCGCCCGTCCGCGAACCCAACGTCTGACCGGGGGTAGATCAACATGGCGCCCTTGCCTGCCAAGCTCACCGGCAAGCTGACCGCCGCGAACCCGGCCGTCTTCACCGGATGGCGGATCACCGCGGAGTTCGAGGAACTGGTCAGCCTGACACCGGAGGACGGCGAGCCGCGCTGGCTGCCCGTGCACCGCGCGGTGAGCGCCGCGCTCAACGGGACGTACGAGATGGCCCTGCCCGCCGAGTGGCGTGTGCCGTTCATCGTACGGGCCCTGACCCCGACTGGCGTGGTGGCGGCCACCCGCTCGCTCACCGTCGCGGACGTGGAGCAGCCGGTCGAGCTCACGGTCACGCCGAGCATGCCCGCGCCCATCGAGCCGAGTGACGATCCGGCGCGCGGCCGCCGGGAACGCCTGACCGGACGCGTGATGGACGAGGCGGGCACGCAGGCGTCCGCCGACCTGCTGGTCGTGTTGTGGGGGGTGCCGCCCGGCGGGGACGACGAGAGCGCCTACCCGCTGCTGGTGGCGCGCACCTCAGGCGAGGGCTACTTCTCCGAGTTGTGGCCGCCGGACAAACTCGACCGCGCGTACGGGGTGGTCCAGGGTGGTGCGCCGATCCCGGTGCCGCTGAACTCCGGCCGGCTGCCGCTGCGGGTACTGCTGGTCGTCCCCGAGATGCCCGTCCCCGCGACGGCCGGACAGGACGGCGCCGACGATGACTGTGCCTGCCCGGCGACCCCTCGGGTCCCCGATCCTGCGGACCTGGCGAACGATCCGTCGACGTACGCCTCCGACCTCGGCGGCTGCACGAACTTCACGGTGCCGAACCGCACGGTGGAGGAGGTCACGTTCCACGGGCTCGTCCGTACCAGCGAGCCCGAGGTGCGGGGCACCACGTTCGCCGAGCCGGTGCAGCTCAGCAAGCCCATCGCCAACTATGTGGCAGCGCTGGTCGTGGAGCGCGAGCGGCGCGGCGGAACGCAGATCGCCCTAACGACCGGCGAGAGCGCTGACGGGAACGGGGAAGGCAGCAACGCAGACGGCGACGCAGCCGAGAGCACTGAAGGAGGCGCGGACGGGGGCAATGGCCGGGGACGGCCGCGGACCGTCACCGACATGCTTGCCGCTCGGGTGGCCGACGCCGACGAACCGGAGTTGCGGCTCGACCCGCGGGTGCTTACCGGGATCGCTCGCGATCCCGACCGGCTGACCTCGCTCGACCTGTTCCGTGCGGAGAACCTCACGCTGCGCAAGCAGGTCGGGGAAGCCGTGCAGACGCTCGCCCGGCCGCAGGCCGGCCGCGTTGCGCTGGACGCCGACCACGAGGTCGACTGGGACCACACGCCCACCACCTACCAGGCGACCACCATCGCGCACGGCCACGTGCTCACCATGAAGCAGGTCTGGCGCTCGGACGGCTACTCGCTCGGCGACCTGGTGTACTCGGTTCCGCTGGCGCCCGGGCAGCGCAAGCGGATCGCGATCCTTGACTGGCGGCGCGAAGAGCTCGCAGCGCGCAGCGCGCAGCGCCGCGAGACCGAGCAGCTCGGCGCGCAGCTTGCGCACGACCGCGACATCTCCGAGGTGGTGAACTCCTCGCTGCGGGAGAACGTCCGCGGGCATTCGGAGTCCAGCGTCGGCGCGATCGGCGGCGGCATCGGCGGGTTCATCGGGCCGGTGCTGTTCGGGGTGGGCGGCGGCTACTCCACCAGTTCCTCCTCCGCCTGGCAGCGGTCGGCGCGCAACGTGGCGGCGAGTTCGCTCAGCCAGATGCGCGACCGTACGCAGCAGTCCGCCAGCGCAGTGCGCAGCCAGCGGGTCACCACCGTGCAGTCCGCCCGGCAAGGCGAGGCCGTACGGGCGCAGACCGAGGTGGTGGCCAACCATTCGCACTGCCACGCGATGACCGTCGAATACTTCGAGGTGCTCCGGCATTTCCAGGTCACCAATGAGCTGGCGGACGTCCGGGAGTGCCTGTTCATCCCGTTCGAGATGACGCCGTTCACCCCGGAGAAGGCGCTGCGGCACCGCACCGTCGTGGAGCGCTATCTGCGGCGGGCCGACCTGGCGGGTGGGCCGGCGGCCCTGGAACGGGTGCTCAACCAGTGGCGGGGCGCCGATTTCCCGCTGCAGCGGTACGCCGACGAGAAGCTCACCGACCTGGAGGGCGAGCTGTGGTTGTCGTTCACGCTCGCCCGGCCGCGCGACACCGCGGAGGGCCTGTTCGACCCCGGTGACTGGGGCGGCTACGTGCCGTTCCTGCCGGAGATCCAGTCGCAGGGCCAGCCCGTACCGCCGGACAAACTGGCCGAGCAGGTGTGGCGCACCTACCTCGGGGTGGCCAGGCCCGCCGACCGTGATCGCATCTGGAACACCCGGATCGCGCCGCGGGTGGCGCAGCGCATGGTCGACACGCTGAAACTCGACCTGCTGACGGCGGGCGGCGCGAAGTCCGTGCCCCTCGACCCCACGATCGTCACCCCGTTCGTCCAGGGGCACAGCCTGCTGGTCAGCCTCCGCCTGACCGCCGCGCCACCCGATGTGACACGCGCCGCGGTGCAGCATGTGAAGTTCACCTTCAGCTCGACGCTGCCCGGGCTGGCGCGGGTGGTCGCGGTGTCCGCGGCGATGCGCTACCGCACCGACCACGTGAACCGCCCGCTGTTCATCGACTGGCGCCTGGACAACGACCTGTCGAGCACCGACGCCGTGCAGATCCCGACGCCGCTGGACACCTTCGAGAAGCGCAACCCGCGCAAGGAGGACGAACGGGTGGCGGAGACGCTGCTCACGCACCTCAACGACTACGTCGAGTACTACCACCAGGCGATCTGGTGGACGATGGACGCCAACCGCAGGCACCTGCTCCTGGACGGCTACATCGCGCCCAACACCGGACGCAGCGTGGCGGGCGCGGTGGAGAACCGGCTGCTCGCGATCGTGGGCAACTGCCTGGTGATGCCGGTGGTGCCGGGGCTGCGCCTGGATCCGGGATACGAGGAAGGAACGGATCTGCGGGACGCCTACGCCGTGCCGCCGGCCACGCCGATGCGGGTCAGCATGCCCACCCCTGGACTGTTCGCCGAGGCGATGCCGGGCTCGTGCAACTCCTGCGAGCTCATCGACGACACCCGGTTCTGGCGCTGGGAGGAGGCGCCCATCCCGCTGGCGCCGCCGGAGATCCTGCCGCTGTCCACGGGTACCCGCCGGCAGCCGGTGACCGGGCTGGCCGCCGACGAGTTCCCGGCGCCGGTGGTACGGATGCAGACCGCGCCGCGCGCCCCCGACCCGACCGGGCTGGCCGCCGCACTCAGCCTGATCGGCACGCCCAACCTGTTCCGTGACATCACCGGGCTCGACCTCACGCAGCAGAACGTCGCGGAGGCGTTCAGCAGCACGCTGAGCACCGCCAAGGCGTTCGGCGGCCAGGCCGCGGCGCTCGCCCAGCAGCGCTTCCAATCCGCAGAAAGCGACCGCAACCTCACCCGGATCAAGCAGGCCAAGGACAAGGGGCTCATCAGCGACAACGAGGCCAAGGAACTCGCCGAGGCCGCGCTGAGCGGCGCCTCCGGGCAGCCCAAACCGCCGGAGGGCCAGCGGCCCACGTCCAACGAGACCGTGCAGCGGGTGATGGAACGCGCCGCCAACAGCCCATCGGGACGCGTCAAGGTCACCCGGCCCAGCGGGCACGTCGAGGTGCGCAGCGGCGACCGGGCTCCGGGCACCGAGGGGATGGACTTCGCGGTCGCGCCGCCCGTCCAGCCGCTCGGCCAGCCCAGCCCGCTCACCTGCTGGGCCGCGGTCGGCGCGATGATGCTCGGCTGGCGCGACCGGACCTCCATCACAATCCAGACGGCGGCCGACCGCGCGGGCCCGGCGTTCCGGGCCAAGCTGGACGCCGGCCAGGGACTGGCGGCCGAGGAGGTCCCGGCCTACGCGACGGCGCTGGGGCTGCGGCAGGAGGGCCCGCAGAGCTACCTGCCGCGCGGGATCCGCCGGCTGCTGGAGTCGTACGGCCCGCTGTGGGTGATCGGCGACGACGCGTACGAGAACAACAGGCTCGTCCACGCCACCATCGTCACCGGAATCAACGGCGACGGATCCGCAGAGGGCACCCGCGTAACAATCATCGACCCCGCCGACGCCTCCACCAAGGAGATCGGCTTCATCCAACTAGCCCGCCTCATCGAATCCACCGACGCCGTACGCACCGGCCTGGGCGTCTTCCACTGGTAACCCCGGGCCGCCAGCCCCACCCTGGAGGCCTCTCCCGACACTCGGGCGGGGCCTCCACCATCCACCCCCAGACAAAGCCGCTCCCCCAATGCAAAGCCACCAGCCCCAAAAGGCAAGGCCACCAGCCCCAAAAGGCAAGGCCACCAGCCCCAAAAGGCAAGGACCTCGCTCCGCTCGGACAGTCCCCCCGGGGCTCCGCCCCAGGTGGGGGCTCCGCCCCCACACCCCCGTCCCCTTCCGTACGAGACAAGGTTTCGACCAGCCGGTATGCGTTGTGGGGGTCACATGTGGTTGTGGCGAGCCTGGCGGAGTCTGGGTGGTTGGCTCCCTGTTCTGGCCCCCAAGCCACCTACGCCGCCGCGTACAAGGCCGCGAAGGTGTCGGCCGATTGGTGCACGGCCTGCATCACCGCCACGACCCACGTGGCCAGCAAGCACGGTGAGGGGAACGCCGTCACGGTGTACGAGACGGTCGCCGAGATCGAGAATGTGCGGCCTGCCGTCACCGTGGCAGCGAGAAGGAATCCAGGTCCCTCACGGCACCGGCAGGTTCAACATCAGCACGTGGAACCGGGGTGCGTTGTCCCAGCTGGGGGTGAGCCGACCGACCTGCTGCCAGCCCCACTTGCTGTAGGCACGCTGCGCGCGTTCATTGGTCGGGTTGACCAGCAGCATCGCGCGCTGCTCAGGGCGGCCGCGCAACAGTTCGTCGTGCAGGGCATGGGCATAGCCACGGCCCGTCCACGCCTGACGGACCATGATCTCTGATAGGGCGAAGGTCCGTCTGCCGTCCTCGGCGGTGAAGTCGGCCGGACGGTCGGGATCAGGTTCCAGGCCTTCCCAAGAACGTGAGTTCGGGCCCAGCGGCCAGCCCCACGTTTGCCCGATCGGCTCATCGTGCTCGTAGCCGATCACGAGGTCCAGGCCGTCACGAGAGGTGTAGGCATCAAAGCGCTGCATGAACGCCTCCACCGAGTAGAACGGCGCGCCCGAGGCGATCCGATCGGCATAGGCGTCTTGGTGGATCAGCGAGACGGTGTCCCGTTGCTCGCGAGCGCCAGCGGTGTCGAAACGGCGAAAGGTCAGATCAGCCACGTGGTGCTCCATCCTGTTCGCGGGGTCAGGTGGCCAGTGCCCTGGCGGCCGTGTCGTAGTGGGTGCAGAACTCGTCATCGCCGGCTTTCGCTGCGGCGGTGCGGACGCCGCTGAGGCTTGCCAGTGGCCGCGCCGAGGTCATCTCCCGGAGGGCCGGCAGGACTGCCTTGCCCGTATTGATTGCTTCGGTGCGGTCGCCCGCCACGAGCAGCACTTTGGCCAGCGACGCCTGCGCGCAGGCGCGGTTGCGGGGACTGAGCCCGGCATCCTCCAGCGCAGCCTGCTGCAGCCGAACCGCCTGGGCTGCGTCCCCCAGCCGCAGATAGCCTGCCGACCGGTAGGCCGCGACCTCGCCAGGCGTGACGAAACCGGTCCAGGCCGCATCCGTGGGATGCGGTCCGCGGTCGAGCTCGCGGCGGGCCAGCGTGATGCAGGCCCGGAACCCTGCCGCATCGCCGAGGTGGGAGTAGGCCGCCGCCTGGCGCAGCGCGACGAGCGCGTGCAGGCGTCGCGAGGGCTCATGCCGCGCGACGTCGCCGGCCTGAACAGCCAAGCGGAGCCCTTCGCGGGCGAAGCCCAGGGCTTCGCCACGCTCGGCGGCAAGGCCCGCGAGGTAGGTCGACTGCATGGACATGTTCAGCAGGACGTGCGTCTGCAGGTCGGCGTCGCCGCTGCTGCTGGCCAGCAGCTGCGCTTCGTTGTAGAGGCGGCGGGTCAGCGGTTGATTTCCGTGGTCGTAGGCGACCCACCCGCAGATGATGCCCAGGTCTGCGGTCGCGATGAGCAGCTGGCGGCCGACCGCTTCGCTGTAGTCGGCCTGATCGAGCATTCGGCGTGCGCGGGCGAACTCGGCGAGCGCCTGCTTGAGGACGGCGCCGCCGCCCATGCTCTGGTCGCGTACCCGGAGGCGATCGACGATGGCCTGCAGGTACCGGACGTGCGCTCGTTCGACCCGGTCGGGCACCGTCACCTGCGGTACGAGCGCCGACGCCATCAGCCCTGCGGCCATGGCGTTGAAGTCGCGGCGTTCCAAGTCCATCTCTCCAAGGGAATCCAGGGCCTCATTGTCCTCCCTCAGAGTGGCATGTGAATCGCCTAGGAACAGCGGTGCCAATGCCTCACGAGGCATCCCCACCGCGTCCACGAACCCAAGGAGCTCACGCACGTCGTACAAGGTGGCTCGCTGCCCTCGCTCGGTCAGGGAGACGGTGGCCTGCGACCAGCCGACCAGCAACCCGAGATCGTCTTGCGACAGGCCCGAGGCCGCGCGCAGCAACGCCACCACCGCGGCGACGTCAGCACGCGCCAGCGCTTGCCGCATCGGCCACGAGTCCCACAGCCACGCCGGCGCGATGCCCGAGCCGTCCCGCGCGGCCTGCTGACATCCCGCGCAGAGCGGCTCGGGGTTGTAGCGCGACAACACCGTTTCTCTACAGGCCACGCAGACTTTCCCAGCCGAGGTCGCGCCGCCCATCCCGGTCACCTGCGTTTCCTTCCCGTGACCGCGTCGTCTCGCCGCGTAGCGGGGTGCGCGCGGGCCGCTCACCGTAGACCCGCCGCTGGCGGACCACCATTCGAATCTGTCATGACCCGCTCCTGACCAGCCATGACACACCGATATGGGCCAGATCTGGCCCGCGCGCAACGATCGAAGACGAGGCGCAATCCTTCCCCACATCACGGAGACCAGCCATGCCCCTGGCCGAAAACAGACCTCACCAGCTCAGGGCGCCCAGCTCGGCGAACCGCGGCCACCTGCACCTGTTCTCCGAAGCGCCTCAATCGCGGGGCGCTGCCGCGCCCTTCCCCGTGGGACACGGAAGCGGGCTCGATCCGGCCGAGTTGATGCTGGTCTTCCTGGAGATGCACTCCCCTGCCGACCAGCCCGGCCGGTCTGTCTGCCAGCACGACGGCTCGCCCTGGCCATGCCCGCCGGTCCTTGCTCTCGCCGAGGTCCTCATCGGCCCGCAGGCATCCGGTGCGGCTTCCCGCTCCTCAGCCAACCCGGCGGACGTCGAATTCGCTGACGAAGCGGCCGCGTTCCGAGGCGAACCGTCATGACCACCTGGCCCTGGACCCGCGACCACCATCCCGGACCCGCGCCGCGGCGTACCTCGCCGCCCGCCGCCGCAGCCGCAGCCGCCGAGGCCGCCGAGGCTGCGCACCTGCGGTACGTCGCCTACCGGCTCGACGGCGCGGAGCCGGCGTGGCATGTGTTCGCCGGCCGCGGTGAGCTCGTCGCGATGCCGCTGTGGGATCCCGGCCGCGCCTTGGTGCTGACCGCCACCACACCGGCCGGTCTGCTGACCCAGATGCGCGAAACCGAACAGGCCCACCCTGAGCAGCGCGGCCCCCAGCACCGCGGCGGCCCGGTCCCGTCGCCGTCGCCGTCGCCGCGCCGCCGCGGCCCGACCCCACCGTCCACCCGCTCCTCCGCGGGGCAGGAGCGTCCGTCATGAGGTTCCGGCACCACGCCATGCTGCACCGCGGCGACCACGAACTGCTCGCCACTGCCGTCCCGTTCATCCGCGCCGGGCTGCGCGCCGAGGGGCAGGTGGTCGCCGTGGTCACTCGCTCTACCTGGACCGCGTTGCGGCTGGTCCTCGGCGACGACGGCGGCGAGGTGGAGTTCCACGACGCCGCGGCCTACTACCAGCACCCGGTGCGTACGCTCGCGGCCTACGCCGCTCTGGTCGAGCGGCACGCACCGCGGCCGATCTGGGCCGTGACCCAGCCGCCGACCCTCCGCGCCGACCGGCAGGGCGTCAGCTGGGCCCGCTACGAGGCGCTGGTGAACGAGGCGTTCCACACCGTCCGGGCACAGGTGATCTGTGCCTACGACACCCACGCCACCGAACCCGCCGCCGTGGTCAACGTCCGGCGTACGCACCCGCTGCTGCTGCACGGCGAACACGCCTCGGTCAGCACCGCTTACACCAGCCCGGCTCGGTTCGCCGCCGAGCACGAGCGCTGCCCGCTGCCGCCGGATCCGCGTGCGGCACGGCTCGCGGTGACCGGCGAGGACCTGCACGAGCTACGCGCGTTCCTCACCGGGCACGCCTCGCGGCACGGGATGAACGCCAGCCACGTGCACCAGCTGGTTACCGCGGCGTGCGCGATCGCCGACAACGCTATACGCCATGGACTCCCGCCCGTGCAGGCCCGTCTGTGGCCTTCAGCCGGAGATCTCGTCTGCGAGATCGCCGACCATGGGCACTGGCGCCCGGGCCCGCTGGTCGGGTACATCCCGCCGCGCCCCGGGGAGCCGCCCAGTGGGCTATGGGCCGCCCGCATGCTCGTCGACGACGTTGAGATCCACGGCGCATTCCCCGGCACCCGCGTGTGGCTGCGCCCGTCAGCTGACTAGCCGCCTTTGCTTGCCATCGAGGACGCTGAACGCGGCCACCAGGCCGCTGCAGTAGCGCGATGACCGGTTCGTCAGCTGATCTGCCGCCTGAGCCGCCCGACGTGGAATGGCGCACCGTGCGCGGCCCACTTGACCCTGCTGCGCACTCATGAAAGGGGTCTACGACGCGTTCCTCTACCCGCCCGCAGAACGGACGAGCGGCGCCGTTCCGGCGCTGGGCTGTGGTCGGGCTCTGTCACACCTGGGGCTGGAAGGTGCCGGGTGCGTCGCGGTCGCACGGCCCGCATACCCGTCAAGGCGCTACGGCCCGCCGCGCTGCGGGCAGCACCACCGTCAGTGCTGACCGACCTCGAACGCTGCGCCGAACGAGGCGGCGTCCAGGTCATCACCGAATCCCGCTGGCCGACCGCACGTCCGAAGACGGGGCGAGCCGCCTGTGACAGGCGGCTCGCCCTGGCGCCCTCTTCCGTGGAGGTTGGTGCGCTCCTGGCGGCTAGAGAAGGTGAATGCCGAGGTCGACGTCCAGGTCTTGTACGGCGTCGAGGTCCAGGTCCAAGGCCTCCGCCAGATCGGAGGCGAGCGTCACGACGGCGTGGACCTCCATGGGGACCTCGATGCCGGCGTCTGGGTCCACATCCTCTTTGAGATTTGACCCCAGGGCCGCGTCGATGCCCGCCGCCGTCTGCGCGTTCAGGGTCAGTGGCCCGCCGAAGGTGATCACCGCGTCAAGCGAACCGGCGCGCTTGGCGGAGACCTCCACATCGCCGAGGGGGAAGGTGCCGATGGTCTGGGTCTTGGAGCCCAGCACCGCGGTCACCCGACCGGTCTTGACGTCGAGGGTAAGCGCGCGCAGCACGACCTTCTTTCTGCCCTTGGTCAACTCGACGCCGCCCTGGAAGGAGAGCTTCCCGACGGATATCCGGCCGTCGCGAGCGACCAGGCTGCTGCCCGTGGCCATCTTGAACACCACACCCTGGTCGGTGTCGATGCTTTTGTTGTCGGCAGCGTTGGTCGCGCCGTTGACGGGACGCTCGGTGATGCCGTGGCTTTCTAGATCGAGACCCGATCCCAGATCGAGCACCGCCAAGCCTCGAACCGGCGTGACCGAGCCAGGCGCGGCGAGTGCGGGATGCGGCAGTGCGGCCAGGACGATACCCATCAGGACCGCAACCACCCTGGTCACTGACGTGGCCAGCGTGGTGCGGGGAGATACCACCCGCACAAGACGAGATCCCAGCAATGCGGTTCCTTTCGACGTGCCGGTCCGCTCCCCGCCGCAAGCTTACTCAAAGTAATTCTTGAGTCACAATAGGTGAAATGTGGGTAGGTGATCGACGGCGCGTTGCCCGGGGCCACGGACACCGCCTCAAGCACTGAGGAGGAAGTGATGCACAGCGGAAGAACGGTCCGCATGGCCGTGCTGGCGATCCTCGCGGCGGTCCTGCTGGGCGCTGCAGAGGAGTGCGGCGCGAGCGGAAGCAGCGGCGGATCGGCCGACGCGTCGGGCCGAAGACCTGCTTCACGCGCGTCGTCTCGGCGCCACACGCCACCCAGATGCCGGACGGCGCCGCCTGGATCACCGCCTCGATGGCGGTCAAATGCAGCAGGCCACCGCGCAGCCACCGTATGGTGCTGCAGTTGGAGAAGCACAAGGGCCGCGACTGGATCGTGATGGCGTCGTCCCGCCCCGATCTCAGGATTCCCGACGCCACGGGCAAGCAGCGGTGGACCGTCACCTTCGACCGGTGCGACGATGCAGGTTGGAGAGTCCGCATGCGCATCAGCGGGACCAGCCACGACGGAACCGCATTCAAGGTCAACGAGGTCACGAGCCAGGTGAGGGTGAGATGCCCGAAGTAGGCCGCAACGACTGGGTCGCGTACGCGTCCGTTGCCGATCTCCCTCACCGCTCAAGGATCCGCGCGTGGCTGTCCTGGGCGGCGTGGAAGGTTCGGCACCCGCGTGCCCGCATGCTGCGTCGCTGACAACGACGAAACGGCCCCACCCCTGCCGAGCTCCCGTTCTAGCGGTCGTTGCAACATCCCAGACTGAGGGGTGTAGATGGGAAAGCGGGTCCGTTCGGCTGGTTATACGCGAGGGTCGCCCACCAGCACAGCGACCAACTGCGGGCGGCCGAGTTTGTGCTCAGGTAGTCAGACGCTTGCCTATGGCGTTCTGCACTGGAGCATTGAGCGTTCCTGTTCTGTGTGCGGGAACGCTGAGATGGCATGTGGACGTGGCGGTCCACCAGCAGATCTGCGAGAGCACCTGCTGGCTGAACATGGCTCGGCCAGCATCAGGTTCTCGGATCCGGACTCCGGCACGGTCATCGCGATGAAAGTCGTGCGGGCGGTCCTGGGCATCCAGCTCGGACAAGCCAAGACGGCCCTTCAGCAGATCAGGTTGGGCACCTATGCCGGAACACTGCCAGAGCTGACACTTCTGGCCCGGAAGCTGAGTGCTGCTGGGGTTCCAGCGCAAGCAACCCCTCCCTCCCCATAGCTGATGTGGGTTCGGTCAAACAGGAGGCGAACGGCCTCCTGAGGGCGACGTAAGCCCGAACGTTCCATCCGCCGCCACTCGATCCACATGCCTTCCGCCGCGCGGAGGGTGGCGCGGCGTTCATCGACCCGGCCTGCCTGGTAGTGCAGTTGATAGCAGCCGGACACAGCACGGAAGCCGCTGAGACGTGGGCGGCCGAGTGCCCGGCCTGGGCGAACGCCGACCCGACGGCAATCGACGCCTTCGCCTCCGCCAACATGCACATGTATCGCCCGTTCGCGGAGCGAAGCCCTGACGCGCCGTGGCTCCAAGCGATGGCAACAGCCACTCACCAATGGGCGACCCACCGAGGCATCACGGACGACCTTCCCCCGCTGAGGGGTTTGTAAGTTTGAGATTTAACCTCCATAGATCGGTTCGGCGGAACCTTGGCATAGTTGGCCCATGCCCGGCGAAGCGAACGAATGCCCGATGCCGATCTGGACGTGTTGGAATCACTGGATCGCGGTCTGCACCGGAGATCAGGCCGGGCTCATGTCGATCCTTGGCCTGTCGCAGCCCGAGCCCGTCACCTTCGCTCAAGCGCAAGAAGTGATTGACTCTGACGGGCACGACGATGTGGAGGACGGGCGGTGCCTGTCCCGGGTGTTCGTCACACCCGAGGCCGACGGCTGGACGCTGATCTTTGGGGCCTGGTGCGACCCCTACGACAGCCGGCGCCGCCAAGAGGTGCTTGACCTGTGCCGCGAGCTCAGCACGCGGTACGGCCGGGCGCAGGCGTACTACTACGGCGCGCAGGGCGATGGTTCGACCTGGCTGGTGGCCGAGCACGGCACCGTGCTGCGCCGGTACTCGGCGGTCGGGCTGGATGACGAACTACTCGCCCTGGGTGCCCCTTTGCCTCAAGAACGCGCCGCCTGGCACGAGCAGTTGGGGTATCCGGCCGACTGGGACCCGTCGGCTGCGGGCGAGGAAGAGGCTGAGGAGTGGGAGGCGGTTGCGTTTGACCTGGCTCCCGAAATCGCAGCCGCGCACGGTGTCAGCCCTCTGAGTCTCAGTCAGGAGACTCAGGTGCGGGGCACCGGCGTGCTCGCTTTGACCCCGTGGGCGGCTGCGCGTCCGGCGTGAAAGCGGCGAGATTTTGGAACACCCGCCGGAGCGGACCTCCGCCCGCGGGTGTTCCAGAACCCCTCCACACGGGCCAACACGTCATGCATCCGAGCCAGTGGCCTGGGCAGAAGCAACACGGTCAGACGCTCAGCGACCGACCGAGGTTAAATCTCAAGGTAAGGGCCTGTGTCACAACCTGGATGATCAGCTGCGGTTGGTGCGGATCGGCGTAGGTTGTGGCGATGGATGAGGATGACGGAACGGTGGATCCGGTGCCTTGGCTGACCGAACTGCTGCAGAGCCCGCGGGCGATGGCTGGTCACCACGTCATCGGTTATGAGGGCCAGGCGCGTCGTGAAGAGTGGCTGGCGGCCGCAGAGCGGGTGGCAGAGATCATCGGATGTCCGGTCGAGGTCATCGACAGCGGGCTTTTCGACGACGGCTTCGGCCACCTGAAGATCAAGCGGTCCGATGCCGGGGACCGCAGCGTGGTCGGGCGAGGCCCTATTCCGCCAGCGGTGGTGGACGCCTACGAGCAGGCGCACCGCGACGATGCGGATGAGCGCAACCAGTAAGTGCCTTAGCTTGCCGTTTAACCTGTCGCCTTGCCCGAGGTGATGGACGTGGGCGTAGCGTGGGGCCGTATGAAGGTCGGGCGGTATCCGCGTTTGGTGGAGGTGTTTCCGGGGCTGGCTGCCGACATCGTTCACCTGCTGCGCGCCGATGGCGATGGTGACTCGCTTGCCGACACAGTCGAGGATCTGCCCTTCCACGGCCGGTGTACCTGTGGTGCGACGTGCGCCAATCTGCTGACTGCGCCGGTGGGCTCGCCGTGTCCCTACCTGGTCGAGCTTGGGCACGGTGACGAGGTCGCCATCTTGCTGAGCCTGGATGCGACCGCGACGGCCATCACGGCCATCGAGGTGCTCGACGGCCGGGATCTGGTCCCGGCCGTCGACCTGTCGGTGTAGCGGTCGACCAGGTCACGCTCGACGGCCAGGTTTGGGTTCCCGCTCTGTGGTGAGCTGAGCGTTTGGTGCGCTCGCTGGTGAGCTCGCCTTAATCCCTGTTCAGGACGGCGGGAACACGAAGGGAAATACGTAGACTTCGGTGCGGCTATCGTCGGCGCTGCTGGGTGTGTCGTCCTCGAGCGCCATTTCGTGTGTGGAGCGACCTGGCGGGATGTGGATGGAGTTCATTCCGTCCTGGCGCTTCAAATGGCGGGCGCCGCCAACGATCTTTCTGGCGGTGTTACGAAAGATCGCCGACATCTCGACGGCTAGAAGCGGCTTGCTGAAGGCCGAATCGATCGTGAACGTCACGCTGGTGGTCTCAGCGGCCGCTCGCTGGGACGCGGTCGCTCGTTCCGTTCGCACCGGCCCCGCCGTGAGCTTGGCGAACTGTTCCCGGTCGTTGCTCGTCACCCACTCCGTCTCGATGATGACGACTCTGATGTCGGCCACCTTCGCAGGGTTGGGATGGGAGGAGGTGACGCCTACACCATAGCGGCCACCGGGAAGAATCCGTGGTGCCGACAGCGGCGGGTCAATGTCGTACTCACCTTCGTAGAGTCGCTTCCCAGCAGCGTCGAGGAGGTTGATGGCGTATTTCGGGAACGCCACCGCCTTTCGGTTGGTGTTTTCGAGCACCAGCCCGAAGGAGAGCAATTCTTCAGCACCCTTCCTGGTCGCGGAGAGACCCTTCTCCACAACCTTCACCTGGCCGTCGTCGCCTTTCGTCGTGAAGGGCGACGCCGCCGTGGTGGTGGGGGTCTCGCTCGGCGACTGCGCGATCGGCTCGACGGAGCCGCCGCTGGAACATCCCGCCAAGGTAAGGGCAAGAGCGATGACCGCGAATACAGCCGCCGCGCCATGTCCGGGCTTCGTCATCGATCCTCCGCGTCCGATCACACCGTGTGCGCTATGACGTGGCGGGGTGGACGCGGGTTCCCGTTTACCGCCTGCTACGCCGCGCAGAACTCGTTGCCTTCGGGGTCCCGCATGACCAGGCCATCGTCCCTTCACCCACTCCGGGGCGTACGGCCCTTCGAGATATGACACAGACATCCGAGGGGTTTAAGCCGTCAAGCGGGCGACCGGAAGGCGCGTGTTGAAGGCGACGCTTTCGTTGTAGAGCTGTCGGGTCTGCAGGCAGTGGAACAGGCAGCCGAGGAGGCGGTTGAAGGTGTTGCGCAGGGCGCTGGAGTGCCGGTCTCCGGTGGCGCGGCGGTGGTCGTAGTGAGCGCGTGGTCCTGGTGTTGCGATGGCGGCGAGGGCCCAGAGGAATCCGACGGCGGTCAGACGCTGGTTCTTGACCTTGCGGTGCTGGACCACGGTGCTTTTGCCGGAGGCCCGGGTGATGGGGGCTGCGCCGGCGTAGGCCTTGACCGCGCGGGCGTCGCGAAAGCGCGTGCGGTCGTCACCGAGCTCGGCCAGAACGCGAGCGCCGGTCAGGGCGCCCAGGCCGGGGAAGCTGACGATGATGTCGGCGTCGGGATGCTGGTGGAAGGCTTGGGCGGTCGCGGCGGCCAGGTCGTCGGCGGCATTGCAGGCGGCGTCCAGTTGCAGCGTCAGAGCCTTGGCTTGAGCGCCGAACGCGTCCTCGACCTGGGCCAGCTGCCGCATCTGCGGAGCGCGGAAGATCTCGCGCAGCCGATCGGCAGTGGCCTGCAGGTAGCGCTGACGGCCGGCCCGGCGCAGCGCGGCCAGCAGCCGACGGGTCGTCAGCCGTGCCGCGGCGGCGGGCGTGGGAGCGAGCTGCATGATGACCCGCGCTTTCACAAGAGGTGAGGCGGGCGTTGCCGGCCTGAAAGGCCTCCAGCGCGGCGGGGAAGTACTCGCGCAGCAGCGAGCGCAGATGGTTGACCAGCTGTTGGCGGTTCCAGACCGCGTCCTGCTGCGCGCGGGCCAGCACCGCGATGGCCTGAGCGAGTTCGGAGTCGGCGGCCATGGCGCGGTGGTGAGCGGCATCGACGCGCACGATGTTGGCCAAGGTCATGGCATCAGCGTGGTCGGACTTGGCGCGCGCGACGCTGTGCCGCTCGCGGTAGCGGGCGACGGCCAGAGGGTTGATGGCGTAGACCTTGCGGCCGGTCGCCCGTGGCCCGGCACCTCAAAAAGCGATCACCACACGGCTGGCTCAGCCCACGAGCCTGGCCCAAGCCCGGCTCCGCTGGCCGGGGCTCACCTCAAACCCGCACGGTCTGTGTCAGGGAGTCCTGCCCCTAGGCACTAATAGGCGTCGGTCTCGGTGAACCCCGGTAGCCAGTCATTAGGCACTTATCACGAGCCCGCACGGGCTCGGTTTCCACTCGTTGGATGAGCGGATCCAGCCGCCCTTTAAGTCACCGCTGAAAGGAGGGTCCCCCATGACGCCCGCCCGACCGTACGCTCGTCGCGCAATTCGGAGATTCCCCAGCACGGGGAACGCCTGACAGATGTCCCCGGAGCAGTGGACGCTCCGGGCCGTCCATCAGAACGGGGAAGGAACACCATGAGAACGCTGATCGCGGGCGCCCTGGCCACCGGCGCCTGTGCCGCGACGGCACTGGCCCTGGCCGCGCCGGCACAGGCACAATCCACCACCGTAAGCGGCCCGACGAGCGCCGTCCGGCACGCCGCCGCCGCAGCACCCGCTACGCCGGCGCAGGCCGCGCAGCCGGGCCCGGAGGCCATGGAGCCGATGGCGGCGCCCCGCGCCGACGCCAAGGGGACCAAGCCCCCCAAGAGGGCTAAGTGCTACACCTGGAAGAACGTCTTCGGCAAGCGGTTCGGTGATGGCTGCTTCGACTACAAGTCCGATGACGTCTGGGTCCGTGATCGCTGGGCCAACGGCCTGAACTTTCGCGTCCACACGCGGAACAGCATCAGGAGGCACAACCGCTACTGCAAGAGCACGGGCGGTAACTGGCGCCGCTGCAGATACAACTACGAGGAAAACGGCTGCGTTCGCATGCACGGTTATCACCCGCCGCACGTCGTGGAGCAGGGATGGAGCCCGGCCATCAGTGTGAAGAGAGGTACGACCACCTCCAGCGGGAAATGCTCCGTCTAGTTAGGCAAGGGGGTGAAGTAAACCCCGCACCGCCAGCCCCGAGGCGAAGTTGCAAGGCGTGCTGACCTCGAGATCCTCAGGGGGCGGCCTACGCAATCGACCGGCCCCAAACCCTGTCAGGAGATAGAGCTCCTGCCCCGCGTTCGGGTCGGCCATCGACGATGCCAACGCGATGGCCCCGTGTACAAGATCTCCGGATGGTGCATCTGGCGCGACCTGGGCTAGGTCTGGCGTGCCCACACAACCGCGTCGGTGTACTGCTCGGCGGCCTGGCCGTTCCTGATCGTCGGCCGTTCTCCCTGGTACTCCGGATCGGGCTGAACGTTGGACACCACAAACTTCCGGCCACCGACGGGTGTCCAGGTGAACTCCTCGGAGGCGTTCCCCGTGGGCTCGTAGATGGCGACCCGGCCAGCGCCAGCCATGATCGGGGCCCTGTGGCCGGTGTCGGGTCGTAGCACTCGAACCGGCCATCGAGCGCTTCGACGCCGGTTCTCGGACCGGCCGGCTGGAGAGATCGGGATCGGCCCCGACCAGGTCACCCGCGCCAGCCTTGGCCGGTGTAGTTGCCGCAGGGGTTGAGCACCAGAGCGACGTAGTTGGCGGGGGGCCTGGCTGTGTCCAGACACAGGCCGCTTTTGAGGTTAGTGAACTGGCCGGTGCTGGGGTTGTATTGCCACTGCTGGCCGGTGTAGTTCCCGCACCGGTTCAGTACTGCGCTGACTCCCGTGGCGGGAGCTCTGGCCGTGTCCAGGCACAGTCGGCTAGGCGGGTTGGCGAGGTGAAAGGTGGTCTGGTCATAGCTCCATTTTTGGCCGCTGTAGTTGCCGCAGTCACGGACTTGCACGTGGACACCGGGTGCCTGAGGGCCATCGGTGTCGATACACAGTTCGCTGGCGGTGTTGGTGATCGGGCCCGGGCTCAAAGAAGGCGATTGCGTACTGGACTGCGTGTTGGGTGCAGGCGCGGTGGCTGGCTGCGGGCTTGTGGGTGATGCCGAGGGGGTGGAGCTGGTAGCGGGTGAGGTTGCCGTCGCGGCCTGGCCCCTGCTTCCCGCTCCGGCATTTCCGTTGGATGCAGCCAAGGCCAGCGCGACGACGCTGGCCGCGACGAGCACAACCGCGCCCAGACCTGCGTACAGGGCGGGTCGCCGGGCAACGCGAGAGTCGGACCGTGTTGTCAGCCGACGGGTGCGAGAGTCCCCGTCCTGGGGTGGAGCGGACGGCGAGCCGGTGAGCTCGGAGAGCACCTGCGGAACGGCCGGTCGGGCGGCGGGATCCTTGGCCAGGGCACGGGCGACGAGTTGGCGAAGATGCGCCTCAAGGCCGTCCAGATCAGGCTCGGCGTGTTGGACCCGGTCGTTGATCTCGGCGCCGCCGGCCCCGGCGAAGGGAGGACGGCCCGTGCCTGCGTAGGCGACGACAGCGCCCCAGCAGAACACGTCGGCGGCGGGGAGCGGCTGGTCACCGGCCAACAGCTCAGGCGCGATGTAGCCGGGGGTGCCGATGACCCTCCCTGAACGCGTCAACTGCCCAGTGGCATCCAGAGCGCGGGCGATACCGAAATCGATGACCCGCGGGCCGACTGGTGACAGCAGCACGTTGGAGGGTTTGAGGTCCCGATGGATCAACCTGGCCTGGTGGATAGCGGTCAGGGCCGTCGCGATACCAACCGCGAGCGCGTCGAGATCGGCTCCACGTAGCGGGCCGTGGGCGGACACCGCCTCCTGCACGGTCGGGCCGTCGATGAAGTCGGTGGCCACCCACAGCAGGTTCTGGTCAAGACCGGCTTCCAGGACTGGCGCCGTGCAGAACCGCCGCACTCGCCGCGCGGCCTCCACCTCCTGCCGGAACCGCTCCCGGAACTCAGGCTCGCGTGCCAGTTCGTCGTTGATGACCTTCACCGCGACATGCTGTCCGCCGCTGTCTTCGGCAAGCCACACTGTCCCCATTCCGCCACGGCCCAGCTGACGAACAAGCCGGTATCGCCCGATCATCTCGACCATGCAAGAAGCATGACAGAAAAACATCGGTGTCTGACAGCTTCAACCCTCTGATGGTGAGGTGCTCTGGATCTTCCGAGACAGGTCCCAACCAGGGTTGCAAGGCAGGTGGTACGCGTACTGCAAGAACGTCGGGTGGCGGGCCGCTACATCCATCACGTACCCGAGAGCGGCGCGCTGGAGGTCCACGCGCCAGCGGTCGCCTCTACCCTCACGGCCATGCGGGATCTCGGCCTGACCGTTGATGATGATCTGTGGCCGGTAGCGGGCAAGTGCTCGCAATGCCACACCGGATGCACCGACTCACCTAGGGACTGACATTGCCTCGCACCCCCTGGCTTGCCCTTCCCGCTGAGCTACGTGCCGCCGTAGAGGTGCACACGGGCCCCGTGAAGAGGGAGGACCCGTCAGAGTCGGGGATCAACTCGGAGATCTCCTCAACCCTGCACATGGGTCAGGGCCGGGTCTTCCTCAAGGGGGCGGCTGGTGAGCGGGCTCGTAAGAGCCTGCGTAACGAGGCTGCGGTCAATCCGCACGTGTCCGCGCTGGCCCCCCGGCTTCTGTTCGATGTGGAGGCCAGGGGGTGGCGTCTGCTCGGCTTCGAAGTCCTGGACGCCCGACCGATCGACTATGCCCCAGGATCGCCAGACCTGCCGAAACTCATGGACCTGATCCATCGTCTCCAGCAGGTCCCGCGACCTGATGTCACCACCTTGCCGTTTGAGCGTCGGTGGTCCCAACTCGGCGATGCCAGCGTGATGGCCGGTGATTCTCTGCTGCACACCGACTTCAACGAGTCGAACGTTCTGATCACCGATGAACGGGCCTACTTGGTCGATTGGGCGTGGAGCTGCAAAGGCGCAGCCTGGGTGGATCTGGCCTTCCTCGTGGTCCGGCTGGTCGCCGCAGGCCACACCCCGGCCAAAGCCGAGCAGTGGGTGACCCAGTTCCCCGCATGGGCGACCGCGCCCCCCGAAGGAATCGACACCTTCGCCGCACTCAACCACCGACTGTGGGAGCGCGCCATACAGCGAAACGCACGCCCCTTCTGGGTCGAACTGGCAGCCACCGCGAAGACCTGGACCGCCTACCGAGGCTTGTAGACCTTCACGGCCTCCACGACGCTGAATCGGAACAGGTGTTGCGGCAAGGGCTCGGCCTTTGAGAGGCCGAGCCCTTGTCGTGCCGTTGCCGTTCGGTGGCGTTTAGCCGGTTACTTGATGGGCTTGAGCTTCGCGTAGCGGATCAGCGGCGCATCGCAGTAGCCGCCGGTGCCCTTGTCGAAGTCGAACCACATGTTGATGGCGAGCTCGCCGAGGGCGCCCCTGCCGACGGAGGACGACTGGTACCACTTGCCCTTGTGCCACTTGTTGTCTTCGATGGCCTTCCATCCCGTGTAGCCGGGGCCACCGGACAGGCGCCAACGGCCGGTGCCTTCGTGGACGGCCAGCAGTGCCTTGACGCTCGAGTTCTTGTGGTTGCCCTTCGTCTTCTGGATGGCGTAGCCCCACTCGACGACATTGACGACCCGGCGCTTCTTGGTGGGCTTGCCGTCGGTCTTAATGTAGGCCTTACCCCAGCGGCCCTTCGCCTTGCACTGGGTGTAGGCGATGTGCGTGGCCTTGCGGGCCTTCGCCACGGTGACCTTGCCGGTCTCCACCTCGGCGGAGGCCGCTGGGGCGATTGTCATTAGGCCCGCTGTGACGAACCCGGCGGCGGCAAGTGGCACGACCTTCTTCAGCGACACGTGTGCTCTCTCCTTGGAGGGGGTAGGTGGGACCAGCCGTGGATGCACCGCTTATTTCGCGATATGCGGTGATCAACAGCAGCTTGATTATCGGGATCAAGATCCGTGACCAATAGGCCCCTGGGCACTATTCGCTGTTGTGACGCTCGCCACCATTTATTGCCGTTGGCCGTAAATTAACTATTGGTTCATTCTGAATTTTCTCGGGCTATTGTTTAGGGGGTAGAGGGGCGCTGGCCGGGGCGGTCTACGATGCCGGCTGCGAGGCGGACTGATTGGCTTTCGATGGCGCCCTTCTTGAAGGTGCTGTCCTCGATGGTGTGGTCCTTGGTGACGGTCGAGCGGTGTCCCCGGTAGGCGTAGGTGGACGGGTCCAGCAGTACCTCGTCCTTCAGCCAACCCTCGACGGGAACGGCGATGGACAGAGCCGGACGGCCTTGGAGGTCCACGGCTTGCTTGTTCAGATTCACGCCGGGAGCCGCCTTCGCGAGGGCCCGGTAGATGGCGGCCTCCAGGTCAGGGGGCAGCACGTTGTTTGCCAGAACCGCGCTGAGCAGCTGGAACGTAGCGCTGTCTCCAGTCGGGCCGGCATTCTTGCGCGCCCACGCCAGCAATGCATCCGGGACCCGCGGCAGTTTGGACTGCGTCGCATAGTCCTGAGGCGGCATCGCGCCGCCGGTGGGCGAGAGCGTCAGTTTGCCCCCATCGAGCATGGCCATCATCTTGCCGTCGGCCCGGGTCCATATCGGCTCGACCGTTGTCTTCGGCCGCGACTTGGGGGTCCACACCCCGCTCTTCTCCTGGTGGGCGAGACGCTGATACCGGGTCTCGACGAAGACCCACTGATCGGGCCGAGGGGCAACGAACGGACGGTGCCGCGCAGCGATCGCGGCCCTGTTCAGCACCTCCTGGGCATTGGCCGCGGGCCCGGCCGGGATACCCGGGATGGGTGCGCGGGGCCTGCCTTGCTCGTCGGTGCCGCCCATGTTCTGGACCACGGTCGTCCCAGCCGCGATCGCGACCGCCAGGCCGCCGACGGCGACCAGCCGTACCGACCACGACCTGCGCCGGCGCGGTGTGCTGGAGGAGGTGATCCGTGTGCGCGTGGCGCGGCCGACGCCGTCCTGTGCGGAGCCCGCCAGGCTGCCCGGGGGGACCGGGTTGGTGGACGCGAGCATCTCGCGGACTTCCTGGATGTCGTTCATGTCTGCGGGCTCCTGTGCATCGTCGGGACGGGGACGGGCCGTTCTGCGGCGTCCTGATCTGCGGCGTCGAGTTCGGCGAGCGCGGCCGACAGGCGCTGGCGGGCGCGGCTCAGGCGGACCGAGAAGGTCTTCGCCGAGCACCCGGCGACGATCGCCGCCTCCTTGGCGGTGAGCTCCTCCCAGCCGACCAGCTCCAGAGCCTCACGGTCACGAGGGGAAAGGCTCCGCAGAGCCGCGCCGATGCGACCGCCCTCCGCGACCCCGTGGGCCACGTCGGGGGCCGTCTGCCCCAGGCCGCTGTGGTCGCGGAGGCGTCCCCACAACCGCCCGCGCCGCCGATGGCCACGCGCCTCGTTCGCCAGCACGTTCCGGGCCACGTGCAACAGCCAGGGGAACGGGCGGTCGGTCGGTATGTGTTTGCGGCGGCGCCAGGCGATCAGGAACGTCTCGGCGGCGATGTCACGTGCAGTCTCGTGATCGACGCGACGTGCCGCATAACTCAGCACATCGTCGTAATAGTCGCCGTAGTAGTAATCCCACGACGTGGCGAACTCGTCATCAGGCTCCGGCACACCCGGCTCCTCTCGTCTGCCTCAGTGTCACAGCGAGATGTCCGGCGCATCCCGGTTCCCTACACGACATCCGTGACCTTTTCGGCGAGAACGAGAGGGCCTCTCCAAGGGAAACCGAAAGGGGGCCGCTGCCAAGCAGCCTCAGGTGTAGGGAATCCGGCGGTGCCGGACATCTCGTCGGCGACCATCTCGCCTCAATGCCTTGAGCAGCCACCTGATTACCCGGTCTGGCAATGGACTCGCGGACCCCTTCTGAGCGGCCCGCGGGGGCCGTGTGATCGCGATCACACGGAACCGGGCCGGGTCCGCGGACAGGGCTGAGTCAAGATCACCAGTTCCCCGACAGCTTCTTTAAGAGGAGTCGCCACGTGCGATGGAAATCCAGACCGTTCCTCGCCATGCCCCTGTCAGCGGTGCTCGCCGCCTCGGCCATGCCCGCCGTCGCCGTCGACGCGGCGGCAAGCGCGGAACGGCCGGGCAAGGCTCCGGCTATCGGCGTCGCATCCGCTCCCGTCGCCACCGCCCGTACGATCACGTTGGTCACCGGTGACCGGGTGCAGGTTCGCAACGGGAGCGTTCATGTGCTGCCTGGGCCTGGCCGTGCGAACGTCGGCTTCCTGCAGCAGCAGGCCGGTTCGCACGTCGTCGTTCTGCCGATGGACGCCGCGCCGCTGGTGACCAAGGGGCGGCTGGATCGGCGGCTGTTCGACGTGGGCCGGTTGCTGGCCTCCGGCTTTGACGATGCCCGCGCCGCCGCGCTCCCGCTGTCGGTCACCGGCCCCGCAGCCTCCCGGCTGCCAGGGATCAAGACGACAGGACGGAACTCCGTCTCCCTGGCCAAGAATTCCGCCGTCCCGTTCTGGCACGCTCTTAAGGCCGCTCCCGGCGACGTCAAGGTCCAACTGGCCGGCGTGAAACCCGCCTCCCCCGGCATGGCCCGCCCGTCGAGCCCGCAACGGCGGCAGGGCGCGTCCGGCGTCCCAGCCGAGCACGACGTGAAGGTCGATCTGCTGGACCGAAACGGTCGCCCACCTGGCCCTGAGACGGCGGCGCAGTGGTCGGCCTACAGCCTTGACGACCCGTACGGCATGTACGGAGGCGGTCCGGGTGAGACGCTGCGGCTTCCGGCCGGGCGCTATATGGTGGCCGGCTTCGTCAACACCGCCCTGCCCGGGAACGCCAATCCGGCGGTCGCCGGGATGGTCGACACCGAGGTGGTGGTCGACAAGGACCGCACGATCACGTTCGACGCCCGCAAAGCCCGCCGGGTGGAGGTGAACGTCGACCGGCCCTCCGCGCGGAAGACGTCCTGGATGGTCGGCCTGCTGGCCAAGGCCGCGCCCAACCCGGACTACACCTACTTCCGGTGGAACGTGAACATGCCGTTCGGCGCCCAGATGTACGCCTCAACCACCGCCCCGTCCCCCCGCTTCGCGTTCACCGCCCAGGCCACCTACCAGGAGCCGCTGCTACGCCTCGAAACCGGGGGCCCCCAGCCGTTCCCGATCGACGTTCACTACGCCGGCTACGGTGACGACCCCCGGCTGGAGGGCACGAACCGGCTCTCGGCGGTGTACGGGGGCTCGGGCACTCCCGGCGAGCTGCACAATGTCGCCGGCAAACTGGTGGTGCTCGACCCGCCGCCGGCCGACGACGCCCAGATCCCCGAGCGGGTCCAGAACGTGGCCCAGGCCGGCGGCCGGGGGGTGCTGCTGGTGCGCGACACCCTGAGACTCGACTTCGAGGGCGGGCTGAAGCTGCCGACGGCCGTCACCTATGTTCCCGAGGGCGTCAAGTTGCGGGACCTGGTCAAGGCCGGTCCCATACCGGTGACCACCCACGGCATCAAGGTCAGCCCGTACCAGTACAACCTCTACTACCCGACCACGGGGCGGCTGCCCGCCCACCCGATCTATACCGCGCGGGAACGGGATCTGGCCGCCGTGCGGGTACGTTACCGGGGCGCAGGCGGCGACCTGCCCAGCAGTCTGCTGACCGAGACGGTCGGGTTCGGCGGCCCGTCCGGCGGATGGTACGTGCCCATTCCCGCGCCGACCACCCGGACGGAGTACTTCTCGACCGGGCCGCGCTTCACACGCGAGGTCATAAACCCCTTCGACGACGGTCGGCCGCTCATCCAGACCGAGACCCGCACCTACCGGCCCGGTGAGCGGCGGGAGGAAACGATGTACAAGGGCGTGATGGGTCCGTCGTTCGCGACGCCGCCACGCGACGAGGACCACCCTGGCCGCCCGGCGTGGGCGTACCGCGACGGCGACACGGTGGACGTGGCAATCCAAGCGTTCAGCGACACCGAGCCTGGCCACTACGGCTACGGCCAACCCTACGGACCGAGTTGCACCCAGGGTTCGGCTCGCCTCTTGCGGGACGGCAAGACGGTCGGCGAAAGCGACCTTCCAGCCGCCGGCGCTTTCACTGCTCCGCCCGAGGCCGGCATCTACCAGCTGGACATCGAAGCGGCCTGCGATCACCCGGAGTGGAAGCTGTCGACAAGAGTGACCTCGTCATGGACGTTCCGCTCCGCGCACGCCTCGCGTCCCACAGCCCTGCCGCTGATGGCGGTCCGGTTCCTGCCGGAGCTGGATGACGTGAACCAGGCCCCGGCCGGGAAGCCCTTCACGTTCCCGGTCCGCGTCGAGCACCAGCCGGGGGTGCGGGTCGAGCACCAGCCGAGGTCGACGTCCGCGCAGGTCACCTCCCTCACGGTCGAGGCCTCCACCGACGAGGGTCAGCAGTGGCAGCCGGTCCGGATCCGAAAGGACGGAGACCATTGGGTCGCCGAACTGCACAACCCGCCCAAGGGAAAGGTGTCGCTGAGGGCCACCGCTAAGGACGCCGACGGCAACACCGTCGCCCAGACAATTCAGAACGCCTACGCCGTCACCTCCTAATCCCCGAGGCGCCCCTCCCCGCGCCGCCCTCGTACGGACGCGCCGTACGAGGGCGGCGCCGCTACTCAACATCCGGGACATCCTTACGGTCTCAACGAAAACTGCTGCTCAGCGCCAGCGCTACCCCCTTTGCGATGTCCGAGCTGTGACCATTCATTCGACCGAGAAGTGCTGACTTAATACTGCAACGACATTGGCTGTTGCTCGGGCGAGTTGTTGGCTGCGGCGGGCCTGGGCTTGACGGCGGCTGCGCCAGTCGGACCATTGCTGGACGAACTCGGGTGGTCGCTCATTGTGACGACAGGGCCACGCATGTGCCCGCGCCATCGCCCATCCCGCCTGGCTTCCAGGGAACCTGAATCATGGGGCCTGAAGCCCTCGACAAGCCCTCGACCAAGATCATTGACAGTTCGGAATCGGGTGCTGTTGTATGTCTTTCACATTCAACGTGAATGGCGGAGAGGATCCCGAATGCCCAAAAACGTACTGTCGCGCGCCCTGATGGTGGGCGTGGCGGCGTCCGCGATTGTCATGACTGCGGCAGGCACCGCGCAAGCCGCCGACAAGACGGTGTCGAATAGGTACGGATCCATCACTCATATCGACAATGGCGATAGTTTCAAAGTGTGTGACACGCGAGCCGACGGGCACGGCGTCGTAGGTCAGCTGTCAGATGCCCGCAACATCTACGGCGAAGTAGAGGACGGCGGCGACTCAGGATGCAACACCTTCCAGTACAACGTTAAGGCAGAGCATCCGTACGTCATGAGCATCTGCTGGAAGGGCCCGGGTTCTCTCGACGAGAGGTGCGAGAAGGCCAACCTCCGCGAATAGCGGGGGTAAAACGGGATCCGGCGGTGATCCTCGGTGACATGAACGCAGGTCATCGTGCGAGACATCGCCGCTGAGACGCCAATCCGCCAGGTCGGCGGCTGAACGCTGCTCGCAAGACAAGCCATTCTGGCTGATTGCAGAGCACGCGCGCGACAATCTGCTCACAGATGTGCACGACCTCGTGGAGGTGGCTTGCCACCTCCACGAGGTCGTCGGTGTCCACTCCCCCGTTCAGCTCGGGCACGCCGGCGATGGCTGGTGCGGGGTCCCTGGGGGCCGGGGTCCCTGGGGGCCGGGGTCCCCGGGGGCCGGGGTGCGGGGGTGCCGGGGTCCCTGGATGCCTGGGTGCCAGGGGTGCCGGGGGTGTCTGGTGCCGGGGATGCCTGCGTGCCGGGGGTGCCTTGGCGGAGTTGAGTACGGGCTCCCGGGGCGGGTGAGTACAGGTACTCAGGTGGTTGCGCGAGGGCTCGTGCAGGGTTGCCACCGAGGTGATGCGGGTGAGTAACGATCGACAGCGCGCGGGAGGGTTTGCCGACGGGTCGTCCGTCGTCGTTGAGGAGCTGGAACTGCGGCTGGCGTCGGAGGACGACCATGGGTGGATCCACCGCCTTCGGCACGAGGTGTACGCGCGGGAGCTCGGCCAGCACGTCCCCAATGCCGCCGGGCTGCTCACCGATGACCTGGACGGGAGCAACGTCTACATCGTGGCGGCTCGCCATGGGGAACCGGCAGGGTTCATCAGCGTGACGCCGCCGTGGGTGGGCCGCTACTCGATCGACAAATACCTGCGGAGACACGAGCATCCCGCGTTGCGCGAGGACGGCCTGTTCGAGATACGGATCCTGGCCGTCGATCCGAGCCGGCGGGGCGAGCTGATCGGCAAGCTGCTGATGTACGCGGCGCTTCGCTGGGTGATGGCCCACGGAGGTAGGACCATCGTGGCCTTGGGCCGGGTCGAGTTGCTGCCCACGTACCTGGCGCTGGGGCTGGCGTCCACCGATACGGCGGTGCGCTCGGGGAGCATCGAGTTCCAGCTCCTCACCGGGGACGTGGCCGAGCTCACCGACCGGACCCTCCGACAGCACGGTGCGCTGCTACGCGATCTTCAGCGGAAGGTGGGATGGAGGCTGGAGGTGCCCTTCCTGCCTGAGGACGCGTTCTGCGCGCACGGGGGTGCTTCCATCGAGGCGCTGGGCCGGGGGTTCGACACCCTCGACGCTCACCGTGACGTCGTACCCGCCGACGTCCTCGACGCGTGGTTTCCACCGGCCCCTGCCGCGGTCGCGGCCCTGACCGACGGGCAGGAGTGGATCGCACGGACCTCTCCGCCCGCGCAGGCCGGCGGGCTCATCGAGGAGATCGCACTTCGCCGGGGCATACCCGAGGCCGCTGTCGCCGTCGGCGCGGGCTCCTCCGATCTGATCTTCCGTGCGTTCCGGGGCTGGCTGGACGCGTCCAGCCGGGTGCTTCTGATCGACCCCTGTTACGGCGAGTACGCGCACGTCGTCGAGCGGGTGATCGGCTGCCGTGCCGACCGGTTCCCGCTGCGCCGCGAGCAGGGCTGGCGGATCGACCCGGAACGCCTCGCCCGCGCTCTGCGGGAAGGCTACGACCTGGTGGTCATCGTCAACCCCAACAACCCGACCGGGGTACATCTCGACGCTGCCGAGCTGCGGAAGGTGCTGGCGGGAGCGCCGGGCGGGACCCGGTTCTGGATCGACGAGGCGTACATCGGTTACGCCGGAGCAGGGCAATCGCTGGAGCCGTACGCGGCAGAGGCCGATAACGCCGTCATCTGCGCGTCACTGTCCAAGATGTACGCCCTGTCGGGTCTGCGGGCGGCCTATCTCACCGCGCCGCCAGCGATCGCAGCCGAACTGCGGAGCTGGACACCGCCGTGGGCCGTGAGTCTGCCCGCCCAGATCGCCGCAGTGAACGCACTGCGCGATCCGGCGTACTACGCCGCCCAGTGGGCGCAGACGGCAGTGCTGCGTGCCGAGCTGGCCGCCGCGCTCGCCGCGACCAGCGAGGATCTGCACGTCAGCGAGTCGGTGGCGAACTTCGTCCTGCTCACGCTGCCCCGGGGCGGACATGGAGCGGCCCAGCTTGTCGAACGGTGCCGACGGCGGGGGGTGTTCCTGCGAGACCTGTCGCCGTCGTCCCCGGCGTTCGAGGGCCGTGCCGTGCGAATTGCAGTACGCGACGCCACGGCCAACGCCCGCGTGGTCACCGCCGTCGCCGAAGCGCTGCGCGTCCCGCTTGGCATGGCGTGACCGAGGTCGAGGATCTGGTCCCCTACCTCGCCGGCGCGCTGCTCGTCGGCGGCATCGCGGTCGCGCTGTCCAGACGGCGGGAGTACCTGCTGCGATGGTGCGCCTGGGCGATGGGCGTGCCCGTCGTGGTCGCCGCCCTGTACGTCGGCCGTGGCGGTGCGGCGATCCTTGCCGCTGCGGCGGGAGTGGCGTGCACACTCGAGTACGGCGGACTGACCCGACTCCCCCGGCTCGACCGTGCAGTGCTCGCCGTCGCCGTGGCCGTGGCGCCTGTGGCGGCCTGGCTGGCTCCCGTTCAACTGCCCCGGGTTCTCGCCCTCACCGTTGCCGCCGTCGCTCTGGTGCCGGTGTTGGCCGGTGACGCCGCTGGCGGGCTCTCCAGGCTGTGCTTCGGCGTGCTGGGGGTGATCTGGTTCGCGCCCCTGGTCGGCGTGGTCCTGCTCGGCCCGGCGGTCCTGGCGTTGTTCGCCGCCGTGTCGATCGCCGACATCACCGCTTCGTTCAGCGGCCGACGACTGGGCGGGCCGTCCCTCTCCCCGCTGTCACCAGCCAAGCACTGGAGCGGTCTGCTGGCCGGGACGATCGCAGGCCTGGGCACGCTGGCCGCACTGGGTGCACTCACGCCCGCCTGGGCCGTCGCGGTGGCGGCCGGTGCCCCACTGGGCGATCTGCTGGAGTCAATGATCAAGCGAGGTGTCGAGGCCAAGGACTCCGCCTCCTGGCTGGCCGGCGCTGGCGGACTGCTCGACAGACTCGATTCTCTCCTACTCGCCCTTCTACTAGCCCTGGCGCTAAGCCCCTGAACTACACCTCAGCCCCTGAACCACACTTCAGCCCTTAAACCACGCCTCAGCCCCTAAACAACGCCCCGGCACCTGCATCACATGGCACGGGCGCGGCGGCAGTCAGAAGGGGATATTCGCTGGCCGACCAAGTGCCCGGGTTGGCAGGCTTTGGTCATGGATTCCCAGCTCAACGACGTTGCGAGCCACTCCTGGCTCGGCGCTCCGATCGACGCCCGCTTTTTGTTCGCTCCTGAGCTGGCGGCGCTGATGGCCACGCTTCGCGGCCTGGAGCCGGCCGACTGGCACAAGGAGGCGGTGCCGGGTTGGACCGTGCGCGATCTCACCACCCACATTCTCGGCGATTTCTACGGACGCCTTGCCAGCCACCGCGACGGACACCAGGAAGGGCCCGGCTTCGCAGCGGGCGAGACCCTGGAGACGTTCATCCACCGCATCAACCAGGAATGGGTCGACGCCAACCGCCGCGTGAGCCCGGCCGCGCTCACCGACACCGTCGACCTGATCGGTGGGCAAATCGTCCGCTTCTTCGAGACAACCGACCTCGACGCCCCGGCGTTGGGAGTGTCCTGGGCCGGCATCGATCCGGCGCCGATGTGGCTGGACAGCGCCCGCGATTTCACCGAGTACTGGACCCACCGCCAGCAGATCCGTCACGCCATCGGTCAGAACACCGACCCAGACCCGCAGTTGCTAGCCGTTGTCCTGGACACATTCATGCGGGCCCTGCCCCACACCCTGCGCAACACCAACGCACCCGTCGGCACGCAGATCCGGGTGCAAATCGCCGGCCCTGCGGGCGACACCTGGACCGTCACCGCCACCGAGCCGAGGTGGTCCCTGGCCGAGCCGGACACCGGCCACCCCGCCGCCGTGGTCGACTTGGACGCGGAGACCGCTTGGCGCCTGTGCACCCGAGGCATCCAGCCCGACACCGCCCTCGCTCGTGCCCGCATCGACGGCGACCGTGAACTCGCCGAAGCTGTCTGCCAGATCGTGTCCATCATCTACTGAACGCGACGATGCGGTTCAGCCTGGGGCCATGCGGCTGAGGTGCTCCCAGGCTTGGTACAGCTGGGTCCGGGCCCGGTCCAGCTCTTGGACCTGATCGTAGGACTGGCTGCCGAGGATGAGTCGCCGGGGCGGATCCGGCAGTGCCGCCAGTTCCATGATGACCGGAGCGGCTGTGCTCGGGTCCGGGCCGGCGTCGTCACCCCACATCTCTTCCATATGGGCGCGCAAGGCCTTGTAGTGCGGAAGAGGTTCGGTGGCTGTGGTGCCCGCAGTGAACAAACCGGTGGCGTAGCCACCCATTTCCACGATGGTGACCTTGATGCCGAACGGCTCGACCTCCATCGCCAATGCCTCACTGAGCGAGTCCAGCGCCGTCTTGCCCGCACCGTAGAAGCCGACGGTCGCCATGCCACCACCGGCGCCCATCGAGGTGATCTGCAAGATCCGGCCCGACCCCTGAGTGCGCATGTGGGCAACCACCGCCTGGGCCACCCAGACGGCGCCGAAGAAATTCACGTCGAGATGTGCCCGGATCTGCTCCTCGGTGGCCTCCTCCACCATCCCGTACAGCAGCCCGCCGGCGTTGTTGACCACTATGTCGAGCCTGCCGAATGCGGCCGCCGCCCGTTCAACCCCTTCGAACACCGCTTGCCGATCGGAGACGTCCAGCGACAGCCGGACAAGGGCGTCCGGGTGTTCGGCGGCCAGATCGGCGAGCGGCTCGACATTACGGGCGGCAGCCACGACCCGGTCTCCGGCAGCAAGGGCCGCCTCGGTGAACGCCCTCCCCAGACCACGGGAAGCCCCAGTGATGAACCACACCCTGGCAGTCGTCAATCAACCCACCTCCTCGACACGAGACGAGACGTCTCGTTCCGGTTGAGTTTGCGGGTCACATCTCCCCCTTGTCAAGTCGAACCGTTCCGTCTCGCGAAAACCGCGAGCACGAACAGCCAGCGCCTCCGTGGCTGGTGACAGGATGGCCCCGTGTCAGAGCCGATCTTTCGTTACCACCCTGATCCGCTGGCCACCGGGTCTGCGGTGCGCAGCGACCATGTCTGCAGCGTCTGCGGCATGCATCGAGAGACCCGCTATCGAGGCCCCGTTTACGGTAACCAGCCTGATTCCCTCTGCCTTTATTGCATTCACTCCGGCGAAGCGTCACATGCCTTGGGCACCTCCGTCGGAGGCGATTTCGACATGTTGGCGATGTTCAGCGATGCCGTCTCCGTACCCGACGACGTGCCGTTGTCGGTGGTGGACGAGATCACCCGACGCACTCCCGGCTTTACCGGCTGGCAGCAGGAGTCCTGGCTTTATCACTGCGGTGACGGAGCGGCCTTCCTCGGCCCCGTCGGCTATCGCGAACTTGAGGCCTACCCCGACGTGCTGGACCTGCTCCGCGAAGATCACCAACAGTACGGGTGGACACCTCCGGAAACCGAGCGCTTCCTGCTGCGACTGTCCCGTACTGGCGAGCCGACCGCCTACCTGTTCCGTTGCCTGCACTGCGGCACAAACCTTGCTTCCTGGGACATCGGGTGAACTCGTCCACCACGCCCGCTACCAACGCACGTGCGACATCACTGCTCGATCAACCCAGCGTCGGTGGTCGTTCGTTGCAGGAGTTCGGTGATGCGGATGAAGCCGTCCGTGCCGTGGCCCATCCCGATGACGCGGCGGGCCAGTCCCTCGGCAGCCCGCATGACGCCGGCGTCGATCCCGTGCGCCTCGGAGGTGTGGATGATGTGGGCCATGGACGACGCCGCCGAGGTGATCGGGTTGCCCTCGCCAGAGAAGTTCCCGTTGTCGACGCTCTCTGCGATCCCCTCGAAGATCGGCGGCAGGATCGTGCCGATGCCCCTGGCGAACGGGGCCAGTTCGCGCGCGGTGATCCCCTCCGCCCTCGCCACCGCCAGGGCGTGCGCGTAGCCCGCCATCGCGGTCCAGAAGATGTCCAGCAGCGCGATGTCGTGCGCGGCGGCCCGGCCGATGTCCTCGCCCAGATAGGTATGGGTGCCGCCGAGCGCCTCCAGCATCGGGAGGTGCCTTCGGTAGAGATCCTCCGGGCCGCTGTGGATGAACACCGCCTCCGGCGTTCCAATGCTGCTGAACGGCGTCATGATCGAGCCGTCCAGATACCGGATGCCGTGGTCAGCGGCCCATGAGGCGGCGTCGCGGGCCCGTCCGGGTGTGTCGGCGGTCAGGTTCACCACCGTGCGGCCCTTCAGCGCGTCGGTGACCGCCTCGCGCCGCAGCACCGAGTCCGCCGCGTCGTAGTCGACCACGCACACCACGGTCAGGTCGCTCGCCGCGACCGCCTCCTCGGCCGATCGCGTACGGATCGCGCCGCGTTCGACCAGCTCGTCGCCCCGGCCCGGTGTCCGGTTCCAGACGGTGGTCCGCAGACCCGAGTCCACGAACGCACCCGCCAAGGCCCGTCCCATCGGTCCCAGACCGATCACGGTGACGGCAGACTGTTCAGACATGGTTAAACCCTCACAAATCGACAGCTATCAAGTAGGACATCGATGACGCGCAAGCTCGCTCAGAACACGAACGTCTGCGGGGTGACCGCCGCGATCGCCGTGATCGACGGCAAATGGAAGACCACCCTGCTCTGGCTGCTGGAAGGCCGTCCGCACCGCCCGGGCGAACTACGCCGGCGGCTGCCGGACCTCAGCGAGAAGGTGCTGACTCAGGCGCTCCGCGAAATGGAGAACGACGGCCTCGTGCACCGCGAGGTGCACGAGGGGCTACCGCTGAAGACGGTGTACTCGCTGACCGAGTTCGGCCGCGACCTCTCCGAGGCGCTGGCTCCCCTCTCCGACTGGGGCCACCGCCGCTTGGAGAAGCTCGCTGAGGCCCAGCCGGTTTCCTGAACGCACGCCACCTCCGTTCCGAACGGCCCGTTGACCGCCCGCCACCAGCCTCGCCCCACCACCGAGCCCCAGCCAAGTACCCACAAATAAGTGGGTATCGCCCGCACCCCGTGGCTTCGCCGACGCCGTGATCCACAGGCAGATGCCGGTGCGCCCGTTCAGCGCTCCTGAGGCACGACTTACGATGATCGTATGACCGCTCTCGGCGTTGTGTTCCGGCCTCAACTCCCCCCTGAACGACTGCGCGACGTGGCCACCGCCGCAGACGACGCAGGCCTGGAACAGCTGTGGCTATGGGAGGACTGCTTTTTCGAGAGCGGCATCGCCTCGGCGGCTGCGGCGCTGGCGTGGACGCAACGGCTGCGCGTCGGCGTCGGGCTTCTGCCGGTGCCACTGCGGAACGCGGCGCTGGCCACGATGGAGGCGGCCACGTTGCATCGGCTGTTTCCAGAACGGGTCGCGCTGGCACTCGGCCACGGCGTCCAGGACTGGATGGGCCAGGTCGGCGCGCGGGTGGAGTCGCCGATGACCCTTCTGCGCGAACATCTGGACGCGATGCGCGCTTTGCTTCGGGGTGAACGGGTCACCACCGATGGCCGCTACGTCAAGCTCAACGACGTCGCGCTCGACTGGCCGCCGCCCGAGGCGCCTGCCGTGTTCGCCGGGGCGACGGGGCCGCGCACGCTCCGGCTGTCCGGCGAGTGCGCGGACGGCACGATCCTCACCGCCGACACCGCTCCCGAGGCAGTACGGGAGGCCCGCCGCCTCGTCGACGAAGGACGCGCGGCGGGCGAGCGCACGGGCCGCCACGAGGTCGTCGTGTATCTGCTCGCCGCGACCGGACCGGGCGCTGACGAACGTCTCCAGAACGAGTCCGACGTAAGGAATGCCCCGCCGTTCGTCGTCGCCGGAGACGCCGAGGCGATCGCCGAGGCCGTGGGGCGACTGGCGGACGCGGGCGCCGACACCGTCGTCCTGCAACCTACGGCCGACGAACCCGATCCAGTGGGTTTCGTCCGGCTCGCGGCCGAAATGGTCCGCCCCCTCGTTCCTTAACCGCGGCCTCAGGCTAGGCCAGGGACCTGCCCATGTTCGCGGCGAAACTCGACCATGCGTTGTAGGCGCCTGCCTTGTTCGCCCAGTCCGGGACGGACGGGTTGGCCACGTGGGCGTAGACGTGCAGGCGCAGGACCTTCTTCTTGTCCTGATACCAGCGGAAGTAGACCGTGGAGCCCTTGCCGTCGAAGTGACCCTTCTGCGCTTCGAAGTACCAGCCGTACTTTGCCCGGGGGTAGAACTTGACCGGAGCGTCGGACCTTCTTGAACCAGCAGGCCTTTAGTGGCAGCTTCTGGCCCTTTTTGGGGCACTTCTTCGGCGCACCTGAGACTGGGAAGGTGCAATTGAAGCAGCTCTTCAGCTTCTTCATCGCCTTGGACGGGTGCTTTTTGGCGACCCTGAACGACCTTGCATGGGATGAGCACGCCGAGGACTACGAGCTGTAGCGGCTGGGCCCTATCGGCTGGTTTTCGGTTCCTGGGGAAGGTGTTACTCCGCTTTTACAGCGTGCCGACCACCGGCCGCGCCGCAGCACCGCCTTAATAGACCAAAGACGATGAACGGCGGCGATCGGTGGTGAGAGGCGGGGTGGGTCGGCGTTTTCTGCCGTCCTCGATCCGGGCGCGTTTCACCCTGGTCATGGTGGGGGTGTCGCTGCTGGCGTTCATCGCGATCGGCATCGGTGTCGACACGGTGGTCCGCGTCCGGATCGAGCGGGAGGCCTTCAGGGACACCCAGCGGGAGGCCACCGAGTGGATCGGCTCGATGCGTGTCCCCGCGCCGCCGCCTCCGATCGCCTCCTCGCGGGTTCCCTACCTTCAGCTCGTCGGCCCTGATGGGCGCGTGGTGTCGGCCAGCCGCGCCGCCAGCGGCCGGCCGCCGCTGAGCACCCTGCGGCCACCTGCCGACGACCGGATCCTGAGCCGTGTCCAGTGCACAGATGGACGTTGCCTGATGCTCACCGCCAGCCGGGTCTCCCCGCAGGAGGCCGCCCTGTTGTGGGGCGGCCGGGCTCACATCGTGTATGCGGCCATGCCGCGGCCGGCGCTGCTGGGCAGCCACCGGCTGGAGGCCCTGATCGCCGCCTGTGTGCTGGCGGCGGCCGTGCTGACCGGGTGGGCGACCTGGTGGCTGGTCGGCCGTACCCTGCGGCCGGTCGAGGCGATGCGCAACCAGATCGCCGAGATCACCATCAGCGATCTCAGCCGCCGCGTCCAGCAACCGGCCGGTGATGATGAGATCGCCCGCCTGGCCCGTACCGCCAACCTGACCCTCACCCGCCTTCAGGACGCGGTGGAACGCCAGCGCCGGTTCGGTTCGATGGTCGCCCACGAACTGCGTCAGCCGCTCACCGGCCTGCGCACCCAGCTGGAGGAGGCCCTGCTGTTCCCCGACGTCGACGCCCGCCAGACAATCCGGGGCACCCTGTCCACGGCAGAGCGGCTCCAGTCGATCATCGAGGAGATGCTGATGCTGACCCGCATCAGCACCGGCCCACGGGCCGTCGAGCCGGTCGACCTGTCCGCCCTGGCCCGCCAAGAGGCCGCCAAACGCGGCGGCGACCCGCCCGTGCAGGTCCACGCGGCCCACGAACTCACCGTCACCGGCAATCGCGTGCAGCTCGCCGGTGTCCTCACCAACCTGCTGGTCAACGCCCAACGCCACGCCCGCACCAGCGTGACCATCACCGTGGCCCGCTCCGGCGACCAGGCGAGGGTCACCGTCGAAGACGACGGCGAGGGGATCGCCCCCGCCGACAGGGAACGCATCTTCGAGCCCTTCGTCCGCCTGGACGAAGGCCGCCGCCGTGAACCGGGCGGGAGCGGACTCGGCCTGGCCATCTGCCGGGCCGTCACCGAAGCGCACAACGGCACCCTGACCGTCGAGGACTCCCCGCAAGGCGCACGGTTCGCCCTGCGACTCCCCCTAACCCCACCCCGCACGTGATCCCCGGCGACCTCGCCGACCGGCCTGGCCACCCGTCCCGGCTCGCGGCGGTCCGCCCGCTGAAACGCACGAACCGCATCCCGTCGATCGCGGCGACCGGGCCGCCGAACTGCTGGGCGAAGCCGATGTCAAGGCGTCCTCGCCGTGGGCCGGGCGAACGCTCGAACGCCCAACTCAAGTCATGGCGCATCCTGCGGAAACTGCGCTGCAGCCAGAGCAAGGCCGGCCACCTCGTCAAGGTCATCGCCGTCCTCCAGAACCACCTCGCCGCTCATGCCGCCCGAGAATGAAGGGGGTTCCGTGAGGGCGGTGATCGAGACGTCGCGTCCGAGGATTACGCGCCATTTGGGACAGATCCTGGCGGCGCTTCGGGCCCCGACTCGGCGACGATGCGTCCGGCGCGCCCCTCTGCTGGTTCGATCCGCCACCCGCGGGGCAGCACATGGTGATCCGGGCTTGCATCGGTAACCGTGGCGCCCGCCATCTCAGGACCGCCCTCGAAGCTGGCCGCCGTGAACTGGGCGACCTTGGAGAAGGTCGCCTCGCGGAAGTCGGCGGTTCCGGAAAAAGTCGCCTTGCCGAAGCTGACGGTTCCGGAGAGGGCTGTCCTTCGGAAGTCGGCGATTCCAGAGAAGGTCGCCTTGCCGAAGCTGACAGCCCTGGAGAAGGTCGCCTTGCCGAAGTCGGCGGATGCGGAGAAGGTCGCCTCGAAGAAACCGGCGTAGCCGGAGAAAGCAGCCTCGCGGAAGTCGACGGCCCCGGAGAAGGCTGCTCTGCGGAAGTCGACGGCCCCGGAGAAGGCTGCTCTGCGGAAGTCGGCAGACTTGGCGAAGGTCGCTTCGCGGAAGATGATGGGTCCGGAGAAGGTCGCCTCGCGGAAGTCAGCGGCCCCGGAAAAGGCTGCCTCGCGAAAGTTGGCGGTGGCCAGTGCGCAGCCAGCGAGGGTGAAGTCGATGAGGGTGGCGCCGATGAGGTCGAGTGACAGGTCGGTCCAGTGTGTGGAAGCGCTTGCTCGAAGGTGAGTGTGCAGGATGCGCTGGGCGGCGAGGCGGACGTGACGTTCCTGCTGCCAGACGGCGGCCGGTTCGGCGACGGTCACAACGACGGCAGCGCGTTCGATCACCGGCAGCATGGCAAGTTCCTTGGCGTTGACGGTCTCCGGCGGCGGGCTTTCGGCAAACGGCATGCGCAAATAGGCGCAGATGATGTTGACGACGGTCTGCCGATACTTCGGGTAATCGTTCGCCAACCTTTCCAGGGTGTACAGCGCCGTCATCCGGATCAGGGCCTTATCCGAGCCGAGCTGTTCGGTGGCCGCCTTGTACAACTCGATGAAGTACAACTCGACGGAGTCGCGGTCTGACCGTGCGGTAGCAACTTCGGTATGACGCTGCCGGCGGATCGCTAGCATCAACCCGGCCGCGGCACCCGCTCCAGCACAAGCAGCCAGTCCAGTGCGAACCGCCTCCGCTCGGACCCGTGCTCGGTTGGTATTGCCATCGATGCCATTCAAGGTGCTCAGTCGCAGCCGCTCCTTCCGGCGTAGCACCCTCCACCGCCGCATGGGCTCCAACACTACGGACCACCTCGTTCGCTCCGGCAGGGCTCGCCCCCGAGCAGTCGACGGCCCCATCATCAGACGTGCGCGCGGACTCCCCAGTTCCTCAGTTTGCAACCGGGGGCCACGGTCCACAGGGATAGTCCATCCCGCCAAGCCAGGCTGGAACCCCCACGTTCCGGGTGGTCGGCGCAAACAACAGCGCGTCCTCGCGCGCGTTGCCACGCACGGTGTGCAACTGAACGGTCAGGGGAGGACAGCAGCGTAGAGACTGTCCAGAGAAAGGGCCTGCCCTTTGCAAGGAGGGCAGGCCCTTGATTGGCTAAGCCCCGGTTTTAGGCTCACGACTCTTGGGACTACGGCTGCCGATCGGCGTCCATTCGCACCAAGATTCGTAGATCCATACACATTCCCAGTACACGCCCGCATGCCGGAGGATCATGCCGAGTTCGTCAATGTGGCATGGTCCAGGTGGGCGCGTGAAAGGACGATAGGCCGGAGCTTTGGTCTGACGTAGTTGAGGCACTTCGGCGGAGGCGGACGAAGTCAGGGTTGGCGTGACGGCAACGGCCAGGCATGCTGTGGCGGCCGAAGTAACCACGATCTTCCGCAGCTTGCTCCATTCATTTCTCACTGCAGCTTCTTCTTTCTTTGTAGAGATTTGGGCATTTGTCTAAATTAAAGGAAGATGGCTCACCTCCTGGCCCAGTGTTCACCGGAGCGTGGGATATTGTGCCTGCAGCTGGATTTAAGGTGCAGGCGTTGCTTTCTGGCCTTCGTTTGCTATCGATTTGTTGACATGATGATCAACCTCTCTTGTCAAGGTCAATGAAGTTCGCCTGACCGACTCTGGTCAATGCGTTGTGCCGCAGGTCAGGACACGCCTTCGAATTTTTGCTTTTTGTGTGTTGACTTGCAAAGCTGCTTGGGATAGACGGAATGGCGAGTTGGGGTCAGTGGCCCGATGGCCTGGATGCTTCACCATGGCGCTGCTGGAGTGAAGCTCTCCCGGCTTGGAGGCGTGGTGTGCGGCGTTCGGTCTGAGGAGCAGCCGTTTATAACGGCAGGTAGTCGCCGTGAGAGTAGCTCGCTTACCAGATGGGATGCCGGGCTGGCTCGACAGGAAGTGCGAAGCTCCTGCATCTGACGGCGAGAACTTGGGATATTTGGAGGCTCCGTAGGACCGGTTCAGTTGGCTCGCGCCATAACTAGAGAAAAGTAGAAAGTCAAGGCTTGATTAGCTGCGAATCGTGGGTGACGATCATGGCGCTGGCGACCACTCTGCGAAGGGCTGAAACGCATGCGCGATGCCACACGATCCCTGCTAGCGCTCGTTGCCGTATTTATTGCGACCCTGTCACTCAGCATGCCTCACGCCAACGCCTATTCACCACGAAATCCTTCTGACCCGACGTCACCCCAGGACCGAGACTTCGCCGCTCTCTCGGTTCACGACCAGGCCAGAGTCCTCGCTCCGCTTCGGATTCTCGCTGAAGCAGTGCGATCTGCCGGTCTCCAGCAGATGCCCGAATCGTTCACCAAGGTGTACATAGACGCACCCAGCGCGGCTGTCGAGGTCCATATGAAGGAGCCGGCAGAGATAGGGCGGCTGCTGGCCCTGGCGAAGTCTCGGAACCCGGAGATCGACATCACAAAAGCGAAAGTGCAGGCGGCCAAATATTCGGCACGTCAGCTGGATTCTGCCCGACGGAAACTGCTCGCAGCAAGCCACGCCGGTCTGATCCCCGTCGACATTCACGCTATCGGCGTCCCGCGTGACGGATCCTCGCTCGAACTGCACGTCTCAGACCCAGGTTCCGCCGCCTCAGAGACTGGAAAACAGCGATCGTCTGCCTTCCAGTCACAAGTGGCACTGACGTTCAAAAAAGGCGCCCCCGCTCGCCCGGCGAAGTCAAGGTTCGATGACTGGTACGACGATCCGGATTCTCGTTACTTTGGCGCCGGAAGCCTTCTGCTGTTCCCGGCAGGCAACGCCTGTACCTCTGGGCTGCCCGCACAGCTGAGAAACACCCCATCTAGGCCGATCCTTGTCACGGCCATGCATTGCGGCCTGTCCGGCGACAAGGTCACGACCGGTGTCACCTCACATGTAGTCGGTACGACGTTCGATGGCGCACCTGAGTACGACGCCATACCTATCGATGTCAGGCCAGGCCACACGGATGCCTTTGGAGCGGAAAGCGACCACCCCGGCGGCGGCATCTACGGCTTCGGGATCTACGGTGTCAGTGACTCGATCAACGGGGACTACGTCTGCCAGAACGGCTACAAGTCCTACGTAGAAACCGGGAAAACAGTGTGTGCGATCAAGGTCACCGATGACGATGTCGCGTTCAACCTCTGCCCCGGCGCCGGCAGGCCCTGCTACATGGTGAGCGGAGTGCACGGCACCAAGATGGACTCCGAAAATGGAGGAATCGCGGCTCGCCCCGGCGACAGCGGCGCACTGGTCTTCGCGATCGCTAAGCCAGGCGACGTCACCCGGCAGGCGAGAGGCATCGTATCCGCGGTCGTGACCTCATCGGGCGGAAAGGTAGTGAGCTTCACGCAAGCGCTGCGGATTCTCGGCCGACTCAACCTGGATATAGCCAACGGCCAATGATCACAACCCGGGTCAGTTCAGCGCCTACAAAGCTGAACTGACCCAGGCGCGGTCTTCGACTACTCGGAGAACCCGGCCTGTGCCGGGGCTGAAGCGATCAGCAGAGGGTCGGACCGGCGATTCGAATCCTGGGTTGGCTGGCTAGCCGGGCCGACTGCAATCGACCAAGCCGAAGCAGCAACAGTGAAACTGAACCCAGAGGCGCTCTTTTCGACCGTATTCCGCGTCGCCTGAGTGCACAGCCCGTTCATGGCGAGTGTGAATCGGTATGGTCTGGCCGGCTCCACTGGCACGACCCGGCTCATATGGGCTGTAACGGTGGGTGTCCCACCGGTCGGTGCGGGGGGAGCGTCTGGGAACCCCTGGCCGCCGACGATGCGGTCTGCACTCAGCAGCAGAAGACGTGCCTCAGTCGGCCCCATCGGAAACCAGACCCTCGTCGGCGACGATGCGTGGAGCGCAATGTCGGCCGATGGAAGGGCCCCGACCGGCCACCGGACCTTCTCGATCGTGAACCGGAACCCCTGATAGTCGTCATGCACTGGTGGTGCGATCTTCTCGCCGCAGCGGAACTTACGCGACCGCGCCTGCTCCCCGCCTGCCGGATTCTGACCGGCCGATTCATCGTTGCCGCAACCGTTCAGCCCAACCACTACCAGCGCGGCGACAACGACGACGCTCCTCTTGCTTCCCATCTAACCTCCGTGCGCGTGGCCAGAGCTTTGACGCAGCACGACCGACAACAGTTCCCATCTATTTGATCACCAGAGGCCGTGGCCGTTCGTGAGAACTTGCTGGCCTCGCAAGAACCGGGGACAGAAAACGCGGTCAGATCACTTGCCTCCGCGCGGCCCAAACGACCGCTTCACTGGGGGTATTGACCTCCAGCCTGGCGCAGATCCCGCGACAATAACGCCAGAGCTGGCCGTGGACAGTGTCAACGTCGCGCGAATTGTGGATCAGGCACTGATTCCGATTCCGTGAGGTGGACCCGTGTCAGCTGGCCATAGGACGCGTTTGCGCAACAGATCGGGGTTGACGCGGCCCTACATCTGTCGCTTGATCATTTCAAAAGTTACGTGGAATCTGGTCGTCGAGGTGATCATGTCTCCTCGGTCCTGACCACGTGACTTGGGGAGATGGCTTGAGCGGCACGGTGGTGCTGGAGAACAAGTGGCCGGTGCTGGGCCGGCACGCGCGGGCGGCCGAGTGGCTGCGGATCTGGACGGATCTGGGGAGGGCGCCGCGAACGATCGATGCCTACGCGCGCGGTCTGGCCGAGTACCTGGAGATGTGCGAGCGGGAGGACATCGACCCGGTGACGGCCAACCGGGCTCACATCGCCATGTTACGTGCGGGAGCTGGCCGGGCGCCCCAGCCGTCGCGGAGCGAACGTCGTCGCGCTCGATTCCGGCTCCGGCTTGTCGAACGCCACCATCCAGCAGCGGATCGTGCCGGTCAGGCCTGTTCTACGACCACCTCATGGAGGAGGGCCTGCGGGACTCCGACCCGTCGGCCGAGGCCGCTACACGCCGGACCGATGCCACGGTGGGCCTCGTGGCGGGCATCAGCGTGGCCTGGTGCCTCGGTTGACCAAGCTGCCGTGGATCCCCACCGAGCAGGGGAGCGACATCCTGACGGTCGCGGCCGAGGAGCCCCTCAGCAACCGCGTCATGCTCGCCCTGGCCTACGGCGCCGCGCTTCGGCGCGAGGAGCTGTGCTCGCTGCGCAGCGACGACCTCGACCCCGCGCACCGCACCCTGCGGATCAGGGCGGAGACCACCAATTATGTCGGTGACCAGCCGCCACCAGCCCGCCATGAAAGCGGGAGGCTAGAGGCGGGAGTCAGGTAGCGGCTGTCAGCGCACGCAGTTCTTGAGCTGCGGGGAGTGAGCGGGCTTGGTGCGGCAGCGCTGCGACGATCTTCTGGGTGATGGTTCGGCCAGCAGCAGTCATCACCCGACCTTGGTTGTGTTGAAGGTTTTTAATCGCGTGTTCTAGGCCAGTGTCGATCTCACCGGTCTTGACCAGCAGAGCGGCCCGCATGAGGGACAGGTTGATGATCGGCGCCGTTGCGCTGCGCGGATAGAGGGCCAATGCCTGGTCGACTGTCTCGTCTGCTGTGCGATCACCAGTGAGGGCGCGCACATAGGCCTTTGCCCAGAGCAGTTGAGTAGCGCCATAGGACAGCGGGTTGGTCTGTCTTCCCGTGCTGTCTGGCAAGCGGTCAAAGGTTTGGGTAAGTGCCGCGAGCGCGTCATGGGCTTGAGCAGTATCGCCCTGCTGAGTGGCGGCGTAGGAGCGTGCAGCGTAGGCGCGTGCGAGCCCCGTTGAGGGCGCGCTATCGGCGATCTTGATGGCGTCCCCAGCCAACCTGATGACAGTGACTGCCGGTCGTCCTGCCATGGCAGCGTCCTGGGCGGCGCGTCCACGTACCCAGACACGTAGATCGCGGTCTCCGGAGGCGTCGGCGGCGCGACTGGCGGTGCTCCATGCGACGCGCGCGGCGCGTTGATCCCCTGCGTCCCCGAGATCTATCGCCAGGAGCCCGGAGAGCCCAGCGCTTACCCGCATGAGCCCGGCCCTGTCCTGCTCACTGTGGGGGCGTTCGAGGAGTTGACCGACCGCGATCAGGTCTGCGGTGAGGTCCTGGACGAGCGCCCCGGCCGGACGGGTTGGGAGAACTTGTCCGTACTCGTGGACATTGGCGTCCCATTCGTCGATGTCGAGCGGGTTACCTAGGGCGTCGGTAATGCCGGACAGGACGGTCTCAAGGGCACCGGGAGGGATCGCAGCCCCTGCGCCAAGCGCGGTGATCAACTGCAGTGCGGCGCGGCGTTTCACATCATCATCCCCGATGTTGGGAATCGTGCTCTGATCCACGGTACCCACGGCGGCGGGGCTGGACTCGTGAGGCGGATCCGGGAACAGGTCGTCACGAGGCATTGCGAAAGCGGTGGCGAAAGCGTCAGCCCAGTCGCAGGGAAAGTGATCGCCGCTTTCCCAACCGAGGATCTGTCGGGCCATGTTCTTGATCCGGCGGGGAGTGGGGCTGGTGATCCCCACGGCGGCGAGCAGCTGGCGCGCCATCTCGAACTTCCCCCAGCCACGGGCTTCGCGTTCGGTTTGGAGCCGTATCGCCCATGCGGGACGGTCCTGACCGGTCACAGTGCGGCGCCCCTCTCGGGTCGGACGGGGACAACGGGGGTGTCCCCTGTCTTCCCGTCATTGTCCCCGTTCAGTTACGGCATGTGACGCGGTTTGACTGAGGAAGAGACAAGCGGCCCCGGCCCGGTGCGCCAACACCGGGGGGTTCCGGGGCCTGACCGGACAGGAGGGTCCGGCTGTGGGCAATGTATCGGAGGCATCGCGGTGTGGTGCCTCGTCTGATCCGGCGGTGCTGCTGGCGGAGTTGCATCGGCAGTATCCGGAGGTGCGCGCCTGGCTCGGGAAGGCGACGGGGCGCTGGTGGGCGATGCTGCCTGGCTACGACCGGCTCGTGGAGGCGGGGTCGGCGCAGCTGCTGGCGCGGCGGCTGAATGAGCTGGGCGCGCGGCGCGCGCCTGTGGAGATAGTGCCGCTCGCCCAACCTGTCGTGGTGGATGCATGGGTCGGCGCCTTGTGGGGGCCAGATCGGGCGGCGGGGGCCGGGTCGGTGGGCTGGAGGGCGTGGTGAGCGCCGGGACGTTGTCCGTGGGAGCGGCCGGTGTGCCGGACTCGGCGGTGGTGGGACGGCTGGTGCTGCGGGCGGATGCTCTGGCGGCGCAGGCGAGTCGTCGGTACGTGGACCGGGCGTGCGCGGCATGGGGCGTGGCGGACAGCTACGAAGCGCGCCTGATCGCCTCAGAGCTGGTGACCGACGCGCATCGGCACGCGGAAGGCGAGTGGGTGACCGTGCGGGCGTCGCTGGACTCGGAGGTGGCGCTGGTGAGGGGTGTGCGGCGGTACGTCTCATCGGTGGTGATCGAGGTGTGGGCCCCGGACGCGAGACTGCCCCGGGTGATGGAGGAGGAGTGCGTACGGGGTGTGGGGATCGTGAGCGTAATCGCTGACCGCTGGGGCTGCTTCCGGGTGGCTGAGGCACACGGAGGTGGAAAGGTCGTATGGGCGACAGTGCTCGTTTGAAGAAGCCTGGTGGGCGCCTGGCGGACTCGGCCCCGGTTGTGTCCTTGAGCGCTGACGCCGTACGCGGATTGGAGCGCGAATCGGCGCGGCTGGGCTTGAACCGGTCCGAGGTACTCGACGTGGCCATGCGGGCGTGGCTGTTTGTGCAAGCCCACCAGGCCAATGGCGGCGAGATCCTGCTGAAGTCGGCTGAGGGCGTCTACGAACGGGTCGTATTCGAGGCTGGTCCCACCAAGAAAAGTGGCGAGTGAACGAGTCCGGCCTGTTGGTGCGCGAGGCTCGGCCTTGGAGGGACACGGGGCGATCTGGCACTGTTCCTGTCGACTGGAGGGATCTGACAATGGTCGAAGCTCAGGGTCGGAACGCTGCTTGGAAGGGCTGGCCGCTGGTGGCGGCAGGGTGGGTCGGATTCCCGTTCGTCCTCTTCCTTCTGCTGGGAACGGAGGACACGGCGGGCTGGTGGCGGTGGCCGATGGCCGCGGTCGGTTTCGGATTCTTTGTGTGCGTGGCCGTCGGCTTAATCCGGCTGGCCCGCGGTCGTGGTGGTCAGGGGACGGGCACGCTGGTGCTCGCTCTCTTGGCGGCGTTCCCCGTCCTGGTTCTGCTCGGCACGATCACACCGGCGCGGGCGGAACGGGTCGAGTCGTGCCAGGTGTCGGCGTTGAAACCGACGAGAGAGCTGTGGCTTCAGCAGGAGTACCAGGTCGCTTGCCCATCGGGAACGCGCCAAGTGGTCTACAGGCCGAGCTCGCGCAAGAAGATGTCCGATCGGGGTCGCCAACTTCACGCCGCCGGTGCAAAGGTCTGGGTTTCCCACTCCAAGGACGACCCGAGTGACAAGGCCACGTTCGTTCAAGGTCCTGGCAGTGGCCGCCTTGGTCGCGTCCTGGCCATTCTCTTCATCGTCGGCCTACTGTCAGCTTTTGGCGTCTGGCGCGGCATGGTTGGGTCGAAGCGCCGCGTGCCCCAAGAGGAAGAGCGCCGTTCGCCGGCCATCTGACCTTAGGCGCCGAGAAACCGGGTTTTGGCTCGTGCAGACCGCCGGTTACCCTCACGACCATGGTTGACCAGGGGCCGGCGGCCATGGCGGAAGGGCGGCCGACCACAGCTCGGCTGCAGAGCGTGCTGAACCGCGCCGCACGGGTCGTGCTCGTCGAGGGATCACCGGACCAGGTCGACTCCGCCGACCTGGCACGGACGGTGGTGACCGGGGCCGACATCGCCGACCTGGCTGGGCTGCTGGCCATCGTGGACGGCGGAACCGGTGACAGGTGCAGGTGCTCGGGATGGCCAACGATCCTCATCCACGATGTGCACGACGAGCTGATCGCCTGCTGGACGCTGCACCACCAGGACAGCATCCGCGGTGTCGGTGACTGCGACGCCGACCTGCGCGACGGTCCGGCGCTCACCGCCTGGCTGGCCGAGCGAGGCCTGACCGGATCTCAACAAGCCAAGGCGGAAACAGATTAGTCGGGCCCTAGGACGGCGGCCGGTGGACGGCCAGGGCTTCGTCGATTGCGGCCTCGGCCTGCGTACGGTCGATGCCCGCGCCGAGCGCGATCTCCGACACCAGCACGGCGCGTGCGGTCTCGAGCATGGGTGCCTCCCAGTGCTCGATTTCCCGGGCGTAATGCCGTGCTGTGCCGTTCTGCCGCGCGGTCAGGTTCCGTACCACCATTGCCACCTCGCGGGCGTTCAGCACTGCGGGCATCTGCTCGTTGTAGGCGTCCGCCGTTATCGCACCGATCATGGTGTCGTACGTCTCCCACACCGATCCCCACGACGTGGGCTCGCGTTCCGGCAGTGGACTTGCCAGGACCGCCAGCACCCCTGGCACGCCACGAGAGCCGAGCGCCTCCGACAGCAGCCCCAGGCAGTCGTGATCGAACAGGACTTCCAGAATCTCGTCCGGGTCTGCGCTGTCGAACGGGAAACCGAGCACCACCCGGGTCCACGTCTTACCAGCACTCTCTGTTGTCGTGACCGCCCGGACGATCGTCGCGCCGTATGTCCCGAAGACCACCGCGTCGCCAGCCGCGTACTTCATGATCACCCCTCGGAATCAGCGCGCAGCGCCACCGTACACACGCCGATCAACCAGCGGCCGGCAGCCGCCTGCGATCAGGAGCCGCTCGTCGGGCGGGCGTCCTCGCCAGGCAGGATCGTCTCGGCCAGGATGCGCGCCTGCCGCGCGGGCCCGTCGATCCCGAGCGCCTGCACCGAGGCGTAGGCGCCTTCCATGATCAGCGTGAGGTGGTCGGCCAGCAAGGCCGGGTCGTTGACGTTCGGCAGCTGCCGGGTGAGCTCGTTGAAGCGCTCATGGACCCACGTCTTCATCGCCACCGCCTGCCGGTGGCCGGCGACCTGGGTGTCGGGGTACTCGGCCAAAGTCATGAGGAAGGGGCATCCGCGGCAGTTGTCGGGTTGGAGCTGCACCAGGAGGTCGTCGAACAGTGCCAGGATCCGCTCGCGTGCGCTGCGGCCGTCAGCTTGTGTGGCTTGGGTGAACCACTCCCGGTAGGCGTGGTCGGCACGTTCGACGTAGGCGGCGATGAGGTCGTCCTTGGACGCGAACAGCCGGTAGAGAGTGGTCGGAGCGACCCCGGCCTCGGCTGCGATCTTGTCCACGCCAATGGCCCGGATGCCGTTCCAGTAGAAGAGTTCGTGCGCGATCGCCAGCACGTGCTCACGTGTCTGAGTCGACGTACGGCGCCGGGCAACCCGTTGTTCGGCCACGTCGAGCAGCCTACCCATGTTAGGGAAGGTTCCCTATACATGTGATCTGGATCACAGAGCCTTGCACATCTCCATTTGTTAGGGAACGATCCCTAACATTGCTGGAATGCTACGAAGGAGCCCAGGATGGCTGATCTGGTTGGTAAGACGGCGCTGGTGACGGGAGCCTCACGCGGTATCGGGCGTTCCGTCGCCGAGCGCCTGGCCGCCGATGGTGCGCTGGTCGCGGTGCACTATGGCACCAACGAAGCGGCGGCGAACGACACCGTGGCGACGATCCAGAAGTCGGGCGGGGACGCATTCGCCGTACGCGCCGAACTCGGCGTGGACGACGACGTGGACACGCTGTTCGCCGGGCTGGAAGCGGGACTGGACGGGCGGCCACTGGACATCCTGGTGAACAATGCCGCGATCATCGACTACGACGCCACCCTCGAGAAGGTCACGCGCGCGGCCTATGACCGCCAATTCGCGATCAACGTGCGGGCGCCCTTGTTCATCACCCAGCGGGCGCTCCCCCTGATGCGTGACGGCGGCCGCATCATCAACGTCTCCTCGGGCGTCACATGGTTCGCCACCCCTGAGGTCACCTACGCCATGACCAAGGGCGCCCTCAACGTTTTCAGCCGGTCGCTCGCGCAGAGCCTCGGCGCGCGCGGCATCACGGTCAACACCGTCTCTCCCGGCATCACCGAGACCGACATGAACGGATGGCTGGGTGATCCGAAGGCCGCCCAGCATGTCGCCACCATGATCGCACTCGGCCGGCACGGCCAACCGGCCGACGTCGGCGACGCCGTGGCGTTCTTCGCTTCAGACGACGCCCGCTGGATCACCGGCCAGACCCTTGAGGTCAACGGCGGCCTGCTCCTGGGTCCCCCCGCCGGATACGCCGGCTAGCCACCACACCGCGCCCGGCAACCGCGCCGCCGGTCCACGACCGGCGGCGCACCACAGGCCAGGCGTTGGCCATCTGCATCGCCGAAACCCGCCTGACCTGGCCCTTAAGTGCCAGGCACTCAAAGCCGGGAACGATGTCGGCACGAGCGTTGCGGTGCTCGGCACGTACCCCGCTCCTGCCTGCGCGGCTCTCGAGGTGTAGTCGCTCACCGGAACGCGGGGCTCAGGCAGGGAACGCCTCGGGTAGCTCGGCCGCGTCCAGCCGGCGGCAGCCGTCCTCCAACCAGCGATACATCGGCCAGCACAGGTCCCAGAGGCGTTCGGGGTCGGTGAGGAACAGGGCCCAGGTCTCGGCGTACCACTCGCCATGGTCGGTGGCGGCGTAGGAAGTGAGGATCGGGTGGCCGACGCGGCGCGCGAGCGCGACGAAGTCGAGGACCCGGGAGCTCAACGTCACGTAGCCCTCCAGCACCCTGTAGAGGTCGAGGGTCAGGGCCTTGGTCAGCGCGGCCGCCCGCGAGAGCGACGGGTTCTGGAGCACCAGGTTGGACTCGCTCGCAAACTTGTCCAGCGCTACTGCGCACTCGGCCATCGCGCGCGCTGCCTTCTCGGCCTGGGTGCGGGCTTGCTCGAAGTGGGGGCGGGTGGCGTCGATCAGGTCGGCCTGGGATGAGGACAGGGCGTTGGCGTAGGCATGGCCGGTCTTGCGGTAGAGGTCGTATGCGGCGGTGTGGAGGCTGCGGGCTTCCATCCACGCGTTCCGCAGCTGCGACACCCTGAACTGCGCGCTGAGGCCCAGCGTGGAGTGCACGGCCTTGTAGTCATCGATCAGCGCGTCCGGGCCCGGTCGGGCGGCTTCGCGGCGCTCGTTCAGGACGGCGAAGACCCGGTGCCGGGGCTCGTTGGCCATGACGTGGCCCAGCTCGTGCCCGAGGGTGAACTCCAGCTCGCCGCCGTGGTCACCGGGAGCCCCGCAAAAGCGCAGGTCACGAGTGTCGAAGGCCGGGTCGTACAGGTGGATGTGAGGTGGGTCGGGCAGCTCGGCGGGGTCGACGTCGTGAGCGCTGTGGTGGTAGGCGCCACCATTGAGGAGATCGGGATCGTCGCCGGGGGGCTGGCCGTCGCGGAGCAGCGCCAGATTGCCGAACGTTTCGCGCAGCCGGGGCCTGGCCCGGTCGAGGATCACCGCGACCGTCCGCACGTCGGCGGCCGTCCAGGCGCTGCCGGTGCGCTGCGCGACCGACCGCAGTCCAAAGGCCTCGGCCAGGTGCTCGGCGGTCGTGCCCGTGAGTGTGGCCGGGACCGGGCGGGGGGCGGGCGGGCCGATCCGCTCCACGCGGATCCGCCGGTCGTGGCCGGTGACGAACTCGTACCGGATCCGCTTGCCGGAGACGTCGATCTCCAGTGGCACGATCGTTCCCCGCAGGTCGATCCGGCCATCGGGGCCCTCCTGGTCGGGCAGCGCGGTCAGGGCGACAACGAACGCTGCGACCGCGGCCCGCTCGGCCGTGGGGACGAACCGGTCGTCGTAGGTGAAACCGCGCTCACGGAACCGGGTCACCTGTTCCCTGGTCGGCGCCGCAAGAGTGTGCTCCCGCACGACGTCCTTCCACAGGGTGAAGGCCGGGCCGTGCCCGGGGTACAGGGTGTTCACCGCGCAGCGCCGCAGCCCCACCAGCTCCTGGCCCTTGTAGAGGTCGCCGCGCCGCAGCGCCCGCACCGCATACTCGCCCGACGCGGCGGGCCGCAGCGTCACCCACGCCCGGCGCAGGCCGTCCAGGATCCGCCGCGCGTAGACGTCCGGTTCGGGCAGCGTGGCCTTCACCTGCGGCCACAGCGGCGGGAACGTCTCGAGGAACAGCCCGAGCGCGTTCTCCCACAGGGGCCCGATCTCGGCGGCGACGGTGTCCGCGGGAAGAGGCACCGCCGCCAGGGCGCCGGAGGTCAGCGGGCACGCCTCCAGCCACGCCCCCAGGAACGCGGCGTACCCGGCCGGGTCGTCCGTACGGGTGTACTCGTCGGTGATCGCGGTGAGCAGCGGACCGCAGGAGGCCAACTGGCGCCGCGCAGTCCAGTCCGGCGGCGGGGAGCCCGTCAGGAGATCCTCACGGGCGGACTCGAGACGCTCCACAGCGGTCATGATTTTGTTCGCCTGCGGTCGCAACGCCGCCCCCTGACTCCAGCCCCGGCCCTGAACGTAACCCGGAACCTCCACCTTGCCTAGATTCCTTTCCAAGGACCTCAACGGACTTGTGTGCCCCGAGGCCTAGAGGTCGTAGGTGAGGAGCAGGGCGCCTGATCCGAACCGATGCGTGTCGGTGAGCTGCAGATCGGCCCTGGGGTACGTACCGTCGAACAGCCTCGTTCCGCCACCCAGCAGAACGGGGTTGACGACGAGCCGCATCTGGTCCAGAACGCCCAGGCGGACGGCGGAGGTGGCGGCCTGGCCGCCTGCGAAGAGCGCGAGGTCGCGGCCGCTCTGGCGCTTGAGGTCGTCGAGGGCGCCCGCCGGGTCGTCGCCGAGCAGGTGGGAGTTGTGCCAGTCCGTGCGGCGGAGCGTACGGGACAGGACGTACTTGGGCAGCTCGTGCATCCGGCGCCGCTGCGTCTCCGAGACCTCGTCCCCGGCGGTCGGCCAGTACGCGGCGAGCTGCTCGAAGGCCGTCCGGCCGAAGACCATCCCGTCGATCGACTCCAGCAGGTCGTCGATGTGGCGCTGGAACTCCTCGTCGGCGAACGCCCAGTCGATGTCCCCCGCCGAGTCGGTGATGTAGCCGTCGAGCGACACGTTGATGTGCAGGAATAGGCGTCCCACGGGATCTCCTCGAGTTGGCGGGTTACTTCTTGATCGCACGTTCATGAAGTCGTGCCCACACGCTTACACTTCTTGAACGAGGTGTCAAGAAGTCATACGATGCCGTCATGCCACGAACCGGCCGACCGCGATCGTTCGACCAAGACCAGGTCGTCGAGGGAGCGCTGGAGCTCTTCTGGCGACGCGGCTACACGGCCACCTCGCTCCGGGACCTCAAGGGAGGGCTCGGAATCTTGCCGGGCAGCCTCTACGCCGCCTACGGCGACAAGCACACGCTCTTCCTGCGTGCGCTGGAGCGGTACGTGAACGCGGCCCGCGGGCAGGCGGCCGAGGTCGCCGCCGAGGGCCCCTTCCTGCCGCGCATCCGCGAGCTTCTCCTGAGTGTCCTGCAAGCCGCGCAAACGACACCCGGCCGCGGCTGCATGCTCGGCAACACCGCGGCCGAGTTGCTCCCTGAGGATCAAGCGGCGCTGCAGCTGGTCCACGGTGGCTTCGGCGCACTGGAGAACGGTCTGGAGGAGGCACTCAAGGCGGCACAGCAATCCGGCGAAGTCCGTCCCGACATCGACTGCGGAGCCCAGGCGCGCCTTCTACTCGCACTGATGCAAGGACTTCACATCCTCGCGCGAGCCGAAGCCGATCCCCGTCGCCTCACCGACGCCATCGACGCCGCCCTCACCGCGCTGACCGTCCAGCACGAAACAGATCACTCGGACCAGACACACTGACGCACCCGTGGAGTAGAACGTGGCCACCCGACTCGGGATTGGTCCTGGCTGTTCACACGTTCTCTCTCACTTGTTCGGACCTGATTCATCCCCCGCCGCGACCCTCATGTCGATCTTGAAACCAAGATCGACTCCCGTTCGAAGGAGATCGCATGTCGCACTCCACGTGGGCGGCCATCGCGGCGGCCACCATCGCGACGGCCGGCGTGGTCGGCGCCGCCCCGCAGGCGTCCGCTTCCCCGGCGTCTCGAGTTGCAGCGTCCTCACCTGCCGGATCCGCCACGACACTGGCCGCCGGGGCCCGCTACCGCGGCGAGGTCATGTGCAAGGCGAAGGGCCGCTGGGCCAAGGGCTACGTTGAGACCTACGGCAGGCCCACCGGATCGGGCGCCTTCACCCGCGTTCTGGAGTGGGGTTGGGCGATCCAGAAGACGTCGGGCAACCACAGCAACAGCTCTGTCACCGCCTACAAGGTCATCCACGAGGGTGGCGCGAACTGGCGGTGGAGCGGAGGGCCCGGCTACAAGGGTGACGCGGTTGAGGACAGCCAGTTCCACAAGGGCAAGATGATCAACAACACCAACATCGGTTATGGCCCTCCCTACGGGGAGCACGCGATCGTCTTCAGCTTCGTTCTCGACAAAGGGACGGGCGGCGAGTGCGACGCCTGGCTGCGGGTCCCGAACCTGAAGTGGAAGTGATGGCGACGCCGCAATTCCGCTGACAGCGGCTCCGGGGATATGTGGCGGCCTGCTGTTGGGGCGGGACAGCAGGCCGCCACGGGCCCCCGCGTCCTAGGTCTGCGGCTGTGCGGCGTTCCTCTGCCTGTTCCTGCCCAAGAGAACGACGGCACCGAGCGCGGCGACAATGGCACCGAGATTGACCAGCCAGAGCACACCGCGCCACCCGGGTGTCTCTTCGCCCGGCAGGGCGCGGTCGGTGATGCCGGTACGGTCCACGACCAGCTTTGCGTCGGAGATCGGAGTCACCCCGGACGCCTGCTCGTAGTCCACCCGCCGCTCACCGCACTGGTAGTGGTGAACGGCGTCGGGCGACGCTGCCCTCGGCCTGAACGTCGTGGTGTCCAGAAGGCGGCAGTCCTGGCTCTGTCCTGCGACGTTCAGCCAGGCTTGCAGGCCACTGGTGAAGTTGTTGAGAGTAAGAGCGGCCACCAGGAACAGCAAGACCGCTCCGGGGACAAGCGCTCGAGATGTGACGCACAGGAGGCTCACGCCGAGCAACCCAACACCGGCGATCATCAGCAGGAGCGCGATCGCCGGGCTCCGGCCAGTGCCATGCGCGAACGGCGCACCGACGACGCACAACACGGGGACCGCGACCACCAGGACGTTCGCCACGGCAGCGGGCAGAACGCGGTCGCGTCCGATCAGTTGGGCCCGGGTGTAGAGCCCCGTACCCACCGGAACAAGGCAGAGGTACCCCATCCAGATGGCGGTCGAGCCGGTGTCGGCGACCCCCACGACCACGGTCGCGGCGGTCGCGACCAGCCCGTACACCACATGGTGGTTCGCGGCGCGCAGGGCACGTGGCCGCTCCGGTGAGTCGGCCGGAAGCCTGCCCAAGCCACAGGTGATCGCCAGCAGCACCGCGCCGACAAGGACGAGGAGATAGCCGACGACCGTCCAGTGCAACGGCGACAGCGCCAGTAACAGTCCCAGCGCGTGCAGACCGGCGGAGGGCAAAAGGCAGCCGTAGGCGTTGGGGGGCGACGTGCTCGCCACAGTGGCCGAACTCGCATCTTGGGTAGGGGGCACCACAGATCCTCCGGCTAAGGGAATGGCCATGTCGGGGCATAACCGCATCTGACGGAGCATAGTGAGCCGGTGATGCCCGTCGTTCAACCGGTGGCAGTCCTTGATCTCCACCTTGCCAGGGCGCCCCTTGATGCAGAGCCTCACGCGGCCGGGGCGCGGACGTGGCCGTGCCCCGGCCGGATGGTCGTGGCGGACGACGTCGGTCAGGCGTAGTCGTCGATGTAGATGGAGTTCATGTGGGTGTCCGACAGCCAGCTGGGGATCGTTAGCCGGTCGGTCTGGCCGTCGGCGGCGCGTTGCCGGGTCTCCAGCGTCACCGTTCCGGACGTGGAGGCGGGCATGTAGTGGTCGGCGCCGGAGATGAAGGGCAGGATCGGGAACAGCCCGACGGTGGTGTTCAGGTTGGTCCGGCGATCGGAGCGCCAGTCGTACAGGAAGATGCCGCACGCCCGCTTGGTGCGCGGTGCGGTGGTGGCGTTGAGGACGTTGGTGCCGTTGAGAGCCAGCGTGTCGTTGTTGTCGCTCTGGTCGCCCCACCATTCCTTGTTGCGGTAGACCAGCATCGCGACGTGGTTCCTGTTGCGTTCGACGAGCCAGTCCACCGGACCGCCCGGGTCGCCGCTCAGCACGCGGACGGTCAGATCGGTGCGGCGGAACGGCTGGTAGTAGTGGTGATGGACCTGGTTGGTGCCGTTCTTGGACATCGCGAACTCGTAGTGCACGTCCCCTCGGCCCTTGAACGGGCCGAACGACCCGTCGCCGGACCCACCGAACTGGTAGGTCGCGACCGGCTGCGCGCTGGTCCGGCGCCCGGTGGCCGGGTCGAACGGGTAGATGTCGAGCCGGGCGTCTCTGAGCCCGGTGTTGAACGGGAAGTACACGGCGCGGCCGGCGATCTGGATCTCACCTGACTCTGGAGTGACGCCGGTGGTGGCGGGCGCCTCGCCGGTGAAGAATTCGTAGGCGGCCTTGAAGGTCGCGACCGAGGACGTGGTCTGCACGTGCGACTCGCCGGAGTGGTAGAGGTTGGTCGCGCCCTCGATCTTGCGATCCGTGCTGCCCTCTCCCCAGATCGCCAAGGTGGGCACGGGCGGGGATTCGGCGCCGGCGGTCGAACCGCCGTCGATGTTGACGTAGTGCGCGACGTTGGCCGCCCGTTCCGCCGAGCTCTTCAGGTACTGCTGGGACACCAGGGTGCCCAGCGAGTGCCCGAGCAGCTCGACCTTGTCGGCGCCGGTGGCCGCCTTGAGGCGGGCGATGCGGTGGTCGAGCCCGGCATGGACCTGCTCCATCGTGTTGTTGACGAACAGGGAGTCGTACTCATGGGTCTCGACGTGGGTGACCGGATAACCGTTGCTGGCGAACCGCTTGGCCTGGGTCTGGAACTGGCTGCCCGACCCGGATCCGCCATGCACGAAGATGACCGGCCGCAGCGTGGCACGGGCGTGCGCCGTGGCCGTGGCCGGGGCCGTGGCCGTGGCCGGGAAGATTCCGAGCAGCAGGACCGCCGCTGCCACAAGGGCGAAGAGTTTGCGTATCCGCTTCATGCAGTCTTCCTCCGATCCAGTCGTTGCGCTGGTCAGGGCACGTCGCCATCGGGACCTCCAGGAGGCCCCTCGTTCCCGCGGCAACTATGAACGGCACGCTGGAGTTTCCCTAGTAGTCAGGACAGCGATCCGAACGGCCGGATTTATCGGAAACCGCGGCACCGCGCACATGTACAAGGCATTGGGGTACGGCGAGGACATCTGGATGAAATGCACGCTGCCCACCCAGGTGGGCGGTCAGCGATATCTCAGAATGTCGGGATCCCGAGATTGACGGTGATGGCGCGGTGCCGACGTTCAGTAGCATGCGGTGCTCGATCGCCGGCTTGGCGTCGGAGGGTCCAGGCGCGCTGCGTCATCTTCTGGGGGTCCACACGACGGCGCGGTTCGCCCCGGCCTCATTGCGGCTGACGCCGATGACCTGGCCGCGGTCGTTGATATCGGTCGCCTGGCTGCTCTTCCCGCCGAGGGTTCCCAGGTCGGTCATCCGCCCGCGCTCCCAGAGGAACGCGTGCTCCTCACCGTCGGCGGTCTCGCTCCAGCCCACCACCTGGCCGCGATTGTTGATCGCCGTGACGGAGGCCTTCGTGCCGCCGAGGGTGCCCAGCTCGATCAGCCTGCCCCGGTCCCACATGACCGGGAGGCTGCCCTCCGACGTGGTCCCGCTGACGCCGATGATCTGGCCCCGGTTGTTGATGCTCCTGTGCCAGGCCGGGAAGTTGAACGAGGATCCGAGGGTGGCGAGCTCGGTCATCCGGCCCCGCTCCCAGACGAACGGGAAGAACCGCTCGTCGGCGTCGGACGTCCACCCGATGACCTGGCCGCGGTCGTTGATGTCGAACGTGAAGGCCAGGCGCCCTCCGGGACCGAGCACCCGCGTCATCGTTCCCTTGTCCCAGACGAAGCCGAACTCCGTTGGCTCGGGTCCCGACAGGGCGAGGTAGGTGCCGGTGGCCTGCCCCCGGTTGTTGATCGCCCGTCCGATGGCGGCGCTCTTGCCGGGCTCGGAGATCTCGGTGAACGTCCCGCCGCTCCACACCCCGGCGCGGAAGGGGAACAACATCATCTCGTGGTAGACCAACGCCTGGCCGCGGTCGTTGAGATCGATGCCGCCCCCGGGTCCCACAGACGGTGTGAGGTGCGTGGTCTCGCCCTGGCGGTTCCAGAGGGTGGGACGGGAGTTGTGGCGACCGAGGACCTGCCCGCGGTTATTGATCTCCACGGTCTCCACGGCAGAGGTGGCGTCCTGGACGAGCACCGTCGGCGTGTAACCGTTGCCGCTGCGGTCGGGATCCCACCGTATGGCCTTCCCGACCGGCGGGGCAGTGCCCACGATCTGCCCGAACTCATTGATCGCCTGGGGAGACACCGTGGTGGCGCCCTCCGTGGGCAACTCCCTGATCGCGAACCTGGCCGGCTCGGTCACGGCCGGATCGGCCACGGCAGGCTCGGTCGCGAGGGAGAATCCCATGATTGCGGATGTCAGCAGGACGGCCACTCGGCTGTGTCGCATGGCAAGCCCTCCGGAGGCACGTTCACGGGAAAGGAACCCGAGCATAAGTTCGGGGACGCCCGCTCTCTTGTCGCCGTTCTGACAAAGCACGCGCATGCAATCGAGGGCTCAGCGATGTAACACCGCATGGTCTGGCTGAGTTCGAGCTTGGCCTTGGTCAGTCGTGGCTGGCCTGAGTCATGGCGTGCCTGGCCTGAGTCAGTCGTGACCGGCCTTGGCCATGCGGGCCAGCCAATCGCGGACGGTGGCGCGCTGCGCGGCGTCGAAGCCGACCTCCAGTTCGTTCTCTTGTGCGTGAACCGAGGGCCTGGCCGCCTCCAGTCGCCCGCGTCCAAGGGCGGTCAGGTGGATCTCCTGGCTGCGGCGGTCCTGTGGGTGGGGACGGCGTTCCACCATTCCGGCGCGTTCCATCCCGGTCAGCATCTCGTTGGCGGACTGCCGGGCGCTGGCCACCGCGCGGGCCACGTCGGCGACCGAGGCGCCGGGTTGCTCTTCGAGCACGAGAAGCGTCGCGTACTGCGCCACGGACAGATCGTGCGCGGCGAGCGCGCCGTCCATGACCGATCGCATGTTCAGCCACGCCTGGCGCACGAGGAAGCTCAGGCAGATCTCATCGTCACTCATCACACGTCCCAACTCATCACACGTCCCATAGTTGACAGGTTCCTGACGAACTCGGATACTCGACAGGAACCTGACAATCCTATCGGGGAGCGAGACATGACAGTTGCCGTGGTCACCGGCGCCAGCAGCGGAATCGGCGCCGCGGTCGCCCGCCATCTGGCCGATCGAGGCCTGACCGTGCTCGGGGTCGCCCGCCGCGCCGCCGAGCTCAACAAGGTCGGAACCGACATCCCGGGCAGCTTCGAACCGGTCGTCGCCGATCTCACCACCGACGCCGGCATGGCGAGCGTCTCCGCTGCGGTCGCCGGACGTCCGGTCACGGCCCTGGTCCACTCCGCCGGCATCGATCACGTACGAGAGATCGCCTCCACCACCCGGGCCGAACTCGACGCGCTGTGGAACATCAACATCTCCGCACCGATCCTGCTCACCCGAGCACTGCTGGACGACCTGGCCGACGGTGCCGGTGTCGTCTTCATCGGGAGCACGGCTGCCGCGCGCGGCATCGACCGGCACGCCGCGTACGGCGCCAGCAAGGCCGCACTCCACGGCCTCACCGTCAATCTGGCCGTCGACCTGGCACCTCGGGTGCGGGTCAACTGCGTGAGTCCAGGCGGCACGCGTACGCCGATGTCCGCCGCCTACATCGCGGCCTACCAGCAAGGAGTCGAGCCCGAACGAGTCGAACGCGAACTGGGGATCGAGCTCGGCCGGATGCTTCTGGGGGGCCTATCCGAACCCAAGGATGTGGCGCTCACCGTCGGACATGTCGCGCTGGACGCCGCCGCCATGACCGGCACCGTCATCTACGTCGACGGCGGATTCACCGCCCGCTGATCGGACGGTGCCGCCTGGGTCACCGAGTCACGGGATCTCTTCGATGCGGATGCCGGGCAGCGCACGGTAAGCGTCGGGGGTTGCGGTGAGCACGGGCCAGCGGCGCCAGCGAGCCGACCAAGCGGCCTGAACGGTATCAACGCCGATGTCGGGCGCGGCGGCGGCCAGCAGCCCGGTCTGCTGGGCGATGACGTCGTCCAGGTCGTCGATCTGGACGACCTGCATATCCGGAAGGCGTTCCAGCACAGGGCGGGCATGGTCGGGGACGAGCTGCCAGGCGCGGGCGAGCCCGGCTGCGGGGATGACGATGGTGGCGTGCTGGGCGATGGAGGCGCGCAGCCTGGCCCGTACGTACACGGTCTTGCCGATGGCCAGGTCCTGCAGAGCGGTCGCGTCGAAGACGTGACCGGTGATCACGCCATCGCCCGGTCGCGGCGTGTGCCGCCCTCGGTCATGTGCTCGACCAGGGCCTGTTCCTCGGGGCTGGGCGGACCGAACAGCTCGTCCACGGTGGCCGCGTCCTGGAGATAAGCCAGCTTGAGCCGGGCACCCTCGGCCAGGAAGCCCGACACCGAGGCGATCTTCTTGTCCTCGACCAGCGCCTGCAAGGTGTCGGCCAGATCGTCGGGAAGCGTGATGTTGAGTCGCCGCATGCCCACCACAATACACACTCCGCCTCCCAGGAGTGTGTATGCAGCTCCGGCCACCGGCCACGACCGGACCTACGAGTGAGGACGCACGTGGTCTCCTGGTGGTGTACGACCAGGCCCTATTGAATAGGCCCTATTGAAGGGATTGCATTGTGCTTGTTGCCTTCTCGGTGACTCCGTTGGGTGCTGGCGAGGACGTGGGTGAGCTCGTCGCCGAGGCCGTTCGTGTGGTCAGAGCCAGCGGCCTACCCAACCGCACCGACGCGATGTTCACGACCGTTGAGGGCGAGTGGGACGAGGTGATGGCCGTGATCAAGCGCGCGGCCGACGTGGTCGCCGAGCGGTCCCCACGGGTGAGCCTGCTGATCAAGGCGGACATCCGTCCCGGCGTGACGGACGCGATGACATCAAAGGTGGAGACGGTAGAGCGCCACCTGTCTGAGAGCTGACCGACAGCTCGAGTCGCTCCTCGGCTTGTTAAGCGGACTGTGGTCCGATAATGTCCGAAGTTATCCGGACCATGGTCCGATTATCTGGAGGTAGCGACATGACCGCGCTCATCACCCGTGACGAGCTGAAGGCCGCGATCGACGAGGGCACCGTGACGGTGGTCGACGCGCTCGGCGGCGAGTACTACGCCAAGCAGCATCTGCCCGGCGCGATCGCCTTGGTCCTGGCCGACGTGGACGCGCAGGCCGCCAGCGTGCTGCCCGATCGCAATGCCGCGATCGTCACCTACTGCTCCAACCCCGCGTGCCCCAACAGCGGACAGGTCGCCGGCCGGCTCACCGCCCTCGGCTACACCAACGTCCGCGCGTACCGGGAAGGCATTGAGGACTGGACAGCGGCGGGCCATCCCACCGAGACCGCCTGACCCGCGCCATGAGGTGAAGCGGCTGAGCCAACAGCCTCAGCCGCTTCACCTCACTCACCGTTCCCCTCACCCACACCGGGCGCGGCTTCCACTCCGCTGCTGATGGTGGTGATGCGGTCGTCGAGGTCGAAGAGCACGACCAGGCGGTATGGGCTTTCGCCGTCTGAGCGCTGACCCTGGATGCGGGCGGGCGTGTTCTCCACGATCGTGGCGTTGTCGCGGCCGAGGATGGCCTTGACCTCGGGGTGTTCCTTGGCCTTCTCAAGGGGACAGTGGACGGTGACGCGGCGTCCGTCGGCGGATTCGACGACGATGACGGCGGGTGATTCGCTGATCTCGAACCCGTGGTGCTCCATGAAGCCGCGGACCACACGGTGCTGCTCGTGCGGCCAGACCTCGGCGGCCTGCGTGAGGAGGCGGGGTACGGCCAGGCGATCGAACTGCGCTGTGGGCAGGCTCGGATCGTCGGTGGCCAGGACGAGCCGGCCCTTTCCTTCGTTGACAGTGACGAAGCTGACACCCTTGGCGCCGATGAGCGGGGCGGCGGCAAGGGCCATCGTGAACGCGCCCTCGGCAGGATGGTTGAACCGGGAGAAGTCGAGGTGGCCCTTGAGCAGTTCGGGGATCTGGTGGAGTTCGCCGAATTCCCGAAGGGTGCGCAGCCCTGCCAAGGCGGGCAGGTCTTGTTCCCAGGTGGGGTTGTCCCACGCCCACAGCCAGGTCTGGGAAAGGTTGGAGAAGCTGCCCAGGACGGTGAGCCCCCGCAGGGTGCGGCCGTCCAGTGTCACGGTCGCTTCCTCCGGATCCCATTCGATGTAATCGTGTGTGAAGGCGTCGTTGAACACGTCCTGCTGGTGGATCCTGACGGCGGCGATCCCACTCGCGTACGCCTGGAACTCCGGGCTGTAGAACGTCGGCCCGTCCGGGAACTCGCCCCAAAACCGGGCCATCCGGTGCCCTCCCGCGTTCGCGTAGATGTCCCTGAGCCTGCGCGCGGCCTTGGCGTTGCCGACCTCCAGGACCGCCCTGCGCAACCAGGTGACGCCCTCGTCCACGTTCTGCTGTGACAGGTGGGCGTCGGCGATCGCGTTTGCGGCGTTGGGGTGCTTGAGGTCCGCCGCGCGCTGCCATGCCTCCAAGCGCTTGTCGGGTTCACCCCGGTCCTGCCAGACGAAGCCCAGGTTGTACGCGGCGATGGCGTTACCGAGGTCGGCCGCCCGGCCGTACCATTCGGCGGCGGCAACGAGATCGCCCTTCCCGCCGTCGTCGTAGATCGCCGCGAGGTTGGAGGCCGCCTTGTCGTCGGAATCCAGCTCCCAGGCACGCAGGTAGCACTGTTTCGCCTCGTCCACGGCCCCTCGATCGCGCAGGATCACTCCAAGGTTGAGGTAGCCGCCCGCGTGGCCCCCCTCGGCGGCCTGCCGGTACCAACGCTCGGCTTCCTCCAGGTCACCGCGCTCTTGCTCCGCATAACCGACCTCGAAGGCGCTCTCGGGCACGCCCTGTTCCGCCGCGCGCCGATACCACTCCACGGCCTCGGCCTTGTCGCCCCGGTTCAGCAGCAGCCCGGCCAGGTCGTGGGCGGCGGCCGGGCGGCCCTTCTCGAACGCCTCCCGGAAGCACCGTTCCGCCTCCGCCTGGTCGCCTTCGCGCCGTGCCCGGAGCCCCTGCTCATGCAGGACGGTTGCCTCGGCCAGCTGTTCGGCATCGCTCATGGGGGCACTCCTCGTGGTTGCACGTTGGCCGATCGATCGTAGAGAACGACGCCAACGGACGATCACCGGTTCCCCGACTCACGCGGCTGCGGATACCGTCCACTCCATGGAACGCCTGTCCATGTTCCGCCGGGACTAGGCGAAAATTCGTGGAGCCGGCGTGCGCGCAAATGCGCACGCCGGCTCCCGGTCTGGTCAGCGAGCGGTGAAGAAGGCGGAGTCCTGGATGTCAGGCTCGGAGTCGCGCCTGACGTAGCCGACACCGAGCATGGTCGCGGTGCCCGGGACGTTCGCCATGGCGTCCATGCCGACATGGTGTCCGGCCGGACCCGGGATCCGAGTGACGGTCCAGCGGCCGGCGCGGTAGTTCGCCAGCCTGTCACCACTGACCTTCATCCAGAGGCCGCCGCGGCCATCGGTGGACAGGCCGGAGATGTCGGCATGCACGTTCGGGCCCGTCAGCCTGCGCCACTTGGAGCCGTTCCAGTGCAGAACGATGGGACGGTGCTCCTCGTCGTCGTCGACCATCCAACTGTAGGAGCCGATGGCGTAGACGTTCCGGGACGACAACGCCAGGACGCTGCTGAGCTGGGACGTGGAGCCCTTCGGCATCTGGATCCGCGGCAGGGCCGTGGACTTCCAGGAGGAGCCGTTCCATCGCAGGGCTATGCCCCCGCCGCCACTGGCCTTCGAGCCGACAGCCCACCCGTTCTTGGCCGACGTGAAGCTCATTGAGTAGAGACTGCTCGCTGCGGGAATTCGCATGCTCCGCCACTTGCGGCCGTTCCAGTTACGCAACTGGCCGCGGCCCGAGTGTTCGTTGAGGGACAGCCACACGTTCGAAGAGGAGATCGCCTCCGTGTCCCAGGCGTGGACCTCGCCTCTTTCGACGACGGATGTCTTCCACGCCTTGCCGTTCCAGTGGAACGACTTGAACACCGATGAACTGTCACCGCCGAACGCCCAGACGTTCTTGTCCGAGGTGGCGTCCATCTGCTCGAGCGGGTGGTTCACGTGCGCGGGCAGCTTGATCCGGCGCCAGGCGCTGCCGTTCCAGCGGTACAGCAGCGGAGGCCCCTGCCAGACGCTGCCGGCTGCCCAGGCGCTCTTGCGTCCGGTGACCGCCAGGGCACCGATGCCGTCGTCCCCTGCGACGTTGGTGCGCGTGGTGAGCTTCCATTTCTGTGGCACCGGCTTGGGAGCCGCCTCCGCCACACCGGCCGTCATAACCCCGGCCGGTAGAAACAGCGCTGAAAGCGCTGCCAACCCCCGTAGTTTCATCGCACGCCCTCTCCTTGGAACAAAATGTTCACTTGCAGGACGTGCCAAGGAACCCGGCCGTTGTCACCGTGCGTGTCCTGATGCGGTCAACCAAAATCCGTCAAGCTCGGTGAACGCAACCGACGTACGGAGCGTCCAGGCGTGAGGTCGATCGGTTTTCGGCTCGACTCGCACCCATACACATACGCGTAGTCACCAAAGGACAGCTCTTGGGCGAGGCCGCAGCGCGCCGTTGCCTGGGAGGAGCGACGAGGATCACTCTGCCTTTTCGGCCTCCAGGGCCGGTAGGAGAAGCTGCGCCCAACCTGGACTGCACGCCCGCCTCTGGCAAGGCTCGAGGAGATCAGCCGTGGAGGTCTTGTTCGACGGTGTCGGCGGTGACCTTGCCGGTGGCGGCGTCCACCCGTAGCTTGTGCTCTTGGCCGTTGTCGGCGGTGATGTCGACCCCCCAGAAGTGCCTCGTCCGGCGGTATTCGAAGTCCACGGCGGCCGCGATGCCGGACACGGCCTTCGCACCGGCCCGTGCGGCTTGGATTGCGGTGATCTTCGCCGATCGCAGCGCCTTGGCCTCGTCGGGCTTGTCCTCGCCCTCCTCCGGGGGGTCGATCCTGTTGGACAACACGCGGCCGTCGCAGGCGTCGATGTGCAGTTCCCGCTCGGTGTCATCGCGGGCCAGGGTGTCGGCCTCCCAGATCAAGGTCCGGCCGTTGTAGTCCAGTTCCAGGCCCTCGATGTGGCTGCCGGGCACCGCCGCCAGCGCGGCGGCGGCGGCCTTCTCGATGTCGAGGCGTACGGTGACCGATTGGACGCAGCCGTCGTTCCCCGCGGCAAATCCGGTGGCGGTGGCCCCCGCCAGCGCTCCCGCCACGGCCGCGACCACCAGCAGTGGCCAGCTTCCCGACAGCGCATTCTTGGCAGCGAACTTCATGTCCATCCCTCCCCGGGCCGGATCTGCGTTCCCCGAAGGGTGAGGTCGGCACGAGGCGCAGCCAAAGGGCTTTCAGGTGACGCTGGCATGCCTTGCCGATCTTGAACCGCCCGACCGGGCCGGCGCCGGCTGGCACACCGACCACGCGTTATTACACTAAGCAATGAGGATATCACTGATAGTAATGGGTGGGACGCATGCGCCTGCTGATCGTCGAGGACGAGAAACGGCTGGCCAGGTCACTGGCGCAGGGCCTGGTCGCCGAGGGCTTCGCGGTGGACCTGGCGCACGACGGCGCCACCGGCCTGGCCCGGGCGCTGGAGAACGACTACGACCTCATCCTGCTCGACATCATGCTGCCCGGCATGAACGGCTACCGGGTCTGCTCGGCCCTGCGCTCGGCGGGTGACGACACTCCGATCCTGATGCTCACCGCCAAGGACGGCGAGTACGACCATGCCGAAGGGCTCGACACCGGCGCCGACGACTACCTCACCAAGCCGTTCTCCTATGTGGTGTTGCTCGCCCACGTCCGGGCCCTGCTGCGGCGCCATACCCGGGGCGCCTCGCCCCTCATCGAGCTTGGCGACCTGTCCATCGACCCCGCCGCCAAACGCGTCCAGCGCGCCGGTGTGCAGGTGGAACTGACCACCAAGGAGTTCGCGGTGCTGGAGCACCTGGCGACCAACGCGGGCCAGGTGGTGTCGAAGACGCAGATCCTCGAGCACGTCTGGGACAGCGGCTTCGATGGCGACCCCAACATCGTCGAGGTCTATGTGAGCGCGCTGCGCCGAAAGCTGGACGCCCCCTTCGGCCGCAGATCGATCACCACGGTGCGCGGTGCCGGATACCGCCTGGCCTCCAACGGCGGCGCCGCCCAACCCGGCAGGCCACCGAGAGGGAGCACCTAGATGCCCCGCCTGCTCGGCTCGGTGCGCGCCCGTGCCACGCTGGGCGCGACCGCTGTGGTCGCCGTCGCGCTGGTCGCCGCGGGACTGGTCGTGATGTCCCTGCTGCGGGCGAACCTCGCCGGACACGCCGATCTTCAGGCCGAGATGACCGCCCGCGAGACCGCCGCGAAACTCGCCACCGGCATCCCCTACAACCGGCTCGACCTGGACGACACCGAGGCGCACCCGGTCCAGATCGTGGACTCTTCCGGCCGCGTACGCGCGGTGAGCGAAGACCTGCAGTCCATCAGCGGCACCGGCAATCCCGCCACAATGCCTTGGCCGATGACCACCACAACCCTGTCAGCAGAGGATGATGACGACGACGACCTGGACGAGGAGGATCCCCACCCCGGCCAGGTCTCCGACGAAGTCCGGCATGCCACGGGCCGCGCCACCGTGGAAGGCAGCACCGCCGACTATCGGTTCGCAGCGGTGCAGGCCACCACCCCCGGCGGCGATACCGTCACCGTGTACGCGGGCGCGAGCCTGGCCACCACGCGCCACGCGGTCGCTGCGGTGAGCCGGGGGATGCTGGCCGGCCTGCCGCTGCTGCTGGCCGTGGTGGCGGCCGTGACCTGGCTGGTCACACGGCGCGCGCTGCACCCGGTCGCGGCGATCCGCGGCGAGCTGACGGAGATCACCTCATCGGGCGACCTGACCCGCCGCGTCCCCGTGCCCAGGTCGCGGGACGAGGTGGCCGACCTGGCCGCCGCGACGAACCAGACCCTGGCCGCGCTGGAACGGTCGGTGACGCGGCAGCGCGCCTTCGTCGCCGACGCCGCACACGAGCTGCGCACCCCGATCGCCTCACTGCGCACGCACTTAGAGGTGGCCGCGGCGCATCCACAGCTGCTGGACGTGTCCGAACTGATCGTCGACGTCGTCCGGCTCCAGCATCTGGCCGCCGACCTGCTGCTGCTCGCCCGCCTCGACGCCGGAGACCGCCCCGCCCCGCCGGAGCCGGTGGACCTGGCCGAGCTGGTGCGCGACGAACTGAGGCGACGTCCCCAGGGCACACGCGACCTCGCCATCGAAGCCGACGTGGCGAACGCCCCCCGGGTCATGGGCAGCCGTGTACGGCTGGCCCGCGTCCTTTCCAACCTCCTCGACAACGCCGAACGGCACGCGACCGCCAGGATTCGCGTGGAACTGGGCGCGCAGGACGGTGGGCAGGTCGGCGCGGCGGTGCTGCGGGTCGCCGACGACGGCGCCGGAGTGCCGCCGGACGACCGCGAGCGGATCTTCGAACGGTTCGTCCGGCTCGACGAGGCCCGCAGCCGCGACGACGGCGGAGCCGGGCTCGGCCTGGCCATCACCCGCGACCTGGTCCAGGCGCACGGCGGCAAGATCACGGTCGGTGACGCGCCCGAGGGCGGCGCGCTGTTCCAGGTACAGCTCCCGCCGCCCGCGGAATCTCACTGCCGCACCCGATAAATCACACTTGCCAGAGCATGGGCAGTGGCTCCTTCACCGCTCACGACTCCAAACCGGCAACCGTCCCGCCGCGCGGCATTTTTCGGGCGAATAGGAATTCCCTATCTCAATTAGCCGACGGCATGGCGCGCTCTCGCCACTTTGCCGAGACATTTCCAGGAATAGACGATTGAGCGGGTGCGTTGGCATGGAAATCCTGGGCAAGATCTCTCGCGTTAGGCGATAGATATCGCCGACGCCGGTATCGGCGTTACCCGCCCAGGAAAGAGGAAGCATCATGCTCCGGTATTTTGCCGCCACCAGCGTGCTCGCCATGAGCATGGCTGGTGCGCTGATCGGCGCAGCACCTGCGACGGCCACTACCATTTCCCAGGACCCTAGGCCCTCCCACAATTCCCATGAGTCCGACCCCAACCCCCACAAGTCGAAGAAGTCGAAGAAGTCCAACAACTCCAACAAGTCCAAGAAGTCCAACAAAAACTCTAAGTTCAAGGGTTCCATCAAAAACCACAAGAAGCATGACAACGACAAGTTCTCGAACAAGTCCATCCATTACTGCATCGTATATGTCCTTTCGGTAGATTCCGACAGCCCGTTCAAGACCCTCTGCACCAACCGCCACTGGCAGGAGAACGAAGGGGACGAGAGCGACATCGGGGGCGGGTGACACTCCCCCGCGAACAGATGGGCAGCGCCTGGCGCTGCCCATCTGTTCGTTCGTTCACCCTGAGTCCGGCCCTCCTCCACCACGCTCCCGCGCACCACGACCTCGTCCACACGGGGTTCATCGCCGAGAACGAATGCGCCCCCTTTGGATCCGGATGAGTATCGGTTTGCCGAACCACAGCCATCCGGCCAGGCAGGCAACACCGGTGGAGGTGACGAGCGCGATCGGGCTATCGAACAGGAAGTTGACCACCACTAGGGTGGCGGAGGCCATCGATACCGCCAGGGCCAGCGTCCCGGCGATGCCGTAAAGGTTGGCCCGCCGCATCAGCGACTCCTTACAGCCAAGGCGGAACAGTATCCGGTGCTGGGCCACCGGAGCGATGAAGAGCACCGAGGCCACTGCGGACGCGACCAGCGCGACGAAGAACGGCCAGCGGTCGGCGGCGGTCATCCGCTCGTAACCCGGAGCGAACGGCACGGTCAACAGGAAGGCGAAAAGCACCTGCACGCCGGTGACCGCGACCCGCAAGCCCTGCAGGAGCTCCAAGAAATTGCGGATGGTGCGCTCTGCCGGGGTCTCGTCAATAGGGCTTGTGTCGTGCTGCGGCTTGTTATCGGTCATCACAATGATTTCAGCACAATGACCCCCTTCAGAAGGACCTCATAAGCCGACCAAATCTGGAACTTTGCCCAGCATTTACGTTAGCTACAGAGGATTTAATCTGCCAATATTTTGAAGTGTTGTGGAATGAGGGCCGCGGTCCCGCCGCCGGGACGAAGCCGTCGCCGCTCTCGCCGCTCGCTCGGAGGTGCGGGACCTGTCGTCCGCGGTCGGTGCGGGGAGTTGCCCGCTCCGGCAACGTTCACCTCACGCCCATGGCATCGCAAAGCAACGTTCAACTCCTTATAGTGAACGTATGGTCACCAACAGTGCCTGATCGGTTCAAACCGGCCAACCTTCCTGGTCCACACACGAGTGGGGGAGTACGGATGCGAGCCACTGGACGAGGTCCAGATCTTCCGGTATTCCGCAAACGAGCAAGGCCAACGCCATCGGTCGCGCCCCTGATCGAGTGAAATGCCGGTCACGCAAATCACGCAGCTTGTGAGTGCACAGAGCACATGAGTGCACAGAGCACATGAGTGCACGGAGCAAGTCCGGCTTACTGATGGATCCTTCCCCTGCGCTGCCGCGCTGCTGGGTCGGTGCCTGCCCTCGCGAGGAGGCGAGCGATGTCCCTGCCGGTCGGCGAGGTGGCCCGGATTCTGATCGTGCTGGCGGTCTTCCTGCTGGCAGCCCATCTGGGTGCGGCCCTGTTCGTACGGCTGCGCCAGCCCCCGGTGATCGGCGAGATCGCTGGAGGGCTGCTGCTCGGCCCCAGCGCCCTCGCTCTGATCGCTCCGGCGGCCAGCGGGTGGCTGGCCCCGCACGACACTCCGACAGCGCACATGCTGGGCGCGGTCTACCAGCTCGGCATGGTCATGATGGTGTTCCTTGCCGGATTGGAGATGCGGCCGGGCGGCCAGGGGACTGAGCGCAAGACGGTGCTGTTCACCAGCGTCACGGGTCTGGTGATCCCCTTTGCCGGGGGGCTGACCATCGCCCAGGTGATCGACCCCGGCGCGCTGGCCGGTCCGCACGGCTCGGCTGCCACGATCTCTCTGGTCCTGGGGCTGGCGATCGCGGTGACCAGCATCCCGGTCATCTCCCGGATCATGATGGACCTGGGCATCATGGGCACCCTGTTCGCCCGCACCGTCCTCACCGTCGCCGTGGTCGAGGACATCCTGCTGTACGTCGTCCTAGCCGTGATCCTCGGCCTTGCCAACGTCCATGGGGACGCGACCTTTGGCCTGCCCACACTCCTCGATGGCGAGGCGATCGGCTTGTACGTGGCCTACTACGTGGCCGCATCGGTGCTCTTCTTCGCGGTCTTCCTGAGCGGCGGCCGGGCACTGTTCCAATGGCTGACCGGAAACTGGCGGCTCAACGTGCTGGAGCGGCGCAGCCCAACGGCACTGCGGCTGGTGTTCCTGTTCGCGCTGTGCCTGTGCTGCATGGGCCTGGGCATCGACCCGATCTTCGGCGCGCTGCTGGCCGGGATCGCCATGGCCGAACCGGCATCCCGGGAGTCGCCCGGCCTCGGCTTGCTGCGGGGATTTGCGCTGGCCTTCTTCGTGCCGATCTACTTCGCGCTCGTCGGGTTCCGGATCGACCTGGTACACCACCTGGACCTGGTGTTCTTCGCCTGGCTGTTCACGGTGGCCTGCGTCATCAAGTTCAGCAGCGTATGGGCGGGGGCGCGGCTGGCCGGCAGGGACCGGGCGTGGTCGACCGACTTCGCGGTGGCGATGAACGCCCGCGGCGGCCCCGGCATCGTGCTGGCCTCGGTGGCCTTCGGGGCGGGCGTCATCAACGCGACCTTCTTCGTCGCACTGGTGCTGCTGTCCGTCCTCACCTCACAGGTCGCCGGCGTATGGCTGGCCCGGTCGCAGGCGCGAGGCCACAAGTTCCTCTCAGCGGAACCGGACCGGCCGCAGGTGGCCGCAGCGGAGCGGTGAGCCGAACGGTCTGATACTGCGAGGGTTTCGGAGTTGGACGGCTGCAAGCGGTACCCGACCGGCTCGCCGCGGTCCACGACAAGCCTCACCGGCGGCTCACCACAGCAGGCCCGCGGCGGCTTCCTGGTCTCGGGGCGCTGCGTACCTTCGCCCCGACGCCGTCGGTTGTCCTGGCCCGCTCACTGGTAGTGGTAGAGCCTGCGACGCCATCGTTTCCGTCGTTCATCGGCTCCGGCTTCGTCCGGCGCGTGCAGGTGTTGCTGTCCTTCGCGCTGGGCAGGAACACCGCCACCGGCGCCGGACTGGGCACCAGCGTCTTGGACTCGGCGATCTGGCAGATTGACCGTGCCCTGGGCCTGACCATCCGCCGAGCGCGACCTGCTGCCGCACGGCGGCGACAGCGACGATGGCCCGGTGGCAAGCCATCCGCTCCAGAAGGCCGACCAGGCGGGCCGTGCCGGCCACGCGGGAACGATCCGCACGCGCGTCATTTCGCCTTGCCGCGGTGTCGCGGCCGGTGCAGGCCTTCCCACACGCGCAGGCGGTGGAAGCGCCATTTCTCTCCCCACGTGACGGACACGAAGGTGAAATCTCATCAGTTTCCCTCCCAGCGTGCGGCGTTCCTTCGATGGATCCACTCTGACTGACTTTCCTGAGGCTAGGCTGAAGCACCCTGAAGTCTCCTTCAGGGTGGGCCATTTCGGAGAGTCTTCAACAAACAAGAGATGACCCAACCCTGCCTGACAAGAGTTACCGAATTAACCCAAAGTGATTTCAATTCGACACTTGGAAATCCCGCGTGGATCTAGGCGTTCTTTTCCGTGATGAGCTGGTCCGGTCCCGCGAGTATCCGGTCTAGCCCGAAGGCCCAGCCGTCGTCGGGTGGCGCGTCGTGGACGTCGTCCACTGCGCTGAGGATGTGCCGGAAGCGGTCTCCCTGCTCGCCTGACGTCCGGTGGTTCACCGACAGCCGTCTCGATCGTGACGGCCACGAGCTCGGCCTTGCTCGACACGTGCCGGTAGAGCGCCATCTTGGTGACATCGAGGCGCAGCTCGGCTTCGCCGTCGACCACGACACCTCGGTCAGCGCCGACGTGCGCTTCGTTCAGCTCACCCCACGCGGGTCGGGCTGTTCGGTGGTGATCGGCAACGCCCACGAGGGCATGGCGCCCGGCTCACTCAAGGGCGTGCAGCTCGTGGTGAACGACGTCAAGGCCGCGCGGGCCGAGCTCGCGGGGCGCGGAGTGGACGTCTCCGAGGCCAGGTCTTCGCCAAGGAAGGGCAGCGTCCGGCGCGCGACGGCGACGACCTGAACAACGTGGGGTTCTGCTACTTCAACGACCCGGACGGCAATAGCTGGGCAATCCAGCAGATCACAGCTCGCGACTGACCACGGTCGCGCTGACCTCGTCGGGTCCGTGCGTGCTGGCCGGGCGGGCTGCGGGAGCTCGCCGCCGGACAGCCCGCCCGGCCGGGCGTGTGCCGTACCGAGTCAGTCCATGCCGCGTCGTCCTGGTGCCCAGAACGGTTTCACCACGACGTCCCGGCGGGACCAGCCGCGCTCGTTCACCAGGTGGCCCCGCACCGCCTGGCAGGTGCGCGCCTCGCCGGCGACATAGGCGACGCCCGGCTCGCCGGGAAAGTCCAGCGAAAGAACGGCGTCCGGCAGCTCATCGGGCCGGTAGACCCAGGTCAGGCGATCACTTCGGGCAAGAGGGAGCTGATCGCCTGGCCTGTCGGCCAGGATCACGCCGTGCACGATGGCCGAGGGTGACAGCGCGCGGAGCATCGCGCCGAAGGCGACGGCTGCGGTCTCGTCTCCGGTGAACAGGTGGTACGGCGCGTCCTGCCGCAGCACGAACCTGCCCTCCGGCCTCATGAAGACGGCGACGTCGCCTACATGAGCCCGGCGTGACCACAACGCCCCGGGGCCAGCGGCGGGGTGGTCGAGGATGCACATGTCAAGATGGCCCTCCGCCGAGTAATCCCAGATCGAGTAAGTACGCAGGAAGCCGCGCAGCCACGTGCCAGGCCGACGCGGGTCGCAGACCCGCAGGCGGATGTGCATGCCGGGCACCCAGTCCAGGTCGCGCAGTTCGGGGCCGGAGATGCGGATGCGACGCATGCGCTCGGCGATCGGCTCGACCTGCGTGACTTCCCCGTGCATGAACGGGCTCAGCACGGCAACTCCCAACGTTCACCAGTCGGCAGGTCCGCCACATGCAGATCCGGGTCGGCCAGCCGTACCGCGTCCGAGGCGGTGCCGTTGGTCCGGAACAGCCGCGACAGCGGGTCGTGCCCGTGGGCGTCGTGCACAGGGACCAGAGCTCGCGCGCCGAGCACGGCCGCTCCGGCGACGGCCTGCTCCGGGCCCATCACCAGGCGCGGGCCGAACACCGGGCGCAGCCCGTTGACCGGCAGCAGAGCCAGGTCCACCGGCGGCTGCTCGGCCCGGTATCGCTCAAGGAGCTCGACCTCGGCGATCTCACCACCGAAGAACACCCGGCCGCCTGCCGCACCGAACACATACGCGTTGTTGGGCCACACCACAGTCCGCCCCGAGGGCACCACTTGCATGCTGACACCGGGAGCGATGTCACGGGTCTGTCCCCAACGCAGGCACTCAGCACGCAGGAATCCCACTGCCCTGGCGCGGCGGGCCATGCCAGAGGTGGGCACGAACAGCGGCGTGGTCTCCTTGGCGGGAAGGGCGCGTAGGCCACGCAGATCCCAGTGGTTGGTGGCCAGATTGGTGACGACGATGGCGGCGAGCGGGGGCAGGTTCGCGATCCGCAGCCCCAACGGCTCTCCACGGCGCAGCCACCACCGTTCGATGAACCAGGGGTCGGTGAGCACGGCGTGGCCGTCGAATTCCAGCAGCACGCAGGAGTTGACCACGCGGGTGACCGCGATCGATGACTTGATCATGCCGGTCACGGTGCCGGTTAATGTACACATGAAGTCAAGCGAGGGACTGGCCATCGGCGGGCAGACCGACAAGGCGCTCGCCATCAGCCGACAAGCAGACGAGACGCTGGCCATCGGCGAGCCGGCAAACGAGGGGCTGGCCATCAGCGGACAAGCAGACGAGGGGCTGGCCATCGGCGAGCCGGCAAACGAGGGGCTGGCCATCGGCGAGCAGACACACGAAGGGCTAGCCATCAGCGGACAAGCAGACGAGGGGCTGGCCATCGGCGAGCTGGCAGAACGGTTCGGGCTGGCCACGCATGTGCTGCGGCATTGGGAGAGCATGGGTCTGCTGGAGCCCGCGCGGCTCGCGGGGGGTCAACGCTCATATGGATTGGCGGACCTGGGGCGTGTCGCGCTGATCCTGATGGGCAAGGAGGCCGGTTTCACGCTGGCCGAGCTGCGTACGCTACTGTCCACCGCCAGCCCGATGGACCACCGCGACATGCTGCGCCGCCACGTCCAAGAGCTTGAGCAGCGCATCGCACAGGCGCAGGCGGCCAAGAAGCTGATTGAGCACGCCCTAGCCTGCCCGTACAGCTTCAGCGAATGCGAGCACGCTCGCGAGCAGATCGCGGCTCGGATTCCGCCGGCTCCCGGCCCGGATTCCGCCGATCCGCAGTGGCACGTGAAGCCCCTTTCACCGGTGGATCTCTGAAGCATCGGTAGTGGGGAAGGCCCCCGTAAAGCAGGGCTGCTAGCGGTAGTGCCGGACGAGTCGGGGTCGGCAGATCATGTGCGGCATGCCGATCAGAACTCGACGTAACGTACTCCAAGGACTCGTGGCCGCCGGCGTGCTGGCGTCCGTCCCGCAACCCGCAAGTGCAGATGGCGTGGCACCAGTGGTCGGCGCCATTGAGACGCATGCGCACCCGCTACTCAGCACCGAGCCGGCCGGTAGCATGAACGATCTGCACATGCTCGGAAACATGCTGGACGGGGCGACCGTGGTGGGTCTGGGCGAGGCGACTCACAATTCACGCGAGTTCTTCACCATGAAGCACAGGGTCTTCCGGTACCTGGCGGAGACCAAGGGCTTCAGGGCGTTCAGCCAGGAAGTGCATGTGGCCGCGGGTCTCCGCATCAACGACTACGTGGTGAAGGGCAAGGGCGACATACGGCAGATCATGGAGGAGGAGTTCCAGGGCGGTACGCGCTTGTGGAACACCCGCGAGTACCTCGACCTCTTCCAGTGGATGCGCGCCTACAACGCACGGCACGCCACCAAGCTCCAGTACGTCGGAAACGACATCGACTATCCGGGCATGGAGCTGTTCGTTCGGGTGGAGGGATACGTACGCAGTCACCACCCCGACATGTTGCCGACGGTGAAGGAGCGCTACAGCCGCCTGCGGCCTGACGCTGGCATGGAGACTTGGATGCAGGCTTATCCGCAGAGGCCGCTTGCCGAACGCAAGGCATCCTTGGCCGACGCCACACAGGTCGTGAATCTACTGCGTGAACGTGGAGCCGACGGCACCATCGTTCAGTACGCGAAGTTCATCGCCCAGGTAGCCGAGATCTACTCGTACGACCTTGAGGACCAGGCGGACCTGCTGCGAGCCGTCCAACACCGCGAGCAGGCGATGGCGGACAACACGATCTGGTGGAACCGGCGCACGGGCGGCAAGACGCTGCTGTCGGCCCACAACGGGCACGTCGCGTACGGCAACTCGCGCCCGGAATACCCGTACCGGATCCAGGGCGACCTGATCAGAGAACAAATCGGGCGCCGTTATGTGAACATCGGCTTCACGTTCGACCACGGTTCGTTCAACGCCTTCGACCCCGACACCGGCGTGCTGCGTCCGGTCACAGTGGGACCTGGGGACAAGGGCGGCAACGAGCACACGCTCGACAAGGTGCGGTACCGCGACTACGTGCTGGACATGCGTACCGTCCCGGAGCCGGCCCGTAGCTGGCTGCGGCAGGCTCGGCCGACGCGCGAAATCGGAGCCGACTATCCGGACCCAGCCAGGCCCGTGGCTCTGGGCACGTTCTACGACGTCCTCATCCACCTAAACCGCGTTCGAGCCGCCACTCTTCTCTGACCGCGTGGTCCCCCGGCCCGTCGTCCGAATCGCCAAGCCGACATCATGCGTACCCACCCCCCGTTATGTTCTTCGAGGTCCTGCAAGGGGGCCACCCAGTTCCGCCCCAGCCTTGAACGGATGCTGGGCCCCCGGCTGGACCATCCCGCCGTCACCTGGCTGCTAGGGCGCCACGGCTCCCCGGCGACACTGCGCAAAGCCGGGCGGCGCAGGCTTGTGGACCTGATCCGTCCCAAGGCTCCGCGGATGGCCGAGCGGCTGATCGACGAGGTCTTCGCCGCCCTCGACGAACAGACCGTGATCGTCCCGGGCACCAGCACCCTCGACCTCGACCTCGACCTCGTAATCCCCTCACTCGCCGCTCCCTGACGGCCGTTCACCAGCAGCGACGCGCGCTGGAAAAGCCAGATCGCCACCCTGCTGGAGGCCCACCCTCTTTCCCATGTCCTGACCTCCATGCCCGGGGTCGCAGTCAGGACCGCAGCCGTCCTGCTGGTCACCGTCGGCGACGGCACCAACTCCCCCACCGCCGCCCACCTGGCCTCCTACGCAGGCCCCGCCCCCACCACGAAATCCTCAGGAACCTCGATCCATGGCGAACACGCTCCCAGAAGCGGCAACCGTCAACTCAAGAGAGCCATGTTCCTCTCCGCCTTCGCCGCTCTGCACGACCCCGCCTCCTGCACCTACTACGACCAATGCCGAGCACGCGGCAAGACCCACACCCAAGCCCTGCTCCGCCTCGCCCGACACCGCATCAGCGTTCTGTTCGCCATGCTCCGCGACGGCACCTTCTACGAACACCGAACCCCACGCCCCGTGAGACTCTGCAGCCCACACGCATGAGCAACAGCGGAGGACGAATGACACTTCAGGAGCTGATCGGTCGGCTGACCGAAGCCGACGACGGCCTGACCGTCTACGCCAGCGAACCTTGGACCGCACACAGCGACGCAATAGCCGACCCCAACACCGAAGGCACCCGGCCCGATGCACACGGCCGGACCTACCTCCTGGAAGCCTTCCTGATCCGCGACGTCCTCGAAGCCTGGAGCGCCCAACACGACGGCACCCCTCCCTCCTCACAGCAAGCCTGCGAGGCGGTCATCTACTACGCCGAGACCGACGCATACCTCTTCCCGGACGACGACCTGGCTTGACCAAGAACATAGAGGCACCCCCCACATGGGCGGCCCGATCAAGCGCCAACGCCGACTCCGGTCTGCCATGGCCATCGCCGGCGCTGTCCGGCCCAGAGCCGATCGACGTCGACGACGAGCTGTTCCGGCAACGGACGGCGCGCCCCGCGCAGTAGCCCGGCTGGCGCTGCCCGAAGTCAGAGACAGCCCTCAAACTCCGGAACCTCGATGACCGACAGGTCCAGCCCTGATCCCCTGAACCACTTGTGCATGAGCTTGGCCATCGTGCCGTCCTGGTACATCTGGGTGATGGCCTTGTTGACGGCCTCGCAGCCGTCGGGATCACCGCGCCGCATCCCGATCCCGGTGCGTTGTTCACCGAACCGCGCGTTCAGCAGCCGGAAGTCCTGGCCCTGGCGCAGCTTGATCCCCGCCAGGATGGTGTCGTTGGTCGTGATGGCATCGATGCTCCTGCTCCGCAGCATGGCAGCGCACTGGTCGTAGTCCTGCGCGAACACCTGCTCGGCGGCGACGCCTCGTTCCTTGGTCACCTGGTCGGCCGCCCCGGCTCCGCGGACGGCACAGATCTTGCGGCCCTTCAGGTCGCGCACGCCACGTATCTCGCGCTCGCCGGTCCGCACGAGGATGTCCTGGTACGAGGGGTAGTAGGGCCCGGCGAACGTCAGGCGGAGCTTCCAGTCAGGCCGCACCCAGAACGTGAGGATCAGGTCGGCGCGCCGTTCCAGCAGCAGCCGCTCACGGTCGGCGGCGAACGACTGGACGAACTTCACCCGCTTGCCGAGCCGCGCGCCCACCTGCCGGGCAACGTCCACGTCGAACCCTTCGAACGAGCCGTCCGGACGCTTCAGCCCGATCCCCGGAAGGTCAGGCCGGACACCGGCGACCAGCGTGTCCTTGTCCATGATCGACGACTCCCCCGCAGCCCCGCACCCGGCGACCGCCACGCTCGCCACCAATGCCAGGCCGACCAGCGCGTTGGACACAACCGTCATCGGTCCCCTTCCCCGTCTCAGGCCTGGCACAGCTGACCAGTACCCATAGGTTCGATCACCGGGAAGCCGGTGTCGAGATCTTCCCCGATGAACGCGGAGATCGGCGAGCGCACCATGGTGGCGCAGCGTTCCGCGACAACACGGTCACAGAATGCCGACAACGCCTTGTGCGACGCTCGCCGTCGCCGGTATACACGCCACGTCCTCGTGGTACTTGGCGGTCGTCTCCGCACGGTGATCATTGCCGAGTCCGGCGACGACCAGAAACTCAGCGAGGGTTCGCAACGCGATACCTTCGCCTTTGCTAGAGCCGATACCCAAAACGGTCGCCAAACGACTCTGGGCTGCCCGTCCGCGGCCAGCAACCGGAGACCAAGAACTAGGCCCCTGTGTCCGCTTCCGGGAACGGCCCGCGCAACCGGCTACAACTACTCGCCCGCTCTGCCGGAAGCAATTCGCTTCAAGCTTGGTGTGAGCAGTAGCAGGGCCGTGGACGGCAGGCAGACGTGTGGGGTGAGTAGTGGCGGCAAGGGTCGCACCGTTAGCTGGTTAGTCACCCAACTGCGGATTAGCGCGGCCTAGCTACAAACATCCGCGACGCAGAAAGGAATTGACCGGAAGTTTGGCCCTCGCGTCGACCTGCGCATTTGTGGCACACATCTTTGCCGCTTCGCGGTTGGCAGCACCGGTCGGCCCCTTAGCTGAGCATCCCGCCCGGCAGCCGGTCGGTTGGGGCTGAAGACCTAAAAGCGCCAGCGACAAGATGGGCAGTGGGCGGGGACAGTACGCGCATGCAAAGGTTTCCGGGCGGCAGGTTACTTCGTGCCGCTGCGTGGTTGGCGGCAACGGTCACCCCTCTGGCTCCGCACCCATCCGGCCGGCGGGTAGGCGGGTAGGCGGGGCTAAGACCCAAAAGCAGCAGCGACAAGAAGGCAGACGGCGGCGCGGCACGTGCGTACGCACCGGTTTCCGGATGGCAGCCTACTTCGCGCCGCTGCGCGGTTGGCGGCAGCGGTCACCCCTTTGGCTCCGCACCCCGCCCGGCTGTCGGGTGAGGCGGGGCTAAAGACCTAAAAGCGCAGCGACAAGAAGGTAGACGGCGGGCACGGCACGTGCGCACACACAGGTTTCCGGGCGGCAGCCTACTTCGCGCCGCTGCGCGGTTGGCGGCAGCGGCCACCCCTTTGGCTCCGCACCCCGCCCGGCTGTCGGGTGAGGCGGGGCTAAAGACCCAAAAAGCGCAGCGACAAGAAGGTAGACGGCGGGCACGGCACGTGCGTACGCACCGGTTTCCGGGCGGCAGCCTACTTCGCGCCGCTGCGCGGTTGGCGGCAGCAGTCACCCCTCTGGCGCCGCACCCCGCCCGGCTGTCGGGTCGGTTGGGACTGAAGACCTAAAGCGGCGGCGACAAGAAAGCAGGCGGCGGGCACGGCAGGTGCGCACACACAGGATTTCGGGCGGCAGCCTACTTCGTGCCGCTTCGCGGTTGCGGCAGCGGTCACCCCTTTGGCTCCGCACCCCGCCCGGCAGCCGGTCGGTTGGGGCTGAAGACCCAAAAAGCGGCGGCGACAAGAAGGGAGGCGGCGGGCACGGCGCGTTGGTGTTGTGCGGGTTTGCTGGTGGCTGATGTTCGACCTTAAGCCCGCGCGGAGCGCGGGATGTGCCACAACCTCAGGCCACCGCCCGCCATCACCCTTGTGCGCAGACCAGAATCCCGCAACAGCAACCAACGTGACCGCAACCCACGACAAAGCCGCACCAGCCCGCAAACGGTCATTTCGGCACCGCTCAACCACCCACCCAAACCAGCCAACTTAATCCCCGATCCACCCGCCCGCAACCGACAACGACCGTGGGACAACACCCCCGCCCCAGCCACCCACAAAAACGGCCACAAACGCACACGCTGACCCTGCCGAATGACGCCGACTTAGCCTTCCGGCTCGCCGCTCCTGATCAACGGAAATCGCGGGACGGCCATCTGTCGCACCGGTCACAAAAAGGTGGCCGGATACCGCTGGCAATCGCCACTCAACACCTTGCAATATCACCGAACGTGACGATAGAATAACGGCATGGATTCGATCGTGGCGGGACTTGATTCCGCTTCCACCGCTGACTTGGTGGAAGCGGCCGCCGCGATCACCACCCAACTCACCCAACGATCGGCACCCGACTCCGGGACCGCCTGCATGGAGCTGGCCGAACGGTTCGCCGCCGCGTTGGATCAGGGTGAGCAGGTGCTGGCGGGGTTGATTGCGGTGGTGGACCGGACCGGGGAACCCAAGCGGTGGGGGTTGGCGTCGACTCAGGCGTGGTTGCGGTGCCGGCTGGGCATGCGCGAGGGCCGCGCCCAAGAACGCCTCACCCTGGCCCGCCAACTCCCCCGCCTGCAGCAAGTAAGCGAGCGGCTGGCCACCGGCGCCCTGTCGTATGGGTATGCCGCCACCATCGCCGACGCCGTACAGCGGCTGAACGATGAGGACTGTGCGGCGGCCGAGGGCATTTTGTTGGAGGCGGTGGCTGGCGGGGTGTCGGCGCGGAACCTGGCGCGGCTGGGCCGCAGAGTGCATGACCTGGTCGCCGAACTCGCCGGCGAAGACCAGCCGCCACAGGATGCGGCGCGGGGGTATCAGCGGTCGTGGATGACCGTGAGCCGGTCGCTGGATGGCGGCTGTTACCTGCACGGGTGGCTCAACCCCGAAGACACCGCCATCCTGGACGGCACCCTCGCACCGCTCGCCAAACCCGCCGGCACCGACGACCGCCGCGACCTGGCCGAACGCACCGCTGCGGCGTTGTCGACGGTGCTGGCCGGTGGACACAGGGACACCCGCATCACCGTCATCGCCGACCTGCAGACCCTGACCGGCGACAACACCCCCGGGCGGCTGCGTGACGGCACCCCGATCCCGGCGGCGCAGGTGCGGCGCATCGCCCTCAACGCCGGAATCTCCCCACTGATCCTCAGCCCCGACCACGTGCCGCTGTATCTGGGGCATGCGGTGCGGATCGCCACCGCCGGGCAACGCCGGGTGCTGGAAACCCTGTATGACACCTGTGCGGTGCAGGGCTGTGAGGTGCCGGGGCTGTTGTGCGAGGTCGACCATGTCGACGGGTGGGCGCTGGGCAACAGCCCCACCGACATCGACAAACTCGCCCTATGCTGCGGATGGCACAACCGCTGGAAACACACCCACCCCCACCAGATACACATCACCACCACCAAGGACGGCCGCTACCGGTATCGGGCGCTGCCACCTGACGGGGTCGCCAGATCCAGACGCGGCAGACCCGTCGATCAGGCCGACAACCCCTGGCACGACCACGCGGCCTGACCACCCCGCACACCCCCAGCCTGCAGCCCGGCGCACCCCCAGCGCCGGGCCTACAGGCACGCCTGCACGTGGCAACACCAACACGTGCACCATCCGCCACGCACCCCCGAACACATAACGACTGCCGTCAACGCGCACCGTGCGGGCCGCCTTTCTCCCTTCGGTCCGCTGGTTACGCTGGCTGGATGTCACCCCTCGACCTGCGTCCAGCCCGTCCAGACGATGCGGCGGCAGTGGCCGTCATCTGGCGGGACGGATGGCGGGACGGTCATTTCGGCCACGTTCCCGACGAGCTGCTCGCGGCGCGCACTCCTGAATCGTTCGAGATCCGAGCCGTGGAACGTGTCGCGGACACCACGGTCGCGGTTGTCGGGGGCGAGGTTGCGGGCTTCATCATGGTGGTCGGCGATGAGGTCGAGCAGGTCTACGTCGCCGACGGCCACCGCGGCTCGGCCGTCGCGGCCACCCTTCTCGCCGAGGCCGAACGCCTGGTGCACGCCGACGGTCACGCCAAGGCCTGGCTCGCCGTCGTCGCGGGCAACGCTCGGGCCCGGCGCTTCTACGAGCGCCAGGGCTGGGCTGACGAAGGCCCGTTCGACCATCAGGCCCCCGGCCCGAACGGTCCGATCACCGTGCCGTGCCGTCGCTACACCAAGCCCGTATCTCAGCTCCATACCGATCGCTGAACCTCGAAACGCCTTGCTGCACTATGGCGGCAGGTAAGGGGATCCGGTGATGCGAGACCGCGGGAGGCCATCGGGTTGCCTCCTTGCGGTGTCTGTGTCAACGTCCTGCTTTCGTCAGTCTTCAGCCTCATCGGCAACGTCGTGACGTCGGGCGAGCTCCCGTTCGGCCTGGAGCGCGTCAAGCACTGGGCGCCGATCGCCCTCGTCGCCGGGCTGGTCCTTGTCGTCGCTCTTCCAGGTGCTCGTCGAAAGCCGGGCCGACGACGGCACCTCGGAGAACGAGGACGCCCGGCCGAGCCGGGCGTGGTTGATCGCGACCGTCGGGCTGGGAGCCCTCGCGGTGCTGTTGTTGGCACTTCAGTCCGCCGGGGTGACGCCCTCGGGGTTGGGCTGGCGTCCCTCGCCACCAGCGCGGGAACGTGTGGAATCGTCTCTGCCCGTTTCTGGTGGTGGCGGCGGCAGCCTCAGGCCCTCCCGCCGGTTCTGCGCAGGCTCCTCGAGGAGCAGTGCGCGGAGGCTTCTTCACATCACCAGTACGTGTACTCGATCGGCAGCGCCCCGCCGTTGATGGACCCCTACGTTGAACAGCGCACCGAGTGCCGTGAGCGGTAGAGGCCGGATCGGCGTGCTCACCCTCGCGCAGATGCTCGAGGCCAGCCAGTTCGCCATTCTCGTGGCGGAGCCTGGCGTGGGGAAGTCGACGGCCGTCGCGCGGGTGCTCCAGGACCAGGGGAGCTGGTGGCGGGACGCCCGTAGATCGTCCAAGCCGGACCGGGCGCCGTACGGTCCCTCGATGCCCATCGCGTTGCCGTCCGAGTCGCAGCCTGCCTGACGCGATGGCAGCCGCTGCGGACGGGAGTGGAGGCCGACCGTTCGAGCGTCCGCCTCCCGGTGGCTGGTTCTGATCGACGGGCTCGACCACATCCTGGTCACCACCGAACGCAGCGTCTTACTGGAGAGCCGCAGGAGGCAAGGCCCTCAATGAGGCGGCACTGGCGGGACTGGAGGCGGTTCTCGGCCGTGACCATCACTACACCCTCACCGTGGCCAACCTGGCCACGGACCTGGCGGCCTGTGGCGATCATGAATCAGCGGCAGGCCTGGGGGCCGCGACCTTGCGGCGGCTCTGGGCGCTGCTCGGCGAGCACAGTGCGCGGCGAATCTCGCGTCCGCCCTCATGGCGTCAGGAGTGAGAGATGAGGGCGAGACTCTTCGCGCAGAGACGCTCGACGCGTTCGGCCGGACGCTGGGCGCCGGTCATCCCGGCGCCCAGCGGGCCTGCCAAGGTCATCCGATCGACCTCGGCTTCGATCCTGTCTAGCGGCGCTTGCGCTTCTCGTAGGTGTCGATGGCGCGGCCCAGCTTGGCGAACTTCTCGGTGTAGGAGAACGGGTAGATGCCGGGCGGGGTGGTGGGCCGGTTCGCGTCGACGTACTGGGTGCCGAGGTTGGAGAAGACCACGACGATGTAGGTGCGGCCGCCCTTGCCCGGGAGGGCACGGACGATTCCGGCGTCGCTCGCGGTGTTGTTCACCCAGCCGGTCTTGTGGGAGAAGCGGACCTCGGCCTTCTTGTTGCACGGGCGTACGTCACGGCCGAACTTGGAGGCGTTGACGGTGACCGTGCCGTCCTTGCCGATCCACCGGGACGGGGTCACCTGCGGGATGCCCGCCGCCGGGTACGTGCCGCCGCACCAGTTGGTGCTCGACAACATGTCGTTGTAGCCCTGCTGGCTCAACTTCGACATGAAGAGCTTGCGCGACGCGGGGGACAGGACCTTGCTCGTGACCGGCTTGCCGTTGGGGGCCGTCCAGACCTTGCCGGGAGCGCCGTTGACGAGCGCCAGGAGCTTGGCGGTGTCCAGGGAGCTCATCGTGATGGAGTTGGACCACCGGCCGCCGTTGGCGGGGTTGGTGCCCTTGAGCTGCAGGGTCTGCAGCCCGAGGTCCTGGAACGTCTGGTTGAGCGGGTCGATGCCGCCGCGCTCGTGCAGGAGCTTGACGAGCGCGCAGGACGCGCCGTTGGACGACCAGGTGAGCGACTCGTCGATGTACTGCCGGACGGTCTTGGCGGTGGCGCCGCCGCAGAGCGAGCTGACGGGGTCGGGCTTGTAGCTGAACGTCTCGTCGAGCTTGACCTTGCCCTGGTCCGCCAGGCGCAGGACGCCGAAGTTGACCATCAGCTTCAGGACGGACGCCGGGTAGTTGAGCATGTGGTCGACGGTGGCCTTCTCGCGGCCGGGGACGACGTCGATCGTGCCCTGGCCCTTGTTGGCGTACCAGCCCTTGTCGTCCCACTGCCGCCAGCGCACGTCCTTGGCGGTGAAGTTCCGGTCGACCGGGATCGCCACACCGTTCTTGTAGGCGGGGCTCATGAGCACGGTGCCGGACGAGACCGGGCGGCCGCGCCGGTTGAGCTCGATGATGGTCGCGTCGACCTGGGGCTGCTGGACGATCGGCTTGGCGGCCGGCGCGGCGGCGAGCAGGCGGGCGCGGTCGTTCACCGTCTGCGCCTCCTTGTCGACCGGGCTGCCGAGCGAACGGGCCTGGGCGCTGCTGGGCGGCGCGGTGTCCAGGACCTCCTGGAGACGCAACTTGTCGAGCGTCACCCGGAGGTTCTTGGCGACCGGGCTGACCTTGCCCTTAGGGAGCTTGGGCGCGGCCTGCACCGCGCTGACCTTGCCGGCTGGCGTCTCGGCACTGCAGGCGAGCAGCGAACCGCTGAGGACGAGCCCGACAGATGCGTACATCCATGTACGACGCAAAGAAAACACCCCTCCTGGATAGGAAATTGATCTTAGGGGCGGCCTGCCGGGGTGTGCATGACGAACGCCACATCCGTAGTTATTGGACTATGTGTAGAATTGCGGCCGGACCCCTGGGAGGCGTGCTTGATGACCGAGACCTCGGAAACGGAACAGGCCGGACCCGACCACGAGGTGGTCATCGTGGGCGCCGGATTCGCGGGGATCGGCGCGGGCATCGCCCTGAAGCGCGCCGGCGTGGACGACTTCGTGCTGCTGGAACGCGCCGGGGACATCGGCGGAACGTGGCGCGACAACACCTATCCGGGCCTGTCGGTCGACATCCCCTCGCCGACCTACTCGTTCGCGTTCGAGCCGCGGCCGACCTGGTCACGGCTGTACGCCAAGGGCCCGGAGATCAAGGACTACGCCGACCACTGCGTCCGCAAGTACGGCATCATGCCGCACGTCCGCCTCAACACCACCGTCGTGGCCGCGCGCTTCGACGAGACCGGCGACATCTGGCGCGTGGAGCTGGCGGACGGATCCACGGTGACCGGGCGCTATCTGCTGTCGTGCCAGGGAGCGCTGACAACCCCGAGCTTCCCGGAGATCGAGGGGCTGGACGACTTCACCGGCCACACCGTGCACACCGCCCACTGGGACCACGACCATGACCTGACCGGCAAGCGCGTGGCCGTCATCGGCACGGGTGCGACGGCCCTCCAGATCATCCCCGAGATCGCGGGCAGGGTGGCACGCCTGGACGTCTACCAGCGGACACCGATCTGGGTGTATCCCAAGTTCGACCCGCGGCTGCCGCGCCCCGTTCAGGAGCTCTTCCGCCGGGTGCCCGCGACGCAGAGGGCGACGCGCTTCGTCACGACCACCGCTGTCGAGGTCATCGTCACCGGCGTCGTCCACCACCGCCGCGTCGAGCCGCTTGTCAAGGCGATCGAACGCAGGTGCCTGCGCCACCTCAAGAGCCAGGTGAAGGACCCGCAGCTCCGAGCGGAGCTCACGCCCAGGTATGGCTTCGGCTGCAAGCGTCCCTCGTTCTCCAACGACTACTGGCGCACGTTCAACCGCGGCAACGTCGACCTGGTGACCACCGGCATCGACCGTCTCACCGCCACTGGCATCCGCGCCGTGGACGGCACGGAGCGCGAGATCGACACGCTCATCCTCGCGACGGGCTTCAAGGTGTTCGACATCTCGTTCCCCATCGTCGGCCGGGAGGGCGTCGAGCTGACCGCGTTCTGGAAACAGCACCGGCGGCAGTCGTACGAGGGAGCGGCCGTGCCCGGCTTCCCCAACCTCTTCCTCGTTCCAGGCCCGTACGGCAACATCGGCCTGTCCTGGTTTCAGATGATCGACGCGCAGATCCGCCACGCCCTGCGCGTCATCGGCGAGGCACGCCGCCGCGGCGTGACCCGCGCGGAAGTCCGACAGGAGGCCCACGACCGCTACATGAACTGGGTCGCACACCGCATGCCCGGCACCGTCTTCCTCAACGGCGACTGCACGACCGCCAACAGCTACTACTTCGACGAGCACGGCGACGCCCCCTGGCAGCGCCCGTCCTCGGTGGTGGCCGCCCGCCGCCGCAGCCGATCGTTCCCGCTGGCGGACTACGACTACTCGACCCGGGTCAGCGCCGGCTGACGATCCGCGCCGCCCCCGCCGCGACGGTGGCGGTGAGCACCCAGCCCGCGGCGACCAGCGTGTACGAGAGCCACTGGTGCGCGCCCGCAGGGTTGAACGCACGTTCCTGCCCGAGATCGACGATCGGGATCAGCAGATCCAGCGTGTAGATCACCGGGTTGAAGTGCGGTGCCTCACCCCGCTTGAGCGGCGCCGGCGGCGAGAACCCGTACACCAGCCCGCCCATGGTCAGCAGCACGCCCAACCACAACAGCGCCCGCCACGGCCGGTACCCGTATCCGGTGGTGATGTCCTGGAGCCGGCTCCACCCCCGGATCACCCGGGTCTCGGTGCCCTGCCGATGGCGCTCCTTGGCGTACAACACCTTGCGCGCGTCCGCGTTCTGCCCGGTGGCGGCGTAATAGTTGGCCAGCTGCTCGTACGGCTGCGACTCGTACCCCTCCGGATTGCGCGTCAGCCACCGCAGCCGCTCTCCCGCAGGCAGCCGAGGCTCCAGCGCGTCGTACCGCGTTCCGGTCAGGACCAACTCGGTGGGCCATGAGACAGGGTCGTCGTGCAGCACGCCGATCTGGGCGTGATTCAGGAAGACCGTGCCTTGAACGGGCTGGGCGGGGACGAGCTTGAACTCGCCCGCTTGGAGGGCATGGCCGAAGATCGCCGTGCTGGCGGCCCCCGAAAGCCGCACGTCGTCGAGTTCCAAGAGGCCCCCGATCCGTGAGCGGGAGAGCCTCAGCGTGCCCTCCAGGGTGAGGCCGCGGCAGAAGACGTCAGCCCCGACCTCCGTCCTGTTCAGGCGCACGGCGTTACCTTCGGGATTGCGAACATCGGCGCCACTCAGCCAGATGCGGTTCTCGACCCGGCAGGCACGGATCATGACCTCGCCCGAAGCACGGATGTTCCTGAGTTCGAGGTAGGCCATGGACGCGTTGTCGATCGCCAGGACCGGCTCGTCCGGGCCGCTCCCGACCAGCACCGCGCCACGCATGTCGACACCATCACTTACCTGCGTCCCGCGCATGCTGACCTGCCCCGCGCCGACCTGGAGGTCCTGCGCGACGAAGTGCCCGATCGACGCCCGGTCCAGGTTGAGGGCCGTGCCCTCGCCCGGTTGGCTCAGCCGCGCTCCGTCCAGGTTCAGATTGGCCGTGAACGTGGCGCCGATGAGACGGAGCGTGCCCTGCGCCTCGAACCCGCGCCAGCACCAGACCCCACCCTCGACCGTGATGCCGCCTAGATTCAGGGCGATCCCGCCAGGGTTGCTCATCCGCGAACCGCTGAAGTTCAGGCTGCCGCCGATGTGCGCATTGTGGGCGCGGAATTCGCCTTGCACTTTGAGATTCCGGGCGTCCAGCCGCCCCTCCACGGTGAGCCTGTCGGCGAGCACCGGGCCGAGCCGCATCCCGTTCATCACCAGCGGGCCGCCGACGTGCGCCCCGTCCAGCCACAACCCCTGCTCGATCTCCGAGCCCTCCAGGTTGAGCAGGCCGTCCAGCCGGAGCCGCGAGCAGACGAGCAGGGGAAGGCGGCAACGCTCGATCCGCAGGGTGCGCAGGTTGGCGTCGACGAACTCAACCTTGTCGTCGAACTCGCAGTCCGTACAGTGCAGCCCGGCCTCGGCCGCGGCACCCTTCAACCGCAGCCGCCCCGTAACGCGCGCACCCCGCAACGAGATCCCGGAGGCATACCCGGGACGCGGCGGCACGGCACCGAGAAGCAGCGCGGCGAGCACCTCGCCACGCACTTCGGCCCCATCCAGTTGGACACGTTCGCCAACCGGATAAGCCCGCCACACCAACCGCTCAGCGTCGCTCAACTCGTTCTCGTCCACCAAAAAAGGGACGCCCACCCACGCCTCATGGTTCCGTCCTTACGTGGAATCGATCAGCGCTGACCAATTGACGGACATGCTCCTGGCGCCGCCTGAGGGCGGACGTCCTGGCCCGTTCAAGGTCCAGGGTGCACACATCACAGGCGCCCTCAACCTGGAGGCGTGCCCGCTGGACCGCCCCCTGGTGCTGGAAGGCTGCGTCTTTGAGGAGGCACCCAACTTCGATGAGGTCACCGCGCCCGCGATCCGGCTCCCCGGATGCCGGATGCCGGGATTGTCCGCGCAGCAACTGCGGACCACTGGGAACCTGGAGCTCAACAAGGGCTTCGTTGCCGAAGGCGTCGTAGACCTGCTGGGCGCACACATCGGCGGGAAGCTCTCTCTGACGGAAGCACGCCTGTCCAACGCAGGCGGCGTGGCGCTGAACGCGGACCGCCTCATCGTGGAGCAGGGGATGTTCTGCCGGGAGGGCTTCGTTGCCGAAGGCGAGATGCGGCTGCTCGGCGCACGCATCTCCGGACAGTTGTCGCTCAGCGGCGCACGGCTGTCCAACCCCGGTGGGAACGCGCTGATGGCGAACTGGCTCTCGGTCGCGCAGTACATGCTCTGCAAGGACGGATTCAGCGCGGACGGCAGAATCAGCCTCGCTGGTGGCCGGATCGGGCACCTGGACATGTCGGGTGCGGTGCTGAGGAATCCGGGTGGACCGGCGTTGAACGCCTACGTGCTGACGGTCGAGCAGGACCTCGTCTGCGCATTCGAGACCGTGGGGGAGGTCCGGCTCGCCGGTGCCAAGGTCGGCGGGCATCTCATCCTCGACGGCGCTCGGCTCACCAACCCGGGCAGGCTGGCGCTCAAGGCGGATGCGCTCACCGTCGAACGATCGTTGTTCTGCCGGGACGGCTTCGTCGCGGCAGGCGAGGTGCGGTTGACCGGCGCGCAGGTGGGCGGTGTCTGCAACCTCACCGGTGCCCGGCTCACCAACCCCGGAGGCCGTGCGCTCTCGGCCATCCGGCTCGCGGTCGGGGGCGACCTGATGTGCCGGGACGGCTTCGTCGCGGAGGGAGAACTTCGGCTGAACGGCGCGCATGTCGGCGGGCAGATCGAGTTCGATGGGGCGCGGCTGGTCAACCCTGGCGGCCATGTGATCGAGGGCCTCGGCATGACAGTGGATCAGAACCTGTTCTTTCGGGACGGTTTCGCGGCCGAGGGCGAGGTCTATCTGATCGGCACACGGGTGGGTGGGCGGCTCTCGTTCATCGACGCGGAGTTGTCCAATCCGCAGGGACTCGCGCTCGATCTGGAGGCGGTCAGCGCCCGTGCCCTGGTGCTGAGGCTCGGACGGGCTCCCGCCGGGGGCATCGATCTCACCAACGTCCAGGTTGAGAGCTTCCGCGACGACGCCGTGAGCTGGCAGCCCTCACGTGTCACGCTGCGCGGTTTCACGTTCGGGACGCTGGAGCATGACGAGATCGACGTACGGACACGCCTGAGGCGGCTGGCCGAGCAGCCGGAGGGGTATGTGCCACAGCCGTACGACCAGCTCGCGCAGGCCTACCGTCGCGATGGCAGGGAGGAGGCGGCCCGGCGCGTCGCGATCGCCAAGCAGTGGCATCGGCGCAAGGTTCTGGGACCGTTCGGCAGGCTGGCCAACTGGCTCCTGTTCCTGACCGTCGGTTACGGCTACCGAACGTGGCTGGCCGCCGTCTGGCTGGCCGGGTTGCTGGCGGTCGGGAGTCTGGTCTTCGCACGGGCCGACATGAAGCAGGCTGATCCCAAGGGCCCGGCCTTCCACGCGTTCGCCTACACACTCGATGTGCTGCTCCCGATCGTGGACCTTGGCCAGCAGAAGGCGTGGAACCCCGAGGGAACGGTCGTCTACTGGTCCTGGACGCTCATTGCCGCAGGTTGGATCCTCACGACGGCCGTCGTGGCCGGGCTGACCGGAATCATCAAACGGGACTGACCGGTGTTCGGCCTGGTCAGTGGGAAAACCGGTTGCCTTTGCCGGGGGCCGCGCGCTTACCGTGGACGCATGGGCGATCTAGAGATCCGTGAGATTCCGGAGTCCGATCTGGGACGGATGCTGGACCTCGCCGAGATGGTGTTCCATTTCCGCACCGAGGACGACAAACGGGACCGCAACCTGTGGGTGCCGCGGCGGTCGGAGCGGATCGGCGCCTACGAGGGTGAGACGTTGGTGGGGCAACTGGCCGCGCTGCCTATGAAGCTCGCGGTGCCCGGCGCGTTGCCGGACTGCTCGGCGATCACGTTTGTGGGCGTGCTGCCGACGCACCGGCGCCGGGGTGTGCTCACCGCCATGATGGAACGGATGCACGCCGACGCGGTCGCGGCGGGGCGTCCGTTGGCGGCGCTGTGGGCGTCGCAGGCGGGGATCTACGGGCGATACGGGTTCGGCCTGGCTGATCGTTCTATCAGCCTGGAGATCGACAGCTCCCGGCCGCTGGCACTGCGCATCGAGCCCGATCCGCGCCCGCTGCGGCTGATCGGGCGCGACCAGGCGGCGGAGGTGCTCGGGCCGATCCACGCCCGGGCGATCGCGCGACGCCCCGGCGGGCTCGTCCGGGACGCCGAATGGTGGGAGAGGGCGATCCTGCCCCCGGCGGATGAGCACGACGACGAGTACGGTGAGCCGCGGATCGTGGTGCTGGACGGCGGCGGCTATGCGATCTACCGGACGCGGGGGGAGAACGAGGACACCGGTGCGCCCGGGGTCGTCCGGCTCGAGGAGCTGGAGGCCGATACTCCGGCGGTGGAGGCCGCGCTGTGGACGTTCCTCGCGTCGATCGACCTGACCAGCCGGATCCAGGCGCACAGCAGGCCCGTCGACGACCTGCTCCCGCTGCTGGCCGTCGACCCGGACCAAGTCGTGATCAAGGGGGACTGGGGCGCGCTGTGGCTGAGGCTGATCGACGTTCCGGCGTCGCTCCGGATGCGGAGCTGGGCGGTCGAGGAGAGCCTGGTCATCGAGGTCCAGGACGCCAGATTGCCCATCAATGAGGGGCGCTGGCGCCTGACGGGCAAGGCCACCCAAGACGAGCCTGACCTCACGTTCGGCGTGGCCGAGCTCGGGTCTGTCTATCTGGGCGGAACGCAGGTCCGGCGGCTCGTTCGGGCGGGTCTGGTCACCGAGCACACGCCAGGAGCGGCCGGACGGTTCGATGCCGCCCTGGACGTCCCGCTCGCCCCGCACACGAACGATGATTTCTAGGAGCTGTTCACCTGATAGTGGGGGAGCGGTCGTTTCGGCATAGGCGGTTACCACCTGGTTCGTTCACCCTGGTCGTGCACACTTGAAGATCGGCGGATGGGTACATGTCCCTCTGAGGCTTCTGCGGAGGGAGTGGTGATGGCGGATCGGCGAGGGCGTATGTTGCGTCCGCTTTTGAGATCTTCCTCCCGTGCCGCCAAGGTGCCGGCCGAGGCGCCTCCGGAGCGTTCCATGGATCCCCGGCCGGGTGACCATGAGCCGGACGGCGAAGGCGTGGTCGATGCCGCCGTCTATGTGAGCGGCGTCCGGGCCGAATCGCCCGCCACTCTCGCCGAGACCTACCGGTGCCTGGGGCGAACCGAGGGCGGCATGGCGTGGATCGGTCTTTATCGCCCTTCTGAGCCGCAGCTGCTTTCGCTTGCCGAGGAATTCGAGCTGCACGAGCTGGCCGTTGAGGACGCGATCGTGGCCCATCAGCGGCCGAAGTTGGAACGTTATGGGGACACGCTCTTCGTGGTGCTGCGTGCAGCTCGTTATCTGGACGATGTGGAAGAAGTCGACTTTGGCGAGTTGCACATTTTTGTCGGCAAGGACTTCGTGCTGACCGTACGCCACAGTGAGTCCCCAGACCTGGCCGTGGTCCGCAAGCGCCTGGAGGATACGCCCGAGCTTCTGTCCAGCGGTCCGGAAGCGGTGCTCTACGCGATCCTGGACGCTGTGGTTGACGAGTACGCGCCGGTGGTGGCGGGTCTCCAGAACGACATCGACGAGATCGAGACCGAGGTGTTCCGGGGCGATCCGCTGGTGTCGCGGCGCATCTACGAGCTCTCACGTGAGGTGATCGAGTTCCAGCGGGCCACCCGGCCGCTGTCACCGATTCTCGGCTCGCTGTCGGCGGGTTTCGAAAAGTACCAGGTGGATGACGAGCTCCGCCGCTACCTGCGGGATGTCGCCGACCACGCCACGACGGTGATGGAACGCGTCGATGGTTTCCGTCAGAACCTACAAGACATCTTGACGCTGAACGCCACGTTGGTCGGGCAGGCGCAGAACGAGGAGATGAAGAACCTCGCCGAGGCCAGCAACGCCCAGAACGAGGAGGTCAAGAAGATCTCCGCGTGGGCCGCCATCCTGTTCGCGCCCACACTGATCGGGACCATTTACGGGATGAACTTCGACCACATGCCCGAGACGCGCTGGGCGTTCGGCTACCCGGTCGCGCTGTGCCTGATGGCCGCCACTTGCGGCGTTCTCTACTTGATTTTCAAGCGCCGCGACTGGCTCTGATCGCCAGCGCGTACACCCGGGTGATCTGCGTCGCGCTGCCGTTGTCGTCGGAGATCAGGTAGAGAATCCGGCCGTCGAGCGCCATGCCCTCGATGTTGTCGAGCAACGGGTTGGGCTGTGGCTGCTTGGCGGTCGCGCCGGACGGCGGGCACGTGGCGATGTCCACGAGCAGTTCCTTCTTGAGCGCGGGAGCCGGGGTGTTCGTCACGTCGCGGGCCCCATTGGTGGATGTCCGGTAAATCCGGACGGTGTTGCCCACACCGGGGGTGAAGCCGCGCTCCATGGCGAGAAGCCCGCCGTCCCGCAGAGCGATGAGCTCGGCGAGGCTGAGGGTGGGATCGGTCTTGTAGGCGTACTGCGCGACCGGGACATAACGGCCACCTGCGTGGCCCTCGTAACGGATGATGCGCTGGAACGCCTCACCGTTCAGCGGACCCTCCATGCCGGCGTAGACCGTGCGGCCGTCCGATGTGGCCGCCAGCGACTCGAAGGTCTGGTTGCGGGTGGCCTGGCCCGCCGGGGCGACGCGGAAACGTTCGGGCACCGGCAGTTCGGCCGTCTGGCGCCCGTCGGAACGGCGGAACCGGCGGATCGACGGCTCGGTCTCGGAGCTCGCGAGGATCGTCTGGCCGCCGCGCTCCACCACCAGGCCCTCGCCGTCGAAGTCGGCGCCGGTGTAGGGCGTCCCGTCCGGCCGGGTCAGAGTCGTGACCTTGCGCGCCGCCGGCTTGAGGACGCCGCCCCGCCGCAGCGACAGGTCGTAGATCCGCGCGGGCGTGGTACCGATGTTGTCCACCACCGCGACGGCCCGCCCGTGACCTGTCATGGCGAGCGCGGAGAGCCCGGCGATGGCCGTCCCGTTCAGCTCCGTCTTGTCCAGCGCGTCGGAGAAACCGAGCAGCGAGGCGGCGGGCGAGCACTGACCGCTCGGTTTCTCAGTGGCGCACGCCGGGGTCGCGAGGGCGCCGAGCGTCGCCAGGGCCGCCACGGGGGCGAGCAGCTTGGAGGACCTCATGGCAGGAGCGTACGCCCGCCCGGCACACCAAGATCTAACACCAGGTGAACGTCACGGGCCGGAGAAGGCCGGTGCGGCCTCCAGCACCCGGCGTGCCAGGTCCCGGTCGCCCTCGATCTCGGCGGGCAGCGACTCGGGGGCCCCGCGACCGCCGAGCAGGAAGCAGAACGCGACGACGTCGGTGACGATGTGGGCTCCGGCGTCGCCCTCGCCGCCTTCGCGGACGCCTCCCGGGTCGTTGACGTCGAGCGGGACGAGCCACGTGCCGCCACCGGGGCCGGTCAGCGTGACGCGCACGGTCGAGCCCGCGCCGTCGCTGCCGGTGGCGATCATCGTCCAGGGCAGCAGGCGGGTGCAGAAGCCCGCCATCGGATGCAGGTGGCCGGCGACCGGCGGCGGCAGCCGCAGCGCCGACGTGCGCGCGGCGTCGTCAGCGTGCACCCACGTCTCCAGGCTGCGGGCAATGATGGCGTCGCGCACCGGGATGGCCAGCCCGTCCGGGGCCGCCGGGGTGGCCGGATCGACGTCGGCGAGGCGCGCGCACAGCGCGTCGGCCTGCGCCCGCCAGGTCTCGCGGGTCTCCTCGGGCGACCGGCCCTCTTCGGCGGCCTGGACCTCGGCGGTACGGCCGAGCGGATCGCGCGTCCCGATCGGCGGGCCCAGCACGGGCGCGCCCACGTCGGCCGCGACCAGCCCGTCTTTGGCGGTCAGATGGGCGACGAGCTGCTGGAGCGTCCAGCCCTCGACGACCTGCTGGGCCCAGTCGCCGGCCGAGGCCGACGCGAGCACCGCGTCCATGGCCGCGACCCTGCCCGCGTAGGGCGCCGCCCAGGGGACGGTCGTCGCCGCGGGGCGGCGCCGGGCCCGTGCCGTGGTAAGCAGGAGACCCGAGGAGGGACGCTCGTCGCGTTCCACGCCCTCCTCCAGGGCGTCCAGGTAGAGCCGTTCCACCGGGTTCATCGCACGCCTTCCTCGGCCAGCATCCCCGCAAGCTGCCGCAGCGCCTGCCGGATCCTTGATTTGACCGTACCTTCTGGAAGGCCGAGTTGTTCCGCGACCTGTCTGTACGTCCGGCCGCCCCAGTACGCCATTTCGAGCGCCTCACGCTGCTCGGCGGGCAGGCCCTGCACGGCCCGGCGGACCCGGGCGGAGGCCTCGGCGTCCAGGACGGAGTCCTCCATCGGCGCGGGTCCGCGCTCGAAGAGCCGGGGACCGAGGTGCGAGGGCTTCTTGCGTTCCTCGGCGCGTACGTGGTCGACCGCCCTGCGGTGCGCGATCGTCGCGAGCCAGGCGCGCAGGGTGCCGCGCTCAGGATCGAACGCCAGCGGCTTCTCCCAGAAGGTCAGGAACACCTCCTGGGTGATGTCCTCGGCGATCGTCCGGTCCCTGGTGACGCGCACGCACAATCCGAAGACGAGCGGCGAGAGCCGGTCGTAGAGCTCGGCCAAGGCGGACTCGTCACCGCTGACCACCCGCTGGTGCAACAGCGCGTCATCGCCCTGTAGCCCCATCCGCCACCACACTCCCGTCGATCCGTGCGACGCCTCTCGCTGAAAACGCCGCAGGACCGAGCATGTCACCATCTGTGCCGGATGAGGAGAGCCCCCCGCCCGCCTTACCGCGCGGGGTAGCGAAGCCCCTGGCCAGATACTCCGCGTAGTCGTACGGGAGGACGCCCTCGTTCTTGACGAGCATGCCCGCGGCGCGTTCCGGCGCGTTCCTTCGCGGGCTGATCAGGCCGCCGCGGCGGCCCGCAGTTCCTTCAGGCAGCCGATCACCTGGTCGCGTTCGCTCGCGGGCAGGGACGGCCCGTACGGGTCGTGCGCTGACCTCTCGGGGATCAGCCCCTCCCAGACCGCGGCCCACATCATCCGCTGCACATAACCCTCGACCGGCGCGTAGAAGGTCGCCGCCGCGAACCGGTCGAGCCGATCGGAGGCGCGCACGAACGCAGTGTGGTCGCGCTCGTTCCAGGCTTCGACGACCCGGGCCGACAGCCCCACCTGCGCCGCCGCGATGCCGACCAGCGCCGTGTCGGCACCCCACATGAACGACGGTCCGAACATCCGGTCCTCACCAGTGATGGACAGCTTGCCGGTGCCCCGGCCCGCCCAGATCGCGTCCTGGCAGCCGATGGCGCTGTCGAGCGTGGTGGTCTTGACCCCGAGCATCGCCGGCAGCGCGAGCAGATCGCGGATGAGCTTGGGCGAGTAGGGATAACCACCCGCCTCGTCGTGCAGGTAGAAGCCGACGAGTGGCAGCCCGCTCTCGGCGGTGACCCGCTGGTGCAGCCGGACCGCCTGGGCGTGCCCGTCGGCCTGGTCGCCGAGCGCAGCCAGCGGATAGACCATCACGGCGTCGGCGCCCAGCTCGGCCGCCCGCGCCGCCATCGCCACCGTCGCGTCGGCGGCCGCCGCCAGGGTCGGGGCGGTGGCCGTACGCGGAACGCCGACCCCCGCCACGATGGGCGCGGAGGTGGCCTGCCGCCAGGTTGAAAGCACGCGGCTCCGGTCGTCTTCGGAGAGGTAGAGCCCGCGCCCCGTGTGGGCCCATACGGCGATGCCGCCGATGGGTCCCGCGGCGATCCGTTCGGCGTACACCGCGAGCGCGTCGTGGTCCACGACGCCGCGTTCGTCCATCGGGGTCACCACGGCGGGCAGCAGCGTGCCCCGCAAGCGGTCGACGAGGTCGTGCATCGGGGAAGCCTCCACTTTTGGTACAACCCGCCTACCTTGAGGATCTTACTGTTGAGCAGGTCGGCGGCGCGCCGGACGATTTCCAGTGCGTCCTGCGCCGATTGCGCCGATTGCGCCGATTGCGGCGACTACGGCGACTACGGCGACTACGGCGATTGCGGCGATTGCGGCGACTGCACGCTCTCGTCGACCATCACGCGTACGTCGAGCCTCGGCGGGCTGCGCAACCTGAGTGGGCGCGCCAGGGCACTCTCACTGAATGACCGCTACCGGCGTACGCCGACTCCGGCGAGGAGCTGCCCTCGCGGCGGTGGCGACGGCGGCTCGTCCTGGGGTTGCCACTCAGTGGTGAACACCAGGCCAGGGTCGAGCAGCTCGAAGTCCCCGAAGAACTCCGCGATCTCGTCGCGTTCGCGAAGAGCCAGGGGAGTGACGCAGGCGGTGGCGTAGAGCTCGGCCGCCCTGGCGGCTTTCGCCGGCGCCGTCCCGGCGGTGGCATGGGAGATCACCAGCGCGCTCCCGGGCGCGAGGCCCGCGCGGAGCCCGGCGAGGATCCCTGCCGGGTCGTCGGCATCGGCCACGAAGTGCAGGACCGCGGTGAGCAGCACGGCGACGGGCTCGGCCCAGTCCAGCCTGCGGCTGGCGTTGACGTTGCTGAGGAGCTCGTCCTGCTTGCGGAGGTCGGACTGCACGATGGCGACGTTGCCGTCGTCTGTGAGCAGGGCGCGCGCGTGGGCCACCACGATCGGGTCATGGTCGACGTACACCACGCGTGCACCGGGACTGTGGCGGGCGGCGATCTGGTGCACGTTCTCCCGGGTGGGCAGCCCGCAGCCGAGATCGAGGAACTGGCGGATGCCGCGCTCGGCGAGGAGACCCACCGCGCGCCTGAGGAACGCACGGTTCTCCCGCGCGGCGGCGGCCACCTCCGGCTGGAACTCCAGGAGACGGCGGGCGAGTTCACGGTCGACGGCGTAGTTGTCCTTGCCGCCGAGCAGGTAGTCGTAGATCCGGGCGGGACTCGCCAGGTCGGTGCCGCCGCCCGCCGGTGTCCAGCCGGGGCCCGCCGCGGTCACCATGGGCGGGCCGGGCGGTGCGGGCGGGATCATCGTTCCGCCGACAGGGATGTCATCGTCATGCTCACCCTCCTCGGGCGCTCCGGGCGGGGTGCGGGGAACCGGGGCGGGGGCGTGGGACGTATGGATTTCCCGGGATCGGGAAAAGAGGGACATCGACGTTAGACCGCAAAGGTCAGCGGAAGGTGAGCAGGTCTGGCCGTGTCCACCGTGCGGCGGGCCAGAGGGGTCGTGATGCCGCAGGCAGCGGCAACAGAGCCCCTTACTCGCATTGACTCGTGACCACATCCGGTCATGATTGTCTCGGGCGAAGTTCACTAGCTTGGCCTTCTTGGCGGCGTGGAAAGGCTGCGAGCAGGTCAGTGGAGTTTCGAATTCTTGGGCGACTGGAGATCCGCTCCGATGATGGCGAACCCATCACGGTCTCCCAGCCGCTGATCCGTTCGGCGATCAGCGTGCTGGTCCTCAAGAGCGGCCAGGCGCTCTCGTCGGACCAGTTGCAGGCGCTGCTCTGGGAGCCGGGCGCGGACGGCGACCGGGCGGATCGCACCGGCGCCATCAAGACCTGCGTCGCGGGCGTGCGCCGCGTGTTGTCCCCCGATCGTGTCCCGCCCGGCCACGGCGGCTACCGGCTGCGGCTGGGCGACCGCGACACGGTGGATCTTGTAACGTTCCGAGATCTCCTCGTCCAGGCACGCGAGGCCCGGGGCCGCGGTGACCCTCCGCTGGCCGCCGAGCTCTACGAGCGGGCCCTCGCCCTCTGGCGCGAGCCGCCGCTGGACGACCTGCCGGAGACCTCGGCCGTGACCGGCATCGCGGCCGGGCTGCTGGCCGAACGCCGCGTCGCCCGGGAGGAGCTGGTGGAGATCCGGCTCACGCTCGGCCGCCACCGGGCGCTCGTCCCGGAGCTGCGGGCCTGGGTCCTCGACGATCCGCTCAACGAGTACCTGTGGGCGCAGCTGCTGCTCGCGCTGTACCGGTCGGGCCGCAAGACCGAGGCGCTCCAGGCGTACGACGAGGCGCACGAGATGCTGGAGCAGGCCGCGGGCAGCGAGCCCGGCCCCGAGCTGCAGCGCATGTGGCACCGGATCAAGGTCGACGACCCGGATCTGACCCCGCATCCGGCGCCACACCCCGTGCAGGGGCAGGACGGCCACTCCGCCCAGGCGGCGCGCCCGCCCCGGCAGCCGCTGGCCCGCCAGCTCCCGCCCGATGTCCGGGACTTCACCGGCCGCGAGACGCAGCGCGGCAGGCTGCGCCAGCTGCTGGCGTCCGCCGCCGTGGCCACAGCGCCGCCCGTCGTGCAGATCAGCGGACCGCCGGGTGTGGGCAAGACCTCGCTGGCCCTGCACGTCGCCCACCTGGTCACCCCGTCGTTCCCGGACGGCCAGCTGTACGTGCAGCTCGCCGGAGCGTCGCAGACCCCGCGTGACCCGGCGGCGGTGCTCAACGAGGTGCTGCGCGCGATCGGGGTCGCACCCGCCGATATCCCCGAGACCCTCGCCGAACGGGCCGCGCTCTACCGTTCGCGCCTCGCCGGTAAGCGGGTCCTGGTGGTCGCCGACGACGCGGCGGCGCCCGGGCAGATCCAGCCGCTGCTCCCCGGCACGCCCGGCTGCGCGATCCTCATCACCAGCCGCAACCGGTCGCTGGGCCTCGACGGTGCGCATCTGCTCGCGCTCGAACGGCTGAGCCGCCCGGAGGGCCTGCGCATGCTCGGCCGGATCATCGGCCCGCACCGGGTGGCCGCCGAGGAGGCCGCCGCCGCGCGCGTCGTGGAAGCCTGCGACGGATTCCCGCTGGCGATGCGCATCGTCGGCGCCCGGCTCGCGGGCCGTCCCACCTGGCCTCTCGCGCACATGGCCGGGCTGCTCACCGATCCCGAGCGCCGGCTGGACCATCTGGTGGCGGGCAACACGGCCGTGCGGGCGCTGATCGAGGCCAGCTACCAGTCGCTGGACGAACGCGCCCAGAGGGCGTTCCGCATGCTGGCCATCGCCGGGCCGCACGATTTCGCTCCCTGGGTCGTGGGTGTCCTGCTCGACGACCCGTCCGCGGAGGAGCTCGTCGACACCCTCGTGGACAAGAGCCTGCTCTCCACCACAGGCGTCGACCAGGTGCACCAGCCGCGGTACCGCCTCCACGACCTGCTGCGCGACTACGCCGCCGAACAGCTCGCCGGCGACGCCGAGGCCGAACCCGCACTGGAGCGGCTGACCATCGGCTGGCTGGAGCTCGTCGACCACGCCGACTCCCTCGTGCCGCGCGACCCGTACTTCCCGCCGCCGTCGCGTTTCACCCCGCGCATGGCCGTCAGCGACGAACTCGTCAAACGCCTCATCGAGCCCGATCCGGCCGCGTGGTTCACCAGCGAGCTGGCCAACCTGCGCACGGCGGTGACGGCCGCGTGCGCCGCCGGGCGCTTCCGCCTGGCCACCGGGCTCGTCCTGCGCATGGCGTCGCACCTGCACCTGCACCATCTGCACGAGGAAGCCGAACATCTCTGGCGGATCGTCGCGGCGGCAGCCGAGCGCGAGGGCGACGCCCCTGCCGCCGCGCGGGCGCTGTTCCGGGCGGCCAAGGTCATCGCCGCCGACCGGGGCAGGCCCGCCGAGGCCCTGCCGCTGATCGACGACTGCGCCGCCGTCTTCGCGGAGACCGACAGCCGGCAGGATCTCGCCCGCGCCCTGGAGCTGCGCGCGTACAGCGTCCAGTGCCTCGGCCGCCCGTACGACGCCCGCGACGACGCCGAGCACGCGCTCCAGCTGGCGCGCAAGGTCGGCGATCCGCACACCGAGTTCGCCGCGCTGCGGGTGCTCGGGATCGTCTGCAGCCAGACAGATGATCCCGAACGTGCCGTCGCGGCATGCGAGGAGTCGCTCGCCATCGCCCGTGGCCTCGGCGATGCCACCTACCAGGCCAGCGCCCTGTACAGCCTGGTCCGCGTGCACCTCGCCGCCGGCGATTTCAGCAGGCTGCCGGCGCTTTGCGAGGAAGGCCTGCGTCTCACCGAGAGCATCGGGCACAGGATGGGCAAGGCCTACTTCCACGAGCTGTGGGGCCAGGCGAACCAGGAGCTGGGACGGTACGAGCAGGCCGTCGCCCACCTGGAGACCGCCGCCGAGCTCTTCGCCGACCTCGGCCGTCCCGACGACGAACGGCGTGCCCGCGCGTCGCTCGGCGAGCTCAGTCCCGGGATCCGGTGAGCTCGCCCGCGTGCCGGTCGCTCTCGGCGTCGATCACCTCGATGGGCACGTTGGCCGTCTCCGGGATGCGCAGGATCGGGACGATCGCGATCGCCGCGGCGCCCATCAGGTAGTAGGCGGGCCAGTTCTTGTCCCCGGTCTTGTTGATCAGTGCTTCCACGACCACTCCGGCGGTGCCGCCGAACAGCGCGGTCGACACGTTGTAGCCGATGGCGAACGAGCCGTAGCGCACCCGCGTCGGGAACATCGCCGGGAACGTCGAGCCGATGACCGCGAGGATGAGGGCCAGCAGGAACGCCACCGAGCCGAAGCCGATGATGAGGGCGAGCAGGCTCCCGCTCTGCATCAACCGGATGGCGGGATAGCTGAGCAGCAGGAAGCCGACGGCGGCGGTCATCAGCAGCGGTCTTCGCCCGACGCGGTCCGACAGCATGCCGAGCGGCACGAGCACGCACAGCTGTGCGAGCTCCACCCCGATGATGATCATCGTGGCGGTGTTGGCGCCGATGTCCAGATGCGTGGTGAAGTACGACGGCATTGTGGTCAGCAACATGTAGTCCGCGACGTTCAGCAGGATGACGATGCCGATGAGGTTGAGGATCATCGGCCAGTGGCCGGCCAGCGTCTCCTTGAAGGGCGCCTTCTCCGGCTTCTGGCCTGTTTCCTCCAGCCTGCGGAACGCCGGCGGGTCGTCGAGCTTGGAGCGCAGGTAGAGCCCGATGACGCCCAGCGGCAGCGCGAGGATGAACGGGATGCGCCAGGCCCAGTCGTGCATCGCCTCGGTCCCGGCCAGCAGGCTCACGGTCAGCACCACGCCGTTTCCCAGGGCGTAGCCGGTGAGCGTCCCCACTTCCAGAAAACTGCCGAAGAAGCCGCGCTTCTTCGTCGGCGCGTACTCGGCGATGAACGTGGCGGCGCCGCCGTACTCACCGCCGGTGGAGAACCCTTGGATCAGCCGCAGCAGCAACAACAGGATGGGCGCGGCAATGCCGATGGCGGCATAGGTGGGCAGCACGCCGACGAGGAACGTGCAGGTCGACATCAGCAGGATGGTCAGCGCGAGCACCGGCCGCCGGCCGATCTTGTCGCCCAGCGGGCCGAAGAAGGCGCCGCCGAAGGGCCGCACGATGAATCCGATGGCGACCAGCGCCAGCGATTTGAGCACCGCGTTGGAATCGCCGGGAAAGAAGACCGTGCCGATGACGCCGGTGATGGCTCCGGACGTGAAGACGCCATAGTCGAACCACTCCACGGCATTTCCCATGGTCGACGCCATGACCGCGCGGCGTACCGCGTCGCGCTCGGCTTTCGGCTCGTCCGGGACTGCCGGGAAATGGGCTTCCGCGGCGCTGCTCATCGGCACGTACCTCCTCGCTGCGCTACTCAACCGGCACGCTGCTGAACCGGCACGCTGCAGGAACGCATTCGCCAATGCACCCTTCCCGAGAAAGGCCTCATCAAGCACTCTTCTGCGCTGGGACAAAACTCCAGGCGAGGGCGTTCACCGGTCACGGGGCCGCGGTTTCGGCTTCGAGTTCGATGGAGGTGTTCAGCCTGGTGGTGCGGGCGTCGGTGCGGAGATCGACGCCATAGCGGCCGGCGTGCGTGCGCCAGCCGGGGAGGGCGGTGTCGTAGACGGCCAGGATGCGCGGTTCGAGGTGAATGGTGACGCGTTCGGACCCGCCGGGTTCGAGGGGGACGCGGGCCCAGCCGGCGAGGCGCGAGGACCGGACGCCGGCGGCGGGCGGGAGCGTCACGTACACCTGCGGGGTGTCGGTCGCGGCGACGGTGCCGGTGTTGGTGACGGTGATCTCCGCGCTCAGGCCGTCCCCGTTCGTGACCTCGAGATCGGCATAGCCGAAGTCGGTGTAGGTCAGCCCGAAGCCGAACGGGAAGAGCGGGTCGATACCGTGCCGCTCGTACCAGCGGTAGCCGACGTCGGAGCCTTCGATGTCGTAGTCCACTTGGAAATAGCCGTGCCGGGGCCTGCCCGGATCGGAGGTGGTGCTGGCGGGGTCCGGCATGACCGGTCTCGGCAGCTGGTCGATGTCGCGGGGGAACGTGACGGGAAGCCGCCCGCAGGGTGACACGGCTCCGGTGAGGACGCGGGCGAGGGCCTGGCCGCCCTGGCAGCCCGGGTACCAGGCGGCGAGAACGGCGTCGACGTCCTGGAGCCAGGGCATCTCCACCGGACCGCCGGTCTCCAGCACCACGATCGTGCAGACGGCGGTCCTGGCGACCGCGCTGATGAGCGCGTCCTGGTCGCCGGGCAGTGTCAGATCCGGATGGTCCCGGCCCTCGGTGGACCACGACTCGGCGAAGATGATCGCGACGTCCGCGTTGCCCGCGACGTGCGCGGCCGACTCCAGGTCGCCACCAGGCTGGTAGACCACCAGCGCGTCGGGCAGCGCCGCGCGGAGCTCGGTCAGCGGGGAGGACGCATGGTAAACGCGTGGAAGGCCGTCCCTGCGGCATGCCATCGAGTCCTCGGGCGCCACCTGGCTGGAACCTCCGCCAGAGAGCACGCCGAAATCGGAGTGGCCGCCGATGAGCGCGATCTGGCCGGCGCTGGGAGCCAGGGGAAGCGCACCCTCGTTGCGCAGCAGCACGATGCCGCTCTCGGCCAGGTCGCGCGCGTCCCGGGCATGTGCGGCGCGCTGCTCGGCCGTCAGCCCGGGCGCGGTCAACCGGGGCGCGGCCAGGTGGGGCGCGATCTGCCGGGGCGCGGTCTGCTCGGGCGGGGTCAGCCGGGGCGCGGTCTGCCCAGGGGCGGTCAGCTCGGGCGGGGTCTGCCCGGGCGCCGTCAGCCCAGGGGCGATCTGCCGGGGCGAGGCCAGGTGGGGCGCGATCTGCCGGGGCGAGATCTCCCCGGGCTCCGTCTGCCCGGGGGCGGTCTGCCCGGGCGTGGTCAGCCGGGGCGTGGTCAGCGGGGGCGCGGTCTGCCCGGGGGCGGTCTGCCCGGGCGGGGTCTGTCCGGGGGCGGCCAGCCGGGGCGCGATCTGCCCGGGCGGGGTCTGGCCGGGGGTGGTCTGTCCGGGCGCTGCCAGCGCGGGGGTGGTTTGCCCGTCTGCGCTCGGCCCGATCGTGGCCTGGTCGGTGCGTTCTAGAAAGCCTGCCTTGATGAGAACGGTCAGGATGCGCGTGACCGCGTCATCGACGCGGCTGACGGGCACACGGCCGTCCCGGACGGCGTCCAGGAGCGGGGCGCCGAAGTAGACCTCGTCATCCAGGTCCTCGCCGGACTCGCGGTCGAGGCCCGCGGTGATCGCCTCGACCGTGGAGTGCGTGCCGCCCCAGTCGGACATGACCATGCCCGGGAACGCCCACTCATGCTTCAGCACGTGATCAAGGAGGAAGGGGTTTTCGCTGGCGTAGGTGCCGTTGACCCTGTTGTACGCGGTCATGACGGCGCCCGGCCGGCCTTCCTCGATGGCGATCTGGAAGGCGAGCAGGTCGGATTCGCGCAGGGCGCCCTCGCCGAGGTGCGCGCAGACGACCGTGCGGCCGGTCTCCTGCGCGTTGAGGGCGAAGTGCTTGAGGGTGCAGGCGACCCCGCGGCTCTGCACCCCGGCGATCGCGGCGCCGGCCAGACGGCCGGTGAGCAGCGGATCCTCCCCGACGTACTCGAAGTTGCGGCCGCCGCGCGGTTCGCGGATGAGGTTGGCGCCACCCGCGAGCTGGATCACCGAGCCCGTGGCGCGCGCCTCGGTGCCCACGACGGCGCCGACGCGCCGGGCGAGCCCGGCGTCGAACGAGGCCCCCATGGCCAGGCCCGCGGGCAGGGCGGTGGACGTGTCGCACTTCCGCAGCCCGCAGGGGCTGGCGATTCCCAGGTCGCCGCCGGTCTCCTGGATCGGCGGGATGCCGAGGCGCGGGACACCGGGGTGGAAGGCGGCCGTCTGCTTCGCGCCCTCCGGGCAGGCGGAGTCATAGCACGTCGGCACGTGGAGGAGCCCGACCTTCTCCTCCAGCGTCAGCTGCCGGAGCAGGGCCCGGGCCCTGGACTCGGGAGTCTGCCCGTCCGCCAGGCCCGGTTCGCCGACCTCGTCCGACGGGGTCCTGCGCGTGGGCGTAACGATGATCCGTTCCTGTCGCTCGGTGGCCCGCCGGTACGGGCCTGCGGCAGGAGATATGCGCGAAACAGAAACGGACTAACGCTACTTATTGGACACAGGTCAAGATTTTGGACCTACTTGGCTTGGACCACTTGGCTGTGACGCCTTGGAGTGGCCAGCTCACCCGAAGCGTTCGCGCAGTTCTGGCAGCAGTTCGACCTCAGCCCATCGGCGGAAGTCCTTTTGCCGGTCGTGCCCGCTCTGGCAGAACGAAATGTGCGTGAATCCCGCGTCCGACCACTGCTGCACGGCCTGGACGTAGCGTTCGACGTCGTCTCCGTAGGGCGCCGACTCCGCTACATCGCCCGGGCGTACGGTCTCGGAGGCGGCCTCGAAGTTCTTCGGCGTGGAGAGCTCGGCCATCACCTTCCAGCCGGGCGCCGCGAACTTCCAGTATCGGTGCGCGATCTCCTTGGCCTCGTCCGCGTTGTCGCCGTACGAGACCGGGATCTGGCCGTAGACCGGCTTGCCCGCGCCGCCCTTCTCCTTGAAGAGCTTGACGACGTCACCGAGCGGCTGGTCGGAGATGAGGGCGTCGGCAAAATCATCCGGTTTTGGCAACGCCCTGTCGACAAACGCGAGACCGCCCTGACGGGGAGGGATCGGGCGCTGTGATCGTGACCTGGCCCACCCAGAGTTCAAACATCGTCGGAGGGTGATCCGCTTCACATTTCGGTCCGACTGGAAGGTTCGGACAGGGCCGCCTTGTTGAAACCTCTCGGTATGCCCAAGGAGAGGTAAAAGATAGTGGCTCTACCAGCGATGTTTCGCTCGCTGCGTCATCATAACTACCGGTTGTGGGCGGTTTCGGACATGGTTTCCGTCACCGGCACCTGGATGCAGGCGCTGGCCCTCAACTGGTTGATCTTGTCGATCACGCATTCGGCGACCAGCGTCGGGTTGGGTCTCGTGCTGAACGCGGCGCCCGCCCTGCTGCTCAGCCCGTTGGCCGGCGCCCTCGCCGACCGCCTGCCGGTGCGGCCGATCGTGCTCGCCGCCCAGGTGGCGCAGGGCGGGCTGGCCGTGTTGCTGGCGTTCATCGCGGTCGGCGACGTGCAGACCACCGGCGGACTGTACGCGATCTCGCTGGCGTCCGGCGTCGTCGGGGCGTTCAGCGGCCCTGCCCTGGGGCGGTTCGGCGCCGAGGTGGTCGGTCCTGATGATCTTTCGAACGCGCTGGCGCTCGGCTCGGTGATCAACTCGGCCGGGCGGATCCTGGGCATGAGCCTCGCCGGCGCGCTGATCCCCCTCCTGGGCGTCTCGGGGGTGTTCATGGGCAACGCCGCCAGCTTCCTCGCCGTCATCGCGGCGGTCCTGCTGATGCGGCGCGGGGAACTCCACGTGATCCCGGCCGCCGCAGCCAGCGAGCGCGGTATCGCGGACGGGCTGCGGTACGTGCTGCGCACCCCATGGCTGCTGGTGACCTTTGCCCTGGCGTTCATGATGGGCAGCCTCGGGCGCAACTACCAGGTGACCATGGCGGCCATGAGCGATGGCCCGCTGCACGCCGGCGCCGGAGGTTACGGCGTGCTGTCGGTGGCCTTCGCGATCGGCACGGTCCTCGGCGGCCTCTACGCGGCGGCGCGGGCGCGGCTGCCCCTGCGCCTCCTGCTGGCCGTGTCGGTGGCGGCCTCGGTCGGGCAGCTGCTCGCCGGCGTGTCGCCGGGCGTGGTGTTCTTCGCCATCGTGATGGTCCCGGTGGCGGCGGCCGCAGTGATCATCGATACCACCGTCAGCACGCGGGCGCAGCTTGACAGCCCCTCCCACCTGCGTGGCCGCGTGATCGCCGCCCAGGGCATGGTGGGTGCCGCCGCCGGCGCCGTCGGTCCTCCCGCCCTCGGCGCGCTGTCCGACACCCTTGGCCCCCGCGCCGCGCTCGTGCTGGCGGGCGTGATCACCACGGTCGCCGCCCTGCTCGCCACCTATGCGCTGCTCCGCATCAAGCGGGCACGCGTCTCCGTGGCCACGACGTTGGACGTCAACGCCGTCCCGGTCCAGGCCGCCGCAGCCCCTGCCCCCGCGACGAGCGGCGCAGCCCCTGCCCCGGCGACGAGCGCCGCAGTGCCTGCCCCCACGATGAGCGGCGTGGTCCCGGCGATGAGCGGTGCGCCCGCCGCCGCTGGCTCGCGGGCCGGCTGACCAGCGGCGGCGATGCGGGCGGGTGAGTGGCGACGAGGGCGAGTGAGCTGTCCGCCATCAGACCACGTGCCGGCGGTGCTGGCCCGCGATGAGGCGCAGGCGGACGACCGTCGGCAGTGCGTTGAGGTCAAGCGCCGCGCGCACGTGCGTCACGGCCTTCTCCTCGATGCCCTTGCGCAGGGTCTCCAAGTTCGCGCGCGCCCCGTACGCCACGTTCAGCATCAGCCTCGGGTGGTCCTTGTCGCCCAGCAGCAGCGCCCGTGCGTCACGGACGCCCGGCAGTGCCTCGATCTCTTCTTCCAGGGCGGTCGTCACGGCGTCCGAGGAGACCCGTGTCTGCCCCTTTGAGTCGTCCACCTCCAAGGACAGGCCGGGGAGCTTCTCGCTCCGCGCCTGCGCGAGCAACCACGCCACGCCGATCAGCGCCAGCGCGCAGGCGCCGGCCGCCACCGACGGCCAGAACCAGGAGTGCTCATCCGGGAAGCGGCGCATCGCGTCCGTGAGAACGGGCGCCGATCTCGCCGACGACCCCCACCAGCCGAACGCCCGCGTGAGGATGGCTGCCCCACTGGCCGCGAGCAGCAGCCCCAGAATGGTCAACCCCGTGCGGTTGATGAACGCGGCTTTGCGATCCATGCCTCACGCCCCCTTGCGCCGGACCCGTACGCCGACATTGCGGGGAGGATCGACGCCGAGCTCGTCGAAGCGGGCTCGCACGGCGTCGCGCACCTTCTCCTTGAGGTTGCCCGTGTCCCGTACCGGCGTGACCACCGTCACGACGACCCGGTTGCGTCGCGTCTTGACGCGCTGGACGTCGCTGACCAGGTCGACGTCGCGGGCCGCCGTCCCCGCCGCGGTGCGCAGGCCACGCTCGGTGACTCCCATCACGAGATCGGGGTCGTCGGTGCGCAGCCGGATCAGCCGCGTGTGCCCGGGGAACAGGCCCGCCAGCAGCGCGGCAAGGCCAAGGAACAGGGTCACGCCCCCCGCTGTGATCGTTGCGGCGCTGCGCCAGCCGGTGTCGGCCAGCCAGTCCGCCAGCCGCTCGTACGGGACGACGCCCGCGGGACTGCCGGCGAGCGCGGTGATGGTCTCGATGGCCACGACCGTGCCGACGACGGTCAGCACGATCGCCGCCACCAGGGCGGGCCATACCCGGCGCGGCCGGAAGACGCGGCGGGCCGCCCGCCGCGCCGCGCGGTCCGCGCTCCGGGGCGGCGCCTCCTCCCGTTCCGACGCCTTGGGCAGCCGTCCGGCGGTGGTGGTCATGACGACCGCCTCCCCTGGCGAAGCGCGGCGACATCGAGGTCCACGGGGCCGACGCGCAGGCCGGTCTGCGCTCGCACCTGGTCCCTGATCCGCCTACGGGCCTCCCGGGTCACTTCGCGTACGGAGGCGGGATACTCCACCGAGATCCGCACACGTGCCGAGGCCAGGTCACCGTCGGTGGCCGCCCGGCCGAGTGGACGCCCGTCGCGGCCCCTGTGGACGCCGGGAACGCCCTCGTGCACGCCGCCGATGCCCGGTGTGTCCGCCGCGGCCTGGCAGGCGATGGCCAGGATCGCCCTGTCGCCGATCTCGGTGGTCCCGCGGTCCGAGGTGAGCCGGGCGGTCATGACGACGACCTGCCGCGCCGCTCGTGCGCCGGGCCGAAGAGATCACTCACATCGAGCTCGCCCTCGATCACCCGGCCGGTGAGAAAGCCGATGATCCCGAGTACGAGGACGGCCAGGAACGGCCCGAACCCGCCGAAGCCGGCCGCCATTCCGAGGACGGCTCCAAAGGCGAGACCGGCCAGCGGCCAGATCTTCGCATCACCCATTTCAAATCCCCCTTAGTTCAGCTTGCGAGAACGTCGCCGGCGGCGACGCTCCAGCCATCGTTGGAATGCCCCGTTGGGCCCTCTCCGCCGGCGTACGACGGTCACCCGGCCGTGCGCCTGCGCGGCGGACACGGGACGACGCCGGCGGAGACCCGCGGCGAACGCCTCCGGATCGCCGCCCGCGTCAGGGTGGTCGGCGCGGATCCAGGCGCGGAAGGCGGCCTTGTCCTTGCTGCTCATCGTGCGTCAACCCGTCTGCGTCAACCCGTCTGCGTCAGCTCGTCTGCGTCAACTCGTTCGGGTCAGCGCCGTCCGTCGTCCACGACGACATCTCCCACGATCACGTGCACAGATCGTTCGCCTGCCAACGGCGCGATCGTCGCGGCGACCGCCTCCGCGGTCTGGAAGACGGGCCGCTCCAGCGTCGTGACCAGGCACACCACGACCTCGTCGTCGTGCACGGCCACCCCGCGCAACGGCGACCCGCGCCGGTAGGTGACGATGTTCCCCCACTCGTTGTTCCCCGGCTCGTTCGCGCACAGGTCCACCACACCGGGGCACCGGACGGCCGCCGCCGCGACGCGTTCGGCGAGTTCCCCGTCGCCCGGCGTGCCGGTGGAGCCGGAGGCCGGAGCCTCGACCGACGTCATTGGACCCGTGATTCCCTGGGCTTGTCCGAGCCGCGGGACGAGCCCGGGTCGTCGTTCCCGTCCTGCTCGGGCAGGTGGATGTCGTCCACGGTGATGTTGACCTCGACGACGTCCAGCCCGCACATCTGCTCGACCGAGCGGATGATGTTCTCGCGAACGGCACCGGCGAGCCTCGGGATCGCCACCCCGTACTCCACGACCACGTCGATGTCGACGGCCGCCTGACGCTCGCCGACCTCGACGGCCACGCCCTGCGAGACGCTCTTGGTCATGCCCGGGATGTGCTCGCGCATCGAGCCGAGCGTGCGACCCATGCCGGCCCCCAGGGCATGCACTCCGCCGACCTCCCGGGCCGCCATCCCCACGATCTTGGCGACGACGCCGTCGGCGATCGTGGTGCGTCCCTGCTGAGCGACCAGCGCCCCGCCGTCCTTCGTGCGTGTGCCCGGCGGGGACGGGCTCTGCCCGTCCTCCTTGGACGGGCTCGACGCCGACTCGGTCACCGGCTGGCGCGGGACGTCGGTCCTGGAGTCGGTCCTGGAACGGTCTCTGGTCGTGGTCTTCCCGTTGCCGTGACTCACGATCCTCCCCCGATCGGTCTGTGAGCGTGAAGCATGGATGACTGGGTTCATACCCGCGATAGCCGTAATATGACGCCACTGGTAAAGAATGGCCGAATTTGCACCAGCACACCGTCGATTTGTGCTCACTGTGACGTTTGTGCTGGTGAGCAGCCTGGATGGCTGACCGTTCAGAGCATTCCCATTAACTCAGAAGAGGGTCGGCGGCTCAGCTGGAATGGGCTCGGGCAGTGGCTCGACTTCCGGCACTTGTTCCCGCACTTCCTCGTGGAACCGGCGGGCGAGCGTCAACGCGCCGGCGTTGTCCGGCGTATGGATGAAGACCGTCGGCGACCGGCCCTCGCGAAGCCATTCGGCGACCTGGCCGGCCCAGGGGCGCCAGCCCTCCACCGTGCGCGCCGTGTCGTCACGGCCGAGATAGCGGACGATCGGCTGGTCGGTCAGTGCCGCCGACCGGCGCGGCACCCGGGGCTTCTTCGTCCAGGCGTCCCGTTCGGCGTCGCTGGTCGGCGGGCTCTGGAACATGGTCACGGTGTCGAACGGGATCCACTCGGCGCCGACCTCGGTGAGGAGCCGTTCCAGCCATCCCGCCGACCGTGCGTCCTCGAAGAACGCCCGGTGCCGTACCTCGACCGCCCATCGGTGTGTCCGCGGTTGCCGCCGGAGGAAGGCCGCCAGCGTCCCCAGGTCGGACGGCGCGAACGACCCCGGCAGCTGGATCCAGAGCGCATGGTTGCGCGGTCCGAGGGGCTCGATCGCTGTGAGGAACGCCCGGAGCTCCTCGTCCGCCCCGGTGAGGCGCCGTTCATGCGTGATGGTCTTGGGCAGCTTCACCACGAAGCGGAAGTCCGGATCCGTTTGCTCGGCCCATGACTCCACGGCGTCGCGGCTCGGTGTGGCGTAGAACGTGGTGTTGCCCTCCACCGCGTTGCACCAGCTCGCGTAGGCGCGCAGACGCTCCTTGGGGGAGAGGGGATGGGGCAGCAACCGGCCCTGCCAAGGCGCATGAGCCCACATCGCGCATCCCACGTGAAGCCGCATGGATCCGACGCTATCGAAGCTCCAAGGAGTGGAGAAAATTCTGCGGAAGTCCGGGCCGTGGCGGGTAGTCCAATGTGCCCTGAAAGGCCTCAACGTGACACCTGCCCGGTCGTATGCGCTGACCAGACGTGGGCATGACCGCCCGCGTTGGGCCTCGGACGTGGAGAGATCGTGCACAGACTGGCGGTTCCGGAGCAGGTGCTGGCAGGTCGCTACCGGTTGATCGAGCAGGTGGGCCGCGGCGGTACGGCCGAGGTCTGGCGTGCGACGGACCAGCAGCTCGGACGTCCCGTCGCGGTCAAGATCGTTGAGATGCCCGGACAGGTGTGGCACGAGGCCAGGCACAGCGCCGGGCTCGTCCATCCCAACGTCGTGGAGATGCTCGACGCCGGGGGCGAGGACGGCCGGTTGTTCATGGTCATGGAGTGGGTGGCCGGATGTGACCTGGCTGTGGCGTTGCGCGAAGGTGAGATGTTCCCGCCGCGGCGCGTGGCCGAGGTCGGCGCGCAGGCGGCACGGGCCCTGGAGGCCACTCACGCGCAGGGAATCGTGCACCGTGACGTGAAGCCGGGCAACCTGCTGCTGGCCGACGACGGCACCGTCAAGCTCGCGGACTTCGGCATCGCCGTCACGGCCGACCGGCCGAGGACCCGATCCGGTCCGTTGATCGGTACGTCCTTGTACGTCTCGCCCGAACAGATCAGGGGCCAGGAGGCAGGACCGGCCAGCGACCTGTACGCGCTGGGTTGCGTGCTGTACGAACTCTCGGCGGGACGTCCGCCCTTCGTCGCTCCCGACACCGAGGAGCTCCTGCGCCAGCACGTAGAAGACGACCCCATCCCGTTGCAGACGGAAGGAGAGCTTGACCGGGTCATCATGGCGCTCCTGGCCAAGGATCCGGCCAAGAGGCCGCCCAGCGCCGGCAACGTTGCCAACGCCCTTGAGACACTGGCCCTGAACCAGGCCACGCAGGTGTTGCCGCCGCCGCCCTCCCGCCTGCGGGCGCGCCTGAGCGACCCCCTGAAAGCCGCCGCAGTCGCGGCCCTGGTCGTCGTCGCCGCCGTGCTCGCCACCGTGACGGTCGTCGAGACGAGCGCGCCCGGCAGCACCCCCGCGCCGACACTGACCATCCCGTCCCCGGCGCCGAGCTCCCAGGCGCCGAGCTCCCAGGCGCCGAACTCCCAGGTCCCGAATTCCCAGGCCCCGAGCCCTCCGCCGAAGTCGGCCCAGTTGGTCCCGCCCGCGGCGGACTCACAGCCTCCCGGCCACTCAAAAGGCCAGAAGAAAAAGGACAAGAAGGGCCCGAGGTAGTTACCTGCAGGTAGTTCTTGGAGGCGGTTACTTGCTCGGCTGCGGGGTCTTGCAAGAGATCTTCGGATTGACACCGATGTAATTCAGCGGCCCGGCCACGATGGTCACCGCGACCGTCGCCACGTTCGAGCAGTCGGCGTCGGAGTCGTCGAAGTAGTGGCGCTGCCCGGCGGCCAGCGCGCCGATCACCAGCCAAATGATGAGCACTGCCGTTCCGAGACGCATCGCCACCTCCGGCGGCCGGCCACTGGGGCGTGAATACCTTTCACATCGTCGAACGAGACGACTGTGCCCCATGTATTCAAGGACAAACCCGTTCGACGGAGGCCGGACAGCGTCACTCCAGGTCACCCCAGGTCAGTCACCCAGGTCGTCCCAGGTCGCTCCCGGCTAGTCGAGCTTGCGGCCGACGCCCGCGTAGCACCACTGGCGGTCGGCGCCGGGCGGAAGGGTCGCGCCCGGCCGGGGACGCCACAGCGACAGCGTGGTCAAACCCGGGTCCACCAGCTCGAATCCGTCGAACAGCCGCGTGACCTCCGCGTGGCTGCGCAGGGTGATCTGGGACGTGGCCTTCTCGTACACCGCGCCGGCGTCGCGGACGCGGCGGTCGGCGTCGAAGTCGGCGGTCACGTGCGAGACCGTCAGATAGCTCCCGGGCGCCATGGCGTCGTGCAGCCGCGTCGCTATCCCGGGAGGATCGTCCTCATCGCCGATGAAGTGCAGCACCGCCAGCATCAGCACGGCGATCGGCTCGTTGAAGTCGATGAGCGCGCGCGCCTCGGGGTCATCCAGGATGTCGTCGACGCGCCGGGCGTCGCCCTGGATGGCGGCGACCCCCGGCGTGCAGGCGAGGATCGCCCGCCCGTGGGCCAGCACTATCGGGTCGATGTCGACGTACAGGACGCGCGAGTCAGGGGCGATGCGGTGGGCGATCTCGTGCACGTTGCCCTGGGTGGGCAGGCCGGAGCCGATGTCGACGAACTGCCGGACCCCTGACTCGGCCAGGAATCGCACCGCCCGTCCCAGGAAGGCACGGTTTTCTCGCGCCATGAACGGTGTGTCGGGCGCGAAACGGACGACCTCGTCGACGGCTGCGCGATCGGTGGCGTAGTTGTCCTTACCGCCCAAGAGGTAGTCGTACATCCGCGCGACGTTCGGTGTCCGCAGATCGACCATGTCCAATGTCCACTCCCGGCCGCCGCGATGGGCGGCTTCCAAATGCCAGTCATATCGGTAAATACCTGAGAGCATGCAAGCACAGCACCTACCCCGGTACAACCGAATCAAATACGACGCGAGAGAGTGTCATGCCACGCGACGGTATTGCCCCAGCCCAGATTCCCGGTCCGCCCGCGGAGGGCGGCGTCGAAGCCATCGTGGCGGCGGGGGGTCTGCACAACTACCAGCTGCAGTTGCACGCCGAGTACGGACCGGTGGTGCGCTTCCCGCTGCCCGGCGCGGATCTGGCGGTGTCGGTCGCCGATCCGCTTCTGCTGGAGGCCACGGCAAAGATCAACAAGCGGCCGGAGAAGCTCTTCGAGTTCCTGACCCCGCTGCAGGAGTCGGGCAACCTGCAGACGATCCCGGCCGACGAGCACGTGCCGTGGCGCAAGGTGATGCTCTCGGTGCTGGCCGGCCGTCCCTCGCACGAGGCGCACTTCGCGCGCTTCACCGAGCTGACGACCGAGATGGCCGATCGCTGGGCGGGACTGGCGTCGCCGGTCGAACTGCAGAAGGACCTGAGCGAGCTCTCGCTGCGCATGATCTGTGAGTACGCCCTGGGCAGCGGCCTTGAATCCGAGGAGTCCGCCGGGCGGGTCGTGTCGGCGTTCGAGGACCTCCTCACCGAATACCTGGGGCGGCTGTACCAGCTGGAGACGCCGGGCACCGAGGAGGAACGCGCCGCCCGTGCCGAGCAGGCGCTGACGTATCTGCGCGCGACCGTCGACCAGGTGATCGCAGCCCACGGGGAACGCGGGGAGGCCGATCGCAGCGACGCTGACCGCAGTGACCTGGTTGCGGCCCTGGCCGCCTCGGGGGAGTCCCCGGCGCGGATCCGCGACACGGTGCTGATGACCCTGCTGGCCGCCCACCACACCACCGGCGTCGCCATCTCCTGGACGCTCTACCTGCTGGCCCGGCACCCGGACGTGGCCAAGCGCGTCGCCGACGAGGTGGACGTGGTCCTGGGCGACCGCGCCGTACCCGAGTACGGCGATCTCAAGAGGCTGACCTACCTGGACATGGTGCTCAGGGAGGCGATGCGGCTGTACCCGCCGGGGCCGTACGGCGCGCGCGAGGCGACCGAGGACCTGGTGCTCGGCGAATACACCGTTCCCGCAGGCACGACCATCTTTTATCCGTTCTGGGCCGTGCACATGAACCCCGACTACTGGCCCGACCCGGAGGTGTTCGACCCCGACCGGTTCACACCGGAGGCGTCCGCGGGGCGCCCCCGATTCGCCTACATCCCGTTCGGGCTGGGACCCCGCAGTTGCGAGGGTGCCGGCCTGGCGATGGTCGAGGCCGAACTCGTCCTCTCGACCCTCCTCAAACGACTCGACTTCCAGCTTGTGTCCGAGCAGACGATTCAACCCATCGAACGTTTCGTCCTGTGGGCGGCCGAAGACATCCGCATGAACCTGACCCCGCGCAGCCAGGGCTAGAGCAGGCTAGGGCTTGCGGAACTGCTCGATCAGGACGGTGTAGCCGTCGCCGCCCTGCCCGGCGGCGACGGCCCGGTCGGCCAGGGCCTTGACGAACCTGGGAAGCTCGGCGTTGACGCCCAGCGACTCGCTCTCGTGGATGACGTGCTCCATCGCGTCCACGTGAGTGTCGAGCGTGGAGTCGAACCCCGGGTAGGTGCCCTCTTCGATCTGCTGCGCGTAGCCGTCCAGCCAGCCGGTCACGGTCCCGATCAACGTCTTCACCAGCGGGGTGAACGCCGTGGCCGGCACACCCGCCGTCCCGACCAGCGCGGCGCCGTGCAGGAAGCCGTTCAGAATGCTCCACATCATGGTCAGCACAGCCACGTCGTGCAGCGACGCCAGGCCCGGGTCGTCGCCGAGGTGCATCGTCCCTGCGGCGAGGCTCCGCAGCGTCGGCTCGTGCAGCTCGAAGGTCGCCCGGGGCCCGCTGTAGATGATGGCCCCGTCCCCGGCGTCGATGCCCGCAGGGACGGCCAAGATGGCGCCGTCGAGGTAGTCGCTGCCGCGCCCCGCCGCCCACTCGGCGGTCTCACGTGCCTGAGCCGAGGTCCCGGAGGTCAGGTTCACCAGCACCCGGCCGTCCAGGACCTCACCCAGCGGGTCGAGCAGCCCGTGCACGGCGTCGTAGTCCGAGACGCAGATGACCACCAGCGGGCTGGCCGCGACAGCGTCGCTCACTGAGCCGGCGAGCGTGGCCCCTTGCGCGACAAGCTGCTCGGCCTTCGCGGCCGTGCGGTTCCACACGGTCGTGGGGTGCCCGGCGCGCACGAACGCGCCGGCGAGCGCCTGGCCCATCAGTCCAAGACCGATGACCGTCACAGGCGTACGGCCGACAATGCGATTCTCCATCAAGTCCCCCTCAAGTGGGTTCGGCGCTGATGGCAGAATCATCAACCTTCATACCGGTATGAAGGTCAAGCGCCGGATCGATTCAAGATCGCGAATATTGGTGATCTCCGGACGGGGATGTGGTCCGTCACCTACGGTGACACGCCGTGCCCCTATCTGGAGAGGAATGCGATGGTCACGCGTGCGGAGCTGCTCGAAGCCTTCGGCGAAGAGGACGTCGTCACCCTCGAGCCTGAGGCAGGCCGGGAGATGGACCTGTCGGAGGGCGATCTGGCTCTGCTGACCGAGGTCGGGTTGCCGCGGTTCGCGGGCGGGCTCTTCACGACGGACCTGCCGGACGACTTCCTGGAGCTGTTCTCCACAGAGCGGCTCCCGGATCCGGAAAGCGGGGACACGCAGATCGTGACCCTCGGCGGGATCACGAGGGACGACGACGCGCGATACTTCCTCGACACCGGCAAGGGATGGGTCGTCCTGTTCACGCCCGGCGACGCTCCTGGCGAGGCTCAGACGGAGGTCGTGAACAGCACGCTCGAAGCCTTCACCGAGTTCGTCTACGAATTCGGCCGCTATCTCAACGGGCCGGAGGCGGAGTCTCCTTCTGAAGACAGGGCCCGGCTCGTCGAGCTGGGCGCGCTCCTCAAGGAACACGACCCCGACGCCTTCAGGCACCCGCACTGCTGGTGGGCGATGGCGATCGATCAGTTCACCAGGAACGCCGCGCGGCGCGAACGTGCCGCCTCGCCTGCCCGCTCGCAGAGCGACGCGTTCGACAGGGCACTGGACCGGCTGATCGACGAAGGCTGGCAGCTCGTCGAGCCCGGTCGTTTCGCGGAGGAGGTCGAGACGAGCGGGCTGCTGTGCCCGCCGGCGGACTTCTCAGACGCGTTCTCGTCGGACGGCGCTCTCATCGGCGATGTCGCCCTCTCCTGGAGGGGCGGGCTCACGTCGAGCATCCAGTCGGCCTTCGCCCGCGAGGGCCTCGTGGTCTCCGTCCCGGGACAGGGCCAGGACGATGTCGACATGTTGGAGGACATGGACGAGGAGGAGCGGGCGCGGTACTACGACGCCACCATGGAAGCGCTCCTGGCTGCCGCTCACGGTCCGTACAAGCCGGAGGAGGGCACCGTGACCTGCCTGGCGACCGAGGCCGCCTCCGACCTCTGCCGGATCGTGAAGGCGTTCGACCGCCTCGCCGCGCAGGGCTACTACGCCGAGCCGGCCCTCTGGCCCACGACGTCGGGCTGCTGGGAGCAGGTGCATGCGCGGACCGAGAGCGGGCAGTCGCCGAAGACGGTCTTCTGGAACACCCAGAGCCACGACTCCGACTTCAACGCCCGTGGTGACCTCATCGAGGACCTGCATGTGCACTGGGCGGGAGATCGCGATCTGATCGCGGAGGCACTGGCGGAGACCGGGCTCAAGGTGCGGGTTCCCGGAGATGACGGGACCACGTTCATCCTGTCCCCGGCGTAGAGGCTCAGGGCTCGTGCGGGGGGAGCAGGGACGAGTACCTCGCCCGGCGGTGGTTGAAGTGTGCGAGGTAGTACGTCCTGCCCTCGAACTCGACCTCCATCGGGGGCGGGTTTGGCACCCAGTGCCATCGCCGGTCGTCGAACTCGGCCTCGATGCCGCGTGCGTTCAGGTCCGCTGCCCAGCCGGCCGCGCGCTCCTCGGAGTCGAACACCATCTGATCCCCTGACTCGGACAGCAGCCGGTGGACCGTCGGGCTGTAGATCGCCTTGGCGCGGGCGTGTTCGAGGTGGCGTGACTCGATGATGATCCGGATATACCGGTGGCTGCCCCGATGCCGGCCGACCACGTACAGCCGCTCGCCGCCGTCGCCGCAGAACGGCAACGACACCCATACCTTGGCGCCACCGGCGAAATGTTTGAGGCCGCGCCGGACCTCGAGGTCCGGCCCGGCGAGCCGTTCCTGGACGATGTTCGCCACGACGCCCCAGCCGAGCAACTCCTCCATCTTGCGGATGCTAATACCTGTGGCACCCGGCATATCCATCAAACTGTTTTGATGTATTCTGTGGACATGGTGCCCTCGGGTCAGCCGGCCCCGGCGTTCGTGCGCATGGCCGCCCATCCACTGCGGTGGCGGCTGCTGACCGTGCTGAGCACCGGCGACTACCGGGTCCGTGAGCTCGTCGAGCTGCTCGGCCAACCGCAGAACCTGATCTCCTACCACCTGCGGCTGCTTCGCGGCAGCGGGCTCGTCACCTCGCACCGGAGCAGCTTTGACGCCCGCGACAGCTACTACCACCTCGATCTGGAACGCTGCGCGGAAGCGCTGACCGCCGCCGGTATCGCCCTGCACCCCGCCCTGCGCCTCGATCCCGCCCCGCCACCTGCCGCGGTCACCCGGTCGCCCCGGCCTCGGGTGCTGTTCGCGTGCACCGGCAACAGCGCCCGCTCACCGGTAGCCGAGGCCCTGCTGCGCCATCGCACCAGGGGCCACGTGGAGGTGACCAGCGCCGGCAGCCATCCCAGACCGGCCATGCATCCCAACGCCGTGCTGGTCCTGCGCGAGCATTACGGCATCGACATCGGCGACCAGCGACCGCGCCACCTGGACACGGTGGCCCGGCACCGTTTCGACCATCTGATCAGCCTGTGCGACAAGGTCCGCGAGGTCCGCCACGAGTTCAGCGATCATTCGAGGCTGATCCACTGGAGCATCCCCGACCCGGCTGCCGCCAGTGACACCGCCGGCTACCCCGCGTTCAAGCACATGGCGGAGGAGATCGACACCCGTATCCGTTACCTGCTGCCCGTACTTGCAGAGAACCAGGAGACAAAGGACAAGGAGACACAGCCATGACGACGACCGACGAGCTCGCCAGCGTCCGCTACATCGTCGACGACGTGGGCGAAGCTGTTCGCTTCTACACCGACCACCTCGGCTTCACCCTGCACAGCAACCCCGCGCCCGCCTTCGCCGACGTGGTCCGCGGGCCGCTGCGGTTGCTGCTGTCCGGACCGGCGAGTTCAGGTGCCCGTGCCACGCCCGATGACTCCGCCACGCCAGGCCGCAACCGCATCCATCTCGTCGTCGACGACCTCGACGCCGAGATCGACCGGCTGCGCCCGGCCGGGCTGTCGTTCTGCGGCGATGTGGTCGCAGGTCCCGGCGGACGCCAGATTCTCCTCACCGACCCGGCTGGCAACCTCGTCGAACTGTTCGAACCCGCTTCCCGCTGAGCCGGTCAGGAGCCCTTCGGGGCCAGAACGGCGTCGACAGGCAGTTCGCTGAGCTCGGCGTCGTAGCGCGAGCGCGGTAGCGCGAGGCTGTGAGTTGCGTGGATCAGGTCGAGCTGTTGGTGGTGATCGCTGGGAGGGGCCGGGCGGGCTGCGGGAGGCGTGTCGAGGTGCGGAGGCGGCCGGTGGTGAGGAGGCCGGCGGTGGCGGTGGCGCAGGCGGCGGCGACGCCGATCATGACGGGGGTGTACGAGCCGGTGGCGCCCAGGAGGACTGCCGCGCCGAGTGGGGCGAGTGCCTTGGCGAGCGTGAGCGGGAGGGTGAGCAGGCCGGAGATGGTGGCGTAGGCGGTGGTGCCGTATTGCGCGGCGACCAGGGCGGGCCGGGCGATGGTGGCGACACCGAAGCCCAGACCGAGGGCGAGGACGCAGATGACGGCGGCGACGGCGTTGCGGCCGGTGAGCGGGAGGGTGAGCGCGGCGAGGGCTTGGAGGGCGAAGACCGCGGCGACCACGGTGGTGGGGGAGCGGTGGCGTTGGGCGGCGGTGGTGGCCAGGCGGCCGGTGACCGACAGGATGCCGATGAGGCCGGTGACGGTGGCGGCGAACGCGGCGGGGTGGCCCAGGTCGAGCAGGTAGGCGACGAGGTGGACGCCGACGACGGCGACGGCTGCCGAGTGGGCGACGAAGGCCACGACCAGGGTCCAGAACACCGGATCGCGGAGAGCGGCGTGGGCGATTGCGGAGCGTTCGGCGTCGGTGGTCTTGCTTAGGGCCGGCGTGGTGGACGACTTGGCGCCGTCGGGGTGCAGGCCCAGGTCTGCCGGGTGGCGGCGGATGAGGGCGTGCAGCGGGATGGTGATCGTTCCGTGGATGACGGCGAGGACGAGCAGCGTTGTGCGCCAGCCGTAGGTGTCGGCGAGCCAGCCGGTGAGCGGCATGAAGATGGTGCTGGCGAATCCGGCGACGACGGTGATGGCCAGGAGCGCGGTGGCGCGGCGCTGGTGGAACCAGGTGACGACGACGGCGAACGCCGGTTCGTAGAGGACCATCGAGAAGGTCAGGCCAAGGCCCGCGAAGACCAGGTAGAGCTGGGTGAGGGAGTCGACCGCGGCCCAGGCGGCGACCAGCAGTGTGGCGGCGATGGAGCCGGTTGTCATCAGGGCGCGTCCGCCGTGCCGGTCGAGATGGCGGCCGATGGGGACCGCGGCGACGGCGCTGACCAGGAGGGCCAGGGTGAGTGCACCGGTGACCTGGGTCGACGTGGCGTCCAGGCTGCGGCGCATCGGAGTGAGGATGACCGCGAAAGCGTAATACAGGACGCCGTAGCCGACGGTCTGGCTGATGGCCAGCGCACTGACGATCCACCACCCATAGAACATCCGCCGTGACACAGCTCCGCTCCGGCCGGAGACGGCCGGAGCGGAGCCGCGACGGGGTTCACCCACAGCATCCACCGGTCGAGGTGGAGGCCTCGGTGAGGACGAGGGGCTGGGCGAGCAGACCGCCGCTGATGCCGGTGGCCAGGCCCGCGGGCGTACCGGCGGGAGCGAGGTTGTTGGACGAGCAGACGCCGGTCTCGGGCAGTTCGAGTTCGACGTTGCGGGCCGCGTCCCAGTCTCCGGCGAGCGCCGCGACGACAGAGCGGGCCTGTTCGTAGCCGGTGGCCAGCAGGAACGTGGGGGCGCGGCCGTAGCTCTTGACGCCGATCGCGTAGTAGCCGTTTTCGGGATGGGTGAGTTCGTCGACGCCGTGCGGCGGGACGGTGCCGCAGGAGTGCTGGTTGGGGTCGATCAGCGGTGCGAGGGCCGGGGTGGTGCCCAGCAGTGGGTCCAGCTGGAGGCGCAGCTCGCTGGCGATGGTGTGGTCGGGCCGGAAGCCGGTGGCACCGACGATCTCATCGACGACGAGCGTCTGCTCGGTGCCGGCCGGGTCGCGGCTGATGACCTCGACGCCGTCGGCGGTGGGCTTGAGGGTGTGGGTGAAGAAGCCGCTGACCAGGGTGATCCGGCCGGTCTCGACCAGGTCGCGGACGCGGGCGCCGAGCGCGCCGCGGGCCGGCAGCTGGTCGGCGTCACCGCCGCCATAGGTACGGGCCGCGGAAGCGCCGCGGATGGCCCAGGTGATACGGGTGTCGGGCGCGTCCTGTGTGAGCTCGGCGAGGGCGAGCAGCGTGGTGGCGGCCGAGTGGCCGGCACCGACGACCAGGGTGTGCTTGCCCGCGAACCGCTTGCGGTCGGCGCCCAGGACATCGGGCAGTGCGTGGGTGATGCGGTCGGCGGCCCCAGCCTCACCGTAGGCGGGCAGACCGGCCGCGCCCAGCACGTTCGGCTTGGTCCAGGTGCCCGAGGCGTCGATCACAGCGCGGGCGCGCAGCTCTTCGCCGGTGGAGAGGCGCAGCAGGAACGGGACGTCGTCGCGGCCCGAGCTGCGGAGGCGGTCGTAGCCGTTCCGGGTGATCGCCTCGACCCCGACGCCCAGGCGCAGCCGGGAGGCGATCTGGGGGAGGGCGGCCAGCGGGCGCAGGTAGGACTCGATCAGGTCGCGGCCCGTGGGCAGCCGGTCGAGGTCCGGGACGGCCCAGCCGGTGGCTTCCAGGAGGCGACGGCCGGCCGGGTCGGTGTCGTACCGCCACGGGCTGAACAACCGTACGTGCGCCCACTCGGAGATCGAGGCGCCGACCTGGTCGCCGGCCTCCAGGAGGACGAAGTCGAGGTCGCGCTCGGCCAGTTGCGCGGCGGCGGCCAGGCCGACCGGTCCGGCGCCGATGACCGCGACCGGCAGCGACTCCTCGGCGTTCAGGCAACCGCAGCCGGCGTCGCTCTTGGCCTGCTCCACGGTCTTGGCCGGGTCGAGGGCCTGCTCGTTCGAGCCGCAGCACGAGCTGACCCCGCAGCACGCCCCGTCAGCGGCTTGCGCCTCGGTGTTGAGATCCCTGTCCATGGTCGGTCTCCTTCATCATGCCAAGTGGTCGTCGTGGTTCGGAATGAGAAGCGCGATCCTTGTTTCGACATCTGTCTAAGTAGTGCTCAGGTTGCATCAGTGGATAGATGGATGTCAAATTAGATCCATGTCAAAGCTGAGGGACCTTGAGATCACCGACGTCAGCTGCTGCCCCCCGTTGACGGGCACCGTGATGTCGGAGACCGAGGCGGCCGAACTCGCCAAGGTGTTCAAGGCCATCGCCGACCCCGTACGCCTGCGGCTGCTGAACATGATCGCGGCGCATGAGAGCGGCGAGGCCTGCGTGTGCGACCTGACCGACGCGTTCGAGCTGACCGCCCCGACCATCTCCCACCACCTCAAGGTCCTTCGCCAGGCCGGCCTGATCGAGGGTGAACGACGCGGAACCTGGGTGTACTACCGGGCCGTTCCCGAGGCACTGTCTCGGCTGTCGGGACTGTTCACGCCTCAGGCTCTGGTGTCCACCGGGATCTGATGCCATCCAGGTCCGCTCCGCAGGTGGCCGGATCCGGTGATGGATCGGGCTCCGATTATGTGATTTCAATGACGGGGAGGCCCCCGACCCCTGGGAGAACCGATGATCCGGACTCTCCTCGTTCTCGCCGCGTTGTTCTTGGCGCCGGTGCCGCATGCGACGGCTGCGGCGGTCTACGACGTCCGGGGCGGTGATTCCTTCACCACGTCACCGGTGTCTGGCCGGTGCACGGTCGGATTCTCGGTCCGGGGCGGCTACATCACCTCGGGGAGGTGCGGCACGCCGGGTGCGACCGCCGTCGGCCACAACGGGGTCGCGCAGGGGACGGTGCAGGCCTCGACCTTCCCCGGAGGCGGCGGCGGATGGGTCAAGACCAACACCAGCTGGCGGCCGCGCGGCCTGGTCAACCGTTACGACGGCACGTTCATGACCGTGCGCGGAGGGCAGCCCGCGCCGGTGGGCTCGGCCGTGTGCATGGCGGGGGCGACCAGTGGCTGGCGGTGCGGGGCGATCCAGGCGCGGAACGTCACCATCAACTTCCCTGAGGGTGCGCTCACCGGGCTGATCCGTACCAGCATCTGTGCCGCGCCCGGTGACCTGGGCGCGCCCCTCATCGCCAACGGGCAGGCACAGGGCATCTTGGTGGGCACCGGAGGCGGCGGTTGCCCCACGTACTTCCAGCCCGTCAACAACGTGCTCTCCGTCTACGGGCTCACCTTGCTGACCGAGTAGCCAGGCACCGTGCGCCGGAACGGGCCATCCAGGGCGGCCCATTGGAGCAGCATGATGGTCTTGGCGTCGGCGATCTGCCCGCTGCGAACCATGCTGAGCGCCTCGGCGAACGGCAGTTCCACGATCGCGATGTCCTCGCCTTCGGTGGCGATGCCTCCCGCGTCGCCGGTGGCGGTTGCCGGGCTGTAGGGGGCGGCGAAGAAGTGCAGGCGTTCGGTCACCGAGCCTGGACTCATGTAGACGTCGAAGACGTGCTCGGTGTCGCCGATGGTGTGTCCGGTCTCCTCGGCCGCTTCCCTGCGGATGGCCTCCTGGGGGCCATCCCCGTCCAGCAGCCCGGCCGGGGTTTCGATGAGCATCCCGTCAGGATGCCCGTTGACGTAGGCCGGGAGACGGAATTGACGCGTCAGCAGCACGGTCTCATGGCCCGTGTTGTAGAGCAGGATGGTCGCGCCGTCACCGCGATCGTAGGTCTCGCGTTGCTCGCGGCTCCAGTGGCCGTCACTGTGCTGGTAGTCGAACGTGGTCTTGCGCAGGACGTACCAGTCGCAGGCGAGCACCTCCACGTCACGGATCCGCACCCGTGGGTTGCGGGTCAGATCGCGGCCGTGCTGGTCCAGGCCGGTGCGTCCACGGCGGTCGGGGGCGTCGATGCCTGCGGTCATCGGGCGGCGGGGACGTCGGTGAGGCCCGTGTAGACGGCCTTGCCCTGCGCCCGGGCCTGGGCCACCATCCGGTCCGCCCCTTCGGAGGGGCCGCCGATGCGCAGCACCGCGTCGCAACGGGACAACAACCGTTCGGCGACGGGATGAAAGATCTCCTGGAAGGCGGCATCTTCTGGACGGGTGCTTCCCGCCGTCTCCAGCAGCGGAAGGGCCAAAGCCTCCCCGGTGACGGGCAGATGCCCGGCGCGGAACAACTTAAGGGCGACCTCGTTCATCGCCTGTACGTTCGCCTCGAGTTTGCGGGGATCGTCGCCGGTACCCGACCGGTAGGGGCCGGCGACGAGGATCATCAGTTCGCGCGGAACGGTGTCCATGACAGGTCACTCCTTGGTGTGCGGCGTCTGGTGGGTCAGGCCAAGAGGATGTCCACACCCGCGTCCCGCAGGGCATCCAAGGTCTGCGGGCCGCCGGGGTGTGTGCCGGCGTCCTCGGCGGCGGTGTCGGTGACGAAGGCGTGCACCGCGCTGAGCGGGGCGACCTGGCTGAACGCGCGTACGCCCAGCTTGGTCGCGTCCGCCACCGTGATGGTGCGGGTGGCCTGGGCGAGTCCGATCCGCTTGACGGCCGCGTCGTCCAGCGAGAACTCCGACCAGCCGTGTTCGGCGTGGACGCCGCCGATGGACATGACGAAGCAGTCGAAGACCAGCGATTCCAGCGTGCGCAGAGCCAGCGGGCCGACCAGCGACCGTTCGCCCGGCCGGGAACGGCCTCCCACGATCAGGAGCTCGATCCCGGGCCGGTCGGCCAGGCGCATCGCCGTCTGCAGGCTGAGCACCGCGACCGTCAACGGCGCCCGGGCTGCCAAGTGCTCTGCGACATGCACCGTCGTGGTCCCCGCGTCCAGCAGAACGCGGGATCCGGGTGTCACCAGTCCGGCCACGGCCGCGCCCAAGCGGTCCTTGGTTGCGGCCTGCCAAGGCTCGCGCGCGGAAAACCCCGCGTCCTCCGCACGTGATCGTGCGGGGACCGCGCCGCCGTGCACTCTGCGGATCAGGCCCTGGTGCTCCAGCGCGTCAAGATCCCTGCGCACGGTCATCTCCGACACACCGAGGCGTTGGGACAGCTCAGACACGGAGACTCGGCCAGAACCCTGCACCAGGCGCAGAGTCAGGTCCAAACGATTGGCGATGCCCACCCGTCCGTTCTAGCACATAATCATGTGCGATCGAACATCAGCATGTGCGAATTGTTGATCATGGTGCGCCGTCCAGCGCGGGTTGCCGGCCGCGGAAAGTGCGCCGGTACGCGTGGGGTGTGGTGCCCAGGTGCCGGATGAAGTGGTGGCGCAGCGTGTCGGCCGACCCGGCGTCCTGTGGCCCTGAGGGGACCAGGCCCGCACCCAACTCGCGGTGCTGGAACAGGCTGCAGGTGAGGCTGCGTGAGTCAAGCGCCAATTGTCGTGTTCGGGGCGGATTGAGGTGGTGACAGCTTGTAGGGTTTTGTGATCATGAAGCTGCGTGGACGGAACGTCGTGTTGTACGGGGACTTCTCGACGCTGGGGAAGGACGAGGCCGTACGCCGGCTGCAGGCGGCCGGGGCCCGGGTGACCGGCGACGTGACCGAGGAGACCGACCTCATCTTCCTCGCGTTCGGCGAACGAGGGCCCATCCCGCGGACCGACACGATGCTGAAGAAGCCGTTCCTCGACGAGGCCGCGCTGGCGGGCATGCTCGAACGGGAGGAAGGCGTCGCGCCGGCTCCTGCGCTGCGGCCGTTTCTGCCTCCGGGTGCGCTGGAGTCAGCGGGTGACGCCGACGCGCTGCGGGCACTGCTCGACGGGGCCGACTGGTCCGCGTTCGTTCCGGAGCGCGACCTTGTGCCGCTGCGGGCTCGTTTGGAGGCCTTGGAGTACGAGGTCGGCGTGGCTGACGTCCATCGGCTGGCCACGCAGCGGCTGGTGGAGACCGGGGCGCGGTTGCTGCATTCGTACGGGCACGATGTGGAGATCGTCGCTCACGCGCTGAGCCCTGACGGGCGTTACCTCGCCACGGGCAGCTGGGTCGGCGACGACTACGACGCGGGTGGGGTCCTGCAGATCTGGGAGGTCGCCAGCGGGCGGTGCGTGCACACCGTGGACGGGGTCATGGGCGGTGTCGGATGGCCCGACTACGCGCGGTCGATCCAGTGGTCGGCTGACTCGTCCCGTGTCGCCGTTGCCCACTGCACCAACATGGTCGGCGTCTGGAACCGCGAGGACGACGAGCCGCTCGCCACGATCGACGTGACGGACGGCAACTCGCGCCCATCGGCGTACGCGCTCTCGCCCGACGGCCGGACCGCCTACTCCCACTGCGGCACCAACGGCGATGGCGGGCTGCAGGGATGCCTGGTCCCGATGGACCGCGGCGTACTGCGCTGGCTCCCCAACCACGTGGACGGCGACCATCCGTACCTGATGGCGCGCAGCCTCCCCGATCGTGTGCGCAGGGCGTTCGACGAAGCCGGCGCACAAGAGGACGACGGCTTCAAGGCCGGGCAGTGGATCGAGAGGCCGGTCTGGTCACCGGACGGCACGCGGCTGTTCGGCTCCAACGCCATCAGCGTGGACGCCGAGACCCGCCAGGTCGTCTGGTACGCGCCCGCCAAGATCGCGGAGCTCAGCCCGGACGGACGGCGAGTCGCCGCGGTCACCCATCGTGGCCTGTTCTTCCGCGACGCGTCCGACGGCCGGATCCTCTGCGGTCCGTTCGCCCTCGGCAAGCCGGGCTCCCTGCACTGGGCTCCCGGCACCGACCGGCTGGCCGTGCTGACTCCCGTGACGTTCGAGGCTCCGCCGTCCGTCCACATCTTCGACGGTGAGCGCCACGTCAGCAGCGTGCCGCTCCTGCATCCCGAGTGGGAGTCCGATGAGCGCTGGACCGGCGACCGCAACCCCTGGGCCTGGGCGCCAGGCGGGGAACGCGCCGCCTGAGCTGGCCGGATCTGGTGATGGGATCGGGATTCTGTGATTTCAACGAGTTCCTTGCGAGGAGTCCTCGTTCTTCGGCTTCAGGGCCGGGAGGAATCGCATCCCCGGCATCCGTGGCGTGCAGGGCCGTGGCAGCAGGGTCGCGGCTGCCCGATCGATGAGCACGGGGCGTGATGTAGGCCACTGTTTAGTGGCATTGAGTGAACGTTTCTGTGCGGGCCGTTACGGTCGGTGTCGTGAAGCTGGTGGTGCAGATCAAGCTGCTGCCGACGCCCGAGCAGGCGGCGGCGCTGGCTGAGACCCTCAACGCGGTCAACGCGACCGCGAATGTGGTGTCCCAGCAAGCGTTCGAGCGTGGGGTGTTCTCCCGTGCCGGGCTGCAGAAGCTGCTGTACGGCGAGGTGAAGGCGCGGGGGTTGTCGGCGCAGCCGGCGTTGCATGTGATCCGCAAAACCGCCGACGCCTACACCACACTGCACGCCCAGATCGAGGCAGGACTGCTGGGCAAGGAGGGCTCGCGGCGGCGGGTCAAAGCCGAGAGCAAGCCGATCGCCTTCCGCCTGGATGCCGCGCAGCCATTCGACGATCGATGCCTGTCGTGGCAGATCGACGCGCGGACGGTGTCGATCTGGACGGTGCGGGGCCGGATGAAGAACGTGACGTTCACTGGCTCGGCGTCCCAGCTGAAAACGTTGGCCGAGCACCGCAAGGGCGAGTCGGACCTGGTGCACCGGGACGGCAAATGGTTCCTGATCGCCACCTGCGAGGTCCCCGAGGCGCCGCTGAATACTGACCCGGTCGACTGGATCGGGGTGGACCGGGGCATCGTCAACCTCGCCACCACCTCCGACGGCGACAATTTCCAGGGCCGCCGCCTGTGCCGGTATCGACGGTGGCAGGCCCGCAAACGCGCCGAACTCCAAGCCAAAGGCACCCGCTCGGCGATCCGCCGCGCCAAGCGGCGGGCTAAGCGGGAGGCGCGGCATGCCGCGCACGTGAACCACAAGATCGCCAAGATGGTGGTGGCCGATGCCCAACGCACCGGTCGCGGTATCGCCCTCGAACAACTCGACGGCATCCGCGAGCGGGTACGGCTCAGGCGGCACCAGCGGGCCACCCACTCATCCTGGCCGTTCCACCAGCTCGGCGAGTTCATCGCCTACAAGGCCCGCCGCACCGGCGTGCCCGTGCTGGAGGTGGATCCGGCCTACACCTCGCAAAGGTGCCCGATCCCATGGTGCGGGCACATCGAACGGGCCAACCGCCCCACACGTGATCAGTTTCGTTGTCGTTGGTGCGGGTTCGCTGGCCCCGCCGACGTCGTCGCCGGGATCAACGTGCGCAACCGCGCACGCTCGGCGTGGGTATTTGTCAGCATGCCCGTCCCCCAACCCCCACCATCAACACGGGATAAGGGAGATGCGACCCCGGCACCGCGGCCAGCCGTGATGGGGAGCGCAATCAGGTGTGACCAGCCGAGCCAGCCCGCCACGGCAGGCCCGGCCGTCCACGGCCAAGAAGCTGACCGGCCGCACGTCCTCGGCGTTCACCGCCCTGTGGGTGGCCCACACCGGCTTCAACCGGGCGCCGTGGTGACCGGGCGGCCAGGGGCGCCTTAGGGCAGGAGCGCCTCGCCGAGCTGGCGCCAGTACGGCATGGCGGATTGGCCTGGTTCGACGCCGATCACCTGCACGCCGACATGGTCGGCGCCCGCGTCGACATGGCCGTGGAGCTTGTTGACGATGGTGTCCAGGTCCCCCCAGAACACGAAGTCGTCGATGAGGCGGTCACTGCCGCCGTTGCTGATGTCCTCCTCCGAGTAACCCAGGCGGCGGAACTTGGCGACGTTGAACTTGCCGTTGAGGTAGACGTCCATGTGCTCGCGCGCGATCGCGCGGGCCTTGCCGGGGTCGGCCTCGAACAGCACAGCGTGCTCGACGCCCAGGAACGCGTCCGGTCCCAAGATCTCCCGCGCCTGCGCGGTGTGCGCCACGTTGACCTTGTAGCAGTGGGCGCCGGCCGAGCGGTCGCGGGCCAGCTCGAGCATCTTGGGCCCGTACGCGGCCAGGATCCGGCGCATCGGGGTCTTCGGCGCGGGGTTGGGCGTCTTGAGCGCGCTCAGCTCGTCGAGCTCGTCGAGGTATTTGGTCATGGCCGCCATGGGCGTCGTGCCGGGACGGTCGTTGCCGCCGAATCCGAGGCCCAGCACATGCCGGTTGGGATATGCGTCCGCCAGCAGGAGGGCGGCGCCCTGCGTCCACATGGCCTCGCGCGACCAGATCTTCGCGATGCCGTTGACGATGTGCATCCGTTCAGTGGAGGCGAGCAGAAAACCGGCGAGCGTGAGCGCCTCGCGCCCGAGCAGCTCGGGAACCCAGAACGCCTTCCAGTCTTGCTCCTCGAGCTCCTGGATCGACTCGCGCATCTGCGCGGCCGGCTGGAACTCGAAGTCGAACGTCCAGACCCCGAACGTCCCGAGGTCGAGCCCGTCAATGCTGCCCATCGAACATCCTTCATACGCGTCGCCGATCAGAACACATCGAAGTATCGCAGATTTACGATGTGAGTGCCGAAGTGCATGCGGTACCAGCGCGGCGCATCTAGATCGATCTGCGGGTCACCTGGGGCTCGCGGTGAGGTCCTGGGTGCCGATGACCTTGAGGAGCCGCAACGCCTCGAATGAGGGCGAGCCGGGTTCGGCCGTGTAGAGGATCAGGCGCTGGTCGCGGTCGGAGATGCTCAGCATCTCGCAGCACAGGACAAGCGGACCGACCTGTGGATGGTCGATGTTGGTGCACATGGTGCGCTGGGCACCGACCTCGTGATCAGCCCACAGCTCCGCGAACTCGGCGCTGCCGTCGAGCAGCTCCGCGACCAACTCGGAGATCTCCAAGGCGCCGGGGTAGCGCGCCGAGGCCGCTCGCAGATCCGAGACGATGTCCCTGGCATAACGCTCGGTCCGGGGTACGCCGAAACCCGGTTTCGTCCCGCCGTCCAGAAAGACATGGCGGGCCAGATTGCGCTCCTTCGGCGCGAGCGCGGAAAAGTCGGTGATGAGCGCGGCGCCCAGGTCGTTCCAGGCGAGCACCTCGAACTTCGCATCGATGATCAGCGCCGGGATGGCGTCGAGCCTGTGGAGCATCTGCAGCATGCCCGGACTGACATCGCCGCGCGGCCCGGCAGTCCCGTCCGGCAACTCGCCCGCCAGATGGTAGAGATGCGTGCGTTCGTCACCCGACAGGCACAAGGCCTGGGCCAGCCCTGCCAGCACCTGCCTGGATGGATGAGGGCCACGGCTCTGCTCCAGCCGCGTGTAGTAGTCCACCGAAATGGCGGCCAGGACCGCGACCTCCTCGCGGCGGAGCCCCGGCGTGCGGCGTCGCCGCCCCGCAGGCAGCCCGACATCTGCTGGCCGCAGCCGTTCCCGTCGGGTGCGGAGGAACGCGGCGAACTCATCCTTGTCCACCGCACCAGCTTGCCAGGCGGTCCCATCCGCAGACAGGGATCGCCAGTCCCTGGCTAAGCCGACTCTGCCATCGGTCCCGTGAGCCCTCCAGCCTGATCGGTATGACAACGAACGAGATGGCTCGCGCAGTGTTGTTCCACGAGACCGGCGGACCCGAGGTCCTGCAGGTCGAGAACGTCCAGATCGGCGATCCCGGCCGCGAAGAGGTGCGCATCCGGATCGACGCGATCGGACTCAACCGTGGCGAGGCGCTGTTCCGCTCCGGCGCCTACTGGCTCGCGCCCAAGCTCCCCTCGTCCCGCCTGGGCCACGAGGCCGCCGGGGTGATCGAGGCCGTAGGCGAGGACGTTCACCACGTCAAGGTCGGAGACCCGATCAGCACCGTCACGATCAGCGACATGTCGGCGCACGGCATCTACGGCGATCGTGCCATCGTTCCCGCATCCGAGGTGATCGAGCGTCCCACCGGCATCGACGCGGTGACCGGAGCGGCCACGTGGCTGGCGTACACCACCGCCTACGGCGCTCTGGTCGAAGTCGGCCGACTGCGCCCGGGCGCCACGGTGCTCATCACGGCCGCCGCCGGCGCGGTCGGAATCGCCGCCATCCGCATCGCGAACCACCTCGGCGCGATTCCCATCGCCACCACACGCGACGCGACCAAGCACGTGCGGCTGGCCGAACTCGGAGCCGCGCACGTCGTCCCCGCCGACCACGTCCTCAAGGAGGTCCAGGCACTGACCGACGGGCGCGGTGCCGACCTCGTCCTCGACGCCATTGCCGGTCCCGGCCTGGAGACCCTCGCCCAGTCAGTCGCTCCCAACGGCACCCTGATCGTCACGTCCAACCTCGACCCGACGCCCACGCCGCTGCCATGGACCTGGCCCCTCGATCTCCGCAAGTACGCCAACCCGATGTTCTACGGTGCTGATCCGGCGCGAATGGAACGAGCCCGCCGCTTCATCACCGCCGGCCTGGACACGGGCGCCTTCGCCCCCGTGGTAGACCGCACCTTCGACCTCACCGAGATCGTCGAAGCCCACCGCCACCTGGAGTCCAACACCCACATCGGCAAGGTGGTCGTCGAAGTGCAGCACTAGGCCGCCGGTGCCGTACGACATTCACCAAGCTCAGAGGCCCCGCCGCACCACGCAGGTGCGGCGGGCTTCCTTCAGCCCCTCCGGGCCGCCCAGCGCGTCCCGGCTGATGGCCCGGTCTCCACTACCTGTAAGGATCTGGCCAACCCGGGGTCGATGCCTAGGATCGGTTGCCATGACATCGACGGATCCCCGTGCCGCCGCGGAGCTGACGGCGCTCATCGGGCATGAGGACGCGCGGATGCGGCGGTCCGGACTCGTGCGCCTCGCCGCACACCTTGATGCGGGCCATGACGACGAGCGGGTCGCGTACGCCTCGTCGCTGCCGGCGTTTCTGGACGAGTCGCCTGAGGCGGCGCTCGCGTTGGCGCGCATCTACTTGCGGCTGCGCGAGCACGTCCGGTCCTGGCCCGACTGGCGCGCCGCCGATCTGCCGGTCCCCGTCCAGATCGCGTGGCTGAGCGCCGAGATCGCCGACCGGCCTGCAGCCGTGCGGGACGAGCCGGCAGGGGATCGGCTCTACCAGGCCGTGCGCGGGGTCGGCGCGGTGCACGTGGACGACCCCGAGGTTCTCGTAAGAGAGCTGGCGGGACGGCCCGACACCGTGTTGCGGGCGGAAGCGTTCCGAATCACGCGCGAGGCCCTGCACGCAGCCGTGCTGTCCCCGCGCCGGGTGCGGGCGCTCGTGGTCGAGCTTGCCGTCGACGTTCCGGATGCCTTGCGCGAACTCGCCGAGCCCTGGGCGGCGCTGGACCCGCTGCCGCACGAGCACGTACGCCGTCTCCTCGGAACGGGTCCGGCCGACGCAGCGATCGAGGTCGCGGCCCGGCATGGGCACCAGTCCCTGCTCCGCGACGTCGCCGCCGGCCCCGGGTGGCCGCCGGAGCCGCGGCGGCGGGCGCTGGAGGCGCTCGGCGAACTGGCGACCCGGGACGACGTGACGGATCTGCTCGGCATCGCCGCCCGGGACCCGCTGCTGCTCGCCGGGCCCGCCATCGCGTGCCTGCGCGGGCTGCACCGGCGCGGTCACTTCCCGTCCGGACGGGACGTCCCGGCGATCGTGGGACTGGCGCTCGCCGACCACTCGGTTCCCGCCGGCGAGATCGCCACCCTCCTCTACCCGGTCAGGAACGAGGCCGTCCGCGAACTGGCGGCCGACGATCCGCGCCGCCTGGAACTGCTCGTCGCGCTTGACGCGCAGGGCACAGGCGAGCCGATGGCGGGCGACGCCGTCACCGCCCTGGCGCGCGCAGCCAAGGACCCGGCGCCGTTCCTGCGGGCGATCCGGACATTGCGGCACGAGGCCGCCGAGGAGACCGTCATCGAGCTCCTGCCACGCTCACCGCAGGCGGGGCTCGACGCGCTGGAGGCCATCGGGGGTGCGCGGACCGTCGCGGTGCTGCGCGCGGGACTCGGACTGGACGGCGGGGACGTCGCCCCGCACCTGAGCCCGTTCCGGCACCGCGCCCTGGAACTCCTCTGGCATCTCAGCGAAGACCCGGCCGACCGGCGATCGATCCTGGATCGCCTCAACCCGCGGGACGTGCCGCACCGCATCGCCGTCGACCTGGGCGGCCCGGACCCGCACGAGCTCGCCCTGCTCCGTTCCGCCCTGGACCCCGGCGATCCGGTCGAGGCGCTGTCCAGGATCGCCCGCAACGGCGACGCGACCACGGTCCCGGTGATCGCTGACCTGCTGCTGCGGGTCGTGTCCGACCTCGCCGGCGCTTGGCGGTCGGGCGCTGGGCCTGGCACGTCGGGTGCTGGGCCCGGCGCCTCGAACGTCGAACCCGTGGTGCCGGACGACGCCGTGACCGCGATCCGCAACCTCGGCGGTCGGCTCTTCCGGCGGGGCGCGATCCGGCCACACTGCCTGCTGGACGCCGCCGACGAGGCCGAGGCCGGGAACGCGCTCGCCGCGAACCTCGCCCTGGACCTCCTGGAACGTCCTGAGCTCACGCCGCAGGAGCAGACGATCCTGCTCGGCCTCCTGCTCCGCACCCCATACCGCCAGGTCAGGGCGCGGGTCCATCCGCTGCTGCGGCATCGGGACCGGCACGTTCGCAAGCATGCGATCGCACTGATCGCGCGCGACGCCGGGGACGCGCGGGCGCTGTCGGCGAGCCTGATCCCGCTCACCGCCGCCGGCGACCCGCAGACCGTGCGGCAGGCGCTCGTCGCGCTGGGGGAGGCCGGCGCGTCGTGGGCCGCGCCCGCGATCGCCGCCTGCCTCGACCACCCCACCATGAACGTCAAGAAGACCGCTGCCGCCGCCCTCGCCCGCGCCGGCGCACCCGAAGCCGTGCCCAAGCTGCTGCACTGGCTCGGTCATCACGACAACCCCGGTCTGCGTGAGGCGCTCACAGAAGCTCTGCGTGCGATCCTCGGCGACGCCTTCGCCGCCACTCTCGTCGCCGCCGCGGACCGCGCCACGGATGAACGCACACGAACGCTCTTGCTCAACCCCTTGGAGGGCGCCTCGCCCGCTCGGCGGCTCTCGGACGTGGACGCCCTGACATCCGGCCCCTGGGACGCCGAGATCGCGCGTCGTGTCGTGGCCGCGAACACGCCCTCCCCGCGGCTGCGGCCCCTGCTGGCGAACTGGCTGGATCTCGCGGACGGTGACGTGGACGTCCTGCGGTTCACGCTCCGGATCTGCTCTCCACCCTGGTCGGACGTGGAGATCGAGACCTTCGCCCGTGCGTCCCGGACGCTGGTCGAAGCGCTGCCCGTCGCCGGCGACGTCCTCGTGGATCTGCTCGACAAGGTGATCGCACGGTTCGATCCCGCCCGGAAGCTGGAGACGGCCGATCACCTGCGGCGGCTGCCGCTCGGCAGAGCCGCGATCGTCCTGCTACGGCGCTGCGACGCCGTCCTGACCAGGTCCGACCTTGAACGTGCACTGGCGCACAGCGGCCCCAACCCCTGGCTGACGCAGGAGGCCGTCCTCCGTGAGGCGTTCGGCGTGCCGTCCGGTGCGTACGACGACGAGCACTCCTCGCGCGCCCGCCTCGACGCGCTGATCAGTGACTTCCCCAAGGCCCTGCCGGACGTCCAGTCCGCGCTCCTCGACCAGATGATCGAGTTGCAGCCGCTCGGGGCGCCGCCCTGGACCGTCGCCGAGGAGACCCGCCGCCCCGTCCCGGCGACCCGCGTCCCACGCCCCGGAGATCTGGACCAGCCCCGCTCCTCAGCGCAACGAGAACGCCTCCTGGCCATGCTGGACGATCCGGACAGCGCTCGTCGCGAGACCGCAGCCCGGGCCCTCCTTGACTGGCCCGAACCCGATGTCCGCCGGGCCCTCCTCCACGCCTTCCTGGACTCCCGGATCGATGTCGTCCCCGCCTCAGCCCTCGCCATGACGACCGACAACGACCTGGCGGCGGACCCAGAACGCGTCGCCCGGCTGGCGGCCCAGCCCTCGTCCGATGTCGAACGGCTCCTCCCGCACCTGCTCCTCCCGCACCTGCTCCTCGCTTGGGAGCACGGTGACCACGCCGTTCGCGCCGCGGTCGCGTCCGCCCTGCGCCGCGCACCCGCGGACATCGTGGCCGCCGCCCTCTCCGCCCGTCTGGACGCGGGCGCCTGGGGCTTCCTCGATCTCATCTCCGGCCGGACACTGACGCGTACTCCCGTTCTGACCCGCACCGTCCAGCGTCTGCGCGCCGAGGGCCGAGACGATCTCGCCGACAGGCTCGTCCTGGTCGACGGTCCGCTGCGGGCCCCCGGCGCGGCTCGCGAAGACGAGGCCGCGCTCTCTTCCCTACGCGAACGCAGGCCCCCGGCGCCCGAGCCGTCCCGAGCGGAGCTGTTCCAGCGGGCCCGCGAGGGCAGCCCCGCCGAGGTCAGGCGGGCGCTCACCCAGCTGGCTGAACGCCACACCACCGACCCCGAATTCAAGGAACTGCTCGCGGACCTGATCGCCCACCCCGAGACGCGGGTCAGGCTGCACGCCCACCGCGTCTCCCGCATCGTTCTCGACCGGCCCGCCTACCTGGAGCAGACCGAACGGCTCCTGAACGATCCGCAGCCGAACGTCGTCCGCTCGGCCGTCAAAACGCTGAGCCACGCCGCCTGGGAACCGGCGATCCCCGGCCTGATCGCCCTGCTCTCCCACAAACATTCCCCCGTCCGCGCCGCCGCCGCCGAGGGTCTCGTCGCCATCGGCGAGCCGGCCGTCCCCGCGCTCAAGCACGCCGCCGGCCGCGCCCGCCCCGACCGCCGTGCCCGGTACACCGGCGTCCTGGACGAGATCGCGGCCGATCAGGGGCCGGGCCGATCAGGATTCGAGAAGCGTGGGTCGCCCGTCCGCCCCTAGCGTGAACGCCATGGACGTCACCGTTCACGCGCGCGGATCGTGGACGCGACTGTGCCCACTAGATGAGCCCACCAGATGGAGACACGATGAGCATGGCCACGAGGACGGACACGCAATCGTCTGAGTCTGAGTTGCACGTTGCCGACAGCCACGACCTGATCCGTGTGCACGGCGCGCGCGAGAACAACCTCAAGGACGTCAGCATTGAGATCCCGAAACGCCGGCTGACGGTGTTCACCGGCGTTTCGGGCTCGGGCAAGAGCTCGCTGGTGTTCAGCACGATCGCCGCGGAGTCGCAGCGGATGATCAACGAGACCTACAGCGCGTTCGTGCAGGGCTTCATGCCGAACCTGGCGCGGCCGGAGGTCGATGTTCTCGACGGGCTGACGACAGCGATCATCGTGGATCAGGAACGGATGGGGGCCAACCCCCGCTCCACCGTCGGCACCGCCACCGACGCCAACGCGATGTTGCGGATCCTCTTCAGCAGGCTCGGGCAGCCGCACATCGGCTCGCCCAAGGCGTTCTCGTTCAACGTCGCCTCGGTCCGGGCAAGCGGTGCGATCACCGTCGAGCGCGGTGGCAGCAAGGGTAAGGCTGAGCAGAAGACGTTCACCGTGCTCGGCGGGATGTGCCCGCGCTGCGAAGGCACGGGCCGTGTGACCGACTTCGATCTGACCCAGCTCTACGACGACAGCAAGTCGCTCAACGAGGGCCCGTTCAGCATCCCCGGCTACAACGCCGACGGCTGGTACGTGCGCATCTTCGCGGAGGCGGGCTTCCTGGACCCGGACAAGCCGATCCGGAAGTACACGAAGAAGGAACTGGACGACTTCCTGTACCGCGAGCCGACCAAGGTGAAGATCGACCGGACCAACATCACCTACGAGGGGCTGATCCCGCGGATCCAGAAGTCGTTCCTGGCCAAGGACCGGGAGGCGATGCAGCCGCACATCCGGGCGTTCGTCGACCGCGCGGTCACCTTCATCACCTGCCCCGACTGCGAGGGCACACGGCTCAACGAGGCTGCCCGTTCCTCCAGGATCGCGGGGATCAACATCGCCGACGCCTGCGCGATGCAGATCAGCGACCTGGCCGAATGGGTCCGCGACCTCGACGAGCCATCGGTGGCGCCGCTCCTGGACTCGCTGCGGCACAGCCTCGACTCGTTCGTGGAGATCGGGCTGGGCTACCTGTCGCTGGACCGGCCGTCAGGCACATTGTCGGGCGGCGAGGCGCAGCGCGTGAAGATGATCCGCCACCTGGGCTCGGCGCTCACGGACGTCACCTATGTCTTCGATGAGCCCACGATCGGTCTGCATCCCCATGACATTCAGCGGATGAATGATCTGTTGCTGCGGCTGCGGGACAAGGGCAACACGGTGCTGGTGGTGGAGCACAAGCCGGAGACGATCGCGATTGCCGACCACGTGGTGGACCTCGGCCCCGGTGCCGGCACGGCGGGCGGCACGGTCTGCTTTGAGGGCACCGTCGAGGGTCTGCGGACCAGTGACACTCTGACCGGCCGCCATCTCGATGACCGGGCTTCCGCCAAGGACGCCGTACGGACGCCCACCGGCTCGCTGGAGATCCGCGGTGCCACCCGTCACAACCTGCAGAACGTGGACGTCGACATCCCGCTCGGCGTGCTGACCGTGATCACCGGCGTGGCGGGCTCGGGCAAGAGCTCGCTGGTGCACGGTTCGATGCCTGCCGACGCCGGTGTGGTGTCGATCGACCAGGGCGCGATCAAGGGCTCGCGGCGCAGCAACCCGGCGACCTACACCGGACTGCTCGACCCGATCCGCAAGGCGTTCGCGAAGGCCAACGGCGTGAAGCCGGCACTGTTCAGCGCCAACTCCGAGGGCGCCTGCCCTAACTGCAATGGCAACGGCGTCATCTACACCGACCTGGCGATGATGGCCGGCGCCTCCACCACTTGCGAGGAGTGTGAGGGCAAGCGGTTCCAGGCCTCGGTGCTGGAATACACGTTCGGCGGTCGTGACATCAGCGAGGTGCTCGCGATGTCGGTGGCCGGGGCCCAGGAGTTCTTCGGCTCTGGCGAGGCCCGCACCCCGGCTGCGCGCACCATCTTGGACAGGCTCGCCGACGTCGGGCTGGGCTACGTCAGCCTCGGCCAGCCGCTCACCACCTTGTCGGGCGGTGAGCGACAGCGCCTCAAGCTGGCCACTCACCTGGGCGAGAAGGGCGGCGTGTACGTGCTCGACGAGCCGACCACCGGCCTGCACCTCGCCGACGTCGAGCACCTGCTCGCCCTGCTCGACCGACTCGTCGACGCCGGCAAATCCGTCATCGTCATCGAACACCACCAAGCGGTCATGGCCCACGCCGACTGGATCATCGACCTCGGCCCCGGCGCCGGCCACGACGGCGGCCAGATCATCTTCGAAGGCACCCCCGCCGACCTCATCACCGCCCAATCCACCCTCACCGCCCAGCACCTCGCCACCTACGTAGGCACCTGACCACGCCAGGCCCGCATGGCTACCGTGTGGACCATGATCCGATCACGGTGGATTGACGGGCTGCTCTGGCTGCTGGTGCTTCCGCTCACCGAACTTCCGATGATCGAAATCGGCGGATTCCGGCAGGCACGGGCAACGCTTGAGCACCCGAGCGGCCAGCGCGTCGAGGTGGTCTCCGTCCACCCTTGCTCTCCCAGCGACGTGCATGACACGCCGTGCTGGACAGACGGCCTCAGGGCTCTGCCCAGGGCGGGCGGCGGGCTCAAGGTGCTCGCGGGCGATTTCAACTCCACCCTGGACCACCGCCCGCCGCGTGACCTGCTGGGCAGCGGATACCGGGACGCCGCCGACGCCAGGGGAAAGGCGCTGATACCGACCTGGCCACAGCGCTGGTGGAACGTCCCGGACGTGACACTCGACCATGTGCTCGCCGACCGCCGGATGGCAGTGGAGGACTTCAGCGTGCACTCCCTGCCCGGCACCGACCATCGCGCAGTGTTCGCCGCCCTGCGCCTGCCGTGACGGTCAGAGGCTGCTCGGGCCGGGCGCGCCTCGGAGCTCGGCGCGTGGGATTTCGGCGAACCCCGACAGGATGAACCAGGCGGGGACCATTCGCCGCAGGTCCTGCGGGCCTTGGATGGTCAGGTCACCGCTGCGCAGCGCGTCGGCCCAGCGCAGATCGCCGCGCCAGACCCCGACCATGCCGCGCAGGCTGGACTCCACCGTCACCGCGACCTCGTGCCCCGGGTCGAAGTCGCACACGTCCGCCTCGCCTTCGGCGATGACCAGCCACCAGTGCCGGGACTTCGCGGGCACCTCGGGAAACCGGAACAAGACCACCGTCCGGCCGGGCGGCGTGGCGGCATGGTCGATGTTGCGGCGCATGTCCCACAGCAGCAGCGCCGGATCGAGGTCCTCGTCGCCGAGTTCCCCGATCCACCGGGTGCCCCAGGCACCGAGCGCCTCCACGATCGGGCGCAGCTCCAACCCGGCCTGGGTCAACAGGTAATGCACCTGGTCACCGTCGTCTTGGCGGTGCACGACGCCCGCCAGTACGAGCCGGTTCAGCCGCTTGGACAACAGGGTGGGCGACATGCGCGGCACACCGCGGCGCAGCTCGTTGAAGTGCCGGCTGCCCGACAGCAGCTCACGGATGACGAGCAGAGTCCAGCGCTCGTCAAGCAGTTCCATCGCCTTGGCCACGGGACAGAACTGCTGGTACGAGGACCCCATGGATGCAGACTAGATCCGCCCTGGTGGCTAGTACAGATCCTGTACTAGAGAAGATGAGCTGCGCATTCTTAACTCGTTCCGTAGCCAGAAACGAGGGGGCGCATGTGAGTGAACTGAAAGCCAAGCATCGGGCGATGTGGGCCGGGGGCAACTACGTCGCGCTTGCGACGGAGGTGATCCCGACGCTTGGCGCGACGCTGGTCGAGGCGTGCGGCGTACAGCCGGGGCAGCGGGTGCTGGACGTCGCGGCCGGTGCGGGCAACGCCGCCATCCCCGCTGCCCTGCTCGGCGCGGACGTGGTGGCCAGCGATCTGACACCGGAACTGCTGAAGGCAGGGAAGGAGATCGCGGCCCAGCGCGGCGCGCGGCTGAACTGGGAGGTCGCCGACGCCGAAGCGATGCCGTTCAAGGACGAGGAGTTCGACGTCGTCATGTCGTGTGTCGGCGTCATGTTCGCGCCGGACCACCAGGCCAGCGCCGACGAACTGGTCCGCGTCACCCGATCCGGCGGCACCATGGCGCTGCTGAACTGGACGCCCGAGGGCTTCATCGGGCAGATGTTCGCAACGATGAAGCCGTACGCGCCCCCGCCGCCGCCCGGAGCGCAGCCGCCTCCGCGGTGGGGCGACCCCGACCACGTCAGGGCGCTGCTCGGCGACCGGGTGGACGACTTCACCGCCGTCCGCCAGACCGTGCACATCGACCGCTTCAAGACCCCGGAGGAGTTCCGCGACTACTTCAAGGCGTTCTACGGTCCGACCATCGCCGTGTACCGGAACATCGCCGACGATCCCGAACGGGTCGCCGCGCTGGACGAAGCCCTCGCCACGCTGGGCGGCAGCCACCTGAGCCCGGAGGGCATGGACTGGGAATACCTCCTGGTCACGGCTCGCAAGGTCTGATCAGCTCTCCCGGGACACTCCCTTCGATCTGGCCCCACGGGTAGGCGACCTGGTTGCTTCCCGCGGGGTCCGAGAGCGTCTCCGGTCGCGTTGGCGTTCGAGCCGGGCCAGCAGCGGACGGCTGCCGAACAGGCTCAGTTGCTGCACGTGGACGGGTGTCAGGCCGAGCGCCAGGGCATGGCCCAGTCCGCGTGCCTCGGGCAGCAGCACGATCGCCCGTCCCTCGTCGGCGAGGACCCTGGCGAGTTCGTGCCACCATTGCGCCGGGTGCCCGGCGAGGCGTCCACCTGCGTCGACCTGTTCTCCCCAGGGCGGGTTGCACAGGACGCGGTCGATGCTGCGGTCGGCGACGGTGAGGGCGCCGGCGTCGCCGTGCTCGATGGCGACCGGGAGCGGCCCGGCGTTCTGCCGGGCCGCCCGGCGCGCGGCCGGATCGATGTCGAACCCGAGCAGCGTGGTGCCCGGCACTGTGTGGTGGGCCTCGATGAGCAGCGTTCCCGCTCCACAGCACGGATCCAGCACCCGTTGGCCCGGGCGCATTTCGGCCGCCTGGGCCATGGCGGCGGCGACCGGTGGGTGCAGTGTGCCCGGAATGGTCGCGGTCTTGTAGGCGCGCCGGTGTGCTGGGCGCCGCCCTAGGCGGAGCAGCAGGGTGGCGTGGGTGCCGTCCAGCGTCAGCCGCCACCCACTGTGGCCGGCTGGCGGAGCCTCGCCATGCCGGCGCGCGTGGTACGGCACACCGGCGCGCTCGGCCAGCACCCGGCCGACAACGTCCTCGATGTCGTAGCGGTTGTACGTCCTCCGTCCCAGGAAGGACGCCGAAATTTCGATCCCGCCGAACCCGGCTGGGCCACCGCGTGCCCGGCGTTCCCGTGCCAGACCTTCCAGATCGACCGCACGGGCCATCTCGGCCAAGGCGGCCAGATCGCTTTTGTACGGACCGATGTCGTCCCGGCGGCCGGCCAGCAGAAAGACGTCGTCGGCGGTCCGCAAGCGCAAGTCGCCGTCGCCAGCCAGGAAGCCCACCTCACGGTGGCCGATCCAGTCGATGGTCGCGGAACCTGTCCGCAGAATCTCCGTGCAAAGTGCGGGCTCCAGCCCGCGTACGCACCGCGCCACCAGGCGCGCCGCCGTCACGAGACGGTCGGCGTGCCGGGACGCGGGTGCCGAACGAACACGCGCCGTGTGCGCATGATGCCGTTTTCTCCCACGTCGCAACCCGGGACGATGAACGACCGTCCCGCATCGCCGGCGCCGGGTTGATCCGCGTCGTGCCGACGGAGCGACTAGCGGAGGTGGAAGAAGTACGTCATGATCAAGAGCCTATCAAGGCGTCGAGTTCCCCCTCGGCACTGAGGTTCCGCCGCTCGGCTGGTCTGGGTCGATGCGTCGCATCGGATCGCCCTCGACCAGGTGCGCGGGTTGCACGACGCGGATCTGGCCGCGGGCAGGTTGCCCTCCTTGCTGAGGCAATGGCGAGATATTTGCGGAAGCTGTCATTCACGCCACTGGCTCCGGGTGGTCGCCACCAGCACCGTTGATCACATGAGCGCCGTTCTCTCCACCACCCCGGCCGTGCCCGCCGAGCGGCCGCCCACCCCTCTGCCCGCCTCGCCTTCGAAACCGACGTCAGTGACCGCACCGGCCCACCGACCCGATCACCGCACGTACCCGCATCCTGATCAGGACGGACGCCTCGGATACCGGGTCAAGGAAATGATCGGCAGATACGGGCACCGGGTAATGCAGACCGTGGCCGGCCAGCTCAGCCGACCCGTGGATCCACTGACCACACCCGTCTCCGCCATCAGCCGTGGCTGCTGACGGGCGTCCGGCCACGACCGAGGCGTACGAGATCCGTCCGGTCCAGCCAGAAGACCTCGCGGGGTTGGCGCTGCTGTGTAGCGCACACGCCGAGTTCGAGCGCGCGGCTCCGCCGCCCCACGACCTCGCCGACCGCCTACGGCCGGCATTGTTCGCGCCACAACCCCGGCTATGGTGCCTCGTCGTTTGCGCGGCGGACGAGCTCGTGGGCTACCTCTCCTACACGCTCGAATTCGCCACCTGGCAGGCGGCGGAATTCATCCATATGGACTGCGTGTTCCTCGCCGAGGGTTACCGCGGGCGCGGTCTCGGAGCTGAATTGCTGGAACACTTGTGCGGCATCGCGCGACAAATCGGCGTGAACCAGATCCAGTGGCAAACGCCCTCCTGGAACACCGATGCCATCCGGTTCTACGACAGATCCGGGGCGCGTGGCGCGCACAAGATCCGCTACACCCTCCACCGCGAAACCTGATATTCAGCGACCCGAATGACCTGCTGCGATGCGGGAACTCTCCGCGCTCGTCGACAGGGGCAGTGGCTCGCCACCGGTCATCGTCCGGGCTGACATTCCGGCAGCGTGCGGTGGCGACGCCGTGCTGCTGGTGGACCTGAGCTGTACTGGTCGAAGAGGTAGTACTGCCGACCGCTGCAGTCCCTTGATCCTTCTCAGATCGCCGGACGTGACCCCTTGCCATCAGCCGACGACTCCCCATATGGTCGTACGAACGTAAGGCATACGAACGTAATTCAAAACCATAGGGAGCTCGTGATGGCGACAACTAGGCCGGTGGCGCTCGTGACAGGTGCCTCATCGGGGATCGGCAAGGAGACGGCCCGCGCCCTGGCCGCGGCGGGTTTTGAGGTGATCGGAACCGGCCGCAAGACCTCCGGTCTCACCCCGCCCGCCGGTGTGAACTACCTCGATCTCGACGTGGCCAGTGACGAGTCGGCCACCGCCGCGGTCGAAGAGGTGATCGGCCGATTCGGGCGCATCGATGTCCTGGTCAACAACGCCGGTATCGGCTCGGCGGGCGCCGTTGAGGAGAACTCCGTCACCCAGGCCCAGACCATCCTCAACACCAACGTCCTCGGCGTCGTCCGCATGACCAAGGCTGTCCTGCCGTACATGCGCGCCCAGCGCAGTGGACGCGTCATCAACATCTCCTCGGTCCTCGGAGTCGCCCCCCAGCCCTTCATGGCCCTGTACGTCGCGTCGAAGCACGCCATCGAGGGTTACTCAGAGTCGCTGGACCACGAGGTCCGCGAGCACGGCGTCCGGGTCCTGCTCGTCCAGCCCGCCTTCACCAAGACCAGCTTCGACACCAACGCGGCGCAGCCCGACACCCCGCTGCCTGTGTACGCCGAGCGGCGGCGCGTCTTCGACGAGGTGATGGCGGATGCGATGAAGGCCGGCGACGACCCCGCCGTAGTCGCCAAAGTGATCGTCACCGCGGCCACCGACAACAAACCGAAGCTGCGCTACACCGCCGGCCCGCTGGCCTCACGTGTCACCAAAGCACGCCGCCTCATCCCCGCCGGGGTGTTCGACAAGCAGATCCGCAAGAACAACCGCCTCCCCACCTGACATCCCAGTCCGGCTTCAAGGGCGCCGATCCCGCCCGAATGACCGTAATATTTTCGATCCGACATGGAGTGCCCATGAGCAAGCCCAGCACGATCAGTCTCGAACGCCCGACACCCAAGATCGCCACGATCACGTTCTCGAACCCTCCCGCGAACTTGATGGTCGGCGAGACGATGACCAGGTTGCACGAACTCGTCGTGGAATTCGGCGACGATCCCGACATCCAGGTCGTCGTCTTCAAGAGCGGTGTCCCCGACTTCTTCTTCAACCACTTCGACCTGGCTGCCGCCGCGGACTTCCCCGCGGCGGAGGGCGCGGTGCCGGTCTGGACCGACATGGTGCTGCGGCTGACGAAGGCCGACTACATCACGATCGCGTCCATCCGTGGCCGCACCCGCGGCGGCGGCAACGAGTTCGCCCTGGCCTGCGATCTGCGCTACGCGAGCCGGGAGAAGGCGATGTTCGGCCAGCCCGAGGTGGGCGGCGGGCTGCTGCCCGGGGGCGGAGGGACCGAGCGCCTGCCCCGGTTCGTCGGCCGCGACCGGGCCCTGGAGGTCGTCTTGAGCAGCAGCGACTACGACGCCGACCTGGCCGAGCGGTGGGGATGGGTCACGCGGGCCCTGCCGGACGCCGAACTCGACGACTTCGTGGACTCGATGGCGGCCCGCCTGGCCTCTTTCGACAAGACCTCCCTGGCGACCGCCAAGTCGATGGTCAACCGTGCGTCGCTGCCGCCGGACGCCGACCTGGTCGCGGCCTACGGTGAGTTCGCCCACTCGCTGACGCTGCCGGGGTTCCTCACGCGCGCGGCCGGCGCCCAAGCGTTGGTCGCTGAGAAGGGCCTCGACTTCGAGTACCGGATGGGCGAGTACATCGGGATCGCCAACCAACAGGCCTGACACCTCGCCTTGTCGGCGCTCACCGTGGTGCTGCGCCGCAGCGCAGACAGTGAGTGATGCCCTTGAAGGTCATGCGGTCTCCAGAGTGAGCAGGTCGAGCCGCCCGGGCTACTGCCCGGGCGGCATTTCACTACGTGTCATTTCTGGCGTTTCGGGCCGAGTGCCTGAGGCCATCGCGCTTTCCTTGGCAGGGGTGCTCATGGTCTGTGCGGGCAGTCGCCGGTCGATCGCCCAGACAGCGAGGGCGCCGAGGGCGAACCCTGCTCCGAGCAGGCTGGAACCGGCCCAGCCTGCGGAGGCGAACACGATCGTGGTGGCGGCTGCACCGAGGGCGGAGCCGAGGGAGTAGAAGACCATGTAGCCACCGATGACGCTGCTCGTGCGATCCGGATGCGCAGAGGTGAGAACGTGCTGGTTGCTGACATGCGCGGCCTGGACCGCGAAGTCGAGGAGGAACACCCCGGCGACCAGGAGCCACGGCGACCATGGAAGCTGCGCGATCCCCGCCCAGGAGGCGACGAGCAGGGCGAGCGCCAGACCGGTGACCGAGATCGCCCGTCCCGAATCCGCCCACCGTCCGGCGCGCGCCGCACCGAGCGCCCCGGCGAGCCCCGCGATGCCGAGCAGTCCGATTTGGGCCTCGCTCAGGTGCCACGGCGCGTCGGCCAAGGGCAGCGCCATGCCACTCCACAGGGTTCCGAACGACGCGAAGAGGAAGAACGCGATGAGCCCGCGCGTGAGGAACAGGCGCTCCCCGAACAGTCTGACCAGCGATGCGACGACCCGCCCGTACCCTGCCGGACGTTCGGGCCGTTGGTCCGCGGGCAGCACGGCCAGGACGAGGGCCGCGAGCCCAAGCGCGAGCACCGCGAGGACGATGTAGACGCTCCGCCAGCCCCACACGTCGGCGAGCCAGCCAGCGAGGACTCTTCCACCGAGGATGCCGACGACCACGCCCGAGGTCACGACCCCGATGTTCTTGCCGCGCTCGCCCGGCGCAGAGACTGATGCGGCATAGGCCACCGTGGTCTGCACCACCACCGCGAACACCCCGGCTACCGCCAACCCCGCGAACGCTGCCCACGCCGCATGGGCTGAGGCCGAGAGGATCATGCCCGCTGCGGTCAGCGCCAGATGCGCGGCGATGAGCCATTGCCTGTCGACCACATCGCCCAGCGGCACCAACAGAACGAGTCCCGCCAGGTAGCCCATTTGGCCCGTCGCCACGATCCACCCGGTGAGCTCTGCCGGAACGCCGAGATCGCGGCCCATCGGCTCCAACACCGGCTGAGCGGCGTAGATGCTCGCCACCGCGACACCACACACCATCGCAAGCAGTAGCCGCCGCCACCCATTCATTGCACACCCTCAATCAGTAGCATATTGCAACCAATGTGAGGCTACGGCACAATAGTTTCAATCTGCAACTCATCTGGAGGTGTCATGTCGGACGCCGTCACCCGCGCTCCGGACTCCGGCTGGACCGACCCCGGCTGCCCGGTCGCTCGCACGCTCGACCTCGTCGGTGACCGGTGGAGTCTTCTCGTCATCCGTGACGCGATGGACGGGGCACGATCGTTCACCGAGTTCCAACGCCGCACCGGCATCGCCCGCAACATCCTGACCGACCGGCTCCGCAAGCTCACCGCCCACGGTCTCCTCGCCCAGCGCACCGCACCGTCGGGTCGCCGCCAGGAGTACGTGCTCACCGACGCGGGCCGCGATCTCTTCCCCGTCGTCGTCACGCTGCGCCAGTGGGGGGAACGCCACGCCTTTGCCCCCGGCGAAGCCCACTCCACCCTCATCGACCGGCACGGCGCGACTGTGCCCGAACTCGTACCCACCGGCACGGACGGCACGGTGCTCGACGCCGACACCACCCGCGTGCAGAAGGCCGAATAGAAGCAGACAGTTCGGGCGCGCTCCCGCCCCCCGTCTCGAACGGCTCGTTCAGCACCGGCCTGAGCAGCGGCTGCTGGGCTATTCGACAGAGATGTCGTTGACCAGGACGGCCCGGAGCCGAGCAATCTCGTCGTGCCATCCAGGTTCTGGAACCTCGTCCCAGAGTTGCTTCACCTCGGAGTCGGCCGCAGTGACTCGATCGAGCACTCTGATGGCCAGAGGTATCAATTCGACGGGCATGGGCGGCAAGGGTTCATCCGGGCCGTAGACCGGATCGGCGGGAGACCCGCCAGGGAGTTGGGCCGCGACCAGCGCGGCTGCGGCGACTGCCGGATCGGCCACTCGGCTGATGGTGTTGTTGCCGGGTGCCAGTACCGCGTGCAGCGCGCGGGCGATCAGCTCGGTGCGCTGCTCGGGAGGCGCCTCATCCAGGTCTCCGGCGAAGTCCGCAGCGTGATCATTGTCGAAGGGTCCGACGCCCCAGGTTCCCATGCCACGATCCTTCCTCAGGTGCTGGTCTTGGCGATGCCGGGGATCGTGAGGACGGTCCCGGTGTCGCTACGAGATCTTTCGTTCTCAGCGGATCCGCCGAGAGCGGACGCGGGATGGGGATGGGAGGCCGGCCCGCGATAGTGGGGTTCATGCCGATCATCGACCACACCGAAAGTCTCCGCGCAGCCGAACGGCGCCTCCAGGCCGCCCAGCTGAACTCCGATATCGATGCACTGACCGAGCTGATCGACGATTCGGTGCGGTTCACCGGACCGGACGGAAATCTCTACTCCAAGCAGGACGATCTGCGTTTGCACGAAACCGGCCACCAAGTGCTGACCCGCGTCGAGGAGGAGGACCTCCAGGTGCTGGCCACCGCGCACACCGGTGTCACCTGGTTCCTCGGCACGCTGGAGGGCACCCTTGGGGGCCGGCGGCTGGTCGCCCGGATGCGCTACACCCGGACCTGGATCCACGACCAGGCGGGTTGGAGGATCATCGCGGCCCACGCCACGTTCCTCACAGACAACCCCTTCGACATCGGCGACGGTGCACACGGCGGCTGAATCAGGGGGTTGCAACGGCCGGCTAGGGGCCGGCCTGTGGGGATCTACTGCTCTTGCCGCCGGGATCGGCCCAGCTCTTGATGGGTGGCTTGTCGTGCGGGGTGACGCCGGGCTTAGGGGGTTCGACGTGGTCGACCGGCGCGTCCAGTTTCCGCCGTAGCGTGGTGAAGCGTGTCGGCAACGGTGAACCGCCCGGCTCCGCTCGGATACCCGATCCGGCCGAAATGGCGCACGTGACCGCTCTGGACGGTCATGGTTTGGCGCTGTTGACGGTGGCTCACGTCGGCGATCACGTTTGAGGAGGTCACACCGGCGACGCGTGGAAAAGGCATCAAAATCCCGTTAAGGTCGTGTATTGGTGAGCCGGGAAGCCTGGTCGGCATGTCCTGTTCAGCCGACCCAGAAGGCCGCCATGACCCCGCTTCTTCTCGCGTTCGCGGCATTGTTGTTGCTTGCCGTGCTGGTCTCCAGCCTTGCCAACCGCACCATGCTGTCGACGGCGGCGTTGTTCCTGATCGGCGGGTTCCTGCTGGGTGATGGCGTGTCCGGCACGGTGTCGCTGAGTCCAGGGGACCCGATCGTGGCCGGTCTGGCCGAGCTGGCGCTGTTCGCGGTGTTGTTCACCGACGGCATGCACGCCGGCTGGAAGGACCTGCGGGCCGCCTGGCGCCTGCCGGGGCGGGCGTTGGGCTGGGGCCTGCCGCTGACCCTGGGTGTCACCGCGCTGCTCGCCTACTATGTCGCCGGTCTGGGGCTGATCGAGTCACTGCTGGTCGCGGCGATCCTTACGCCGACCGACCCCGTCTTCGCCGCGGCCCTGGTCGGCAACGACCGCGTGCCACCACGGCTGCGGCATCTGCTGAACGTCGAGTCGGGCGTCAACGACGGGTTGATCTTGCCGTTCGTGGTGCTGTTCCTGGCCATCGCCAAGGGCAGTGACGACCTGCACCTCGGTGAGCTGGGCAGTGAGCTGGCGCTGGGCCTGGTGATCGGCGTGACGGTGCCCTGGGCGGCGATCATGCTGGAGCGCACCCGGCTGTTCGCCATCGCACCCAAGTACCAGCCCCTGAACGCGGTGGCGATCGGGCTCCTGGTCCTCGCCTTGGGCAAGGCGACCCATGGCAACCTCTTCCTGGCCGCCTTCGCCGCCGGCATCACGGTGGCCTCCATCGGCGATGAGCACAGCAAGGCGTTCGAGGAGTTCGGAGAGCTGGTCGCCGAGTTGCTCAAGCTGGCGGCGCTGCTGGTCTTCGGCGCGTTGCTGTCCCCGGCCTTCCTGGGCGAGGTGTCATGGACCGGCTGGGTGTTCGCCGTCCTTGCCCTCGTGCTGGCCAGGCCGCTGGCGATCTGGATGTCGTTCCTGCGGTCGGGGCTGACCGCCCGCGAGGTCGGCGCGGTCATGTGGTTCGGGCCCAAGGGCTTCGCCTCGGTGGTGTACGGGCTCCTGGTGCTCCAATCAGGGATTCCGGCAGCCGACGAGATCTTCCACCTGGTCGCGGTGACCATCGTGTTGTCGATCCTGGCGCACTCCTCGACCGATGTCGTCGTGGCTCGCGGGTTCGACGAGGAGAGCGAGGTGCCCGCGTGGTACGGCAAGGCCCGCACACTCGTACGCCGTCCCGGGACCACCGCGGTGACCACTCCCGACAAGGACTCTGAGTGATTGCTTCATTACCGTAGGGACAGGTGTGCCCGGGAAGTTAGGCGTGCCGGGAAGTCTCGTCGGCGTCATTCCGCTCATCCCCTTCGACAGGAGGCTCCTTGGCCGCCGTAGCGATCACGATCTTCGCCTTCGCCTACGTGCTCATCGCGTCCGAGAAGATCGCCCGGACCAAGGTGGCGCTGGGCGGCGCGGCCCTGATGTTGCTCTTCCACATCACCGACGCCGAGGCCGCCTTCTTCTCCGAGGAGAGCGGGATCGACTGGAACGTCATCTTCCTGCTCCTGGGAATGATGGTGATCGTGTCGGTGCTGCGGCAGACCGGCGTCTTCGAGTTCACGGCGATCTGGGCTGCCAAACGTGCTCGCGGCAAGCCGTACCGGCTGATGCTGATGCTGGTGGTCATCACCGCCTCGGCCTCGGCGCTGCTGGACAACGTGACCACCGTGCTGCTCATCGCGCCCGTCACGTTCCTGGTGTGTGAACGGCTCGCCCTCCAGGTCGCCCCCTACCTGATCGCCGAGGTGATGGCGTCCAACATCGGCGGCACCGCCACCCTGGTCGGCGATCCGCCCAACATCATCATCGCCAGCCGCGGCAACCTGTCCTTCAACGACTTCCTCATCCACCTGGCCCCCCTCGTGGTGGTGCTCATGGTGGTGTTCTGCCTGATGTGCCGCCTGCTGTTCCGTTCGGCCTTCACCTATGACCCCGAACGCGTAGCGGAAGTCATGGCGCTGGAGGAACGCGAGGCGATCACCGACACCCGGCTCCTGTTCCAAGGACTGGGGGTGCTGGGCGTGGTGGTCGCCGCGTTCGTCCTGCACCCCGTGCTGCACTACGAGCCCTCCATCGTCGCCCTCCTGGGTGCCGGCCTGCTGGTCGCCGCCACCAAGGTCACCACCGAGCAGGCACTGGACGAAGTCGAATGGCCCACCCTGGTCTTCTTCGCCGGGCTGTTCGTCATGGTCGGCGGCCTGGTCGAAACCGGAGTCATCGGCGACGTCTCCAACGCCGCCGCCGACGCCACCGAAGGCCGCCTCGGCTTCGCCACCATGCTCCTCCTGGGCGCCTCCGCCGGGCTGTCGGCCATCATCGACAACATCCCCTACGTCGCCACCATGAGCCCCATCGTCGGTGACCTCGTGCAACAGAACGGCGGAAACGACCACGCCCAGGTCCTCTGGTGGGCGCTCGCGCTCGGCGCCGACCTGGGCGGCAACGCCACCGCCGTCGGCGCCAGCGCCAACGTGGTGGTCCTCGGCATCGCCGCCCGCAACGGCCACCCCATCACTTTCTGGCAATTCACTAAATACGGCCTCGTGGTCACCGTCGTGACGGTCGCTCTTGCCGCCCCCTACCTCTGGCTCCGCTATCTGTAGGAAATGCTCCCCATCGCCCAGTGGCGTACAGGACGCCACTCGCACAACTGTTCACTGTCACATGTGGGGCTTCGGCGGTGCTCTACAGGTGTGGACCTTGTAAGACATGGTGTGAGCGCGCCGGCCGCCGCGTTGCCGGCCGTCCTGGCAGGTGAGGGACGCGGCGCGGTGGTCAGGCGAGCCGAGCGGAAGGACGGCGAGGTGGTGTCGAGTCCGCTGGGGCGAGGAGCCGTCCGATCCGACCTCGAACAGGTCTTTCGCACGGCCTATCCGCGGGTCGTCGCCGTCGCCGCCCGCGTGCTCGGTTCGCGGGACGAGGCCGAGGACGTGGCTCAAGAGGTGTTCCTGACGTTCGCGCGCTCCTCGGTGCCGACCGGCGAGGCGGTGCGATGGTTGTCGGTCGCCGCGGCGCACACCGCGCTGAATCATCTGCGCTCCGGCCGTCGCCGCGCTACGCGGGAAGAGGCCGCCGACAGCAGCGGCGCCATCTCCCCGGATATCGCCGACGCCGTCGTGACCCTCGACGAGCGCCGCCGCGTGCGGGCGGCGCTGGCCCGGCTTCCCCGCAGGCAGGCCGTGGCCCTCGTCCTGCGGCACAGCGGCCTCAGTTACGCCGAGGTCGCCGCCGCTCTTGACCTTTCCCCCGGCAGCGTGGGCACCACCGTGCGACGCGCCGAGTCCGCTTTGCGCAAGGAGTTGAACCGTCATGCGTCATCCGAGTGACGGCACGCTGCGCCGGCTCCTGGACGAGCCGGCCGGAGTCGCCGACGCCGATCGCGAGCACGTCGGGGGATGCGTGACGTGCCTGTCCGGACTGGCGGCCGCCCAGGAGGACGCGGCGTTCGCCGGGGCGGCGCTGGAGACCGCGTTCACCGCGGATGTGGACGGGGGGTGGCAACGCCTGGCAGGCGCGGTCGCCGTCGAGGAACGGCGCCCGGCCGCCACGGCGACCCCCGCCGGCCGATGGCGCGCGAAGCTGCGCAGTCCGGTGGTCGCCATATTCGGGGTCGTCGCCATCCTGGGCGGGGCCAGTGTCGCGGCCGCTGCGGATTGGCTGCAGATCTTCCGTACCGAGAAGGTCACCCCGGTCACCGCACCCCGGGCCGACTTGGTGAAACTGCCCGAGTTGTCCGAGTTTGGCGAGCTGGAGGTGACCGCGAAGGTCGACTTGCGCCAGGTCGCCGACGCCAACGCGGCGCAGAGGGCCACGGGTCTCTCCGTCCCACAGGTCAGCAGGCTGCCCCGCGGTGTGACGGGGGAACCCACGTACCGGGCCAGCGGCCAGGTGAGCGGCGTGTTCACCTTCTCGGTCGAGAAGACCGCGCGGACCGTCGCGGCGGCCGGCGGGACAGCGCCGCCACCACCCCCCGGCCTCGACGGCAGCCGGTTCCGGCTGGGCGCCGGCCCCGGCCTCGCTGCGGTCTGGACGCAGGGCCGCCCCGTACCGGCGCTGATCGTGGTCCGCGCGGTCGCGCCCACCGTGCACTCCTCGGGCGTCCCGTTCGAGACGGCCCGCGATTACCTGCTGTCCCTGCCCAACCTGCCCGAGAACGTCGCGTCGCAGCTGCGCGGTTTCTCTGGCGCGGGGACGACGCTGCCCTTGTTCGTGGCGGCCGAGAGACTGACGACTTCGTCCGCGGACGTCGGGGGAGTGGCGGCCACGGTGCTCAGCTCGCGGGACGGCGCGATGGCGGGGGTGGTCTGGGTGAACGACGGTGTCGTCACCGCGGTGGCGGGTTCGCTGAGCGCCGGCGAGGTGCTGTCGGTGGCCCGCGGGCTGCGGTGGGGCCGGTGACCCCCCGCCCCGCCGAGGCCACCGAGCAGCTGCTCGCGGAGCTGCCTCCCGCACCGGCGGTGTGGTGCTCGGGCCTGCGCAAACGGTACCGGCGCCAGATCGCGGTCGACGACGTGTCCTTCACCGTCGGCCGCGGCGAGGTGGTCGGCCTCCTTGGCCCGAACGGAGCGGGCAAGACCACCGTCATCAAGATCCTGCTCGGTCTGGTCCGCCCGGACGCGGGGAACGTGCTGCTGCTCGGCCAGCCGGCACGGGACCCGGAAGCCCGGGCCCGCGTCGGCTACCTGCCGGAGCTCTTCCGGTACCAGCCCTGGCTCACCGCCGCCGAGGTGCTGGCCCTGCACGTCCGGCTCGCGGGCGTCGCGGTGCCGGCCGGAGAACGACGCGAGTGCCTGGCCACCGTCGGCCTCGCCGACCGCGCCGGCGACCGGGTGGGCGGCTTCTCCAAGGGCATGCAGCAGCGCCTCGGCCTGGCCGTCGCGCTGGTGGCCCGCCCAGAGCTCGTCGTCCTGGACGAACCCACCAGCGCCCTGGACCCGATCGGGCGGGCCGATGTGCGAGACCTGCTGCTGACCCTCAAATCCCGCCAGGTCACCGTTCTGCTCAACTCGCACCTCATCGGCGAGGTGGAGCGGGTCTGTGATCGCGTCGTCATCCTGGACAAGGGCAAGGTCGCCGCATCCGGCACCCTGGCCGAGCTGCTCGGCCAGCGCGAGCTGCGGCTGCGGCTGGACGGGGTGGGCACGGAAGCACAGGCACGGCTTGACGCCGCCGGCCGCGTCACCAGCAGCGGAAACTCGTTCACCATCGCGCTGCCCGCCGACGAGGACACCACCACCGTGCCCGATCTGGTGGCCGATCTGGTCGCACTCGGAGTGCGCGTGCACGCCGTCGAGCCCGGACGGATCAGCCTTGAGGAACGACTGCTCGACATTCTGCGTGTTGATCCCGGAGGGGACCGCCGATGACCGCGATGACCACCCGGACCACCCGGAACGCCAGGACCGCCCGGACCGCCCGGACTGTGCTCACCGTCGCCGCCCTCACCCTCCAGGAGGCCGCCCGCCGGCGCGTGTTGCGCTCGCTCGCCGTGATGACGATCGTCCTGCTCGCGCTCAGCGCCTGGGGATTCTCCCGGCTCAACGCGAACTTCGGCACGCTCACCACCGGAGAAGCCCGGCTGGCAACCTCCCAGGTGCTCAACCTGGTGATGTTCGGCCTGAGCCTGATCGCCGCCCTTGGCACGGCGTTCCTCGCCGGCCCCACCATGGCCGGCGAGATCGAGTCAGGGACGGCACTGGCGATGCTGGCGCGGCCGGTCCGCCGCTCGGCGGTGCTGCTCGGCAAATGGCTGGGGCTGGTGACCTTCGGCAGCGGCTTCATAGCCATGGCCGGGCTCACCCAGCTCGTCATCGTCTGGGCCACCACGGGATACTGGCCACCCCAGCCGGTGACCGGTCTGGCGCTCCTGGCGGCCCAGACCACCGTGCTGCTCACCCTCGCTCTACTCCTGTCCACCATCACCTCGCCGATGGCATCGGGCATCGTAGCGGTCGGCCTCTTCGGCGCCACCTGGATCGCGGGTGTGGTCGGCGGCGTCGGCCAAGCTCTCGACAACCAGGGCATGGCCCGGGTAGGCGCCGTCTCCCGGATGCTCCTGCCGACCGACGGCCTTTGGCGCGGGGCCATGCGCGGATTCCAGGACCCAACCGTGCTGCTGTACTTCCCCTCATTCGGCGACTTCCCGTTCCTGAGCCAGGCCCCGCTCACCACCACCTACCTGGCCTGGACCTGCCTCTGGACCGGCCTCGTACTCGGCCTAGCCGCAATAGCCTTCCTACGCCGCGACCTGTAGAAGCGCAGAGTCGTCCGCGCGCGCCGTAGGACCCAGCCTCCAGCTCAGAGAAGTTCAGCATCATCGGTGAACCTCAGCCGCGTCGCGCTCGACTTGTATTGCGAGGTAGACGGCGCGTACCGCGAGTGTGCGCTCGATCCTGTCGATGATCGGTGCGAAGAACCGCCGCCGGTGGTCGGCGTCGCTCATCGAGGTGACCGCGAAGTACATGCTGCCGAAGCCGGCGAAGAGCGTGGCGGTGCGCAGCATCGCGACCGGTATCTCCGGCAGCAGGATGGTCCGCACCGGTCTGGTGCCTATCCACTGCTCCGCCGTCTGGGGTGTGACCACGAGCAGGCCCAGGACGAGGAAGAACGTGAACAGCGCCAGGCCGACGACCGCTGCCTGAACGAGCTGGCGGGTGGCGAGCATCAGCAGCAGGTTTCGTACCTGGCGTCCGTTGAGCGGGACCGCGCGCAGGGGACCGTCGCGCGTCAGGTGTTCGATCGGCACGTCGGCCAAGGGTGTTCGGCTGCACGCCGATGCCAGCCGGTGCGGGCTCAGATCCTGCTCGACCCGGCCGATCTCTTCTCGTAGCCGGACAGCGGCGGCGAGCGTGGTGACCGCGGCGAACAGCCCGACGACCAGTCCGACTCGCCACCAGGGCAGGCGGTTCATGGCCTGCCACAGCTCGCCGGTGAAGAACAGGAAGAGCGTGACGAACAACAGTGCGGGCAGCGCCCGGCCCAGCAGTTGCATGCTGTTGCGCATGTCGGAGAACGTGCGCCGGACCGCCCGGCGCACGAGCGTGACGATGCCGTACGTGGTGACCAGGAGCATGGCGGCGAAGGCGGTGGCGAAGAAGATGACGAACCCGAGCACCCCGACCCAGCGGCTTCCAGGCAGGGTGACGGTCCCGTCGACGGCCAGTTGCAGCAAGGGCACGGTGATGGGCATCGCGGCGTAGGCGATGAGGATGGCGGCGGTGGTCGTTGGTGAGAAGCGGGGCAGCCGGGGGACGAGCACGCGGATGATCAGCCGTATGGCCGCCGCTGCCGCGAGCACGGCGCCGAGCAGCATCCAGCGTGCTGAACCGGCGGTCCTGAGCGGCACGAACCAGGCCAGGCTGGCGAGGGCCACGAATGCCAGCGACGGGATCATCCTGGGGAGTATGTGCGTGGCGAAGCCGTATCCGTCGATCATCGTGGGCGTGCCACGACGGACGAACCAACGTTCGGTCTGGCGTATCAATTCAGGCGATGCGTGCACAGGTCAGGCCGTTTGTGGTGCCGGAGTGTCGACCACCGTGGGAGTACTGAGACCGCGCAGGAGCGGCACGGCGACAAGCGCGCCGGCGCCGCAGATGAGGAACGCGATCGTCGGCTCGTGGACGAAGAGCCCGACGGCGGCCGGGATCATGAAGCCGCCGATGTTCCCGGTGAGCCAGACCAGGCCCGAGGCTGTGCCCTCGGCCTCTCCGGCGCGCCGTCCCAGCAGTTCCAGGACGATGGGAAGGGACGGCAGCAGCACGAATCCGATGAGCATCAGGCTGACGAAGCCGGTGGGCACCGAAGGTGCGACCGCGAGCAGCAGGCAGCCCATGGCGGCCACGACGAGGCCGGCGACCAAGATCTGGCGTTCCCGCCGGCGGCGTGCCGCCACAACGGGGACGAACGCACAGGAGACGACACCGGCGAGCACAGTGAGGAGCAGCATGACGCTCGCGACGTCCGCACGAACACCTGCGGGTTCGAGCAGCGGCTGAGCAAAGGTCATGATCGCGTCGAAGATCCCGAACGGGAAGAAGACGAGGAGGCAAAGCCGCCGGATGAAGGGGTCGGCGAGTGTGGCGCGTACCGAGACCCGCTGCCCGCCCGGCGGTGAGCCGGATGTGCGCAACGGGTGTCTGAGTGCGACCAGCAGGGCGAGGGCCGCGGCACAGGCGACCCCGGCACCGAGGCCGACCAGGAGGGTGAGCTGCTCGGCGTCCGGCAGCGCGGCGCCGAGCAGGAAGGCCGCGACCATGCCGGCGAAGGTCCCCGCGCTCGCCAGGGCGATCCCGCCCGCGCGGTCCTTCTCGGCAAGATGGTTGCGGGCGACCATGGGAATCGCGTTGAGCACCAGCGGCTGTCCGATCGAAACGATGATCTGCCCGGCGAGCGCCCACTCATAGGAGTCGCCCGCCAGCCTCAGTGCGGCTCCGCCTGCGGTGAGCAGCGCGCCGGCCGCGAGACCGGGCTTGAACCAGCGGTCGAGGAGCCGCCCGGCGGGAATCGCCAGCAGGACGTACCAGAGCGGGAACATGTTGGCCAGCCATCCGACCGCCGCCTCCGATACACCGAAGTGGCCGGCGGTGACGGTGGTGACGGGCGCGTAGGTCAGCCACACCAGCTGGTTCGCCGCCGCCACGACGGTGAAGGCGGCGACGACCGACCAGCGGCTTCCGCGGTGCGAGGTTGACGAAGGCGATCCGGCTCCCGCGGTGGTCCGTGCGTGCCGGGTCACGGCGACGCCTTCGTGGCCGGTTCCCGCTTACGGCCCGTTGCCGGGCGGGCGGTGAAGGTGACGTGGTCGTCGACCGGTCCGCGGGTGAGCAGGCGCCGGTCGCGGATGTAGTTCTGGTGCAGGCGCCACGGCACGGTGTCACCCTGCTTGGGAAAGGCGTCGATGCTGCGCCGCACGTAGCCGGAGTTGAGGTCGATCAGGGGAGCGAGCGCCCCGTTCGCCGGTGGCGCCGGGGTCACCGAGGCGTAGCCGCCCGCGTCCATGTGGTTGATCAGGCGGCAGGTGTACCGGGCGACGAGGTCCGCCTTGAGCGTCCAGGAGGCGTTGGTGTATCCGAGCGTCCAGATGAGGTTGGGGACCCCGGACAACATCATGCCCTTGTAGGACACCGTGGAGCCGACCTCGACCGGACGGCCGTCCACGGAGATCTCGGCGCCGCCCAGCGCGAGCATGGTGAGGCCTGTGGCAGTGATCACGACGTCGGCGGTGAGCTCGCGTCCCGATGCCAGGCGGATTCCGTCCGGTGTGAAGGTGCTGATCACGTCGGTGACGACGGATGCCTTGCCGGCGCGGATCGTGGCGAAGAGGTCACCGTCGGGCACGAGGCACATTCGCTGATCCCAGGGGTTGTACGTCGGCGTGAAGTGCCTGTCGACGTCGTAGCCGCTGGGCAGCCGCTTTCTGGTGTGCCGCAGCACGAACGCCTTCATCAACTTCGGGCGGCGGCGGCTCAGCCGGTAGATCGCCAGGTCGAGCAGTGCGTTCTTCCACCTGACCACCGAGTGCGCGGTGGACGCCGGCAGCCGCCGGCGCAGGACGGTCGCGATGGGGTCCTGCCTGGGGGCCGCCACGATGTAGGTCGGGGACCGCTGGAGCATCGTGACGTGGCTGGCCGTCGTGGCCATCGAGGGTACGAGGGTGACCGCGGTGGCGCCGCTTCCGATCACGACGACCCGTTTGCCGGCGTAGTCCAGATCGTCCGGCCAGTGCTGCGGATGGACGATCTGACCACGGAACTGGTCCGTCCCCGGGAAGCCCGGGTCGAAGCCCGCGTCGTAACGGTAGTAGCCGGTGCACATCCACAGGTAGGCGGACGTGAGCGTCACGTCCTCTCCGGTGTCGGCGCGGTGGGCCGTGACGGTCCAACGCGCGGTGTCGCTGTCCCAGCTCGCAGTGACGACACGGTGTTCGAGCCGGATGTCCTTGGCGACGCCGAACTCCCGGGCGGTGTCCTCGATGTAACGCAGGATGCTCGGCCCGTCCGCGATGGCGTCGCCTTCGGTCCACGACCGGAACGAATATCCCAGCGTGAACATGTCCGAGTCCGACCGCACGCCGGGATACCGGAACAGGTCCCAGGTCCCGCCCACGGCGCCGCGCGCCTCAAGGATCGCTACCGATTTTCCGGGGCAATTCCGCCGTAGATGGCATGCTGCTCCGATGCCGGACAGGCCCGCGCCCACAATGATCACGTCGAGGTGTTCGGCCATGTCGTACTCCTGTTCCTGAGCGCCTGGCGGCGCCGCCGCGCGGCGACGGAGCCTCATGGTACGCGCATGTACCGGAATGTGGTACCCGTCTGTACCGTTCGAGCTCGATGGGATTCAATGCACATTAACGCAGTCTTGCAGGGTGTGGTACTTGCGTGTACCGTGCCGTGGTACCGAGCTGTACCAACGAAAGGTGCGGGCCGTGACCGCAAGTAAGAACACGGCGGTGTCGCTACCGCCTGGACCCCGGCTACCGAAGATCGCGCAAGGGCTCGCCTTCGTCATGTGGCGTCAGTCGACGATGCGGCTGCTGCACCGGGTCTACGGCGCGTCCTTCACCCTCAACCTGCCGTTTCTCGGCCCGACGGTGGTCATCAGCGAGCCGAAGCTGATCAAGCAGGTGTTCCAGGCCAAACCCGAGATCGTCGGTCTCCACGATTTCAACCTGGGCGTCGTTCTCGGGTCCGGCTCGCTGTTCGCACTGGACGGCGCCGAACACCATCGCCGGCGCAAGCTCCTGGTCCCGCCCCTGCACGGGCGGCGGCTGCAGGCGTACGAGACCATCATGGAAGAGGAGGTGATGCGCGAGATCGAGACATGGCGGGCCGGGGAGGAGTTCGAGACCCTGACCCCGATGATGCGCGTCACCCTCAACATCATCCTGCGCGCCGTCTTCGGAGCCGAGGGAGCCGAGTTCGAGCAGCTCCGCGAGCTCCTCCCGCGCCTGGTGGACCTGGGCTCCAAGCTCATGGGAATCCCGTTCCTGCGGCCCGACCTCGGGCCGTGGAGCCCCGGCGGCCGGTACCGGGCCCACCGCCGCCGTTTCGACGAGATCGTCGACACGCTGATCGAAAAGGCGAAGAGCGATCCCGATCTGGAGGACCGCCCGGACGTCCTGTCGCTGCTGGTCCAGGCGCGGTATGAGGACGGCGAGCCGATCACACGGCAGCACCTGGCCGACGAGCTCCTGACACTGCTGGCCGCCGGTCACGAAACCACGGCGACCACACTCGCGTGGGCCTTCGAGCGGATCCGTCGCCACCCATCCCTCCTTTACCGCCTCGCCGAGGAGGCGGATGCCGGCGGTTCGGAACTGCGCCAGGCGACGATTCTGGAGGTGCAACGCACCCGGCCGGTCATCGACACCACCGAGCGTGCGGTCAAGGCCCCGACTTACACACTGGGCGAATGGATGATTCCCCACGGCCACAGCATCATGGTCCATATCGACCGCGTACAGAACGACGACTCGGTGTTTCCCGATGCCGCATCCTTCAACCCGGATCGGTTTGTAGGCGCGAAACCGGAAAACTCTTCGTGGGTGCCGTTCGGAGGCGGAACGCGCCGCTGTATCGGCGCCGCGTTCGCCACCATGGAATTGAACGTCGCTCTGCGGACGATCCTGCGTGAATTCGAAATCGGCACGACGTACGCGCGGCCGGAGCGAGCGCATTGGCGCGGCGTGGCCATCGCCCCGGCCGAAGGCGGACGCCTGGTCGTCCACCAAAGAACACCGAAGGGCACGCTTGGCGAACAAGCCCTGACCGCGGCCGGTGCACCGTGAGCGACACGGCGACTCCTCCGTCCGACAAGGCGACTCCTCCGTCGGACACGGCGACTCCTCCGTCCGAGCGCTTCGCCGACGTCGGACGCGGCATCACTCTTTGTTACGAACGCATCGGTGATCCGGCCGGCGAGCCACTTCTGCTGATCGCCGGTCTGGGCCAGCAACTGCACTCATGGCCCGATGAGTTCTGTGCGGAACTTGCCGGACGCGGCTATGCCGTCGTGCGGTTCGACAACCGCGACGCGGGGCGTTCGACGCACATGACCTACCCGCCGCCCAACCCGATCGCGATGTTCCGCGGGCGCGGCGGACCACGCCAGTACCACCTCGGCGACATGGCACGCGATGCCATGGGCTTGCTCGACGCGCTCGGTCTCGGCTCGGCGCACGTCGTCGGTGTCTCGATGGGCGGAATGATCGGCCAGACCCTGGCGGCACATGCTCCGCGGCGGGTGCGATCGCTCACCTCGGTCATGTCGACCACCGGCGCGCCGAAGATCGGCCGCCCGGCGCTGAGCACGTGGCTGCGCATGCTCAAACCGGCGCCCAGGAACCGCGCCGAGGCGATGGACCAGGAAGTGGGCATGTACCGCCACATCGGCTCGTACGGATTTCCGTTCGACGAGGCCGCGATCCGCGATGCGACCGGGCGCGCCTGGGACCGGGACCCGACGTCCGAAGGGGTGGCCCGGCAGCTGACCGCGATCTTCGCCAGCCGCGACCGGACCGGCGAGCTGGCCGGCATCCAGGCCCCCACGCTCGTCGTCCACGGTGACCGGGACCCGATGGTGCACCCGACCGGCGGCAGGGCGACGGCCCGGGCGATCCCCGGAGCCAAGATGGAGACGATCACCGGAATGGGACACGACCTGCCGCGCGGAGCGTGGCCGCGGATCATCGACCTCATCGACGCCAACGCGCGCCGGGCCGGCCGCACGGCCCCGGTGACGACGCCTCCGGACCAGATGACGGCACCTTCGGAGCAGGAGAGCGGCGATGCCGAGATCACAGCGTAGAAGGATCAGCGGAAGCACCGTGGTCATCAGCGGCGCCGCCTCGGGCATCGGCCGCAGCCTCGCCCAGCGGCTGTCCGCCTACGGCTGCGCCGTGGCGATCACCGACATCGATCAGCGGGGCCTCAAGGAGACCGAGGTGACCCTGCGGGGACCAGTGTTCGCGCGGGTGATGGACGTCCGCGACGCCGCCGCCCAGGCCGAATTCGCCGCCGAGGTCGGGGACTGGATGCCGGGCCGCCTCGGCGCCGTCTTCAACAACGCCGGCGTGGCGACCGCGGCGCCGGTCGCCGAAATGCCGCCCGAGGACCACGACTGGGTGATGAGCATCAACCTCGGCGGGGTCGTCAACGGCACGCGAGCCTTTCTCCCCCTTCTTCTCGCGCAGGACAAGGGGGTGATCGTCAACACGTCGAGCGTGTACGGCCTGACCGGCGTGCCGTCCCACAGCGCCTACTGCGCGTCGAAGTTCGCTGTGCGCGGCTTCACCGACGCGCTCCGCCAGGAGCTGCGCGGAACCGGAGTCCACGCGGTCAACGTCCATCCCGGCGGAATCCGCACCAACATCGCGTGGAACGCACGCTTCCGCCAGGACCCCGAAGGCAAGGGCCGTACTCAGGCGGAGTACGCCCAGGAATTCGACTCCATGGCCATGACGACGCCGGAGAAGGCGGCGGAGGCCATTCACAAGGGCGTGGAGGCCGGCAAGGCGCGCATCCTGATCGGGCCGGACGCCTACCTGATCGACGCCTTGGCGCGCATCGCACCGACCCGCTATTTCGACATCCTGGAGCGGGTGGAGAACCGGCTGCACGGCCGGGGAGCTGGTCCTGCGCATTGACCGCGCCCTGCGACGAGAGGAACTGTGATCATTACTCGGCTGCCCCATGCCCGCTCGGTCAAGGGCGCATGGTTGACTGGGGAGGTGAGGTCGCAAGACGCCGTCAGTGACGCGCCAGTCAGGATGTCCCCTGACGAGGGACAACGCGATGCGGCGCCGGGAACGGCCGCTGGGGCCGACCCGTTCCGGCAGCGCCTGCTGAACGGTATGGCCGCCGCGGTCCGTGAACGCGGATACTTCGATACGAAGATCGCTGACGTGGTGCGCCACGCGCGCACGTCGCGGCGCACCTTTTACGAGTACTTCCCCAACAAAGAGGCGTGCTTCCTCGCGCTGCACTCCGAGTTGAACGCCGAGCTGGCGCTAGCGATCGCTGCAGCCGTCGATCCCCATGCGGACCTGTCCGTCCAGATACGGCAGGCGATGGCGACCTGGCTGACGAGGATCGAGGCCGATCCTGCGATCGAATTGAGCTGGATACGCGCGGTACCGAGGTTGGGGACCGACGGGGTTCGGGTGCAGCGCGAGTTGCTTGAGCGGTTCGTCGCGTTGATCCGGGCACTGACCGACACGGCCGATCTCCGCGCGGCGGGCGTCAAGCCGGCGTCGCGGCACACAGCGATCATGTTGCTGGGCGGCCTCAACGAACTCGTCGCCGTCACCCTCGAGGACGGCGGCGACATCCGCGGCATCACCGACGCCGCGATCGACTGCACACTGGCGATCCTGGGCCCGCGAGGCTGACACCCCACAACGGCGGGCGACACCTGCGTCCACTTGAGGTCATCAGATTACTGGGATGAACCAGATGCCTGGCGAATTCGTGCCCCTTTTAGGCGCGGCTGGTAATGAATACCAGCACCCCAGGCGAAAGGAAAGCTTGTGCTCCCCAAGCTACATGCGCTCCCCACGATAGTGTGCTCACTGATAGTGCTGGCAGCCACGGTCATACCCTCGACCAGTGCAAACGCCTCCACGCTCCCGGCACCAACAGACTTCCGCGTCACCCAGACCGGCTTCGACAGGCTAGAGGTCGCGTGGTCACGCGTATCGAACGCTGAGCTATACCGCGTCCTCGTCAACGGCGTTCAGCGTGGTGCCGCCTACGACCCCGAGAGCACTCTTACGGTTACTCAACTCCGCCCAGGCACTACGTACGAGTTCGAGGTCCAGGCGGGCAGGTCTTCCGGCGAGTTCGGCCCTGGCGCGAGATTGTCAGCCACGACCCTTGCGGACGACGAGCCGCCCACTGCACCAACCGGTCTTCGCGAACACCTCGACGCGAGCGGAAAGTCGCTGGGGATAACGTGGAATGCCTCCAGCGACAACTGGGGCGTGAGCAGCACATATAACATCTACGCGGACGGTCGGCTCATCACACGCGGTGGTGCGCCAGCCCCATGGACTCGGCTCACCGACCCGTACGTTGGCGGACTCAGCTGCGGCAAGACGTACACCTTCACCGTCCAAGCCTTCGACCTCAACAACAACCTCTCCCCCGAGAGCGACTCACTGTCAGCCGCTACCGCCTGCTGATCGACAGCCGGTCGATCTCCGGCTCCCCTTGACAGGTTAGTTATGCGGATAACATTATGCGCATAACTAATTCAGGGGTCGAGGGAGCCGACATGACCGTGAAGGTCGCAGTCATCTACTACAGCGCGACGGGCGCCGTGCACGCACTCGCGCAGGCCGTCGCCGAGGGCGCCGCCTCGACCGGAGCCGAGGTGAGGCTGCGGCGGGTCGCTGAACTGGCGCCCGACAGCGCGATCGACGAGAACCCGCAGTGGCGTGAGCACGCCGACGCCGCGACGTCGATCGCCCAGGCTTCGGTTGAGGACCTGGCGTGGGCGGACGCATTCGCGTTCGGGACGCCGACACGGTTCGGCGCGCCGGCGGCGCAGCTCAAGCAGTTCATCGACCAGACCGGCGGGCTGTGGCGGGAAGGCCGCCTGGCCGACAAGCCGGTGACGGCGTTCACCTCGGCGTTCAACCTGCACGGCGGCAGCGAGGCCACGATCCTGTCGCTGGCCAACGTGTTCTACCACTGGGGGGCACTGATCGTCCCGCCCGGATTCACCGATCCGGCCGTGTACGCCGCCGGCGGAAATCCCTACGGCACGTCGTCAGTGACCGGCCCGAACGGAGACGGCCCAGACGCCGCGGCGCTAGATGCGGCCCGGTACCAGGGACGGCGGCTGGCCCAGACCGCGATCCGGCTGCTGGTGGGCAGCCGCGTTCCCGATTCCGACGGGAACGCCCGCACAACCGCCGACGGAAGAGCCCGCCAGACCGCGTGAGCGGCGATCCCACCCGACCCGCTCCCGGCCAGGGGCGGCACAGAGAGCTCATCCCATGAGCACCACCGGCGGGCCAGCTCACTGAACATTTGCCGCAGATTCGCATTCAGCATTGAGGAGGCGCTTGTGACGTCCGAACCGTCCACGAATACCTTGACCCGCAGCCACGCGGAAGGCGGGACCGGCCACGCCTGGATGGTCCTGGCGTTGGTGTGTGCCTGCCAGTTCATGGTGATCCTGGACGCATCCATTGTTAACGTCGCCCTGCCCTCGATCGACCGGGACCTCGGCTTTGCAGCCGCCGGCCTGGCCTGGGTGGTGAACGGCTACCTGCTCACCTTCGCCGGTTTCATGTTGTTGGGTGGCCGTGCCGCTGACCTGTTCGGCCATCGCCGGCTGCTGGTCGCCGGGCTGTTGTTGTTCTCCGCTTCAAGTCTGGCCGGTGGCCTGGCGACCGCCCCGGAGGTCCTGGTGGCGGCCCGCGTCGCTCAGGGCATGGGAGCCGCCATGATGGCCCCGGCGACGCTGGCCGTGATCAACTCCGGCTTCACCGAGCCGAACGCGCGTGCCCGGGCGTTCGGCGCATGGTCTGCCGCGGGCGGCGTGGGCGGGATGGCCGGCGCGGTCGCGGGCGGTGCCCTCACCACCGGCCTGTCATGGCGGTGGGTCTTCCTGATCAACGTGCCGATCGGCGTGGTGCTGATCGTGGTGGCCATGATGTCGCTGGCCGGCACGCACACCGGCCACCGGGAGCCGCTCGACCTCACTGGCGCGCTCACGGGGACGGCGGGACTGGCCGCGCTGATCTACGGGGTCATGCAAAGCGCCGATCATGGATGGACGTCCGTGCTGGTCATCGGGCCAGCCGGGGCGGGCGTGCTTCTGCTCGTCGTCTTCACCGTGGTGGAGGCACGCTTCGCCAGCCAGCCGATGATGCCACTGCGGCTGTTCAGACTCCGGGGGGTTGCCGTCGGCAACGGCATGCTGCTGCTGTTCGGCGGGATCGCCATCGCGATGTGGTACTTCACGTCGCTCTTCCTGCAGAACGTGCTCGGCTACGATGCGCTTCAAGCCGGGCTCGGGCAAACACCCGCAGCGGTGATGTTCATGGTGATCGCGCGATGGGCCGCCGCCCTGCTGCCGCGAACCGGTGTGCGCACTCTGGTGCTGGCAGGCTGCGGCTGTTTCCTGACCGGTTTCAGCTGGCTCGCCCAAGCCCATGCCGAGAGCGGCTATCTCACCGGCGTGCTCGGGCCTACGCTGCTCGTCGCGGTCGGCATCGGGCTGACGTTCCCCACTCTCATGGCCGCGGCGACCGCCGACACTCCCGAAGGCGACGCGGGAATCGTCGGCGGCTTGGCCAACACCGCCAGTCAGCTGGGCGGATCGGTCGGCCTGGCGGTACTCGCGACCGTCGCCAGCGCCAAAACTCAGATGGAGGCCGGCGGGAGTTCCCCGGCCGCCGCCCTCGCCGCCGGCTACGACCGGGTTTTCCTCCTGGCGGCCGGGCTTGGCGTGGCCATCGCGGTGGTCAGCCTGCTGCTGCCGCGGAATAGCGGACCTCTGCTGGACTGACGGAGCCGATCCCCATGGCCAGGCCTCCTGAAGACCCGGCGCACCTAATCGATTTCCAGGAGGCGGTTGGGGTGCATGCCGTCGACCATCCCGACGAAGGGTGGATAGATGCTGTAGCCGAGCATGCGGCGGATGTCTTCGGAGACTTCTTTGGTCACCTGGGGGCTGGTCGACAAGGTGAAGGCTTCTTGTGTGCGTAGCCAGGGCTGGCAGTACTGGGCGGTGGCAGCCAGCCGCGCCGTTGTGCTGCGGTTGGCGCCGCCGCCGTGCCAGAGGGTGCCGAGGAACAACACGCAGGAACCAGCGGGCATGACACCGGTCACGCGCGGGTCCATTTCGGTGGGGGTTCGGCCATCTGGCCAGCGGTGGCTTCCAGGAAGAAGGACAGTCGCGCCGTTCTCCTCGGTGAACTCGTCGATCGCCCAGACTGTCGCCACCGACAGTGCGGCGCGGGGGCGGGGGATGGGGTAGAAGCCGTCGTCGGGGTGCAGCAACTGGGCGTCTTCACCAGGCTGGATATTGATGATTTGAAGCTGGGACAGCAAGTAATTGGGCAGCAGGAGGCGGTCGAGCAGGGCCAGCACGCGGGGATGATCCACCAGGCGGTCCACGGCGCGGGTCTTGTTGAGCACGCTGTAGATCCGCTGGGTGTGGTGGCCTTCGAAACTGTTGCGGCCTGTCGGCCCGAGCAACGGAGCGAGCTCGGAACGCAGGTCCTCTCGTTCCTTCTGACTGAGCAGGTCCTTCAAGATGACGTAGCCGTCGCGTTCCAGGGCCGCCAGGTCGGCCTCGATCTGCGCCGCCTGGACGTCCCGGTCGCCGCTGGTGGCGCGGTGGGTGCGGGCGAGATCGCCGGCCAGATCCTCCAGCCGGCGCACTTCGGGGTTGGTGCTCGGCTCGGTCATGGTGTCCTCCGAGCGGCGCCGGCGGCTCCGGCGACGAAGGCCCACAGTTGCGCGGCCACCCGCGTGCGGTCTGGACGAGGCGTGCGGGTCAGGGCCACCACGACGGCCATGTGAACGCCGCCCAGAACCGCCGCCACGAGCAGTTCGGGGTCCCGGTCGGAGGGAAGGTCACCTTCGCGCTGACCACGAGCCATGTTCCGAGCACCCAGCTCGATGGCGGTGTGCAGGCGCTGCCTTTCGGTGCTCGCCGTCTCGGCGTCGCCACCCACGCGGCCGAGTACGACGGGGGCCAGCGGATCGTCGTACAGATGCTCCACCCACGCGTAGACCCGCGCCTCCTCCCGCTCGTACCAGCTGTCGCCGTCGAACTCCTTGTTGACCACAGCCTCATCCAGCCGGTCGTAGAAGCCGGAGACAACCGCGCTCAGCAGGCCACTGCGGGTGCCGAAATAGCGATAGGGCAGGCCCACGCTCACTCCAGCTCGCCGAGCCACGGCGGCCACCTCAAGATCGCCGGTCTCGACCATCTCCTCGGCGGCCGCCGCGAGTATCCGTTGCCGAGCCGATGCACCCTGCGCGGACCATCGCCGCTCCTTGCGTTCACCATCCATGGTCAGAGTGTAAGTTGAGCTCAACTCAATCGGCAAGGGATGGATTCTTGAACGTAGGGGGCCTGGGTCGGGCCGCCAGCCCTCAAATCCGGGCATAGGGACCCCTAATCGCCGGATGTCCCGGGGTCAGGCTGAGTTCGCGGGTTGTGACAGGATCGCTGCTGCTTCTGGTAGGCCCATGTAGTGGAGGCGGGCTTCGGCCATCTCGTCGGTCCATCGTTCTGCGATGTCGTAGCGTTCGGTCGCGGTGGTCTCCAGCAGCTTGCGGCCGGGGAACACCTCGTAGCCGTCGAGCAGTTCGGTGTGGTCCTGCATGCCTTCCTGGAAGAGGTTCTCGCGGCGCAGCACGTACTTGAGGACGGGCACCTCGTCCCAGAGCCGGCGGCCGGCGGTCACGATCTCCATGATCCGCGATCGGTAGCCGGGGTTGCGGATCAGGTGCTCACGCACGATCGAACTCCCGACGGTCAGGTGCCGGATCTCGTCGATCCCCGCGCCTCGGGCGATTTCGCCGGCCGCCGGGTCGAGGCGGTCCCATTTGCGCTCGCTCAGCTCTGCGGCGGGTGCCAGAACTCCCTCCACCACGATCGTGAAAGCCGCGACGGCGCCGATGAAGTCGCCTTCGTCGCGTACGGTGCGGACCACGAACTCCTCGATGGGGGCGAGCACCTCGGCGACGTAGTCCGCGGACAGTTCGGCGATGGTCGTGTGCAGCCGGTCGGCGGGCACACCGAGCTCGACGAGGTGGTTGCGGAAGACCATCGCGTGCCTGGCTTCGTCCAGCACCTGCGTCGCGAAGAACTCCATCTCCGGGACCCCCGGCGCCTCGGCCACGAAGTACGACAACGCCCGGGCGGCTCGGTCCTCGGCGACCGAACGCCAGCCCAGCTCCAGGATCAGCGCCTCGCGAAGCGGGCCGGGCTCGCGCATGTACTCGGGTGTGGCCGCGGCCGCGGCGTGACCGGTGGTCGCCCGTCCTTTGAGGGTGCCCTGCGCCACGGCGGTCAGCCAGTACGCAAGGTCGCAGTCGCGGGTGGTCATGGTCAGGCCCATCGCGCCGTCGAGCAGGTTGGGGGCCAGGTCGAAATCGGCTTCCTTGGGCACCGTCATGCCGTCTCCTTGTTCTTATGCCCGGCCGAGCGCGGCGACCTGGCCGGATGGGTGTGTGGCCTCTCGGGGCAGGACGCGGAGCATCCCGTCGTGCAGCCGTCCGGTGAAGTGCAGGAGCGGGCCGCCTTCGCCGTTGCGGGCGGTGACGACCTTGCCGAGCAGGAGGTTGTGATCGCCCGCCGGGACCGACGTGGTGAGATGACAGCCGAATGACGCCAGCGAACCGTTGATCCACGGCGCCCCGCTGAACGCGTCGGGCTCCCACTCGAGGTGATCGAACTGCGCCAGTCCCTGCGGCCGGGCGGGATCGGCGAACCAGCCGGCGAGCGCGGACTGGCGCGTGGACAGCACGTTCACCGCGAACCGCCGGGCCTCACCGATGACCTCGGTGAGGCCCGACCCCTCCCGCAGGCACACGCCGATCAGCAGCGGCTCCCGCGAGATCGCGGTGATCGAGGAGACCGTGGTGCCGCGGACGATGTCGCCGTGCCAGACGGTCACCACCGCCACGCCGGTCGCGAGGCGGCGGACCGCCTGGCGCAGCACCACGTCCAGATCGGATGCCGTCATTTGACGTGCACTCCGGCGGCGGCCGGAGTCCGCCCGTCGGCCGCCCGCCCGTTCCCGGTGGAGATCTCCTCCATCAGCCGGCGGTAGCCCGGCGCCGCGTGCGGCTCGAAGGGCAGGCTGAACGGCTTGAGGAAATTGCCCCAGATGCCGCGGTCGCCGAAGATGTGCCACGGGATCGCGAGCAGCGCCCACTCCCAGCCGATGGTGAAGCCCCAGAGCACGATGATCGCACCCTGCGTGATCATGCTGTGCATGATGTTGTAGGCGATGTAGTAGTTCTTCGAGATCCGGCCGGACGCGCTGCGCCGGAAGGCGATCGCGCCGGGCAGGTAGCCGAGGAGATCGATGTAGGCGAACAGGACGAGCGCCGGGAGCCAGCGGATCTCGCTCCAGTGCAGAACGACGAACACGTTGACGGCGAGCCAGGCGACGACGTATTCGGCCCGGTGGAGCCGGAACGTCGTCGGGCTCTCGAAGGGGTTCTTCACATCCATGGCATCCTCACTGGCTGGTCAGGACAGCCGCAGCGGCTGGCCGGTGAAATAGTCGACGAGCGCCTCCGCCATCGCGGTGCGCGAGGGCGGGTGGTAGGCCAGCGGGCGGACGGCGGCGATCAGGTAGGCGATGTCCGGCGACCGTATGAACGCGATGCCGCCGAGGAGTTCCGCCGCCATGTCCGCAGCGGTCCTGAGCGCCCGCTGAGCCGCGTATCTGGCCACCAGGACCGCCGAAACGGCGGCGTCGCCGGTGAGCCCGTCGCCGATGGCCCGGGCCGCGCCCTCAACGAGGGCGACGGCGGACTCCAGCTCGATCGCCGCCTGCGCACGGTCTGTCACGCTGCCCCGCCCCCTGGCCAGCGCCTGCTCCACCAGGGCACTCGCGGCGCCCACATAGACCGAGGTCGCCAGCATCTCGAACCAGGCGAACCCGGTCGTCTGTAGATCATCAAGCCGGTCGGGGTCGTCCGGCTCGGTACGGATCACCATGTCGGCCGGGACGAACACGTCGTTGAGCCTGACCTCGTGGCTCTCCGCTCCCGCCAGCACATTGCTCAGCCAGAACCTGTGGACGGAGATGCCCGGTGAGCCGGCCGGGATGAGCAGTAGGGCGAGCGTGGGAGACCCGTCGATCGGCACTGCGGCGCTGGCGGTGAGCAGGTCCATCGAACGGGCGAGGCTGCACGGCTTCTTGCCGCCGTTGACCAGGTAGCCGCCGTCGGTGACGCGGGCGGTCGCCGCCGGGACGACGATGTTCGCCCCCGGCTTCCCCTCGGCCCAGCCCGAGGCCACGATGAGATCGGCCGGTGCGATCTCGGTCAGGAGTTCCAGCTGCGCGGGGGTCAGCCGTCCGGCCCTTTTGGCGAGCGAGAAAAGCGTCGCCACCGTGTAGTGGTGCATCGTGGTGGCAGCACCCAGCGATGGCGAATACGACGACATCGCCCGCACAATGCGTGCCGCGCTGAGCGCGTCCACTCCCATGCCGCCGTATTCCGCCGGCACCACCAGCCCGGGTCCGCCGAACTTGCGGAATATGCCGACGACCGGCCCGTCCGGTGCCTCACGTTCGGCCAGGGAGATGTCCGCGAGAGCGGCACACATGCCCGGGTGGTAGCGCTCGCACAGGTTACGCGCCTCATCAAGGGATCGCATGAATCATTCTCCGACCTATTTCAGGCACCATCTCCGTGAATATGATTGCAGCCTCTTCTGACGCCGCGCTGACGGCAAACGGATCCCGATCGCAGAGGCTTTCGGCGATGTGAGGTGAACGGGTCGAGGCGGCGGCATCGATCAGCGGGATGTCAGTGGTGAGTCGGGCAGGGCTGACATGCTGCAATCAGCCGGGCCGCAATCCAGAATTTCATCTACCGGCGAATCATTCCCAGGTGGCTCGGTCTCTTCCAAACTGCGTCAAGGGGCGCAAGAGCAAGGAGGGTCTATGGCCACCCCTGATAATTCTCTCGGGCTGCCGCTCCGCCAGGTCGCGGCCGAAATCGAGGGGACGCTGCGCCGTTACCCTGGCGTAGCGCGTGCCCGTGTCATCCGGGATGCCGACGACCGGCTGGTGGCGCAGGTGCTGCCCTGGGGCACGCTTTCCGTGACCGCTGACACCGGGGTCCTCGCCGAACTGGCGGGTATGAACATGGCCGAGACGCGATTCCTGCATGACGAGATCTTCGTCGATGAAGTCTATCTTCGCGGCGGGATCGTGCTCCGTGAAAATGCCGTCGTGTTCGATGTCGGCGCGAACGTGGGAATGTTCAGTCTTTTCATCGGATCGCGCTGCCCGTCGGCGGAAGTGTATGCCTTCGAGCCGATTCCTGAAGTGTTCGCCAAGCTTCAACAGAACATCTGCGAGCGCGGTCTCAACACCCGCCCGTTCAATTACGGGCTGTCCGATCGCGACCAGGAGGTCTCGTTCTATTACTATCCGAATATCTCGATCATGTCCTGCCGCCACGACTACACGAACTGGGACAACGAGGTCGACCTGATCAAGCGGTACGTCGCGAATGAGCGCAAGAGCGGCCCGCCCGGCCGTGCGGAGCACCTTGCCGAGGTCGAGAGCCTGGTGGCCAAGGACTTCGAGTTCGTCGAACACCGGTGCCGGCTCCGCACGATGTCGTCGGTGATCGATGAGGCCGGGGTTCACCGGATCGACCTGATCAAGATCGATGCCCAGCGTGCCGAATACGACGTGCTCCAGGGGATAGAGGCCCGCCACTGGCCACTGATCCAGCAGGTGAGCATGGAAGTCCACGACGAGGCCGCCTCACCGACCGAAGGCCGGGTCAAGCAGGTCACGGAGCTGCTCGCGGAACAAGGCTTCCGCGTCAGCGTGGAGGTCGAGGAGATGCTTCGCGGCACTGGCCGCTATGCGGTCTACGCCATTCGGCCGGGCTATGAAAGCGACCCGCGGCCGGTGGTGGCGGCAGCCGGTACCGCGCACGCGATCAAGCCGGAACTCGTTGCGGACTGGCTTTCCGCTCGCCTGCCGGTGGATCTGCTGCCGGACCGGGTGGACGTCGTTGACGCTCTCCCGCCGGGAGAGAGCTCCTAGACCCGCGCAGACAAGGGCCCGGCCGGGGGATCCCCCTCGGCCGGGCCCTTGTCCGCACGTGGACGCTGGTCTCACGTGGACGCTGGACTGGCGCTGATGGTCACCGCCGTACAACGCGGTCCGGCGCCCTAGTCATCGATGAGGGCGCCCTAGTCATCGATGAGCACGTGTGCACCGCTGACGCCGTCCAGCGCCGGAGCGATCGTCGAGATGACCTCGTCGACCAGCTGTTTGGTGGTGTCGGGATGAACGAAGCAGAGCCTGGCCACCGGTTCGCCGCCCCAGGACGTCGGGAGGACGAAGGCGACCTGGTCTGCGAGGAGCCTGGCAGACCAGTTCTCATAGTCGTCCATTCCCCATCCGTCCCGCTGGAAGAGCACCACCGAGAGTTCCGGCTCACAGACCAGCGTGAGGCCCTCGGCCTCAGCGATGCGGTCGGCCGCGTAGCGGGCCATGGTGAGCGTGTTCTCGATGCTGTCGCTGTAGGCGTCCGTCCCGTGGACCGCGAGCCCGAACCACAAGGGCAGGCCACGGGCTCGGCGGGTCAGATGATGGGCGTAGTCGCTCGGGTTCCACACGCCGTTGGCGTCATCGTGGATGGCGTCCAGATAGGACGCCCGCTGAGTGTGCACCGCGTTCGCCGTCGGCGGGTCGCGGTAGAGCAGCGCCGCGCAGTCGAACGGCGAGAAGAGCCACTTGTGCGGGTCGATGACCACGGAGTCGGCTTGCTCGATGCCGTTGAAGAGCCCCCGCACCGTGGGAGCGAACAGCCCGGCGCCGCCATAGGCCGCGTCGACGTGGAACCACAGCCCGTGCCGCCGGGCCACCTCGGCCACCCCAGCAAGATCATCGACCAGGCCGCCGTTCGTGGTACCGGCGGTCGCGACCACGGCCACCACGTCCTCCGCGTGCGGCTCGCGGGTCAGAGCGGCTTGTAGCGCCTGTCCTGTCAGCCGATGGCCGGCTGTGGGCACCAGGAGCGGTTCCATGCCCAGGAGGTGGAGGGCCTTGCTCACCGAACTGTGGGCTTCGGCGGCGAGCGCCACCTTGGGCCGTCGCGGCATGCCCGGCACGCCGCGACGGCTCAGGCCGGTATCGCGTGCGACGAGCAGGGCCGACAGGTTGCCGCTGGAGCCGCCCGCCACGAAGCAACCGCCGGCACTGGCAGGCAGCCCGGCGGCATCGGCCAGTACCCGTAGAGCCTGGTTCTCGGCCGCGACCGGCCCGGCGGCCTCGAGCCACGAGATGCCGTGCAGCGAAAAGCAGGAGACCATCATGTCGAAGAGCATCGAGGTCTTCGACGGCACGCACGACACGAAAGCCATGAAGCGAGGAGTGTCGCACGCGATGATGGCCGGGGCGATGTCCCGGAGGAAGACCGACAGGACCGCCTCGGGATCGTTGCCGGACGGCCCGATGAGCCCGGCCAGGCGCTCAGCGAGCCGCTCCCTGTCGCCGCCTGTCTTCAGCGGAACCTCGTCCAGGCTGAGCTGCCGCCAGCACTCGTCGAACACGAGCCGCGCCAGCTTCTGGTCCAGTTGATGCATGGATTTGCCGTTCAACATCCTGTCCCCGGTCTCGTGGGCCTACCTGGAGGCGGTGACGATTTCCTTGAGCCATCCACTGAACGCCGGCATCCCCTCGTCCAGCTTGGCCAGGGCGGCGGAGCCGATGATGATCCCGTCGCAGCCGCCGCTGCCACGCAGCTCCTCGACATCGGCGGTCCGGTTGATGCCGAAGGCGGCGCAGACCGGCAGATCCGGGCGGAACGACTGGACCTCCGCCCGCTTTCGCTGAAGGTCGGCGGGGGAAGCGGCCCTCGTGCCTGTCTCCGGACCCAGCGAGGCGTACACGAACCCGCCGCCGCGGGAGATGAGATGCCGGTCGCCATCGGAGAGGCCGGCAGCGGTGGCGTCCACCGCGGGGATGATGACCGCGCCCTCTTCAGCGGCGGCCAGAGCGTAGGGCGCGAGATCCGGCGGGTCGGTCTCGAAGAGGTAGCCGGAGACTCCCGCACGCAGTGGGGGCGGCGCTGACCACGTGGCGGGCGACGGCCAGGCGGACCCGTAGACGACGGCCACCCGCACGGGGGCACGCAGCAGCCACGCGGTCGCCTCAGCCTCCGAGTAAGGCTCGGCATCCCGCAGCGCCCGGGCGATCATCGGACCGGTCCTGGGCGACCATTGCGGGTCCGACACCGCCGGGAACTCGATGAAGTCCACCTCATGGCTGACGCACAGGTCGAGTGCCTCAAGGCTCGTGTTCCAGTCCGGGAAGCCCGGGACGAGATAGATCCCGACCGCGAGCTCTCCTCGCCTCGCGCGGCCGCCGATGATGTCCGACAGACGGGGAGGCGTCATCGTTCGTCTCCGCTCGGAGCAGGGATCGTGGACAGGACGCGCAGGGCGCAGTACGACTCCCACAAGGTGGCGTACGCCTGTGCCCCGTAACCGCCATCCGGCTTGCCCAGCTTTTCCACCGCCGGCCTGAGCCGGTCTGTCCAGACGGTTTCGTTCAGCACCTCTCCCGCGCGGAAGCCCCAATAGGTGGCGGCGAGTGAAGGAGCGTCATCGCCTGCGTTGAGCGTCGCCAGGCCGGACGACGTGGCGAACCGCGACCTGAGCCATGCGGCGGTGACGCGGCTCTCGGCGGCACCGAGAGGCTGCTGGAGGAGCGACAAGCTGCAGACGGCACAGTAGGTGTGCTCGGTGTCCGGCGGCTGGCCCGGCACGCCCGCATAGCCTCCGTCGCCGTCCCGACAGGCCCGGATGAAATCGACGAGCGAGCGAGACACCTTGGCGGAGAGCAGGCCGAGCGCCCCGAGCTGCTCGAGTGCGCGCAGGACATAGAACATCTCGTCGATGTCCGATGAGGCGGGCTGGTCGGGCTCGGACATCTCGCCGGCGAACCAGCGGGGGAGCCCGTCAGGCACATCGTCACGCCGGCCGGAGAGCGTGAGCGCGCGCACGGCGTAATAGCCTGCGGCCCGGGACGGCCCAGGGTCGGTGGCCGTCATCGCGAACGTGCCGCCCTCCCGGCGGCACGCGTCCATGAAAGGGGCGGGCGTGAGCGGCTCACCGGACAGCATCGAGGTGATCTCGGCCGCCCACCTCAGTGCTTCCATGGTCGGCACGTCCTCGCGGGCTTCCAGGTAGGCGCCCGGTCCTTGCCGTCGAGAAGTCAGGAAGCGCAACGTCGCGCCGGCCCGAAGTAGCGTTGGAGTACTGGCCGGAAATGGCATCAGAAAACTGCTCCTCACGTTGTCGCAGTGGTACGGGAATCAGGCAGCGGCGGGGAGGTCAGCCGCTGGCGGTGCCGAACGCGTAGCTCTGCGGTGGGATTTCAACGAAGTCAAGGCCGGCCAGCGCGCCGGGTGCCGGCAAGCTCTTGGGCGTCGGCTCGTCGAAGAGAAAATCGCTGCGCAGGTCGCAGCGATGCTGAGCGAGCTGGTAAAGCCGGAACAGCAGCCCCACCTGCTCGTGAATGTCGTTCATTCTCTCCGCGTCGAGGAAGGTGCTCGCCTTCGCCATGCTGCTGATCCTGCTGAGCGCGGCGATAGAGATCGTGAAGCTGACGAGGTCGCTCAGCTCCACCGAGGACAGGTCCTGCTCGCGATACCGATATGGCTTCGGCAGGGCCTCGAGCAGGTCACCTGCATAGATGACGAAGTCTGCCGCACGGTCCATTGTCTCGGGACTGGCGAGCATGTCCTTGCCCATGACGTAGTTGACATAGCCGAACAGCTGGGGATTGCGGCTGTAATAGAGCAGCGTGGCCAGGCCATCATCGTGTGAGTTGTCGAGAACGGCGCTGCGCCGCTGTCGCAGCTCGTTGATGCACGTCCCGTAGCAGCCGGAATCGACAAGGGCGATGGATGGCTGCCGGAGAATCGAATTCGCTGTTAGCGCGTCCGGCCTGGTGGCCCTCGACACGTGTGCCAGATGCAGATTGAGACCCTGTTCCAGGGATGTGGCCGCGACGTAGAACGGCAGCGCGTCGCGGGCGAGGAAGACCAAGGTCTCGATCGAGTTCTGCCGGCACCAGCGCAGCGCCCAGTTCGTGAAACTGAGCCAGACGGGGGTCCATGGCTTGATGATGTTGAGGTAGCGCTCGGTGGTGCCACAGAGCCAGGCCGAAAGCTCGCGTTCCGTGCCGAAGATCCGGTTGCAGACCTGATCGACCTGATACTCGGAGAGATCCTTTGCGGCGGTCATCGCCTCGCGGAACTCCGCGCCGGCCTCCTCGACGGCAGGAGCGGCGGCCGAGCTCCCGGCCAGCCACTTCTCCAGGCAGTAGTCGACGACCGCGCGAGAATAGTCCGCGGTGAACCGGTACTCGGTCGGCTTGGGCAGGTCCTGCAGCAGGGTCGTAAGCCACTGATGGACGCCGGAGACCGGGATCGGGGTGCGCGCTTTCCCACTGGCGGGATCAAGGGAGACTGGTCCGGCGGTCGTGCCACCCACGGATCCTCCTAGAAAGCGCCAATAGCGCCAAGACAGAAAACGCGAATTCTTGTCGTCGCGGAGAGGGCAGGATTCGAACCTGCGTAGGCGCCTGAACAGCGCCTTCCCGGCTGACGCCGGGCCCCATTAGGCCACTTTGGGAACCTCTCCAGGGTTACTGCTTCGATGTTCACTTGTGTTTCGCTAAAGCCATCATGACGGATGGCCCTGATCCGCTGCTGACTCGTAACTGACCTTTTCGTGGCCTTGATATTCGCGTATCTGTATGCGATAAATCTTGCGAGCACCGTCATGAATGGGGGCATTGCGATGACCGAGACGCTTACGAGATCAGATATTGCGCTGGAGGCCATCCAGCGGTACCCGGACGCGGACAATCCCAGCTCGTTCCTCGCGGTCAACGAGGGCAACAGTTACCTGCGTCTGCCGGACACGCCGGGCGTGATCGTGTACCGGCCCACCGGGCGATACCTGGTGCAGTTCGGCGGCCCATTCGCGCCCAAGGAGGCACGCCCCCGGTTGCTGCGCGCCTTTCTCGACCTGGCCGCCGAGCAGGACCGGGAGATCGTGGCCATCCAGCTCCAGGGAGCCGACACGGCCGAATACCTGGACGAGGGCTTCACGGTCAACCAGATCGGCGGTTCGTACGCGCTGCGGCTGGACTCGTTCAGCCTGCGCGGCACCGCGTTCATGCAGCTGCGCAACAAGATCGCGCGAGCCGTGCGCAGCGGGCTGACGATCAGCGAGGCGCCGCTCGGCGCGTGGCACGACGAGATGAGGACGCTCGACACGGCCTGGCTGGGCTCCAAGGGCGGCGCCAGGCCGCTGGAGTTCCTCGTCGGCGAGTACGGCGGGCCGTACCAGCACCTGCGCCGGCTCTTCGCCGGGGTGCGCGGCGACGAGCTGACCGGCTACATCTCGTACTCCCCGGTCTACGGCTCACGGCCCGGCTGGATGCACGACCTCAGCCGCCGCCGGCCGGACTCCCCGCCCGGGGTGATGGAAGCGATCAACAAGACGGCCATCGAGACGTTCCAGGCCGAGGGGGTGGAGTGGCTCCACTTCGGCTACACGCCCTTCTCGGCCCTCTCCGCCGAGCACGAGTTCCCGGGCCACAGCCGCGCCTTCCAGTGGTTCATGAAGGAGCTCTGGACCAACGGCGGGCACATCTACCCGGCGCAGACCCAGTACGCCTACAAGGAGAAGTGGAAGCAGGACGTCGTCCTGCCCGAGTACATCGCCTTCCAGGGCAAGGCCAGCATCCCGGCCCTGGTGCACGTCTTCCGTGCGTGCAACGCCGTCTGAGACCCGGAAGGAATTGTCATGGTGAACGAGCCCGATGAGATCGCCGCGGCCGGAGCCGAGGTCGTCGAGATGCTCGGCGCGTGCGCGGCGGCCCCTGACGATGTGGAGGTCGGCAGGGCAGCCGACGCGGCGCTGATGGAGCTCGAACGGCTCCTGGCGGCCGGTGCGCCCTAGTCCGTCCTCGACGGGGCGTCCGCACGAAGTTCGGCCATGCCACCGCCCGTCCTGATCAGCCGGCTGTCGCTGACCAGGACGGGCGGTGGCGTTGTGCTAGCGAGCGGTCGTCGCGCTGACGATGTCGGAGTTTCCGAACTTCGCCGGGCATTCCGCCAGCGGCCACGGCGCCGGGGTCAGGATCTTGCCGGCGTCGAGGGACTTCTGCCGCCACACGTCGATGGCCGGGCAGTCGGCCGTGCGCGACACGTCGGTCCAGGCGCCGGCGCCGTAGCGGCGGGTCGCGATGGCGGAGACGTGGTAGCCGAGGAACTCCGGGTAGTTCCAGGTGACGAAGCTGGTGCCTCGCGCGTCCCCGGTGGGCCCCGCGTAGTCGGTCTTCCAGCCGGCCGGCTCACCGCGCCGGCCGATCGCCGCCGAACGCAGGATCCCGCGGAACAACCGCGGTTTCGCCGTCGTCGGGCTGAACGGTGTGGTGTAGGCGTTGTAGGTGAGGTACACGCGGGAGGCGTCGGGTGCGATGGCGACGGCGGTGTACAGGACCCGGTCGCCCGGCAGCGAGATCCTCGCCGGTGTGGACCACGTCCTGGCGCGGTCCCTGGAGTAGGAGAGGAGTGCCGACTCCTGGTTCTGGCCGAACCGGCCGTCGGACCAGGCGAGCACGATCTCGTTCGTGGCGCCGGCCCCGGTGGGCGCGCCGTTGGCGATGCCGACGCTGGGCCCCTGCTCGTTCGCGGTGCCCGCCGGCCCCGCCTCGGTGCAGCGGTTGCCGAGCCGGTCCACATAGAAGCAGCCGGTGTTCATCGGCATGAAGTCGGCCGGCTTCGTCCACGTGGCGCCGCCGTCGAACGACTTGACGATGGTCAGCTTTCCGGACGGCTCGAACGAGGGGAACTGCCCGGTGTAGTGATTGATGAACAGATAGACCACGCCGTGGCTGTCGGTACGGACCGTGCACGACTGGCGATAGCCGTCGGCGGCCGAGTTGACCGGCGGGGCGAACCCCTGGCTCGCCCAGGTCCGGCCACCGTCCCGGGACACGCCCACCGTGGGCTCGATGGGGCCGGCGCCGTTGAGCCCCTCGATCCGGAAGTCGTTCCAGCACGTGTAGACATGGCCGAAGTACCGGCTGCTGGCGGCGTTGTCGGCCCAGATCTGGCCCTGGGTCGGGTTCGATATGGCGGGGGTGCGCTCCGGCACGATGACCGGGGTCGACCAGTTCGACTGGTCGGCGGCCCGGGCGGGTGTCGGATCGTCGATGTGCGACACCATCAGGGCCCGCTTGCTGTCGATGCGACCGGGCTCGATCGGCGTATTGGTCAAGGTCGCGCCCTGCGAGGACAGGTACAGTCGCGAGCCGTTCGCCCATGAGAACCTGCCGTTCCGCAACACCGGGCCGAAGGCCACGGAGCTCCCACCGCGGGCCGCGAGGCCTTTCTCGTAGTAGTTGGGGACCGTGTGGATCGGTCCCGGCTTGGGCGTGCACGGCTCCACCTCGGGATCGCATCCGGCCGCCGTCAGCCCCTGATAGGTGGGCTGGCTCCATCGGCGGCCGCTGTTGTACGAGAAGTACACGCCGCTGAACCCCACCCCGCGGTTGAACCCGCCGCCTCCTCCCGTCGTGCTGGCGGGAAGGCTGCACGCCGCTCCCAGGGTGGCGGCCTCCTTCGAGCACCGCTGCAGGTCCACCAGGTCGTTCGCGGTCGCCGCCACGACGTTCGGGTGGACCGGGTCGACCGCCAACGTCGGCATGTCCTGATCGTTTCGCGGGAACTGGGTGGCCGGGCCGGCCACGCCCATCACCGCGGCGGTGGCTCCGCCCCGGTTTCCCGCCCCCGTTGCGGAGGCCGTTGGCAACCCCGCCGTCAGCGCGATCGCCGTTCCGACGGCCGCGGCCAGCGCCGCCAACATCCGAATTCTATGCACGCTCATTCTCCCTTCGAAATTGCACACTGAAATTGTGATAATTGTCGCATTGGGTGCTGACGTGAAGCTGACGCGATCGGCTGCGAAATGCGGAATGCGGAATGCGGAATGCGGAATGCGGACGGCCCGGCGGTCCGGTGACGCTTATGCGGCGCTCTCGCCCGGCGATTTAGCGAATTCGGTCGGCAGATCTCTGCTGCGCTTGATCGGGCCGATGAACACCCAGATGTCGGTGATGACATTCGCGCCGGCGAGGATGAACAGCGCCGTCCGGACGTCCAGGACACTGCCCAGCACGCCGCCGAGGAGACTGCCGATGGGCCAGATTCCGAAGAAGGTGAACCGCATGGTCATGGCGGCCCGGGCGCGCATTTCAGGCGGGCAGTAGGCCTGCCGGAAAGCGCCCCCCGTCACGTTTCTGACGACGATGCCCGTGGCCCACACCAGGGTCCCGGCGAGCGCCACCACCAGCAGCGGGCCGTGGCCGGCGAACGGGAACAGCAGGAGGAAGCAGTCGGTCACCGGGGCCGTGAGCAGGGTCCTGGCGGTTCCCAGGCGGCCGGTGACCCGGGGCGCGATGAAGGCGCCGAGCACTCCGCCGACACTGATCGTGATCGTGGTGGCGCCGACCGCCCAGGGACTGAGCCCGGCGTCCCGGACCAGGAACACCACGACCAGCGCCTGGATACCGGCCATGAGCAGGTTCGTGGAGGTGCTGCTCGCGGTGATGATCCGCAGATAGGGATCCCGTGCCACGAACCTGACCGCCGCCCCGATGTCGGCGCGGAACGTGGTCCGCGCCCGCTCCGCCCGGTCGCCCGGGCGATCGGACGGTTCTCGCGCCCGGATGGACCACAGGCAGACGGCGCTGACCACGAAGCTGAACGCGTCGACGACCAGCCCGAGAACGGCCGAGACGAGCTGGGTGATCAGACCGCCGATGCCGGGGCCGGCGATGTTGGCGGCCTGCTCGCTGCCCATCAGGCGCGAGTTCGCGTCCATGAGCTCGCTCTTGCCGACCAGGAACGGCACGTACGCGTTGTACGCCGCGGTGAACAGGACGGTCGAGCACCCGGAGGCGAACGCGATCACGAGGAGATACCCCATGGTCAGGGCGTCGAGCCAGGCCAGCACCGGGACGCTCACGATCAGGAGCGCCGAGGCGATCTCACAGCCGATCATCAGCGGCCGCCTGTTGCGGCGATCCGCCCATACCCCCGCCTGCAGCCCGACCAGCAGCCACGGCAGCCAGATCATGGCGTTCAGCACACCCATCATCAGGGTGTTCGCGCCCAGCGTCTGCAGCGCGACCAGGGGCAGCGCGAAGGTCGTCACGGCGGTGCCCGTCTTGCTGACGGTCTCCGCCGCCCACAACAACCGGAAGTCCCGCCCCCGCAGCGCGCCGCCACCGGTGGCGGCCTCGGCGGTGGCGGTGCCCGATCCGCCGACCGGAGCCATCAGGCCACCATCCTGGCCGTGAGCAGCGCTCCGATCTCAGCCACCGGCCCGGGTTTCATCATCTCGAAGTGCTCGCAGCCGATGATGCGATGGTCGATGGTCCCGTTGACGTACGGCCGCCACAGTTCCGTCGCGTCGGTGTCGCCGAGGGGGGTGCCCGCGGCCTTGACGAAGACCAGATCCCCGTGGAAGACCTCGTGCTCGTCGCCCTGGGCTATCCGGATGAGGTTCCCCGCCGCGTGCGGGAGGTCGGCCAGGATCTCCTCCGGGAGCCCGAAGCCCCTGGCGACCGCCTGCCTCATCCGCTGCCGCGATCGCGGATCGTCCACGGCCTCGACGTCCAGGCCGAGATCCTGGGCCATGGTGACCAGGATCGCCAGCTCGACTTCGCCGCGCATGGCCGCCGGATCCATGTCCAGGAGCCAGGGATTGCTGGGGTAGGAGTCCAGGAGAGCGAGGAACTCCACCCGCTCGCCCTCGCGCTGCAGCCGGCCGGCGACGGCGTGCGCGATGGTCCCGCCCAGCGACCAGCCGAGGAGCCGGTACGGGCCCGCCGGCTGGATCTCACGGATCCGGCCGGCGTAGCTCGCGGTGAGCTCCTCGAGGTCCCGCGGCCGAGCCGGCTCGCCGGACATCTCCAGCTGGAGGCCATAGATGGGGAGGTCGGGAGGCAGGTGCCGCTGCAGCCCGGAGTAACACCAGGCCACTCCCGAGACCGGATGCACGCAGAACAGGGGAGGTTGTCCGCCGGATGTCCGGATCGGCACCACCGGGTCGATCCGGGCCTGCGCGGCGGGGTCCGCCGCGAGGGACTCGATGACCCCGGCCACGGTGGGCGCCTGGAGGAACAGCCGCACCGACAGGTCCGTTCCCAGCGCCGCCCGGATCCGGCTCACCAGCCGTGTGGCCAGGAGCGAATGCCCCCCGAGCGCGAAGAAGTTGTCGTCGACGCCCACCGCGTCCAGGCCGAGTACCTCGGCGAACAGGCAGCACAGCGCCTCCTCGCGGGCGGTACGGGCGGCGTGGTCACCGGAACCCGGTGCCGTGTAGTCGGGGTCGGGGAGGGCCCGGCGGTCGAGTTTGCCGTGGGGGGTCAGCGGCAGGGCGTCGAGGGTGACGAACGCCGAAGGGACCATGTAGTCGGGAAGCCTGGCCATGGCGTGGCGGCGCACTTCGCCGGTGCCGGCGTCGGCATCGTCCGCGGTGCCGGTGCCGGTGCCGGTGCCGGCGTCGGCGGAGGCGTCGGCAGGCACCAGGTAGGCCACCAGCCTCTCCTCCCTGGCAACCACCGCGGCCTGAGCGACCAGCGGGCTTTCGGCCAGGACGGTGGCTATCTCGCGGGGCTCGATCCTGAACCCGCGTATCTTCACCTGGTCGTCGGCCCGGCTGAGGTATTCCAGGACGCCGTCGTGGGTCCAGCGCGCCAGGTCGCCGGTGCGGTACATCCGTTCGCCGGGAGCGCCGAACGTGTCGGCCACGAACCGTTCGGCGGTCAGTGCGGGACGGCCCCAGTACCCCCGGGACACCTGCGCACCGGCCAGGTACAGGGCGCCCGGCACCCCGGGCGGAACCGGCCGCAGCCACTCGTCCAGCACATACACCCGGGTGCCCGGCAGCGGGCGGCCGATCACCGGCCGGTCACCGCTCACCCGGGCGGCCACCGAGTCGACCGTGCCCTCGGTCAGGCCGTAGAAGTTCCAGCCCGCCACGCCCTCGGCCCGGCCGATCCGCTCCCACAGCCCGGCCCCCGCCGCCTCGGCGCCGAGGATCAGCACCGACGGGCCGCCCGGCTCGAGCAGCCCCTCTTCAATGAGCTGCTCGGCATAGGAGGGGGTGACCTCCAGTACGTCCACCCCGTGCTCGCGAACATAGCCGACCAGCGCGTGGGGATCGCGGCGGACGTCGTCGTCCAGCACGTGCAGCTCATGGCCGGCCAGCAGCCACACCACCATGACCCACACCGCGTCGAACGACAGCGCGGTCACCAGACCCGCCCGTAGCCGTCGCCCGGCCTCCCGTTCGGCCGGCTCGATCACCTCGCCGCGCAAGGACGCGTACAGGTTCGCCAGGCCCTCGTGGGTGGCGACCACGCCCTTGGGCCAGCCCGTCGACCCGGAGGTGTAGGTCAGGTGTGCCGGGTCCGACGGCGACAATGTCCCTCGGCGCTCGGCCGGGTCGACCGGGCCGTCCGCCAGTCCCGCCAGCTCGGCCTCCGCCGACGCCGAACCCAGCGGCAGTACCGGGACACCGGGACCCGCCGCCCCCGCCGCGAGCCCGGCCGTCGTGATCACCGCGCGCGGCGCCACGTCCGCCAGCATGAACCGCACCCGGTCCGCCGGATAGGACAGGTCCACCGGCACGTACATCGCCCCGGCGGCCAGCACCCCCAGCATCGCCGCCATCGAGTCCGCCGACCGCGGCAACGCCACCACCACCGGGTCCCCGGGGCCGGCGCCCGCCGCGATCAACCATCGGGCCAGCCGGTTCACCCGTCCGGCCAGCTCGCCGAACGACATCTCGGCGTCCCCGCACACCACGGCGGTCAGCCCCGGCTCCACCGCCGCCGCCCGTGCCGCGAACAGCTCCGGGATCAGGTCGGGCCCGGCCGCCGCGGGCGCGCCTTGCCCGAGCTCCAGCAGCGTCCGCCGCTCTTCGGCGGTCAGCGTCTCCATTCGGCTCACCGCGACGTCCGGCGCAGCCACGGCGGCTTCCAGTGTCCGTACCAGGCCTCCCGCCAGCGCCTCGGCGGTCTCCCGATCGAACAGATCGAGGGCGTACGTGACGTCGACGCCCATCTCGGCCTGCCTGCCATCGGGGTCCGAGTGCAGCGTCAACGTGAAGAGGAGGTCGACCTTGGCGGTCGGCGTGCGTACCGGCTCCATCTCCGCGGACAGCCCCGGCAGCAGGTCCGTGGGCGCCGGCATGACCAGGACGTTCAGCATCACCTGGAAGAGGGGGTTGCGGGCCGGTGACCGCTCCGGGTTGAGGTGTTCGACCACCATCTCGAACGGCGCGTCCTGGTTGTCCATCACCGTCAGGGCCGTCTCGCGCACCCGGCCCAGCAGCTCGGTGAAGGTGGGATCCCCGGACAGGTCCGTGCGCATGACCACCGTGTTGATGAAGAGCCCGACCAGATCGTGCAGCGCCCTGTCGGTGCGCCCGGCCAGCGGTGACCCGACCGGGATGTCCTGACCGGCGCCCCATCTGCTCAGCAGAACGGCGAGCGCGGCGTGCAGCAGCATGAACACCGTCGCCCCGTTCGCCTGCGCCAGGTCGGCGAGACGGGCGTGCAGGTCCGCGTCCACCCTCAGCGAGACGGTGTCGCCGCGATTCCCGGCGAACGCGGGACGCGGCCGGTCGGTGGGCAGCGGCAGGCACTCCGGCGCGTCCGCCAGCTCCTTCGCCCAGAAGGCGAGCTGGCCCGCGAGGACGCTGCCGGGGTCATCGGCCTTCCCGAGCAGCTCGGTCTGCCACAACGTGTAGTCCAGGTAGCGGACGGGCAGCGGCTCCCAGTCCGGTTCACGCCCCTCGCATCGTGCCTGGTAGGCGAGCCCGAGGTCGCGCAGCAGCGGAGCCGTCGACCAGCCGTCCCCGGCGACGTGGTGCATCGTGATCATCAGCACGTGCTCGCCGGGGCCGACGACGAACAACGTCGCGTGGAGCGGCGGCCTGGGGGCGGCCAGATCGAACACATGGCTCCCGGCTTCGCGCATCGCCGCCGGCAGGTCATCGGGATCGGGCTCGACGATCTCCAGATCCAGGCGTGCCCGCTCGACCTCCAGGACCTGCTGGTACGGCTCTCCCTTGACGTCCGGGAACACCGTCCGCAGCGGCTCATGCCTGCGTACGACGTCGTTCAGCGCGGCGGCCAGCGCCCGGCGGTCCAGCGGCCCCCGCAGCCGCAGCGCTCCCGGGATGTTGTAGGTCGCGCTGGGGCCCTCCAGCTTGTTCAGGTACCACAGCCGTCGCTGCGCGAACGACAACGGGATCATCGTCTCTCCTCAGGTCATCGCCGGGTCGGTCATCGGGCGTAGCGCGGGCCGCGCGGGCCTGGCGCCGGCGAGCTCGGCGCTGAGCCCGGCCACGGTCGGCGCCTGGAACACCGCCCGGACGGAGAGCTCGGCGCCCAGGTCGCTCCGGATCTGGTTGACCAGCTTGGTGACCAGCAACGAGTGACCGCCGAGCGCGAAGAAGTTGTCGTCGATCCCGATCGGCTCGCGGCCGAGCAGCTCGGCGAACAGGCCGCACAACACCTCCTCCTGGTGGTCGCGCGGGCCTCGGCCGGTGGGGGCGTGCGATGTGGCGGGATCGGGGAGGGCGTCGCGGTCGAGCTTGCCGTTGGGTGTGAGCGGCAGAGCGTCGACCGGCACGAACGCCGACGGGATCATGTAGTCGGGCAGCTCGGTCATCGCGTGGCGGCGCACCTCGCCGGTGTCGGCGGTGCCGTCGGCGAGGACCAGGTAGGCCACCAAAGCGCCGTCGCGTACGACCACCGCCGCCGTCCTGACCAGCGGGCTCCCGGCCAGGACCGCGGCGATCTCACCCGGCTCGATCCGGAACCCGCGCACCTTGACCTGGTCGTCGGCCCGGCCGAGGAACTCCATCACGCCGCCGCGGGTCCAGCGGGCGAGGTCGCCGGTGCGGTACATCCGTTCACCGGGAGCGCCGAACGGGTCGGCGACGAACCGTCCGGCGGTCAGGTCCGGGCGGTGCCAGTAGCCGCGCGTCACCTGTGCACCGGCCACGTACAGCGCGCCCGGGACACCGAGGGGGACCGGGCGGAGCCACTCGTCCAGCACGTACACCCGGGTGCCGGGCAGCGGGCGTCCGAGGATCGGCCGGTCGCCGCGGATCCGGGCGATCACCGCGTCGACGGTGCATTCGGTGGGGCCGTAGATGTTCCAGGCCGTGAGGCCCTCGGTCCGGGCGACCCGTTCCCAGAGCCCGGCTCCCACCGCTTCACCGCCCAGGATCAGCACTGATGGCCGGTTCCGCTCGTCGAGGAGGCCCTCCTCGATGAGTTGCTCGGCGTACGAGGGGGTCACGTCGGCCACATCGATCTCGCGGCGGCGGACGTAGTCGATGAGCGCGCGTGCGTCGCGGCGGACGTCGTCGTCCAGCAGGTGCAGTTCGTGACCCGCCAGCAGGCACAGGACCGTGTCCCAGGAAGCGTCGAACGACAGCGCGCTCACCGAGATCGCCTTGAACCGCGGTCCGGCCTGCCGGGCCGCGGGCTCGAAGATCTCGCCGTTCAGGAACGCGTAGAGGTTCGCCAGATTCTGGTGAGTGGCGACCACGCCCTTGGGACGGCCCGTCGAGCCGGAGGTGTAGATCATGTACGCCGGGTCCGACGGCGTGAGCCGGGCGCGGCGCTCCGCCGTGCCGACCGGGCCGTCCGGCCATCCCGTCGGCTCGGCTTCCGCGTCGGCCGAGCCCAGCGTCAGCCGCCGGACATCGAGGTCGGCCTGTTCCGCGAGCTCGGCCGTGGTGATCAGCAGCATCGGTGCCGCGTCGGCCATCATGGCCCGCACTCGTTCCGGAGGAGAGGACGCGTCCACCGGCACGTACATCGCTCCGGCCGTCAGCACGGCCAGCAGCGCGACCACGGAGTCCGCCGATCGCGGCACCAGCACCGCCACCGGATCCCCGGGCCCGGCGCCCGCCGCGACGAGCCGTCGAGCCAGCCGGTTCACCCGCCGGGCCAGCTCACCGAACGGGAGCTCGACGTCCCCGCACACCAGTGCGGTCGCCTCCGGCTCCGCCGCCGCTCGCGCGGCGAACAGCTCCGGCACCAGGTCGGGTCCGGCCGTCGCCGGCTCGCCCTGCCCCAGGGCGAGCAGCACCCGCCGTTCGTCGACCGTCAGCACGTCCAGCCGGCCGACCGGGACGTCCGGAGCCGCCACGACCGCCGCCAGCACCCGTACCAGCCCTCCGGCCAGCGCTTCGGCACTCTCCCGGCCGAACAGGTCGAGCGCGTACTCGAGGTCGCCGGTCAGCCCGGCGGGCAGGCCGCCGGGGCCGAGCTCCTCGGTCAGCGTGAAGGAGAGGTCGACCTTGGCGGTCGGCGTGCGCACCGCCTCCATCTCCGCCTTCAGCCCGGGGATCAGGTCCGCGTCGCGCGGCGCGTTCTGCAGCGTCAGCATGACCTGGAAGAGCGGGTTGCGGGCCGGTGACCGCTCGGGGTTGAGGTGTTCGACCACCATCTCGAACGGCGCGTCCTGGTTCTCCAGGGCCGCCAGCACCCGCTCGCGCACCCGGCCCAGCACCTCCGCGAAAGCCGGGTCGCCGGAGAGATCCGTGCGTACGACCACCGTGTTGATGAAGAATCCGACCAGATCGTCCAGAGCCTCGTCGGTGCGCCCGGCCAGCGGTGACCCGACCGGGATGTCCTGGCCGGCGCCCCATCTGCTCAGCAGCACGGCGAGCGCGGCGTGCAGCACCATGAACATCGTCGCCTCGTTCGCCCGCGCCAGGTCGGCGAGACGGGCGTGCAGTTCCGCGTCCACCCTCAGGAAGACGGTGTCGCCGCGGTACGTGGCGGCCGGCGGCCTGGGCCGGTCGGCGGGCAGGGCGAGGCACTCGGGCGCGCCTTTCAGTTCCCCGGCCCAGAACGCGAGCTGTTCGGCGAGCACGCTGCCGGGATCGTCCGCCCGGCCGAGGAACTCGGCCTGCCACAACGCGTAGTCCACGTAGTCGACGGGGAGCGGCTCCCAGTCCGGCTCCCGTCCCCCGGTTCGCGCCTGGTAGGCGCGCCCGATGTCGCGCAGCAGCGGAGCCGTTGACCAGCCGTCCCCGGCGATGTGATGGGCCACGAGCATCAGCACGTGCTCGTCCGGGCCGGCGACGAGCAGCGTCGCGCGGAACGGCGGCCGGTCGGCGGTGAGGTCGAAGACGTGGTTCGCCGCCCGGTCCATGGCCTCCGCCAGGCCACCGGGCCCGGGCTCACTGATCTCCAGACGCAGGCCGGCCTGATCGATGTCCAGGACCTGCTGGTACGGCTCTCCCTCGACGGTCGGGAACACCGTGCGCAGTGGCTCGTGCCTACCGATGACGTCTGTGATGGCCGCCGCCATCGCCGTGCGGTCCAGAGGGCCCCGCAGCCGCAGCGCCCCCGCCATGTTGTAGGTCGTGCTGGGGCCTTCCAGCTTGTTCAGGAACCAGAGCCGTCGCTGCGCGAAGGACAGCGGGATCATCGTGCCTCCTCAGGTCCTCGCCGTACGGCGCCGCAGGGCGGGACGGGCGGGACGGGCGTCCGTGAGCGCGGCGCCGAGCTCGGCCACGGTCGGTGCCCGGAACACCGTCCGGACGGAGAGCTCGGCGCCGAGCTCGGTCCGGATCCGGTTGGTCAGGCGGGTGGCGAGCAGCGAGTGGCCGCCGAGTGCGAAGAAGTCGTCGTCGATCCCGATCGGCTCGCGGCCGAGCAACTCCGCGTACAGGCCGCACAGCACCTCTTCCCGACCGGTACGCGGAGGCCGGCCGGCCGGGACTCGCGCGGCGCCGGGGTCGGGGAGCGCGCCGCGGTCGAGCTTGCCGTTGGGTGTGAGCGGCAGGGCGTCGAGCGGCACGAAAGCCGACGGGATCATGTGGTCGGGAAGCCTGGTCATGAGGTGCCGGCGTAGCTCGCCGACATCGGCGTCGTCGAGGTCGACGCGGTTGTCGTCGGAGTCGGAGTCGGAGTCGACGGCGTCGGCGAGCACCAGGTAGGCCACCAGGCCGTTCTTGCCGGGCAGTACCGCGGCCTGGCGGACCAGCGGGCTTTCGGTGAGGACGGCGGCTATCTCGCCGGGCTCGATCCGGAATCCGCGTATCTTCACCTGGTCGTCGGCCCGGCCGAGGAATTCCAGTACGCCGTCGCGGGTCCAGCGGGCAAGGTCGCCGGTGCGGTACATCCGTCCCCCTGCCGCCTGGAAGGGGTTGGCCACGAACCGCTCGGCGGTCAGGCCCGACTTGCCCCAGTACCCGAGGGCCACCTGCGGTCCGGCCAGGTACAGCGCGCCCGGGACCCCAGCCGGGACGGGGCGCAGCCACTCGTCCAGTACGTACGCCTGCGTGCCCGGCACGGGACGGCCGATCACCGGCCCGTCACCGCTCACGCGGGCGACCACCGAGTTCACCGTGCATTCGGTGGGACCGTAGAAGTTCCAGCCCGTCAGGCCCTCGGTCCGAACGACCCGTTCCCACAGCCCGGCATCCACCGCCTCACCACCCAGAACCAGCACGGACGGCCCGCCCTGTGCGAGGAGCCCCGCTTCGATCAGCTGCTCGGCATAGGAAGGCGTGACCTCGACGACGTCGATCCGGTGTTCGCGGACATGGCCGGCCAGCGCGTGCGCGTCGCGGCGGACGTCGTCGTCCAGCACGTGCAGCTCGTGGCCGGCCAGCAGCCACAGCACCATGTCCCAGGAGGCGTCGAACGACAGCGCGGCGACCAGGCTCGCTCGCAGGCGCCGTCCGGACCGCCGCGCCGCCGGCTCGATCACCTCGCCGCACGCGAACGCGAACAGGTTCGCCAGGCCCTGGTGCGTGACGACCACGCCCTTCGGCCGGCCCGTCGAGCCGGAGGTGTAGATCATGTACGCCGGGTCCGCCGGCGTGAGCCGGGCGCGGCGCTCCGCCGGGTCGACCGGCCCGTCCGTCGAGGCCGTCGGTTCGGCCGCGGCTTCGGCTTCGGCTTCGGGGGAGTCCAGCACCAGCGGCCGTGCCCCGCCCGGCCACTCGGCCGACGCCGCCAGCTCCGCCGTAGTGATCACCACCTGCGGTGCCGAATCGGCCAGCATGAACCGCACCCGCTCCGGCGGATAGGACACGTCCACCGGCACGTACATCGCCCCGGCCGCAAGCACCCCCAGCATCGCCACCACCGAGTCCGCCGACCGTGGCAACAACACCGCCACCGGGTCGCCGATGTCCACGCCCGCGGCGATCAGCCGGCGGGCCGCCCGATTCACCCGTCCGGCCAGCTCGCCGAACGACACCTCCACGTCGCCGTAGACCACGGCGGTCAGCCCCGGCTCCACCGTCGCCGCCCGTGCCGCGAACAGCTCCGGGACCAGGTCAGGTCCGGCCGTCGCGGGCTCGCCCTGCCCGAGCTCAAGCAGTGCCCGCCGTTCCTCGGCCGCCAGTACCGGGACCCGGCTCACCGGGACGTCCGGCGCCGTCGCCGCCGCCTCCAGAACCCGCACCAGACGTGCCGCCAGTGCGTCCGCGCCCTCCCGATCGAACAGGCCGGGCCGGTGCTCGACGTCCAGGTCGATCACGTCGCCCGACGCCTGCACGGCGATGCTCAGCGTGTAGTCGGTCCTGACGTCGGTCCGCACGTCGGACATCGGGAAACCGCCCGTCGTGCCGGCCCCGGGGAAGTTCTGGAACGACAGATGGACGTCGTACAGCTCCGGCCGTCCCGCCGCACGGCGGATGTCGACGAGGCCGAGATGGTGGTGGGGGATCAGCCGCGCCTGCTCGGCCTGGATCCGCGCCAGCATGGCGGCGACCGTCTCGGGCCGGGACAGGTCCTGGCGGACCCGGACCGGCACCGTGTTGAGGAACATCCCCGCCATGTTCTGGATGCCCGGCACCTCCGGAGAACGGCCGGTGACCGTTCCTCCGAACACCACGTCGCTCTGGCCGGTGGCGGTGCCCAGAGCGAGCCCCATCGCCGCTTGGAAGACGGTGTTCATCGTCAGGCCGCGGCCGCGCGTGAGGGCTTGCAGCTTCGTGACCAGCTCGGCGGGAAGCCGGGCGCCGAACCGTTCGCTGTCGGCCAGCCATCGTTCGGGCCCGGACGGCGCCAGCATGGTCGGGCCCGCCAGGCCGGCGAGCGAGGTCCGCCACGCCTCCTCCGCCGCGGCGCGGTCCTGCTTCGCAAGCCAGCGGTAGTAGTCCTCCAAGGGCGGCGGCTCCGGCAGGCCGGAGGCGTCCCCGCCCTGTTCATAGAGCCGTGCCAGCTCGCCCAGCAGCAACCAGGAAGACCAGCCGTCCAGAACGGCGTGATAGGTGCAGAGGATGAAGCGGTGCCTGTCCGGCGTCAGCCGCACGAGCACGAACCGGGTCAGGGGCGGCTTCGCGAGGTCGAAGCGCTCCGTCCGGGTCTCCCGTTCCAGTCGGTCCAGCCGCTCGGCGCGTTCGGGCTCGGGGAGGCCGGACAGATCGACCTGCCGCCAGAGCAGCGGCACCTCGCGGAGCACGACCTGGGCGATCTGGTTCTCGCGGTTGCGGCGGAAGCACGCTCGCATGCACTGGTGCCTGGCCAGCAACCGCGCACAGGCGGACCGCAGCGCGGCGACGTCCAGCGGCCCGGACAGCAGGGCCGACAGGTACATGTTGTAGAGACCCGGGCCGTCCTCGTCGAACTCGGCGTGGAACAGCTGACCTTCCTGCAGGGGAGTCAGCGGCAGGACGCACTCGATGTCGGCGCGGTTCATGTGATGATCTCCCATTCGCCCTCGCCCTCGCCTTCGTCGCCGCCGTCGGGGCGGCCGGCGCCGAGCTCCTCGAAATCGCCGAACTCGTCGTCCGCGAAGGTCATCAGCGGTGATTCCGCGGAATCGCCACCGGTTCCACCCGTTCCGGCGGCAGTGGCGGCGGTGCCGGCGGCGGCAAGATCGCCGATCACGGCGGCCAGTGACTCGGGGGTCTGGTGGTCGAAGAGGTCGCGCACGCTGAGCACGAGGCCCGCCTCGCGGGCGCGGGCCACGACCTGAACGGCCAGGACGCTGTCCCCGCCCACCTCGAAGAAGCCGTCCCGCGGACCGACGAGCTCACGGTCGACGACGTCGGCGATGATCTGGCACAGCGTCGCCTGTGCGGTGGCGATGGTGTCGGTCATCGCACGTTCACCTGGGGGACCGGTTCAGCGGCGTGATGTCCGTCCAGTTCTCCGACACGTAGTCCAGGCATTCCTGCCGCCCGGCCCCCTTTTCGCCACGGCCGAACACCACCTGCCAGCCGGACGGCACGTCGATCGCCTCCGGCCACAACGAATGCTGGCCCTGGTGGTTGACCAGAACGAGATAGCTCGCTTCCTCGTTTTCAAAAGGATCAGCCACAGGTTCGCTCCAGAATGATTGTCTCCGTCTTTCTTGCCGTCTCCGCGGAATCCTCGCAGGGGGTTCTGATAATCCGCTGACCGCGTTCTGACGTGCAATGAGTCAGTGCCGAAACAGTCGCGTATCAGGAGCGCCTGGCATATTGGCCCGCATGACGATCGAAGCTGAGCTTGGCGCGGCACGTGAGACCATCCGTGATTACGAGTCGCAGCTCCAGCGGCTGCACGAGCCCATCGCGATTGTGGGAATCGGCCTCCGGATGCCGGGAGGCAGCACGACCCTCGGCGCCTTCGCCGAGTATCTCGGCTCGGGAAAGTCCGCGATCATGTCCATTCCATCGGACCGGTGGAATGCCGCGGAATTCGCTGGAGCCGACGGTGACGGAAACGGGCGAATAAGCTCCGCAAGCGGAGGGTTCCTGACGGGAGTCGACCAGTTCGATGCCTCGTTCTTCAACATCTCCCCGAAGGAGGCGCGCTGCATCGACCCGCAGCAGCGCCTGGCCTTGGAAACGTCATGGGAAGCGTTGGAGAACGCCAATATCGACGCCGCCGGGTTGCGGCACGGCAATGTCGGGGTCTATTTCGGCGCCAGCGCCCTGGACTTCGCGTGGGAGATCGGAGCGCTCGCAGCCGAGGACATGGACGGGTACCTCGCCGGCGGGGTCCTGAACGCGGCCGTGGCGGGACGGGTCTCGTACTTCCTGGGTGCGCGCGGTCCGTGCATGTCGGTGGACACCGCCTGCTCGTCGTCGCTGGCCGCGCTGCACCTCGCGGTCAACGGCCTGCGCGGCCGGGAATGCGAGCTCGCGTTGTGCGGTGGCGTCGGCGTCATCCACCACCCGTACAGCAGCGTGCTGCTCACCGACATGCAGGCGCTCTCAGCCGACGGGCGATGCAAGACCTTCGACGAGTCCGCCGACGGCTACGGCCGCGCCGAAGGGTGCGCCGTGGTCGTGCTCAAGCGGCTCAGCGACGCCGAGCGGGATGGCGACACCGTGCTGGCCCTGGTCCGCGGCACCGCGGTGCGGCAGGACGGCGAGAGCGCCGGATTCACCGCCCCCAACGGCCTCGCACAGGAAGCACTCATGCGCGCCGCACTGGCCGGCGCGAACCTCGAGCCCGGTGACATCCAGTACGTGGAGGCCCATGGGACCGGCACGCCCCTGGGCGACCCGATCGAGATGGCCTCGATCGCCGAGGTCTTCGGTCCGTCGCACAGCGCGGACGATCCGCTCCTGGTCGCCTCGCTGAAGACCAACATCGGGCACATGGAGGCCGCGGCCGGCATCGGCGGCGTGGTCAAGACGGTGCTGCAAATGCGCTACGGCACCGTGTTCCCGCATCTCAACCTGGACAAGCCCTCCAGCCGCATCGCCTGGGAGACCTGGCCGGTTCGCGTTCCCACACGGCAGGAGCCGTGGCGGGCCGACGTCCGCCGGGGGATGGTGAACTCGTTCGGGTTCACCGGGACGATAGCCTCGGCCGTCCTGGAAGAGGCGCCGAAGAAGGCGCCATCGGTCGCCCAGGCGCTCGAACAGGCGCCCGAGCCCGGCGACGGTCACGTGCTGACCATCTCCGCCAAGTCGGTCCCGGCGCTCGCCGAGCAGATCCGGGCTTACCGGGGGTGGGCGGCCGGCCGGCCCGACCTCGACATCGCCGGCCTGTGTTACACCGCCAACGTCGGCCGTGCGCATTTCCGTCATCGGGTGTCCGGCGTGGTGACCGGCTCCGATGACCTCGCCGCCAGGCTCGAGGAGATGCTGGCCACCGTGGAAAGCGGCGGGCTGCCCGGCGGCGCCCGCAAAGTCGGGTTCCTCTTCTCGGGCCTGAACCCCTTGACCCCCGGCATGGGCGCCGCGCTGTACCGGCGGCACCCCGTGTTCGCCGAGGAACTGGATGCCTGCGACGAGCTGCTGACCCCGCTCGCCGGCCGTCCGATCAAGAGCATGGTGCTGGGGACATGCGGAACGGAGGACGCCGAGGCGCTCCGCCTGGCCCAGTACGGGCAGCCCGTCCAGTTCGCGATCGAGTACGCGCTCGCCCGCCTCTGGATGTCGTGGGGAGTCAGGCCGACCACGGTCGCGGGCCACAGCATGGGAGAGGTCGCGGCGGGCGCGGTCGCCGGGCTGCTCAGCCTCGCGGACGCCGCCAAGCTGATCACGGTGCGGGCGCGGCTGATGGATTCGGTGCGCACCCCCGGCCGCATGGTGTCCGTCGGGGCCGGCGCGGACACGGTCGCTCCGCTGCTGGCCGCCTATCCGGATGTCGCCGTCGCCGCCATCAACGCGCCTCAGCAATGCGTCATCTCCGGCGGCCGTGACTCCCTTGCGGCGATCACCGCCGAACTGGCCGCGCAGGACATCGAGTTCACGCGCCTCACGGTGTCGCAGGCCTCCCATTCGCCCCTGATGGCCGAGGTGGCCGAGGAGTTGCGGAAGGCGCTCGACGGCGTCCGGTTCACCGAGCCCGCGATCACCCTCGTCTCGACGCTGTCCGGCGAGGTCGCCAGGAAGAGCGACTTCTCCGCTGGCTACTGGGCCCGCCATATCGCCGAACCGGTGAATTTCATGGCCGCCATGCGGGCGCTGGACCGGCGGGGCAAGCACCTCTTCATCGAGATCGGCCCGTCCGCGACGCTGACATCGCTGGGCAAGCGCTGCGTCCCGCCCGGCAGGCACGCCTGGCTGGCCAGCATGCACTCATCCGACCAGGACGGCCAGGTGCTCCTCGAGTCGGTCGCGAAGGCCTATGCGGCGGGTCAGCCGGTCTCGTGGCCCGACTTCCACCGGGGGCACCACGGGCGGAAGATCGACCTTCCGACGTACGCGTTCGATCGCAGGTCGTACCGGCTGCCCCTCGGCCCGGCGGGGGAATCTCCCGCCGCTCCCGCCGGTCCCGGCGTCGACGCGGGCGCCGGCCAGGCGGTCACGCGACCGGCCGACATCGCCCCGGCGGCGTTGCCGGCGACACCGGAGGGCGGTGAACGCCGCACGGCGATCACCGAGCTGATCCGGACAACGGTCGCCGCGGTGCTGGGGTACTCCGACCTCGCCGATGTCGGGGCCGACATCGACTTCACCGACCTGGGGATGGACTCGCTCCTCGCGGTCAGGATCCGCAAGGAACTCTGCGCGGTGCTGTCGATCTCCTTCGCCACGCCAGAGATCTTCAACAACCCGACGCCCCGCGCGCTCGCCGAGTTCCTCGACGGGCAGCCGGAGAAGGTGGGATGACGATGGACACCACGGAGAACCGGGCCGTCTCGGCAGGCCGCTGGTTCAGTCCCGCGGAGCCGCCGCGCGAGTCCCGGATCCGCCTGTTCCTGATGCCTCACGCGGGCAGCGGAGCGGCCGCCTACCGGGGCTGGACCCGCTTGCTGCCCGCGGAGATCGGCGCACAGGCGCTGACGCTGCCCGGGCGGCAGAGCCGGCGCGCCGAGCCGCTGCCCGCCGACTGGGAATCGCTGCTCGACGGCCTTCACCGCGCCGTGCTGGAGACGGTGGACGATGAACGCCCGTACGCGTTCTTCGGGCATTGCATCGGCGCCATGCTGGCCTACCGGCTGACCGTCCGGCTCGAGGCCGACGGTGATCCGCCGCCGTCGCTGCTCGGTATGTCAGGGTGGTCACCGAGGGGCTTCTTCCGTGCGCCTCCGGGCCACGAGAAGCTCTCGATGGACGAGTTCGGCGGGCTGTTCAAGGACCTCGGCGCCTTCCCGAAGGAGCTCTGGGACGATCCGGACATGCTGGATCTGGTCATGCCGCCGGTGATCGCGGACTTCCGGATCGCGGTGCAGTACGAGGACGACGGGGCCGTGGTGGAGTGCCCGCTGGTGTCGTACGCGGGCCGGTCGGATCCGCTGCTGGTCGAGCCGGACGCGATGACGGCCTGGACCGGACGCAGCCGCCGGTATCTCGGGCACCAGGAGTATCCAGGCGGGCACTTCTACGTGGGCGAGCACGCCACTGCCGTCATGTCGGACTTCGGCCGGCGCCTGCTGCGGATCACCGACGACCGCTAGCCGCACCCGGTCATGATCTTGGCGGCGCGGGGGAGCGAGGAGCCGATCATGACCGGGTACGGCCGGGTACAGCTGGGAACTGCCGTCAGGTGCTGCCGGGAAACTGCCGTCAGTTACTGCCGTCAGGCGCGCAGCACCGCGTGATCGGCGCCCAGGCGGAGGGCAGGATGGTGGTTGAGGATCGCGTTGAAGAGGTTGCGCAACGTGATGGTCGGCTCGACGCCGAGCTCGTCGTCGAGCCGGTCGCGCATCCGGAGGTAGGAGCTCAAGGCGCGCGCCTGCTGTCCGGAGCGGTAGAGCGCGATCATCAGTTGCTCGCAGAAACGTTCGTTCAGCGTCGGTGCCTCGACCAGCTCCGACAACATCGGGATGATGTCGGTGTGCCGCCCGCTCCGCAGTTCCAGGTCGAACAGCGTCTCCAGCGCCACCACCCGGGCGGTTTCGTAGCGTTGCGCCACCGTGCGGCACAGCGAACCATGGGTGACCAGGCCGAAGGCCTTGCCGCGCCACAGTGACAGCGCGTCGCGCAGCGCATCAGCCGCCGTTCTCGGATCGGTGGCGCCGAGGAGCCGTGCATTGTCGAGTTTGCGCATGAACACTTTCGCGTCCACCGTTCCTTCCTCCGTCTGCAGACGATATCCGGAGTGCTCGACGATGAGCCGGGTGGGCCGGTCGCCGGCGACGGCGTTGATCCGACGGCGCAGCCTGCTGATATGTGCCTGGAGCGCGTTCTCCCAGTGCGGAGGGGGCGAGTCCCCCCACAGTTCTGCGACCAGTGAGTCCACCGATACGGGGATTCCCTCGGCCGCCAGCAGTGTCGCGAGCAGTGCTCGCTGGAGTGTTCCCGTGATGTTCACAGGACGATTGACCGACCGGCATTCCAGCGGCCCGAGCACAAAGAATTGGATCATTTCATGTACCCCCATTGCTGATTTCTCAGCGAACTCACACCAGGACACGGTCATGATGGAGCCCCCGATTTTTGCGGCCGGCCCTAAGGATCCGGCGCGCCCCCGTTCATCACGCTTGCGCGCGCAGCATTCGACGCAGGACCTTGCCTGTCGGATTGCGGGGTAGATCGTCCACGAAGTCGTACTGGGTGGGAATCTTGAAATCGGCGATCCGGCCACGCAGGAAGACCATGAGGTCGCGCGCGGTCGCCCGCTGATCCGTGTGGAACACGACCGCGGCCTTGACCGCCTGGCCCCATCGCTGGTCGGGCACGCCCACCACCGCGGACTCGGCCACCGCCGGGTGCTCGGCCAGCGCCATCTCGACCTCCGCCGGATAGATGTTCTGCCCGGCGACGATGATGGCGTCGTCCAGCCGGTCAAGGACGAACAGGTAGCCGTCGTCGTCCAGGTAGCCCGCGTCCGGCATGCACAGCCAGCCGTCCACGAGCGCCTCCCTGGTCGCCTCCGGCTGGTGCCAGTACTCGATGAAGAGGGCGGGGGTCCTGGCATGGATCTGCCCGACCCGGCCGGCGGGGAGGACCTCCCCGTCGCGGCCCACGATCCTCACCTCGTTGCCCGGGCAGGGCAGCCCGACCGAGCCCAGCCTCGGATTGTCCGGTGTGTGCTCCGCCGGAGCCAGGCACGTCACCACGCTGCCCGACTCCGCCGCCGCGTACATCTGCGCGAGGTCGCAGTCCAGCCGCTCCATGCACTGGCGCAGCAGCGGCGGCGCGATCGCCGACCCCCCATAGATCATTTTGCGCAGTGAGGCGAACGCGTCCGGCGTGGCGCCGGGCTCGGCCAGCAGCATCCGCAACATCGCCGGAGCCGCCTGCATCACCGTGACCCCGTCCTCATGGACGCGCTTCACCGCCTCCTCCGGGACGAACATCCTCATGACCACGTTCGTGCATCCGGCCGCGAACCCGACCATGAACCAGCCCATGCCCGCCGAGTGCAGGCTGGAGAAGCAGCTCATGGAGCGGTCTTCGGGGTGCCAGTCGTACCAGTTGAGCCCCGCCCGGGTCATGTGCTCCATCAGGGTGAAGTACGTGCGGTGGGCCAGCACGACGCCCTTGGGCAGGCCGGTCGTCCCGCTGGTGTACATCTGCACGACGGCGTCGTCGCGCCCGGTGCCGGGATCGAGATCGGTCTCGGCGTGACCGGCCCGCCAGTCCAGGAAGCCGTCCGCGAGAGAGCCGGGTGTATCCATCTCGATCACCGTGCGCAGCCCGGGCAGGACGGGTCGCAGCCGGTCGGCGACCGGCCGGAACTCCCGCTCGGCGAACAGCACTTCGGCGTCCGAGTCCCGCAGGATGTGATCGACCTCGCGCGAGGTCAGCCGCCAGTTGACCGGCACGAGCACGGTGCCGCTCTTGGCACAGCCGAGCGCGATCTCGAAGTAGTGCTCTGACTCGCGGCCGAGGTAGGCGACGCGCGCCCCCCGGCGCAGCCCCTCGGCGAGCAGAGCATGTGCGGTCTGGTTGCTGCGACGGTGCAGCTCCGCGTAGGTCACCTCACGGCCTTCGCAGATGACGGCCAGATGATCTGGGCGCCGCCGGGCATGCCCGGCGGACGTGGCGGTAAGCGTCTGCGGATTCGGGTCGTTCACGGCCTGGCGGTGCCAGGCGTGTATTCCCTCGCCCTTGGCCTCCCCGTCGGATGTGGTCATGTGCTGCTCCTCAACCTGTCGGCATTGACAGAGCGCCGAAGAGATCTGCCAGGACCTCGTCGGCCAAATACGATATGAGGCGTTCCATGGTCGGGCTGTTGAAAAGCACGTTGGTGCTCACACTGCGACCGAGCTGCATTTCAAGCCGTTCCTTGATCTCGGTGAGCCCCAGCGAGGTGAAGCCGAGCTCGAAATAGCTCATATCGAACGGAAGGTCCTCGTCATCTGCCATCATCAGCGTGGACTTGAACTCCGTGACGACAAGTTCTTCGAGTTCCTCACGCCGTTCGGACAGCGGAAGCCCGTGCAGCCTATCGATCGCTAGCATATGCACTTCCAGTTTCTTTTCCTGCACATCCTATTTACCGATCCGGTATTTGATTCCTCGCTTTCTACAGGGAACTTAGCCTGACTTGCTGACACCGAACTGACACCGCATTGAGTCCACGTTCCAAATGTGCGGTATCGCAGGTGGCCGATTCTTCTGTGACCCCTGAGCCCCTGGTAAGGGCTGAGGTGCTTGGGTCGGTATGCCGCGCCGAGTTGACGCACCACGGCCAAAACGATCACCGGGACGCGGGGAAGGCGGTGAATTCTCATGTCCCGGTGACGTTTGCCGTCTGGACCCGGTTCGGCACGTGGATCTCACTGACCGGTTACGGCCGCTGAGCCCGGACACACCTTCAAGGGCTGACGTCCCGCTCTGCGGGCGCCCCCTGCCGTCGGTGTTCATGGTGAGGATTCGCCGCGCGATGCAGACGGGATGACATGATCTCGGCCGTCTGCGGCCATCGCCCGGCGCGCTCAAAGAGCGAGCGCCCGGCCTGCGCTCAAAGAACGCAGGCCGGGCGCTCGCATGGTCTCGGGATGGTGCCGTCAGTTCGCCAGGAGTGCCCGGGCGGTCGCCTCGGCACGTGCGGCCAGGCCCGCGATGCTCGTGGTGATGAACAGCCCGCCCCCGGCGAGGTCGCCCACGGCGTACAACCGGTGGTCGGCCTGGCCGGACACCGTCAGCCGCCCGGTCGCGGCTTCGACGTTCAGCCCGCCGTCCGGGTGGAGCTCGGCCACCCGGTCGGCGAGCATCGACGAGACCAGCGCGCCGGTGCTCTCGGGGATCGAGTGCGGCGGCGGGTTGATGGCGTTGATGACGACGTCGGTGGCCCGGACGCCGGCGTCGGTGAAGACCCGGAAGCCGCCTGCCCGGGCCTCGATCTTTCGTACACCGGGGACAAGGGCGAGCTGCCCCGCGTCCAGCAGCTCCAGCATGGCGGCGGCGTTGCCGGGCACCATCGGCGAGCTGAGGCTGGCGATCGTGCGGAAGTGCTCATCGCGCAGCACGTCCCGGTCGGCCTGGCGGAGCAGGCGCCAGGCGTACGGCCCGAGTGCATGCACGGTCTGCTGGAGGACGCGGCGGCCCATGCCAGGCGAGTCGATCAGCGAGAGCTGCCGCCGCAACCGCTCGACCGGGTCCTCCGAGCGCGTCGCCCGCACTTCCTCGGCGAGTTCGCCCAAGTCCTGCCCCAGCTCAGCGTCCAGCAGCGACCGCAGGTGGCCGAGGGTGAGCTCGCCGTGCTCGCGGGCGAGGGCCGTCAGCCGGCCGGCGGTCAGGTGACGCAGTTCGGTCTTCACGGGTCGCTGCCAGACGGCAGGCAGCACCCCGCCGCGCGACAGCAGGCTGATGCGGCCCGCGTGGCCGCGCCTTTCCAGTGAAACGACGATGTCGACCGCCGTCAGGCCGCTGCCGACGATGGCGACGTCCCGTTCGGGCGCGAGGTCGTCAAGGCTGGATGCCAGCGGATAGGGGTCGCGAACGAATCCCGGGCTGCCGCTCAGGCCGTAGTGGTCCTGCGGGGCACCGCTGCCCACGGCCAGTACCGCGACGTCGACCGTGTGACGCCGTCCGGCGCCGGTGAGCAAGGCAGGACGGTCCGACGGGGAGATCCCGGTCACGCGCTCGTCCACCACCTCGGTCCGCCACCCCAGCTCGCGCAGGCGGGCAAGGGCCGACTCGGCGGTCTGCTCCAGGTAATCGCCGTACATCCCGCGCGGGACGATCTGATGTCCGAGCCGCCGGTCAAGGTGAGAGGCGTCGCGGTCCTCCAGCCATCGGGCGTAGTGTGCGGGATCGCCGTGCCGCGCGGACATGATCATTGGTGGGGTGTTGACCAGCACCGACTTCAGGTCCGGTCCGAAGGCGCGCCCGCGCCACCGGTGCGGCGACGGCTCGAAGACCGTGACCGCGCCGGGCCCCCGCGCAAGCCTGGCCAGCGCGTCGAGCAACCCGACCGTGGACGCTCCCGCGCCGATGATTCCGATCTCCATGTGCCGTCCTCCAGCTCGTCCTTGGTCGTTTGATCACGACCCTGGCCGCCGCTGCCCGCGCCTCCCATCCCGCACCAACGGGGCGCTGCGACGGGATGCACCCCCTCAAACGAGGGGTTGGGGGACGGCGCCCGCTGCGGCAGGCTGGAGTGATCACCAGTTCGGAAGGGAGACCGGATGGCGCGCCACGACCCGTTCGCACAGGCGGCCGGCCCCCTCGAGCTGTTCACCCAGGTCTCCGCCCGGCTCCGCGAGCGCGTCGTCTTCGACGCGGCGGCATGGTCGACCACCGACCCGCAGACCGGGCTGGTGACCGCGCCGATGTGGGTGCAGAACCTCAACGGCGGTTCGCAGTGTTACGCGTACTGGGAGTGCGAGCTGCTGGAGGAGACCGTCATCCCCTTCCGCGAACTGGCCCGCGCCGCGACTCCCGCCGGCGCGCTGCGGCGCAACACCGGTGACCTGCCCGGGCGCAGCGCACAGTACCGGCGGCTCCGCGGCGACGGCCTGATGGACGAGCTGCGGGCGGTGCTGCGCGCGGGCGACAGGCCGTGGGGCGTGGTCAGCCTGTTCCGGAGCGCCGGACGCGAACCGTTCGACCAGGCCGAGATCGATCTGGTCGCGGGCATATCCGCCTCGCTCGGCGCACGGCTCCGCTCCTTCGCCCGCCCGTCCGCCGCCCCGGTGCTCCCCGGGACGTCCGCGCCGGGCATGATCCTTTTTACCCCCGACGGGACGGCCACCTCGATCAACCAGGAGGCCCGGCACTACCTCGCGCTGCTGCCGGACGGGCCGTCCGAGCCGTCGGCCCTCGGCGTCCGCCTGCCCATCTGGGTCGTCGGGACGGCCGTCCAGGCGCGGGCGATCGCGTCCGAACGCGACGGGCGAACGGCGCGGGTGCGCATCCGCACCCGAGACGGCGGCTGGCTCGCCTGCCACGCCTCATGCCTCACCGGCCCCGCCGGAGTCCCCGGTCCAACGGCGCTCATCATCGAGCCCGCCCCCGCCTCCGACATGGCGCCGATCATCGCCGCCGCCTACGGGCTCTCGCCCCGCGAACTGGAGATCACCCAGCACGTCGCGCGGGGCCTGGCCACCGCCGAGATCGCCGCCGCCCTGTTCATCTCCGCGCACACCGTCCGCGACCACATCAAGGCGATCTTCGACAAGACCCAGGTCTCCAGCCGCGGCGAACTGGTGGCCCGCCTGTTCACCGAGAACTACTGGCCCCTGCGCGACCGCCTGGGCGACACCGAGACGGTTTGACGTGGGGAAACTCGGGCAGGGCATGACTACAGGTCCCCTGGATGGGGGCCTGCCGCCCGGGTTGACGTCGTTCGGGCCGGCGCAGTCATGACGGTCGCTCTTTGTTGTGATGACGAAGAGGGCTGTGATGACGCGGGAGGACCGCAAGAAGCTTGCGTGGGGGCGGCTTTATGAAGGGAACGATTCTCGTCGGCGTCGATGGTTCCGAGCCAAGCGACGCGGTTCTCGACTGGGCTCTGCGAGAAGCGGCCCGGCGAGGAGTGCCTGTGCGGTTGGCCGGCGACCTGGTCACTGGGAGCTCGTTCCCATGTCCGACAGCACCAAGCGTGACCACCGGCCGGTGACCTGGGGGCTGCGGCGGTTGGCCGAGGAGACGCCGCCGCAGCGAGATCGCTGGGTCGACCTGCTCCGTGCGCTCGCGATCGTGCTGGTGGTGATCGGTCATTGGCTGGCCAGCGCGGTGAACTATGACGAGGACGGCCTCGGTGGAGGCCACGTGCTGAAGGACCTGCCGTGGGCGCATGGGCTGTCCTGGCTGTTTCAGGTCATGCCTGTGTTCTTTCTCGTCGGCGGCTTCGCCAATGCCTCCTCCCTGAGGGCGTCCAGGGGGCGTGGTGTCCACTGGCGGGACTGGCTGGCCGGCCGCGCCGACCGGCTGCTGCGCCCGACGACGGCGTTCCTGGTCCTGATCGGGATCTCGGCAGTGGTGGCCCGCGCACTCGGTGGCGAGCAGGAGCTGATCGGCAGGGCGGCCTGGCTGGCCACGATCCCGCTGTGGTTTCTCACCGTCTACTTCGCCGTGGTGGTGCTCACGCCCGTGATGCACCTCCTGCACCGTCGGTGGGGCCTTGCGGTCCCCATGGTCCTGGCGGTTGGGGTCGGCGCCGGTGACATCGCTCGCCTTGGGTTCGACCTGCCGTACGTCGGCTCAGCCAACTTTCTGCTGATGTGGCTGGCGGTGCACCAAGTCGGCTTCGCCTGGCAGGACGGGCGGCTGCCGACGCGGTGGACGGTGGCCCTGCCGCTGGCCGTGGCAGGATTCGGTTCCCTGGTGCTGCTCACGGCGGCCGGGCCGTATCCGGTCAGCATGGTCTTCGTTCCGGGAGCACAGGTGCAGAACACCTCCCCGCCGACTGTGGCCTTGCTGTCCCTGGCGGCCGCCCAGACCGGCTTGGTGCTGCTGTTGCGTGACCGGGCCAACCGGTGGTTGCAGCGGACCCGCCCGTGGACCGCCGTGGTGGCGGTCAACACCGTGATCCTGACCGTGTTCCTGTGGCACATGACGGCGGTGGTGGTGGCCGCCGCCGCGCTCTATCCGACGGGGATCTTCCCGCAGCCACCGGTCGGGACGGGCCAGTGGCTGCTATCGCGGCTTCCCTGGCTGGCTTGCCTGACGGTTGTGCTCGCCTCTCTGGTGATGCTGTTCGGCCGGATCGAGTGGCGCGGCAGGATCCGACCCGGTCGTGGCCCAGCCGGCGTGGACTCAGCCGGCGTGGATCCAGCTGGCGTGGACAAGGACCGCAGGCCGACTGCCCCGCAGCGGAGGTACACCACGTTGACCATCGCCGGGCTGGCCGGGGCGCAGATGGGGCTGGCCGGCATCACGCTGGCGGGTCCTGGTTATCACGGTCCCGGCGCTCTCCCCACGGGTGCCCTGCTGGCCTACCTTGCGGGTGCCGTCACTTTGCCTCTGATCCAGCGCCGACAGGTTTAGCCGTTCTGCGGTACTTCAGGGAAGTATCGCGGTGAGCAGCTCGGCGGCCGTGCGGACATCGGCGTCCAACGGCCGGTCGGGATCGATCGGAGGGATCGCCTCGATCAGGGCGTCGAGGAGCACCGCACAGCCCGGGGACGTGGGGCGGCGGGCGCCGACGTGCACTGCCTGCCGCAGGCCCACGGCCAGCGAACCGCAGAGCAGGTGCAGCAGGGCGGCCATGTCGTAGGCGCGGAGGGCTGCCTGTGTGCCGAACGGCACCACGTCCTGGTTGTGCAGGTTGGTCGGCAGGCTCTGCATGCCGGCCGGCACGGCGGCGCGGCGGATCTCGGCGACGAACGCGGTCGTGGCGAGCTGGACCCCCTGCATCCCGTGCTGGCGGCCGGGTCCGGCGGCGAGCATCGGGGGCAGGCCGCCGTTGCGGGCCGGGTCGACGAGGAGGTCGAGCTGCCGCTCGGCGAGGTTGCCGAGCTGGGCGGTGACCATGGCCAGCACGTCGGAGGCGAACGCGGCCGGCTGACCGAAGAAGTTGCCGCCATGCGCGACCAGGTCGTCATCTGGAAAGAACAGCGGGTTGTCGCTGACGCTGGACAGGTCGGCCTCGACGACACCGTCGACGTACCGCAGGGCGTCCTCGGCGGCGCCCAGCAGTTGCGGGGAGCAGCGGATGCTGTAGGGCTCCTGCAGCGCACGTGTGCCGGCCGGACTGATCCCGGAGAGCGTCTTGCGCATGCCGTCGGCGACGTCGACCGCCCCGGGATGGCCATACGCGTCGAGGAGTTGCGGGTTGAGGAAGCCCGGGTCGCAGCCGAGCAGATCGACCAGCAGACAGGTGAGCGCCTGCGTCGCGCGGTGGGACGACCGGATGCTGTCCAGGGCCAGGGCTGTCGCGGCGGTGGTGAGGGACGTGCCGTTGACCAGTGCGAGGGCGTCCCGGCCGTCGAGCGTCAACGGGATCAGCCCGGCATGGCCGAGCGCCTCGGCTGCGGGCATCCGCCGGCCGTCGACATACGCGTGTCCCCGGCCGCGCAGTGCCTGGGTGGCATAGGCGAGCGGAATCAGGTCTCCGCTCGCGCCGACCGAACCGTAGCGTGGAATCGCCGGGACGAACGTCGTCGCGAACATCGCGGCAAGCCCGTCGACCACGTGCGCCGAAACCCCGGACTTCCCCTGCGCGAGAGACCACACGCGCACGAGTAGCGCGGCCCGTCCCACGTCATGGGGCAGATCCGGCCCCTGCCCGGCACCGAGGTGGGCCAGAGTGTTGTCACACTGGTCCGCCTCCTCGTCCCGGCCGGGGAACCCGACGAGTGCACCGAAGCCGGTGGTCGCGCCGTAGACCGGACGTTCCTCCTCCCGCAGCACCCCACGGAGGTACTCACGGCCGCGCTCGACACGGCTGTGGACACCCGCGTCGACCACGACGGACACCGGCGTCGCGGCGCGGTGCAGATCGGCGGAGCGCAGCGGGGCGCTGAGGTTGATGGAGCTGAGGTTGAGGGAGCCTTCGACAGCGGGCATGCCTGGACCATAGAAACGAAATCTCAGAATCCTCTGAGATTTCGTCGGTAGCTTCCGGCACATGCCGCATGACTACCTGATCATCGGGGCGGGCCCGGCGGGACTGCAGCTCGCCGCATTGCTGGAACGTGGCGGACACGACTATGCCGTGCTGGAACGCGGAGCCGGGCCGGGCACCTTCTTCACCCGGTTCCCACGGCACCGCCAACTGATCTCCATCAACAAGGTGCACACCGGGTACCAGGATCCGGAGCTGCGGCTGCGGATGGACTGGAACTCGTTGCTGAGCGACGATCCGGAGCTGCTGTTCACCCGGTACAGCGAACGGTACTTCCCGCAAGCCGACGATCTCGTGCGCTACCTGTCGGACTTCGCGTCGGCGACCGGCGTCCGGGTGCATTACGACACCGACATCGTCCGTATCAGCCGGGACGACGACGGATTCACCGCCGTCGACCACAATGGACGGTCATGGCGGGGCCGGCGACTCGTCGTGGCCACCGGCGTCTCCCAGCTGTACGTCCCGCCGATCCCCGGCATCGAGAGCGCCGAACGCTACGACACGTTCGAGACCGACCCCGCGTCCTTCGCCGACCAGCAGGTCCTGGTGATCGGCAAGGGCAATTCGGGGTTCGAGACCGCTGATGCGCTCCTGGAGAAGGCCGCGGTCATCCACGTCGCCGGGCCGCACTCCATCAAGATGGCTTGGCAGTCGCATTTCGTCGGGCACCTGCGCGCGGTGAACAACAATTTCCTCGACACCTACCAGCTGAAGTCCCAGAACTCGGTCCTCGACGGCACCGTGGAAAGCATCGAACGCCAAGGCGACGGTCGCTACCGGGTGATGTTCCGCTATGCCCGGACCGTGGAGGCGCTGCGCGAGCTGTTCTACGACCGGGTGATCGTGTGCACCGGTTTCCGGTTCGACGCCTCGGTGTTCGACGACGGTTGCCGGCCCGCGCTGGTCATCAACGACCGTTTCCCCGAGCAGACGCCGGCGTACGAGTCGACCACCGTGCCCGGTCTGTATTTCGCCGGCACGCTCACCCAGCAACGCGACTTCAAGAGATCCACCAGCGGGTTCATCCACGGCTTCCGCTACGGGGTGCGCGCGCTTTACCGGATTCTGACCACCCGCTACGACGGTGAGACCTGGCCGGCCGAAAAGGTCGAGCCGGCCCCGGACGCGATCAGCGACGCGATCATCGCCCGGGTCAACCGTTCCTCCGCGCTGTGGCAGCAGTTCGGCGTGCTTGGCGACGTGGTCACCGTGAACGGCGCCGTCGCGCTGTACCAGGAGGAGGTCCCGGTGGCCTACGCCGCCGAGGGTGGCCTCGGCGATGCCCGGCACAGGCTCATTACGACCCTGGAGTACGGACCCGATCACGACCAGGGCGACCCGTTCGACATCTCGGTCCCGCGGGTCGGCGAGAACGACGCCGTCAACGCCCACGACGCGAGCTACCTGCACCCGGTGGTGCGGTACTACCGCGACGGCGAGATGGCCGGCGTCCACCACCTCGCGGAGAATCTGGACAACCGGTGGAACCTGCCGACGGTGCATCAGCAGCCACTGGCCGTCTTCGTCAAGGAATGTCTCGCCGATGCCGTCTGACCCGTACCCGCGGTCGGTTCTGGATCTCCTCGTGGCGGCCGGGAATCGGCCCGTCTTCGAACACGGTGCCCGTGCCGTCACCGGCGAGCAGATGCTCCGCCTCGTCCGGCGGATCGCGGCCGGGCTGCGCGCCGCGGCCATAGGGCCGGGGGACGGCGTCGCCATGATGCTCGGTGTCACCCCGGAAGCGTTCGCCACGATGATCGCCGGCCACGTCGTGGGGGCCCGCGTCGTCGGTGTGCGGCCAGGGCTGCTCGACGGCCAGCTGCGTCATGTGCTCCACCAGGACATCACCGCGGTCGTGACCGACGCGGCCACCGGACCGGAGCACGCGCCGCGCACGCTGAGCCTCGCCGAGCTGCTGGCCGCACCCGACGGCCCGCTGCACCTGTCCGGTCGGCCGCATGACGTCGCCCGGCTCCTCTACACCAGTGGCAGCACCGGCGCGCCGAAGGCATGCGCGCAGACCTACGCCGCCATGAACGCGGCGTGGACGGCCAGGCCGGAGGCGTGGCCGCCGGCCATCCGGGAACTGGCGTCCCGGCTGCAGCGCTACCTGGTGTTCGGGTCGCTGAGCAGCCAGGTGATGATGGAGTACGGCGTCCTCACGCTCGCCGCGGGCGGAACCATGGTCGTCGCCGACCCGCCCGTGTTCCCTGACGCGATCACCAGGCATCGGGCGTCCGCCAGCATCATCACCGTGCCCCGCCTGTACAAACTCGTCGCCGCCCAGCGCAGCGACCCGGCCGATCTGAGCAGCCTCCGGGCGCTCATGGTGTCCGGGTCGCCGCTGGAGGCGTCCCGGCTCCGCGAGGCACTCGACGTGCTCGGCCCGGTCGTGTTCCACGGCTACGGGCAGACCGAGACCGGCACGATCTCCATGGCCACGCCGTCGGACGTCCCCCCGTCGGTCGGGTTCCCACCCGAAGTCATCGACGTCGAGATCCGGGACGCGGACGGCAGGCCGGTCCCGGCCGGTGTCGACGGTGAGCTGTACGTCCGCACACCCGCGCAGGCGATCGGGTACTGGGCCGAGCCGGCGGAGACCACGGACGTGTTCATCGACGGATGGGTGCGCACCCGGGACCTCGGCCACTTCGACGAGGACGGGCGACTGTACCTGGTCGGGCGGGCGCGGGACGTCATCATCGTCAACGCAGGCCTCCACTACGCCGGCCCGATCGAGCGGGTTCTGGCCACCTCCTCTGACATCGCGGAGGCGTACGTGGTCGGTGCCCCGGACGAGGACACCGGCGAGGCGGTGCACGCCTTCGTGGTGCCGGCGGCCAACAGGACTCCCGACCTCGGTTCGCTCCGGACCCTGGTCAGTGAACAGCTAGGCGACGCCTGCGTGCCGGTGACCATCACCGTCCTCGACGAGGCGCCGCTGGCCCCGAGCGGCAAACCGGACAAGCGCCTGCTGAGGGCCGCGATAGGCCAGACATCATGATGGGATGGTGAGCGTCCCTTACTACGGTGCCGGCAGAAAGATCCCTCCACCGCGACTCGTCGCGGCCTGGCTCAAGATCGACGATCTGGTGGCTGAGCGAGTGCCTCTCTGGGCGGCGCACTGGATCGCCGACGGCCTCGACGGGGAAGCGCTCCGGACGCTGGCCGGGATGGACGGATCCGACACCCGGGAGGTCCGCGACATCCTTCCTGCTGCGCTGATCGATGCGCGAAGCCCCGTGCCGGACGACCTTCACATCGCGGTAAACGATGTCTACGACGATCTTGCCTCCCGCTACCTCGCCGGCGAGACCGACACCGGATGGTTGATCACGGAAGTCGAACAGCTCATGGTCAGTTCCCATTGGGACGACGCCTTCCACGATCCACCCCTCGGCTCCCTCTATCGGCTCTACGACGAGTGGGTGGACGGGTGGGGCCGCCCCCGCGACGAACTGGCGGCCCTGGTCCGACAAGCCTGCATGGAACAAGTCGGCCAAGCGTCAGCCGCCCCAGACTAGAAGCCGGCAGGCCTGTCCGCCGTTCTCTGAACCAGCCGAAAGGGTGCCGCCGCGGCGCGCGCATGAAGCTCGGCTTGCTTGCCGGGGATCGCGCGCCGCGGCTACATCCCCGCTAGTCCCTGGCTATCACGGTGGTTGTGAAGACATGATCTCTCGAGACCTGACACGAGGCCGATTGCGCGCGGCCTCAAACGCTGAATGACCGGGCGCGCACGGGCAGCCCGGCAGAGCCGACGGGAGGGTCGGCTTGAAGGTGAGCGGAAGAAGGTGTCAGGGCTAAAGAGCAGGCGGGGTCACGCGGTTTGTCCTCTGTCCTCACTGCGACGGACCGCAGGCAACCTACGGGAACGCGGAAGGAAGGCTCAAACGGTTTTCCGGCGGCCCCTGTCGCACCAGCAGAGCGTCCCCGTAGGTCGGGTATTGGCCTGGCGGACTGGTCGCTTAATAACACGGGCCGGTGAGCGTGATCCGGCCATCAAGCGTCTTCTGAGTGAAGTCCACATATCCGTCAGGATGAGTAGGAGCTGGGCACTATTCGACCAGGTGGTGGTGGTGCTTCAGGCCCTATTTTGCGGGTGGGGTAGGTAGTTAGTTTTGCGCGGACAGCCCACGTCGGGGTCGCGGCTCTCGCGCCCTGTGCTTCCCCGTACGGCGGGCGCAGCGTATCCACACCCATTCAGAGAGGCGGGACCTCTATGCGCATCGTCGCAGCGGCAGGCACCCTCGTACTGCTCTCCTCGGCCGCCATTGTCGGCGTCGCGACCAGCGCCTCCGCGCAGACGGTTGGTCCGCACAAAATTGTTCAGTACTCGTCGAAGAAGTGCCTGACGAATGCGTCGGGTGACAAGGTCGTTCTCAAGAAGTGCGCCAATAGGCCGCCCAAGAGCCAGCAGTGGAAGATGACGTCGAAGAAGTTCGACCACATTCGCACCGCGTGGCTCATGAAGAACCAAGCCACCGGCCGCTGCCTGAACAGCAATGGCGCGGGCACGGTGTGGACGAGCAGGTGCAACAAGAACTCGGAATGGCAGTACTGGCTGCCCACCCAGATGGGCGCCCGGATGAACTGGAGGACCAGGCTTTACCTGGACACCACCAGCCGGGGCAAGGTCGTCGCCAAGAAGTACGACAACCGTAAGAAGAGCCAGATCTGGTTCAACAAGTGACCCACCACCGACGGCCCGTCCAACGCCCAGACGGCCGGTCGGTGCAGATGTAGGCAAGGGCGCGTGGCGCGCCGTCGGGCCCATCATTTAGGGATCCCGGCGCAGATGAGGCCGACGCGTTGGAGCCGTGCTTGAATTTCTACGCGACGGGGCCATCCCCGCATGGGGATGGCCCCGGAAACGAGGGTGCGGTGCGGCCTCGATCAGTGGTGCGGGTTGTTGGTTTGGGGGATTTCGATGCTGATCGGCAGTTCCCCTTCGGACAGGTAGAGCAGGGCTCCCAGGCGGAGGATTTCGTCGAAGGCCCAGTAGGCCTTCTGCAGGGCGCCTGGTGCCTTCTCGAGCGACAGCAGGCCTTCGCGTACGGCGACGAAGGGCTCCCAGGCGACCTGGAAGAGAGGGTCCCAGAGGGGATCCTTGGGGATTTTCAGCCATCCGGCGATCTGGTCACCGAGTACGTAGCGGGTGAGTGAGCCGAGGATGGGCTTGCTGAGGAGGCCGCCGTCGATCGATGAGCCGAGGTTGAGGAGGATGTCGGCGAGCTTGATGCCTTCGGGCGTCGGGGCCAGCACCGGGGTCAGGACCTGTTCAGCTTGGGCGTTGGCCTCGTTCCACGTCGCGGGGATGTACTCGTCCTTGATGCCGAGCATGTGCGCGGCCACCTGCCACGAGTGCAGGAAGGCCTCGGACTCGGCGGTGGGGATGGGCACCTTCCACTTGACCAGGTTCTGCATGACGGTGGTGGGCAGGCTGTGCCAGGTGACCATCATGTCCCGCTGGCTGATCGGGATCTCCTCGTCGGCGACCTTGGACCAGTACGGCGACTTGGGCAGCAGGTGGCGCACCCCCGCGTGCGCCAGCCGGGTCTTGACGCAGGTCACGATCATTTCACCGTCGGGCTTGTAGGCGTTCGAGGTCCCGATGTCGTACCCGAGCTTGGCGGTCTTGGTGATGCGGTCCCTCATGTCCGCGCCGCCCTTGGAGTAGTAGACCGCGCGCGCCTCCCTCGGGATGACCGTGCTCATCATCCCGCTGGCGAAGCCGTAGGTCACACCGAGGTAGAGCCCCCGCTTCTCGTTGAAGTCGACCGCGGTGGCGAGCTTGCCCTGGTCGGCCCAGGACGGCAGCCGCCTGGCGTTCTCCATGAAGTCGCGCAGGTCCGCCGGCAGCCCGCTCGGCAGCGGCTGGCCGTTCTTGGTCCAGGTCCGCAGCAGCGTGTTGACCTTGGGCACGTCACCCCGGTCGAGCAGCGAGGCGACCAGCGGGTCGGCCTCGGCGTCCCACACCCACCGCGGGTCGGCGCCGTCCCCGGCGCCGGCCACCGAGCCCTTGGGCGACCACGTCCACAGTGAGCCCGCCTGTGCGGGCGACGCGGCGCTCAACGCGCCGAGCGCGCCCAACGTCCCGCCCGCCATCAACACGTTGCGCCTGCTGGGTTTCTCCATGCCTTCGCTCCTCCTCGGGGGGCCGCAGAGCGTTGTCGTTGATACGATGAAACAGAGCGTGCATCTGCGTTTCATCTCGGCGAGTCCCATGAGAGCACACTGTGGCGGGCATCACAAGACCCGAGCCTGGCCGGCGGCCATCAAGGCAGAATCGGTCGTCTAGGAGGAATTCATGGAACCAGTGCCGTCCTTCCTCACGGCGAACGCGGGCTCGGAGTCGTTGCTCGAACGCGCGTACAGCGACGCCGTCGAACGCGTCGACGACAGCGACGAGTCCCGTACGCGCATCCTCGATGCGGCATATGAGCTGTTCTGCCGGATGGGCATCCAGCGATCCACCATGGAGGACGTGGCCCGCCGCGCCGGAGTCTCACGGATCACCGTCTACCGGCGGTTCACCACCAAGGACGCCCTGGTCGAACAGGTCGTACGCCGGGAGTTCCGCCGGTACTTCGATCAGTTCCTCATCGACATCCAACAGGCCGGCACCGCCGCCGACCGGGTGGTGCTGGGCTTTGTGAGCTCGCTGCGCGCCATCCGGCGCAACCCGCTCATCGGCGGCCTGATCACCACGGAACCGGACCTGCTCGTATCCTCCATGATCAATGACGAGGGGCGAACGCTCACCGCCGTCCGGCAGTTCGTCGCCGGCCAACTCCGCCACGAACAACGCGCCGGCAACGTGTCCAGCGACCTGGACACCGACCACGTAGCCGAAATGATGGTCCGGATCTCCGCGTCCTTCCTGGCCATCCCCAGCCACCTCATCGACCTCGACGACGACGAACAACTCGCCGCGTTGGCCCAGCGGTTCCTCGTGCCCATGCTGGAACCGCCGCCTCCCGGGACCTGGCCGCCTTCGCGCATGACCAGATAGCGCTCGCCTCGACGGCGCGGACCCCGGTGAACGACGGCGCCGGTACGGACGCCGAGCGCAGAAGGCGGGTTGGCGAACGACGGCGTCTTGCAGCGCGTTGAAGACCGGGCGACGTCGATGGCCTCCATGCGGTTTCGCTTGTGGCAACACAGTGCCCTGGCGGCGCGAAGCCTGTATTGAACAATGCGCAGCGGAGCACCTTCACCTCGGCCGGGTCGCTGGGTGAAGTCCGGAGGTGCGGCGCTCGGGTTGCATCACTACGTGCAGACCCGGGCCCTGCACGCCTACCTACGCTGGCGCAACAAGAACGCCCGACACCCTGAGGTCCTCGCAGCCAACGCCGAGGGCGCCCACGCATCCGCAGTGAGAAGAGAATCCGCCGGGGGACGAAACTTTGCCATCGTGGCCAGGGTGGTCGTAGCGCGTTGCTGGATCAGCGTTGCAGCCATTCGTCGAGAAGCGCGGCCTCAGCTTTGCTGAGACTGGGTAGTTCGGGCAGGAGGGTGCGGAAGGCTGCAATGACGGCCGCCGGGTCATCGGTGGGGACAGCGGGCTCATCTACGAGGATGGCGCGAGCGATCGCGTCGAAAGCGGCATCGGCCAGATGCGGGTCGCTTTGCTCTGGCGGCAGGGTCAGCAGGGTGTGGACGGTTCCGACCCCCGCCGAGCGGATGAGGTTGACGGCGCGTTCCTCGCTCACCCGAAGCCGTCCGGCGGCGGCGATTCTGTGCACACGCTCGGCAAGGATCAGCACACCCTTGACCTGTGCCGGGGTGTCGCGTGCGCGGGCCGGGTCGAGCAACAGGCCGTAGATGTACGGGTTGGCCAGGCCGAAGCTGATCTGCGTGTTCCATCCGGCGCGGAGGTCTTCTACAGGGTCGTCCGTGGGCGCGGTGGTCTGCTTGCTCGCCACATGTTCGGTGAAGACATGCTCCGCGGCGGCATCCAGCAGGTCGTCCTTGTCCTGGAAGAAGCGGTAAAGAGCAGGAGGCTGCAGCCCGGCCTCGTGGGCCACGCGGCGCGTGGTCACCGCGGCCGGCCCTTGGTCGCGCAGCAGGCCGGCCGCAGCCTTCACGATGCGGTCCCGGGTGATGTCTCGCCGCTGCGTGTTCGGTGCCATGGAAACGATGCTATCGCCCATGCGTGACCGGCGACGTTATCACTGATATTGCCAACTGTAGGCTGTACGACCAGTCAAAACTACAGGCAAAGCCCGGCCAGCCTCCGGATGGAGGCATGCAGTTGCATCCAACGGAATTATCAGTGTTACCATATTTTTCGTTCCGTTGGAAACATGGGAGGCACCAATGCTGATCGTCACGGGAGCCACCGGCCACCTCGGGTCGCTGATCGTCAACCGCCTGCTGGAACGGGTACCGGCCGACAGGATCGGCGTCAGTGTGCGCGACGTGAGCAAGGCCGCCGACCTCGCCGAGCGCGGCGTCCGAGTCCGAGCGGGAGACTTCACCGAACCGGACAGCCTGAAGCACGCCTTCGAAGGTGCCGAGCGCGTCCTGGTCGTCTCCGCGGCCATCCGAGGCGGCGGCGCGTTGACCGCCAACAGCGCTGCTATCGACGCAGCGCGGGAAGCGGGCGCCCAGCGCATCCTGTACACCAGCCACCAGGCTGCCTCTCCCACGTCGCTCTTCCCACCGCAGAAGGTCCACGCGGCTACCGAGGAGCACCTCAAGCAGCTAGGGGTCGCCTACACCGCCCTTCGCAACGGGTTCTACGCCTCCACCTTGGGCTACTACATCGGCGCGGCGCTGGAGACCGGCACGCTCGCCGTGCCGCAGGACGGCCCGGTGTCCTGGACGGCCCACGAGGACCTGGCAGACGCCGCGGCCTTCACTCTGACCGAAGACGGAACACCCGAAGGCATCACGCCGCCGTTGACGGCCCCCCACGCGCTGGACTTCGCTGACGTTGCCGAAATCCTCAGCCGCATCATCGGCCGCACCATCACCCGAGTCGTCATGGACGACGACGAGTGGGTAACCGCAGCAGTCGCCAGTGGGATGCCGCGGCCAGCTGCGGAGTTCTCGTTGACGATGTTCGCTGCATCGCGCAATGGCGAGTTCAACGCCACCGACCCCACGCTGGAAGCCACCATCGGCCACCCCGCGAAGACCGTTCACGAGGTATTGGAGGCCGTCGTGCGCTCTCGGTAAACCGGCCAGCCCATGATCCTGACGGGCTCGACACCTCGGCGCCGCGACCCGCCAGGAATAGCGACGGCGGAGGCGTTGGACATGGCCTTTCCGATCAGGCGTGTTCCGCCCTGCGGGGTTATCGTGCAGCTTCTTGCCTGGCGGGTCCAGAGTGCTGCGTGAAACCTGCGTCCGGGTTTTGCATGGGCGGCTTCTGAGGGGGAAGGGCGTCATCGACGGTAGCGGCATGGAGGTGAGCCATGGCCCACAACATCGTCGAAGAGCACGTCGATCTGGGCGCTCGCCGAGAGCGGTACGAGGTCGCGGCATCGCGACCGGCCGTGCAACTGGCCGATGGGCTGATTCTGCTGGCCGGGCTGTATCTGGCCGTCTTCCCGTGGATCGTCGGGTTCACGGGGCTGGACCGGTTGCTGGTCACGGCCGCCGTTCCAGGTGCGTTCAGCCGGAGACGGTGAGGTCGGTCGGCCTACGGGTGAGTCGGCGCGAGCTGCGAGAAGGCCGGGTGAGGATAGGGCTGTGCGGCGATGTGATGCTCGGCCGCGGGGTCGACCAGATCCTCCCGCACCCGGGCGACTCCGTACTGCGCGAAACTAGCGTCCGGGACGCGCGAACGTATGTGGAGCTCGCCGAGGCGGCGAACGGCCCGATTCCCCGGCCGGTGGGCTTCGGGTGGCCGTGGGGTGCGGCTCGTGCCGTCATGGCGGCGGCCGACGCGAGGCTGGTGAATCTGGAGACCGGCATCACACGCAGCGGCGCGTTCGCCCCGCACAAGAGCGTGCACTATCGCATGAGCCCTGCCAACGCGCCCGCGCTGGCCACCGCGCGGCCGGACGTCTGCACCCTGGCCAACAACCACGTGCTGGACTTCGGGCGCCCCGGTCTTGAGGAGACCCTGGACTGCCTCGACGGCCTGGGGTTGCACGCCGCAGGTGCAGGACGGGACCTGGCCGAGGCACACCGGCCCGCGATCGTTCCCGTCGATCATGGCCGGGTCGTGGTGTTCGCCTTCGGTACGGCCTCCAGCGGCATTGATCCGTCCTGGGCCGCGACAGCCGACCGTGCGGGCGTCGCGTTCATCGACACCCTCTCCGCCGCCCGCGCCGCCGAGATCAACGAACGGGTGCGGCAGGCCAGGCGGCCCGGCGACATCGTGGTCGTCTCCGTCCACTGGGGCTCCAACTGGGGATACGACGTCCCGGAGGCTCAGATCCATTTCGCGCACGCGCTCATCGACGGCGGCGTGGACGTCGTCCACGGCCATTCCTCACACCACCCCCGCCCCCTCGAGATCTATCGAGGCAAGCTGATCCTCTACGGATGCGGCGACTTCATCGACGACTACGAAGGCATCGACACACCCCACCCCTACCGCGATGACCTGCGGCCGCTGTACCTGGCGTCGATCGACGCCGTCACAGACACACCGGCCGACCTTCGGATCATCCCCATGCAAGCCCGGAAGATGAGCTTGCAGCTCGCGTCCCGCGACGACACCGAAGACCTCGCCGGGCTGCTGAACGAGATCAGTGCCCAATTCGGGACCCGCATCGCCCCCCGACCTGACGGCGACCTCGCGGTCTCTTGAAGCTTCTCTGCCCCTGGGCGTCGGAGAGCAGAGCCGCCCAGTCCACTCGGTGCTATCAATATTGCACTATTCCAATGATTATTAGAATATGGAGGTGAGTTCACAGGAGGGCGGATGTCATGGGGTTCGCCGATGATCATCTGATCCCCTTGGTCGATGAAGGTCTGGGCAACAGCGCCTACCTGGTCGATCTGGGAGACGGCCGGGCCCTGGCCGTCGATGCCTCGCGGGATCTGCGTGCTTTGCGGGCTGCTGCGCAGCGGCGAGGACTGCGCGTGGTGTTCGCGGCCGACACTCATCTGCACGCCGACTTCCTGAGCGGTGCCCTGCAACTCGCGTCCGGCGAGGGCGCTCAGATCCTGGCGTCGGCCGCCGGACGGCGCACTTTCGGCCACCAGGCATTGGATGACGGCGATGAAATCGATCTGGGCGGTCTCACGCTGCGGGCGCTGGCGACACCGGGGCACACCGACGAACACCTGGCGTTCCTGCTACTGGACGGCTCCCATCCCCTCGGGGTGTTCTCCGGCGGATCGCTGATCGTCGGGTCGGCCGCCCGAACGGACCTGGTCGACCAGGAGCGCACTCGTGAGCTGGCACTCGCGCAGTACCGGTCGGTACGGCGGCTGATGGAGCTACCGGACGAGACCGCGCTGTGGCCAACGCATGGGGCGGGCTCGTTCTGCGCGGCGCCACCTGGATCCGCGCGCACGAGCACGATCGGCGCGCAGAAGACGACCAACCCGCTGCTCACGGCGCCGGACGCCGGCACGTTCGCCGACCAGCTGATCGACGGGCTCGGCGACTTTCCGCCTTATTTCCTGCGTCTTGCCGACATCAACCGTGCCGGGCCGGCCGTGGTCGCTTCGACTCCGGGTTTGGAGCAGTTGAACTCCGGCCAGGTGCGCCGGGCGTTGGCTGATGGAGCGGTGCTGGTCGATGCCCGGCCGGTGGCCGCCTTCGCCGCTGGACACGTGTCGGGGGCGTTGTCGATCGCTCTCCGGCCGCAGTTCGCGACGTGGCTCGGCTGGCTGGTCGAACTCGGCACGCCCTGGATGGTCGTCCGCGACCCGGCGCAGGATGCCGCCGAGATCGTCTGGCAGGCGTTGAAGATCGGCCACGGTGTGCCGATCGGCGAGCTGCCCATGGACGTGTGGGACGGCGAGCTGGTGACGTTTCCACTGGTCCAGCCGGATGCTGTGGCGGGGCGAAGGGTGGTGGACGTCCGCCAGCCGTCGGAGTACGAGGCAGGTCACCTGCCCGCTGCCGTCAATCTGCCTGTCGGTGACCTGCCGCAGTCCGCCGCGCCCGAGGGGCCGGCCGTCGTGATGTGCGGGCACGGTGAACGGGCCGCCACCGCAGCCAGCCTCCTGTTGCGTGACCGCAGCGACGTCGCCGTCATGGAGGGCGGGCCGTGGGACTGGGCGAAAGCGACGGGGCACCGCCTGAAGGAAGGCAGATGACCATAGGGTCCCGGCCGGTCCTCGGGCTCCGCGCCAACGCCGCCCAGTTCACTCTGCTCGTCGCCGTCAACGCCCTGGTCGGGGGCATGCTCGGCCAGGAGCGCACCGTACTGCCGCTGCTGGCCGAGCAGACCTTCCAGCTCGCCGCCTACACCGCCGCACTCACCTACATCCTCGCGTTCGGCGTCACCAAGGCCGCCGCGAACTTCTTTGCGGGCACCTGGTCCGATCGGTACGGCCGCAAACCCGTCCTCATCCTGGGCTGGCTGATCGGGCTACCGGTTCCCTTGCTGCTGATCTGGGCACCGTCCTGGGGCTGGGTCGTCGCCGCCAACGTGCTCCTCGGTGTGAACCAGGGTCTGACCTGGTCGACCACCGTCATCATGAAGATCGACCTGGTCGGGCCCGCCCGCCGCGGTCTGGCCATGGGACTGAACGAGGCAGCCGGATACGTCGCCGTCGCGCTCACCGCGATGGCCACCGGTCATCTGGCTGCCGAATACGGGCTGCGGCCGGCGCCGTTCCTGCTCGGCCTGGCCTATGCCGCCCTCGGGCTCGGACTTTCGGCACTGGTCGTGCAGGAGACCCGCGGCCATGCCGATCACGAGGCCTCCGCCCAGGCCGCAGCCGGCATGTTGACCACCGGGCAGATCTTCAAGCAGACCAGTTTCACCGAGCCCGCACTGTCGTCGGCCAGCCAGGCCGGAATGGTCAACAACCTCAACGACGGGCTCGCCTGGGGCCTGTTCCCGATCCTGTTCGCCGCCCACGGCCTGTCCCTCGGCCAGATCGGGCTGCTCGCCGCGCTGTATCCGATGGTGTGGGGGCTCGGCCAGCTCGTCACCGGAGCCGCCTCAGACCGGTACGGCCGCAAACCGTTCATCGTCGGAGGCATGCTCCTGCAAGGCGCCGCCCTCGCGCTCGTCGCCCTCGGCACGACCATGACCGTGTGGGCGTTCGCCCTGGTCCTGCTCGGCCTCGGCACCGCGATGGTGTATCCGACGCTGCTGGCCGCGATCGGCGACGTCGCCCATCCAGCCGCCCGCGCGCGGACCGTTGGGATCTACCGGCTGTGGCGCGACGGCGGCTTCGCCGTCGGGGCCCTGCTGTCCGGGATCATCGCCGACGCCTACGGCATCCCAGTCGCGACCTGGACTGTCGCCGCTCTCACGACCGCTTCGGGGCTGTTCGCCGGTGCCCGGATGTACGAGACCTTGGGTTGTCCGACGAAGATTTCCGCGACTCCTTCGTGACCTGTCCGCTTACAGCGGAAGCGAGTTCGTCTTCGAAGAACCGCCCATGCCGTGTCGTGCTTTCCTTGCCTGATCGGCCGCACCGATGAAGCAACCCCCAGGGGAATGGACGTTCCTCGCCCCCCGACATACGGTGACGTTGATCATCTGCTCGGCGTGTCGCGCCGAGCTCGCCGGGTCAGGCCGTTATCCGAGCGTCGGTGCTGACCGGCTGCCCGCTCAGGCGCCATTCGAGCATGCCGTCTGCGAGCCGGGCGGCCACCCGTCCCTCTCCGCGCAGCAGCCGGACCGCATCGTGAGCGAGCACGCAATAGCTGCCCCGGCAATACGAGACGATTTCGCGGTCGGAGGGAAGGCCGGAAAGATGCTCGGACAGCTCCTCGAGCGGAATGCTGATCGCTCCGGGGATGTGGCCGGCCTTGTACTCCTCGCGCGGCCGCACGTCCAGCACGATCACCGTGCCCTCCCGGACCCGGTTCATCAGTTCGTCCCGGGACACGGCTTCGGTTTCGTCGCCGAGGTAGGCCAGGCGTGCGTGCTCGGTGTCGGCGATGTGCTGCTGGGCGACGTCACGTATCGACGCGTACAGCATCGCGACGTCATCCCCGGCGAGACTGTAGTAGACGCGAGTGCCGTCTCGGCGCGTGTGGACCAGGCCGGCGCGCTTGAGCACCTGCAGATGCGCGGACGTGGTGGTCAGGCCGAGACCGGCCGTGCGGGCCAGAGAGTCGACTGTGCGCTCGCCCTGTGCGATCAAGTCGAGCAGTTGGAGGCGCATGCCGTTGGAGAGGGCCTTGCCGACGCGCGCGAACTGATCGTAGAGCGCCACCTTGCGTTCCGGACCGCCCATATCCACTCCTCAAGTAATCTCTGGAATAGAGTAGCAGTCTGTCGTCGTTTGGCCCCGCACCGGGTCAAAGCTGGGGCCGGTTACCGTCGCGCACCTGACGGGCGCTCCCGGTGGCCGTACCGTCTACACGCTACTGGCGATTTATGCGTATATCTACAGATCATTGGAGTATCGTCCGAACCGAGCAACGTCGCGGCCGCCGGTCAGGACTGTCCCGTCCGGTTCCGCTGCGTCGGCTGCGGTCACTTCCGCACCGACGTGTCCTACCGCCCGACCTGTTGCGCAACCGCGAGCGGCTCATCGCCATGGTCGACGCCGACGAGTGGGCCAAGGCCGAGGCCATGTCCTCGGATGAGGAGATCCGCCGGGCCCGACAGCTCATCGCTCGCGTCCGGGAAAAGATGGGCGAGCTCCCAGCCGAGGACAAGCAGCAGATCCTCGACACCGTGACCGTTGTCCGCCGCCACCGCAACAGCACCGTCGGCCTTGGGACGCCTCGCGTCCGCTCACCCCGCCCCGACCTGCAACCCGAACGGATCGCATGACCAGCACGCCCTTGAACCAAGGCCGCCACCGTCCGCAGGCCCACTCATCCGTGGACACCGGCCGTCCATGCGCTGCTCGGGCATCTGGAGCAGGTCGGATTCCCTTACTCGCCGCGGGTGCTGGGGATGGACCAGCAAGGGCGTGAGGTCCTGACCTACCTGGACGGCGAGTCCGGGCCGCACGGCTGGGCCAAGGTAGTCGACGACACGGGGCTGATGACCTTCGCCCGCCTGTTGCGCGACTATCACGACGCCGTCGCCGACTTCCGCCCGCCCGATGAGCTCACCTGGTTCACCGGCGAGAGCGGGCCGGGCGATGACCAGGTGATCTGCCACGGGGACTTCGGCCCATGGAACATCGTCTGGCGCGGCGCACGCCCGGTCGGCATCCTCGACTGGGACTACGTCCGGCCGGCGCACCGCATGCACGACATCGCCTACGCACTGGAGTACGTCGCGCCGTTTCGCGATGACGCCGAATGCCTGCGCTGGCTGCGCTATACCCAGCCACCCGACCGGCGCCACCGGGTGGAGGCGTTCGCCGCCACCTACGGCCTGACCTCCACCACCGGACTGATCGACGCGGTCATCGACGTCCAGCAGGACGGAATCGATCAAGTTCGCAGGCTGGCCGACGCCGGATACCAGCCCCAAGCCCGCTGGGTCGCCGACGGCCTCCTTGACGAACTGGACCAACGGGTCGCCTGGAGCCGGGCCAACCGCCACCTGTTCGAGTAACTGCAGCACCCCAGCACCTCCGCCAGACGGGGCGTTCACTCGCCAACTCCAGCCCTCAGTGACACAAGAACCCCGTCCGCTTACCAACATCCAAACCCGCCACCGGAACGAATATGACCTCACTGCCTGATCACAAAGGTCGTCAAGGGTTAGCTAGGTTCTCGCTCTTCAGGGCCGGTTAAGCTCCCAACTCGTGACAAACCGGTTCACCGACCCACTCGAACGCCAACGCTTTCTGGCCGGCATCGACCTCTGTGTCGCACGGGGGCATCATGCGCTCCTGCGCGATATCTTCCAGGCGGAGATACAGCATCGCCGTGACACCGGCGGAGACGAGTTCTTTGAAAACCTCTACCAGTGCGCGTTCCTGCTCTACCTGATCGGCGACCCCAGCGACGTGCCGATGATGTGGCAGGCCAAACACCTGGACTTCGACACCTCCATCGGGTTCGACGTGCAGTTTCTACTGGGTGCAGGCGCGAAATCCACACTGAACTACCTCATCGCCCACGGGTGGACCGACATCGCCCACGCCCTGGCTGAGTACGAGGAGACCAGCGAAGACCTGCACGAGTGGGAATCCTTCCGGCGTGACTACTTCTACGGCCATGGCTGAATCCTGATCTAGGGCAGTACAACGCTAAAGAGCCTGCTGATCTGGGCAGATGCGTCACTCAGAACGAGCTACACCCGACCGGGCCGACGACATCGCAGGCGCGACCGTGCGGGGGCGCTTGCTGCAGCCCTGGCGCCGTCCGCCGACGCCGCTGTCACCACCGCGCCCGCCGCCGAGGCCGGGATCGCCGCCGCCAAGCACCGCTGGAACCTGAACAAGAACAGCAAGGGGAAAGCCCTCGCGCCTACCGCGGTCAAGGCCAGCGGCTACTGGCAGGTGGTGGGCACGCGCCGGATCAGGATCACTTTCACCGGGTCGGCCCCCAAGGGAAGCAAGGCGCGGGTGCACTTCTTCTACGGCTCCAAGAACGGCTCGGTCGACGACGACTACCTGAGCTTCGGATCCGGATGGCCCAACAAGCGGTCGATCGACGCGATCAAGAAGGCGGCCACCAGCGACATCTGGGCACGGAAGTCCTACGTCAAGGGTGGGAGTGCCGGTGGCCAGGAACGCCTCCTGCCACGCCGCGATGGCGTAGCAGCGGGACGCGGTGACCACAAAGCGCGGCAGGCCGCCTTCGGCGTGCCGGGTGGTTTCAAGCAGCCCGGTCCACACTGCCGGCCGTCCGGTGCCGGGTTCGGTGATACGCACCACGCAATCGGCGCCCCTGGCCCGTCGAACAGTGATGCGCGGCGGCCGGACGGCTGGCGGCACCAGCAGCAGCGCGGGCGGTGGCCGCGGCCGCGGTGTTCAGTTCGGCCTCGATGACCAGGTTGCTGCGGGGAGCGGAAGGTCTGCCCGGCCAGGCGCAGCAGCGCCGCCAGCTGGACGCGGCGGCAGCAGCTCGTCGTATCCCTGGCAGCGCCATCGCCGACTACATCGTGCTTCTGGAGCGCGAGGCGGGAGGTAGCCGCCAGATGACCAAAACCGCGACAATCGCAGTTTCAGGGCACGCTGTGAGCGTGCTGGGGTTCGCGTGATCACCGTTCACGACACGCGGCACACGTGTGGGTCCCTGCTGGCCGCGCTGGACGTACACCCCCCAGACGGCGATGCAGATTCTTCGGCACAGCCAGATCAGCATCACGATTGAGGTCTACACCCAGGTACCGACCAAGACCACTAGGCCGGCACCCCGGCGGCTGGGGGACTGGCTGACCGGTGCCGATGGCGACGGCTCGGGAACCACCGAGACGGGCCCTTGGTACTCCAGTGGTAAGTCGTGATCTTGCTGGTGGGGCGCCTGAGAACGGGGACGGCCACAACGTGATCATCGGGGTTTGTGAAGACAACCGAAGATCGTGCGGTGGCCGCTGGGCACAGCGCAGACCGCGGCCGGTGGCAGGTGATGTTCGAGGATCTGATTGGCAGGCGCACTTCGCGACCTCGTTCAAGAAGCGGTGCGGCCGCAGCCCTTCGGAGTTCAGGGCCGATGTTCCTGACCAAGCCGCCCCACCGAACTGACGGCCGGCCTTCCTGGCGCGCGACCGGGGATCACCCACCAGTCAAGGTGGGTGATCCCCGGCGCCCTGCGTCGCGCGTTGTAGAGAACTGACTCGCGGCGAGCCAGCGGAGGGGTCTACCTCGCGACGTCGGACAGTGCGGCGTCACGAACGGCCGCGGCTCCGTCAGAGGGCAACACGTAGCCATCTGCCACGAGCGGACCCATGACCCGCAGCACCCTCGACACATAGCGCCCGTGACTGCCGTACATCGCCCTGAGCTCGGCCCGGGTGTAATAGCGGTGCCATCCAGACACGGCACAGGGGAAGGCGGTCCCGTTCAGTGCCCCCTGGTCCGCGGTCGGCACGAGGAACTGCGGGAGACGGATCCCGCCCTGCACCTTGCCGTCCGCATCACGGACGAGTGTTCCTGACGGGGAGGTGACGAAGCTCCGCGAAGGCGCTGCGGGGGTTCCACGCTCGACCCAGTTGCGGACGGACGCGATGGCGTTGTCGTAGACCAGGCCGACGTCCACCGTGGTGAAGGGCGGAAGCTTGGCACAGGAGGGCTCGATCCAGCCGAAGAACGTGATCGGTTGCCCGTTGGGCGCCTGGATGGACTGATCGCGCTGCGCGATCGCCTCGATGTACTGCGCGCCGTAGAGCGACGCGTGCGTCGCGCCGGCGACGTCCCACTTGCGCGTGTACTGAGACGTCGTCCACGCCGCACCTCCGAACGATCCCCCGAGTCCTTCGGAGTCGACGCTGATCGCGGGAACGGAAAGGTCGCTTCGGAGCTGGCCCGAACGGTCCCAGAACGCGAAGCCGTCGAGGACGTTGTAGAGCGGCTGGATCGTGTTGTAGTAGATGGCCAGCCGCGCCGCTGACTGGGACTGGCCGATCGCGATCGTGTCCTTCACGTACAGGCCCGGCATGGGCGACGAGGCGCCGCCCGCGTTCTCCTTCAGCGCCTGGGTGATCTGCGCATAGATGTCGTAGGAAAGGGGGTCTCCCGGGCACAGGGACGTGCCACCCGCGCCGCACTTGTTCACGTCCACCGAGAGTCCGGCGTAGCGCCGAGGGCTCCAGGTCTTGAGCCGCTCGACACCGACCCGCTGTGCCGAGACGATCGCGACGGCATATCCAGCTCGCAGGAGGTACTCCGAGGCCTCGGCCGTGGCGAACTCGAAGTCGACCCCGATGGTGACGTTGGTCCACTCCACGGCCAGCGTCCCGTTGAACTTGTCCGGCTTCGGGTATCGCACCATCACCCGCGTGCGATACGAATTTCCGCCATCGAGAACCGTCGCGGTCGTGAACGTGTTGGCGTCCGCCCCGGCGTAACGGTTGGCCAGACCTTCCGCGTAGAACTCACGGGCGGTGTACCCTGCTGCGGCCAAATCGACCGCCGTCGCCGACATCGGTGACGTCCCAGGAACGTTGACCCGGGTCAGGGTTGCGGCGGGCACCGGCACGGCGCTTAGTGCCTGGGCGGTGACCGGCGGCGCCGAGAGCATGGACCCGGTGAGAGCGGCCGGCAGCAACAACAACAAGCTGGCCCTGCGGACGCTCAGCCCCGGCCACCTCATGAACAGTCTGGACATCTCGATCCTCTTCCTGCTCGCGGGAACGCCTCAAACTCGGCGCTGGGCTCGCCCCACGGCGAGTGCTCCGCGTCACACGGGAGTCTGATTCGGGCCAAAGAGTGCCGTCTGCATCAGGGCACAAGACGTGCGCTTCTGATCAACAGAGGTGCGTGGTGCAACAAGTGGCGGACCCCGCCGGCTTCCAGATATGGCTGGCCACCGGCAGCGACGGCCATGGTGCGCATCTGATCCCTGTCGCCTATGCCTGGGACGGCTCGGCCCTGTATACCGCGACCTTTGCCAGGTGGGTGTTGAACAACCGTTGATCTTGGGTGGTGTTAACGGTCAAGGCTGACACCGCGCTGGTCGCGGGATCGGTGACGGCGTCAGGATCGGTAGCGGCGGGCGGCGGTGTCGGCGCTGACGTCCAGGACGGCGGCGATCTCTTGCCAGGTGGCGCCCGCGGCGGAACTTCCACTTGCAGCGATCGCTGCAATGAGCGCGAGGCCGCCCGCCGCGCGCGTTCTGCTCCGGCAGGGGTTCGCCACACTGCGGGCAGGTGCTGTCCCGGGCCCCCATGCGCAGACTCCTTGCCCGATCCGGAACCGGCGCCGTCGGGGCAGAGTCGAACGATCATGCTGAGAGCTGAAGACTTCATGGCGTCGGCCGAGGTGAACACCGACGTGGCGGCCAACGTGCTCGCCTATGTGGCCGAGCTGGAGCGGCGTGGTGTCGTCGTCTCCGACGTGGAACACGAGCCGGACGCCGATGGCGCGGAGGAGTGGTCTTTCCGTCTCAAGATCGGGGATCGCTGGCTGGTGCGCGTCATGATGCCGGTCTGGCCGCTGGAATGGATACAGCGCCCCGCGGAGTTCGAGGATCAGATCGCAGACACCGAGTGGCACGGCGGCGTCTACGTCGACGGCAGCCTGGACGGCCCGACCGACTTCGACGGCGAGTACCCGACCTGGGAGGAGGCCGTCGAAGCGGGCGTCCGCATCACCCAGGGCGCTGAGCGGCCCGGGTGAACGTCTGATTGTGTTCCGTTCATTGTCTCCGCGTCGCGCGGCGACGGCTCGGGAGGGAAACGCATGGACGAGAGGCTCCGCTCGGGACTGGCCGAGATCGAGGCCAAGCTCGACCTGGTGCGGCGGGCGGAGGCCGAGCACGGCTTCGGGATCGTCCTTGAGGAGCCCGATGAGCTGGAGGACATCCCGGACCTGCCGGAAGGGGTGGTCGAGGTGTTCCGGCTGTTCTCGTGTCTGGGCGGCGACTACTTCCGCTTCAGGCAGCCCGGCAAGATCCGGAGCCGCCGCGCGTGGGAGGAGCGGGAAGAGGACGGCAACTGCCCGCTCGGCCATCCCCTTGAGATCGGCTACGAGTGCTACGGCATCCCGCCCGACATCCTCAGGGACATCGACGGCGGTGCTCCCATCCGCCTGGACGTCAACGACGGGAGCATCTACTACGTCGACCCGGACGACTACATCTTCATGTACAAGAACGTCGAGGTCGAGCAGATCGACGGTGAGGACTTCGGGGACGACATCGTCACGTTCTTCAATCACCACGTCCTCGGCGAGGGTTACCCCCAGCTCGTCAGGGGGGTGCTAGGCGACCGTGCCGTCAATGAACGCGACAGGAAGGGGCGCCACAAGGACAGCTGGACGCGGCTCCTCTTGTGGACCGGCCTCCTCCAAGACGAAGCACTGAGGTGACTCCGGGAAATCCGGTCAGCCTTTTTTGGGACATATTGCCGTGTTCGCTGATCCGGTCGGAACACCGCTGATCAGTCCGGGGAGGGGCCGGATGGCAGTGCTCGCACGGCGTGCAGGGCGCCGGATCGACCGCCGCCGCCGATGGTGGTCGTGTCGAGGGTGGGGCGCTGCCATCAGCCGGCAACCCCGGGCGCTCGGCCGACCTAGACACCGGACTGAACCCGCGCACTGTGCGATCCCTGGCCGCACGTTCGGCCAGGTCACCGCAGTGATGTTCACGCCCGGCGGACATGCGCGAGCTCGTCCAGCAGACTCATTCCTCACGGCCTTGGCAGCGATCACGGGTGTCTCAGCAACGCTCATGATCGCGCCAGGGCCGGTTGGGCGTCCGGGAAGCAGCCATGCCGCACGGCCGGGCATACGCCTCCGAGAGACCGAGCCGGAAGGAGCCCTCCGATGAACAGGTCGCCCCAGATCACACACGTCTCATGGGGTCGCATGGAGGTCGAGGGCCTGCCACCCGGCAAAGACTTCATACTTCACCCAGGGGGCGGCCGAGCCTGGGACTGGTCCGAGCACGGAACCCGCCACGAGCCCGGCATCCAACCCGCCGACGTCCAAGAGCTCCTCGACCAAGGCTGCACGGTGATCGTGCTCAGCCGAGGTATGAAACTGCGACTGCAGACCATGCCCGAAACCCTGAAGATCCTGGACGACAACGGGATCGAAGTACACGTCGAGGAAACGACCGCAGCCGTCGTGCTCTACAACAAGCTGGCCCAGACCAAGCCCGTCGGCGGCCTCTTCCACTCAACATGTTGACCAGCCCGAACGGCAGCCAAGGTCAGTGCCTGTTCCTGACCTTGGACTCTTGCTGGTCGCAGTCCCTGCGAGGCCGTACGGCGGAGGTGTACGAGCTGTTCGTGAGTCCGTCACGGTGACGCCACCGCGAACGGTTCCGCGTTGGCGGCCATGACGCGGCTCTGCCGACCGCGGCTGCTACGAGACCCGGGCAGTGGGCCCCCGCCCGCCTGCCCTCCCGGTGTCGGATCGTGTACGGCCCGTACCATGGCGTTTTGCCGGGACCTACGTGAGGCGAGGCGCTGGTTGTGGCCGTTTCGTGGCAGTGGCTCCGTACGAGACTCAGGCCGGGCGACGCCCGCCGCCGTGTCGACGGCCTGGCCGCCGCGCACGTCGAACGTGATGACTCCTCGGCCGCGTTGGCTCTGCTGCGCGACCACGGGATCGCCGAGGCGGCCGCGGCCGCGCAGGTGGCCGACCTGCTCCTTGCCCGGGACCGGGTGGACGACGCGATCGCCGTGCTCCGCGACTGCGCCGAAAGAGCGGAGTCGCCCGCGGAACAGACCCTGGCCGCCCGCTCGCTGGCGTACCTGCTGGCCGAGCACGGCAGGACCGACGAGTTGCGGGAACGGGCCAGGGTCGGTGATCCGGACGCGGCCGAGCGCCTGGTCATGTGGCTGCTCGAACGCGACCGCGGCACCGACCTGCACGCCCACGTGTCGTCCAGCGACGTCTACGTGTCGGACCGGATCATCCTCGCCCTGCGCCACAAGGGATACCGGAAGCTGGCCGACCTCGCCGTCCGGAAGCATCCGGAACAGGTCGGCTACGCCTCAGCCGAACCCCTGGTCGCGGAGATGGAACGTCAGCGCCGCTACGGAGAGGCGATCCCTTTGCTTCGCGCTTTCGCCGAGCGGAGCCCCGGCGCGGCGCACCGGCTTGTGGACCTCTGCCGCAAACAGGGTGACGCCGCCGGGGCCGCCGAGGCGTACCGCCTGCAGTCCGGGACCCTGAACGACTACGACGCGCGCCCCCTGATCGGCCTGTTTCTGGAGAACGGCCGGATGGACGACGCCATGCGCGTTCTGCGGGACCACCCCAACGCGGCCGACCGGTTCACCACGTCCTGCCTGGTCGAGCTGATGATCGTCCGGGGCGGCGCGCTGGACGACGCCCTGTCGGTCCTGCGCCGCCGTCCCGAACGGTGGGCGGCGGAGCACCTCGCCGACCTCGAGTCCCGGCCGGACCGCATCGAGATCGTCCGCGCGTCCCCCGACGAGGCCGCCGCCATGGTCGACCGGACCATCAACGCCGCCGCCATCGACAGGGCGCTCGCCCTCCTCCGCGTCCGCGCCGCCGGAGGAGACCCCCAGGCGGCCGAACGGCTGGCGGCACTCCGGCGGGACCGCGCGAACGATCCGAAGCTGCGCTCGATCGACCTGCTGATGAGCACGCTGTACGACCTGCGCGTAGGCCGTGACCTCGGTCCCGTGCCGTACTCCATCCAGGAATGGGAACGAGGCCGCGTCCCCGACCCCGGGGGAGACGCCGACGCCCGGCTGGCCGCGGCCCTCCGCGACGCCGGTGCCGTAGCGCCGATCCCCGGCGGTGAACTGCCGATGCCCGCGTTCATCAGCACGTTCCGGGACCACCTCTACACCGAGCTACACCACCGGATCGACGACGATATGTCGTACGAGGTGCAGGAAACCCCCGGGTACCACTGGGACGTCCGCGACGAGCACGGCATGGGGGCGTACTTCGACGCGTCCGTGAACAGCAGGGGCGAAGTCGAATTCTCGTTCGTCGACGACCGGTACCCCGCGACGCCGGACGGCTGGCGAGCCCTGATGACAGCCGTGAACGACTTCGGCGGCGGCCGCAGCATGCACATCCATCTCTTCGGCAACCCGTACGCCGACTGAATCGCCCATCCGGCGTGCCCTGAGCTCGAAAAGTAGGACAAGCTAACAGGGCGTTTGGTCCTGCGGAGTCGGTTTGAGTCTCGGGTCAGGTGCCGCGCCATGTGGGTGTTGATTGGTTGGTGAGGCGTCGGGTCATGAGGTCGATGGCGGCGAGGTGGATCATGGCTTCGGAGCGGACGGGTAGGCCTTCGTGGTAGCGCACGAGGCGGCGGTGCCCAGCACCATCACCAGCAGCCCGAGGGTGTCGGTGATGATGTTGCGTTTGCGGCCGACGATCTTCTTGCCGGCATCGAATCCGCGGGTGCTTGCTGGCACAGTGGTGGCGCTTTTGACACTTTGGGAGTCGATGATGGCGGCGCTGGGCTCGGCGTCGTGGCCGTTCTGCTGGCGGACCAGGCGGCGCAGCAGGCCGGTGAGCTGGGTGAAGATGCCGTCTTTCTGCCAGGCGGCGAAGCAGGCGTAGACGGTGGTCCAGGGCAGAGAGTCGCCAGGGGATACCGGTGCGGTCCACATACAGGATCGTGTCCATCAGGGTGCGCAAGGTCGTGATCGGGTGGCCGGCCGATGTCCAGGGTTGTAGGTGAGAGTGGTCTTGTGCATCACCCAGAAACGGGCCTGGCCCACCACCCTGCCGCGATCGCGCACCACAAACCGCGAGGGCAGCACGGTACAGCGCGTGAACCGCGTCGGCAGCGCGCACCGGGGTCGGGCCGCCCGGCCCAGATCATCGGCATCGGCGTCGTCGGTGGAGATTGGATCGCCGATCAGCAACTGCCGCTGCTCGGACCGGGCATCGGACGGTGTGGCGAGGTGGGCGGGCGTGGCCAGAGCGGGTGGTGCCAGCACGGCCGCCGCTGAAGGCAGCGGCGGCGATGGCGATTGACGTCGCATGAGGGACGGTGCGCGCATCGATGTCTCCTGGGAGCCGAGCAACGAAAGCCGTCACCTTCTGCACCCGACAACTACTTTTAGCATCGTGGTGATTGCGTACAGCAATTCATCGACTAATCGTGGTCGATCGGTGTTAGCGCGGGTCGGCGACTCCATTGCTGTACAAAGTTGGGCGTGACCATCGCGTTGGAGATCAGTCGCCTGCTCGCGCAGGTCCACGACGATCTGACTCTTCGTCGTCGTCTGCGGCTGCGCGTCGGAGACGACCCGACCGAGTCGGCGGCCGAGGTCCTGCACCCTGTCGTGACCGCGCCAGACCTGCCGCGCGGTGAGTATCTCGATCCAGACCCGCCACCGACCACGGTCGAATGGCTCGGCCGGGCCCTGCAACCGCTGCTGATCGGCAACGACCGCATCGCCGAGGTGATCACGGCGGTCTGCTGCACTGATCTGGCGTACGCCGCTCCACTCGACGACTGGGCAGCCCGCGACGCCAAACCTATCTGGAGGGCGGTCGTGGACCTGCTGGGCGATGACGCACGGTGGTGGAGCAACGCCAACCTTGCTGGCTCCGACCTGAGCCACGGCGTCTTCACCGACGGAGTCTCCTGGACTGCCGTGACCACTTTCACCTTCGATGTCGCTCTGGTCGGCAAGGCCACCGACGCCACCGTGGCCGTGTTGGCCTTCGCCGACGACTGATGTCCACCGGAGTCAACGCCTGAAGAGCGGACCGCCGAACGATTCTTAATCAGCGGCCGAGTCGTCGCGGGTGCCGGGCGGCCAATCCGATCAAGCCACCGAACGGCTGATGTCTGCCAGCCACACCCGGCACCCCCAGGCACCAAACCCTTCGACGGCCCGAGCCACGTGTGATCAAGAAGGTAGGGATGTCTAGGGGATTTCGGGTGGTGGGGGCCGTTGCTGATTGGCCGTGATCGGTAACGGCCCCCGCTCGCCGTGCTGTTGGGTGTCTACCCGGCAGAGCACCGGCTGCCGGTGTACACCGCGTTCCAGATCACGAGGGCGGGCCCGAGCGTGGTCACGCCGGGTTTCACACACAAGTTGTAGCTACCGGTGCCACCGAGTGGGCCGTATGTGACCTTGATGACGATGTCGGTGCGAGGAGGGGCGTCGCAGTGTCCGTAGTAGGCCGTTCCACTGAGCTCATGGAAGCCGCAGATGAACTGTGCGGCGGCTCTTTGCTCGTCCGCGGCTGCGGCTGGGGTGGTGGCGCCGGCTGAGAGCAGTGCTGCCGTGGGCGAGCGCGGCAACGGCGGCTACCCGCTTGAGTGGCATTGCTTTGTTCATGGGTTCTCCTTCGGCTGAAGGGATCGGTCACAAGCGAGCGCGACCGGTAGGGACGGTGAGTTTCCCAACGGTTCAGTTCTGCTTCTCGCTTCCGTTGGCCTTCCTCACAAAGGGTGCAAGCCGCGGCCGGGCCTGTCGTTACAGCAGAGCGCACAGGTCTTTAGTCTGTGCACACTGTTTTAGTGTGTCCGCACTGTCGCGCATTGCTGGCGGAACTGGCGCGGTGAAAGGCCGTAAGCGCTGCGGAACGCCTGGCTGAAATGGGCAGGGTTGGGGAACCCCCACTGGGCCGCGATCGCGTTGATCGGGCGGGCGGCCAGCAGGGGTCGGCAAGGTCGCGGCGGCACTGCTCCAGGCGGCGCTCGCGGATCCAGCCGGCGACGGTGTGCCCTTCGGCCTGGAACAGCTTGTCCAGATAGCTGCGGGAGATATGGCGCGGCGATCGCTTCCGAGGTCAGGCACGCATCGCCTAGGTTTGCCTGGATGAACGCGTGGATCTGGGCCACCAGCGCTCGCCGCCTGGTGTGAGACGGCACCGCGCCCTGGACCTCCAGCGCATCAGCGAGCGCAGCGGTCAGCACGTCGATGGTCAGGGTGGACAGCCGGGCGGTGTCGGACGGGCTGAGTTCGTGCATGTGCCGGGCCAACTGCAGCAGAAACTGTGAACACAGCGCGCCGACACCCCGCTCGCCCGGGATACGCACCGCGCTCAACCGCCGCAGATCCCGGGCGGGCAACGGCAGTAACGCACGCGGAAACCGCAACATCAGGAACTGCAACGCCCCAACGTCAGGCGCGTGCTGGACAAGGTAGGGGCTTGAGGAGTCGAACAGCGCCAGATCCCCCACGCGCAGCTCCCCGCGCCGGTCATCGTTGGAAACGATGCCGTGACCCCGCAGGACACAAGCCAGTTTGAACACCTCGGGATCTGCCTGGCGAATGAGTTTGGGCGTGCGCTGCACCATGTGCGGTGTCGTGGTTGTCAACGTCGCTTGTATGGGGCCGAACTCACTGATATCGGCCCGAGCCTGAAACCCGCTCTCCACCTGAGATTCGCAACGCAAGTCGAAGGGCACCCACAGCTTCGCGCTCACCTCGCGCCAGAAGGCGAACCGTTCTCCCGCCGGGGCCTCGGCAGTGCTGATCACATCCATGACCCACCCCACAGCGTGTCGCTGCGGGGTCGGGCCAGCATGACCCCAACAAGATCTCCAACGCAACCCACCACCGTCGCCGTGCGCGCGTTGGCCGGAACCCGACTGCAGCGCACCAACCTGCCGGACTTCGCTTGGCCAACACGCACTCCGGGAAGGTGGCCGCCGTTCACCGCGACCACCCATTCGCCCAGGCTCAGGTCAACATCGGGGCGAGCCGGATACCGGCCGATCATCACCTGCAGCACGACGTGCAAGAGAAGCCGACTTCGCCGCCAGAGAACGTCGATACGCCGAACGTGCCCCATGCGCCGGAGAACGTGACGGGCCGCCGCAAGTGGCGAACGCGAGCAGTGTCGATTTCCGAAGCCGCTTGCACGGATGTCCGGAGTCGTCTGCACACCAACATGCGGTGTGGCCGGGTTCTGCGCTGGCTGGTCGTTCAGGAGCTGAGGATGGCTGCGGTCTTGAGGGTGCGCAGTACGGGAGCGGTCTCGATGCTGGTGATGGCGTCGATCGCCAGGCGCCTGGTCAGGTAGTGGTGCAGGTCCTCGGCGCTGGGAGCTGAGGGCCTGCGCCAGCAGGTTGGTGGGGCCCGGTGGTGACGGCCACAACGGCGAGTTCGCGGTGGGTGGCCAGTTCGGTGGCGACGTGCTCCAGGTGTGCCGGGGGCTGCCATCCACAGCAGGGCCGGGGTGGTGATGCGACGACGCCGGGGTCTAGGTCGACGTCGAAGAAGACCGCGCCCCGACCGCGTAGCTCGTGCAGGCACCTGGCGACGGTCGCCGCCGTCCGGCTGGTTGCCGCGGCGAGGTCGGCGTAGCCGGCTTTGTTGTGCTGGGCCATCGGCGAGCCGCCGGCGACAAACACTTCAGCGCGCTGCGCAACACCTTCAAACCGCATGATCGGCTGCCTGTTCCACTGCCTGCAGACCCGCCAGAACTTCGACGAGGCCGCAGCGTTCGGACCACGTCTTGCCGCCACCGCTTGATCGCACAATGAGACAATCTGCACATGCCCGAGCGCTTCGCGGTACTCAGTGCACGACCAGTCAGCCGCGACGGGCAGCATCTACTGATCCTGCCCAACGGCACCACCGAACTGGTCCACCCCGACGCGACCGACGAGGACCTGATCACCCGTCACAACCTGGACAGCGTCGTCCACGCTCCCAAGATCGAGGTTTTTCCAGCGGTCTTCCTCGACGGACCTCGCGCAGGCGAACGGACATGGTTCGCCGCCAACAAGGTCGGAGAACGATTCCAGACCTACCTACCTCCGCGGCCAGGCGGTCCGATCGCGACCTACCAAGTCGTCAAGGCCAGCCAAGACGGCCAACCCGCCGAACTCCGCCTCATCGAAATCAACAATGAGGCAACGACTTGACGGCTTAAGCAGATCGGATGTCTGCAACCCGACGCCGACGTCGCCTGGACCAACCTGCAGCTTGACCTCACGGGCACCACCCTGATCAACTTCACTCTCACCCGCTGCAGTCCGGCCAGCGCCAACTTCAGAGGCGCAACCTTCTCTGGGCCCGCCGACTTCGGCGGTGGGACGTTTCTTGGGTACGCCGCCTTCGGCGGGGTGGTCGCCGCCAGGGCCGAGTGGCTGGGTGCACGAGGGTTGAGCGCACCGAAAGGGATTGCCGAGACATTGGCCGGGCAGGTGGGGGAGCCGGGCTGGCCGGTGTGGGTGATGGAACGCGATGGTGTGGTGGCGGGCTGCACGACGGTGCTCACCGAGTGCCTGTCGTGGGCGTTCACCGAGGCCGAGTGTGCAGAGCCGTCGTTGTTTCTAGCGTCGACGTGGACCCTGCCGGCGGAAGGCGCGCGGCTGGGCCACGTGATTGCGCGCTGGGCGCTGGATCACGCGGCCCGGACCGGGCGGTTGCACGTTCGGCGTGGTGCCTTCCATGAACGGTTGGCCCGGTACTACTGCCAGGTGCAGGGGTGGACGTTGCTACGTGAGGTGCAGCGGCGGGACCGTACTGGCTACATCATGTCGCGGCCCGCGCAGCGGCAACCCGATCTGCCGGTGCGCGGATGAGTGACCTCAGGCCCGCTTCCAGCATCAGCGGCCGGTAGACCTCGTAGATGCGTTGTCCAGTGGCGGCGAAGCAGCGCGCCGCGCGGCGCAGCTCGACTTCGTCGAGGAATCCGTCGGTCACCAGCCGTGCTCCGTTGTCCAGCAGGGCCTCCAGCAGGACGGCGCCGTGGCGGCGCATCGCCAGATCCAGGATGTGCTGGAAGTTTTCCGGCAGCGGCGGATGAGTGATTTCAGTGTCGAATCCCAGGCGCGCTAGGCGATCGCGTAGCAGTCGCTTGCCGCTGCGCCAGATTGCGGGAAGCGATTCGGCCAGCCGTACGATCTGCGGGGCGACCAGCGGGCAGAGCCATGACCGAAAAGCGCCACCGTGGCCTGACCGAGCAAGCCGCCCAGACCGCGATCGACCAATCCTGCAAGATGCTGCGGCTGCCGACGATCCGCGGCCAGTTCGGTGACCTGGCCGCCGATGCCGCCCGCGATCAGATGTCCTACCTGGGTTTTCTGGCCGAGCTGCTGATGGCCGAGTGCGACGACCGCGCCCGCCGCCGTTCCGAACGTCGCATCAAGGCCGCCGCGTTCCCGCGAGAGAAGTCGCTGCGCGCCTTCGACTTCGACGCCAATTCCAACATCGACCCGGCTACCGTCCACACCCTGGCCACCTGCGAGTGGGTGAAGAAAGGGCAAGCCGCTCTGCCTGATCGGCGACTCGGGCACCGGCAAGTCGCACCTGCTCATCGCGCTGGGCACCGAGGCCGCTTCTTCGATCCGCCCGACAGGGATCAGGTCGTCGACGACGAACTGGGGCGCGGGGCATGGCTTCGAACTCGTCTCGTGAGTCGTCGTTCAGCACCGTGTGCGTATCAGGTGACGGATGCTCAGCGATGGCTGGGCCCGCCGGTCAGTCGATGCCTTCGATGATGCGGAAGTCGCGCTCGAAGCCGTCGGGGAGGGCCACCAGCGCCTTCTGGTATGCCTCGCTCTCGTATGCCGCGACGGCCTGTTCAAAGCTGTCGAACTCGATCAGAACGACGCGTTGCGTGATTCCGGCCTCGTGGGCGACGACTCGACCGCCACGGGACGGGATCCGGGACAGGACGCGCCCGCCCCCAGCCTGGACAGCCGGACCGGCCAGCTTGTCGTAGGCAGCCAGCCCCTCAGGGTCGGAAATGGCGGGGTAGACACTGACCCAGTAGCCCTTAGCCATGGAAACCTCCAGTGTTCGGCCGGACACGTCCGACTTCGAATTGACACTCAGATCGATCGATCCCGCCGACGAGTACTGCGGCCGGTGGAATCGTCATATGCGCAGGTTAGGGCTTGATGTGCAGTCGAGGGAAAGATCGGTACGGGATAGACTCAGAACGGATCGTTATCAATCGGCAGGGAGGGCACGTGGCGCCGGATACGGTGAGCCTGCGGTACTTCCTGGTGCTGGCGCAGGAGTTGAACTTCACCCGCGCGGCCGCACGGATCGGTATCGCACAGCCCGCACTCAGCGCCCGGATGCGCCGATTGGAGGCGGAACTCGGTACGGCCCTGCTGGTCCGCAACACGCGTAGCGTCGTATTGACCACGGCCGGTGCGGCTTTGGCGGAATCCGCGCCGCCCGCGCTGGCGGCGCTGGACCGGGCATGGGACACCGCCCGGAGCGCGGCGGCCGGTGAACTGGGCACGCTGCGCATCGGATACAGCCTCAGCGCCGGGGCCGAGACGGCACCGGCCCTGGTGGACAGGCTGATTCGCGGCAACAGCGGACTCGAGGTCGGCGCGGTCCCGATGGCGACACCGGAGATCTCCCCCGCGGTCGCCGACGGCCGCATCGATGCCGGAATCACCCGCGGTGAACAGCCGGGCCGTGGCGTGCGCCGGTTCCTGCTGCGGCGTGCGCGCATCGGGGTCCAACTGGCGCAGCACCATCCGCTGGCCGAACACCCGGAGATCGAGATCGCCGACGCGGCCGCGTATCCGCTGCGACTCCCGGACCGTGCGGCCAACCCCGTGATCCACGATCAGCTGTCCGCACTGTTCCGAGACACCCGACCACACCCCCGATTCCACACGCCCGCAGTCTCTTTCGACATGTCTCAGCGCGACCTGCGCGACGGGGTCACCCTCGCCCCGGCCGGAGAAGCCGCGGCCACGGCACAACCGGCCGGTCTCACCTGGCGACCGCTGCGGGGCGCGCCCAGCCTGACGTTCCACCTGGTCCTCCCACGCGAGCAGTCGCCACTACACCGCCGCATCCGTGCCGTCGCCAAAACCCTGGCGCACGAGCTGCACTGGCTGCCGGACTGACGCGCAAGAGGTCAAGCGAGACGGACGCCTGCGGTGGCGAGGCCGAAGACCTTGCGCCCGGCGGACTTCGCGGTGATGACCACGACGGTCTTGCTGAATGTCCGACACGACCTCGCTACGCCGGCGTATCAGCATCCGATGATGGCCCCGGGGCCGGTCCGAGTCGTGCACCGCGGCGACGTCCTCGCCCAGCCCGAGATCTCGGCGGATACCGCGCCTTCGCCGACGCCGAACCGGACAAGCACGGGTAACCGGCGGGAACGCCCGCCGTCAACGGCGTCCATGACGTCGGTCAATGCTTAACCACTGTTCCATCGCTCCCCGAGGCCGGAACAGAACACGAACTGACCCCCACCACGCGCGACCTTCGGCCCGGGCTTCGCCCGGGCCGAAGTGGTGCTGAATCTCATCGACATTTTCGCCCTGTTGATCACCAACTGGTGCCCGAACCCAACGACATCTGGTGCTGGTTCTCGGTGACAGAGCCACCAGATGCGGAGCCGGACTACAACACTGTGCGTCCCGTGTCCGCCGATGAGGCCCTTCAGGTGCTAGGCGTAGAGAAGCTCACTCGAGCTCACATGGTCCAACTCGATCTGTTTGCCCTGGGCTTGATCCGCTTTGACGGACATCCGAGATCAGTAGGGGCCGTGGCCCCGGCAGGATGTCCATCATGGAGAGCATGGACAAGAAGCCACGCTCGCGCCGTTCGTTCACACCGGAGTTCAAGGCCGAGATCGTCGAGCTGTGTCGGCGTGGTGATCGCTCGGTCGGTCAGGTCGCCAAGGACTTCGATCTGACCGAGACCGCGGTGCGTGCCTGGGTGAAGCAGGCCGAGGTCGACCACGGTGAGCGTGACGGCCTGACCAGTGGTGAACGTGAGGAACTGGCCGCGCTGCGGCGGGAGAACCGCAGGTTGCGGGAGGACGTGGAGGTCCTCAAGCGGGCCACGGCTTTCTTCGCCTGAATGTCAGGATCTTCTGTGTCCCGGCGGGTTCGCTCGTTTCTTTGCTGCCCCGGCCGATGCTGGTGGCTCTTCGTGATGTGCGATCCGCCGGGCCTGGCCGCCCGGCGTGGCTTGATAGGTGCTTGCGGGTAGCTCGATTCAGGCGTGCCCGCCGGACCGGCCAGCCCCTAGCTCCTGGTCGGACGGTGAAGGAGAGCGCGTTGGTCGTGATCGGAGTCGATGCTCACAAGCGAACCCACACGCTGGTCGCAGTGGATCAGGTCGGCCGCAAGCTGGGCGAGCGGACGGTCCGTGCAACACCCGATGGGAACGTCGAGGCTGCGACCTGGGCGGCTCAGTGGAGCGAGGTGACGTTCGCGGTCGAGGATTGCCGGCATGTAACCCGGCGCCTGGAGGCTGATCTGCTGAAAGCTGGCTACCGGGTTGTGCGGGTCACCACCCAGCTCATGGCCGGGCAGCGTCGGGCCGGCCGCGAACGCGGCAAGTCCGACCCGATCGACGCCTTGGCCGTCGCCCGCGTCGCATTGCGTGAGCCGGACCTGCCCGTCGCCCATCTGGATGGGCCGTCCCGTGAGGTGAAGCTGCTGGCCGACTACCGCGACGACCTGGTCACCCAGAGAACCCGGATCTGCAGCCAGCTCCGCTGGCACCTGCACGAACTCGACCCCGAGCTGGAGATCCCCTCCCGCGGCCTGCGCCGCCGCTGCGTCCAGGACCAGCTCGAGGCGCATCTGGCCGGGATGCCCGGCGTGGTCGCTGAGCTCGCCCGCGAGCTGCTGGCTCGCTGCCGTGAGATGACAGTGCGCATCAACCAACTGGAGCGTCAGCTCAAGAGGCTTGTGGAAGCCATGGCGCCCGAGCTGCTAGCGGTCCCAGGCTGCGGGGTGCTCGGAGCGGCAACGATCATCGCAGAGACCGCCGGGGTGCAGCGGTTCAAGTCCAAGGCCGCCTTCGCCCGCTTCACCGGCACCGCCCCGATCCCGGTCTGGTCGGGCAACAGCGACCGAGTCCGACTCAACCGCGGCGGGAACCGGCGCCTGAACTGCGCCTTCCACATGATCGCCGTGACCCAGACCCGCGGCGTCGGTCCCGGCAAGCACTACATCGACAAGCTCCTGGCCCAGGGCAAGACCCGCACCGAGGCGATCCGGCTGCTGCGCCGCCGCATCTCCGACGTCGTCTACCGCACCCTCAAAACCACCCAATCCACCACCACACACCCTGTCGACGGCGGCCTTGCGGCAGCAGCTTGACATAGGGGCATCGCCGAGCTCGACCGGCCACACAGGTCTTGATCGCGTTCATCGACGCGTTCCGCAAGGTGTTCGGGGTCGAGCCGATCTGCCGTGTGCTGTCTGAGCACGGCACCAAGATCGCACCGTCCACCTATTACGCCGCCAAGTCACGTCCGGCCTCGGCCCGGGCGATCCGCGACGAACGGCTGAAGACCGAGATCACCCGCATCTTCGAGGCCAACTACCAGGTCTACGGCGCCCGCAAGATCTGGCGGCGACTCCAGCGTGAGGGCCATGTCGTGGCGCCTCCGCCCTCAACGGGAGACCCCGAAAGACACTCGGTTGGAAGACACCCGCCGAAGCCCTCAATGAGCTCCTGTCCCAGTCAATTTCAAGCGGTGTTGCAACCACCGGTTGAGCCCAAGCAATACACAAGTTTCCGCTTCACCACGCACCTGGTGCAGGCCGGGATCGCCGCGTCGATCGGACCCGACGAACACGAGGCCAACTACTTCCAGAACCACACACAACTGCAGGCCACAGCCACAACCTAGAGCCTCTATTGGAACCGGGGCGCTGCGAGGCGCGAGGAACAGCGGGATGCGGAGCGGCGGCTCAAGGCCGAGCGGGCTCAGGCGCCCCGGTCCGTGCCGGTGCTGCTTGAGGACCTGCCCGGACATGACCTCAAGCCCGACCCGTCGACCGCGAACAGTGCCGCGGAGTTGCGAGTGCTGCTGCGGGAGTTCTGGGAGTGGGCCGGTGAGTTCGGGTCGCGGCGGGTCGCCAGCGCCTCGGGGGGCGCGTTCTCCCATACAGTCGCGGCCAAGCTGATCAAGGCGGACCCGCGGCAGGCGCTCCTGCTGGAGTACGTGACCGGGCTGATCCGTGGCTGCGGCGGTGATGAGGCCGAGCAACGGCGCTGGGCCACCGCACACCGCCGTGTCCGCCGCGAACAGAGGGCGCAGCCCCACCTACGCGCGGTCTCGAAGTAGCACCACTGATGGTCCGGGGGGCGTACGGCACCGCCGTACGCCCTCCTGCTCCGGCAGCGCGGACTAACGCGGATCATCCCCGGCCACCAACGCGCCCCACTCACTGCTGTCGGGGCGAGAACAGCTCACGGTCTGGGCCGACAACCGCTTCTGCAGCTGGCGCACACCTCAACGCCAGACCGTCCGTATTGCCCTCAGCGACGTCACCGAAGCCTGTGAACGGATCATCGAACTCCACGAGCGCATGGACGCCGCCGAATGAACGGGGTGGCAAGGACTCAGGCGCGCTGCGCGGTGCAGCGGGATGGGTCGCCGTAGGAGGCCCCGTCGCAACTTCGAGTCGAGAGATCGGTAACCGTACCGGCAGCGGACGGAGAGCCGGTCACCGCAGCAGGAAGCCGGTCAGATAACCGAACGCGTTGACGGCCCAGTGCAGGCCCATCGGCGCCAGCAGGCTGCCGCTGCGGCGGCGCAACTCGCACAAGAGCACGCCCGCGGCCGCAGTGAACAACACCGCGCCCGCGTTGACCAGGGCGGCACCGAGCGTGGAGTGGCCGAACACCGGTGTCAGCACGGGCTTGGCGGACGCCAGGTGCAGCGACGGCAGGATGTGCCACAGCCCGAACAGGACGCTGGACACCGCCGTCGCCCACACCGCCCCGCGGGCCCGGCGCACCAAGCCGTACAGCACGCCCCGAAAGGCGACCTCCTCCAGCAGGACCGTGCCGAACGGAACCGTGACCAGCATCCGCAACGCCACCTGCCCACCGGTCAGCCCGCTGTAGCGCTGGTCCACGAACAGGTGACGGGTAGCCGGCAGCAGCGCCCCGGCCACGTACGCCACGCCGACCAGCCCGATCAGCGCAGGCGCCCAGCGCGTTCCGCGCCCGAGTGCGACGAGATCCAGGCCCGCCTCCGCCCAGGTGCCCCCGGCCCAGAAGAGCACACCCAGCAGCAGCACGCTGACCACGACCGCGGTCAGCAGCCCGAACGAGGATGCCCAACGGTGGTTGAGAAGGCTGGTGACCACGAGCACGACGACAGTGAAGCCCACGGCCACGCCCGTGCCGGTGGGACGCCGGTCCCTGTTCTGCGCCGTGCCGGACGGAACCACGACGTGATCGCCACCGTCAGGAGCCGGCCGGGCACAGCATGACGACGCACTCGACCGAGCCGGGAGCCTTCAGATCCATGACGGGCTCCAAGATCCTCATGGCACGATTCCTGCCCACCGTCACTGGCGAGCACACCCTTCCGGTTGTCCAAGCAGACCCCGGGGCTGGAGCTGCCCGAAGATCCGCAACCCGCCCCAGCCTCGGCTGCCTGCACCACGCGCAGCAGCACTCTGTTGGCGAGGCCCCAGAATCAGTCCTCATGGACGTGCCTGACCTACTGCGCCGCGCGGCTGCCCTCATTCCGGCCGATGCCAGGAGCGATGCTGGCCTCAGCGCCGATGACGTGCAGGAATACCTCAGTTACGAGGAGTGGGAAGTCGCCCTGAGCATCCTGGAGGACTTCGACGGCGTCCAGTGGCAGACGATCCAGTACTGGGACCTGCTTATCGCTGCGGCTCAGCAGATGTGGCTTGATCGCGATGTCGCCTGGTTCCAATGGCGACGATCCGAGACCCTGCACGGTCTGATCAGAGCGGACCTGCAACTGGTCGCCCCGGACGCGGGAGGCCGTCGGCTCCCAGTCCCCAGCAACGGGCAGCTGCGGCCTTTGTGGTCCCTCGGCCGCCCGACCGCCGAGGGAAGCGCTGACCTGCACATCGCCTTCATCTGGGTCGAGTCCGCACCCGAAATCCCGCCAGGCGGATATGGCCCGATCAGACTGCTCCCGCTCACTCCGCTTCACTGGCGGCGCCTCAAACCGGGCGACGTCATCACCATGTACGAGCAGCGACCCGTGGCTGGAACGGCGACTATTGCACAAGTCCAGCTCCCACGGTCCACCACGGGATAGCGCCCACAGGGCACAGGACCTACGCCGGGTGCCCAGGTTGGTGCAGTGAAGCAGCCGGGCGAGCGTGCCGGTCCCGGGCCACTCGACGGGCAGGCGGAGTCGGCGACGCTGAGGTCGTTATGAACGATCACGACCCGGTCCAGCACACCGGCGGCCGTGGCGAGCTCGGCCACCAGGTCCAGCATCGCCTGGGAGTCCTTGCCCGCCGACGAGCAGACGACGATCAGGTCGTAGTCGGCGAAGGCGGGGCTGGTCGGGCAGAGTCCGCCCCAGTGGTCTCAGGAAGGCGCCGGACATCAGGACACTCGCGGGCGCGGGCTCGTCCACCCGAATGGGCACGCTCCCTCGTCGCGCGCCTGTTTCCGGAGTGATCCGCGCCGTTCCTGGACGGCACCCTCCGATCATGTGTCCGTTTCGGCGCCCGTCAGCGTCTGGACGCCGACGACCTCCAGCAGCCGCAGCCGCTCGGCGGTCTCGCTGCCCTCCGCCACGCTGAAGGCCATGATCCGCAGATCAGTGCCGAGCGCCGCGAGGATGTCGCAGTCGAGGGTGAGCTCGCCGACGCTCGCGTGCCGGACGGTCTTGGTCAGGGGCTCGTGCACGCCCACCACGCCGGAGTCCCACAGCGCCGCGAAGTCACCGCTGCGGGTACGGAGCTCATCGATCAGTGCGGCCAGTCCGGCGTCCTTCGGATAGCGAGCCGACGCCGCTCGCAGGTCGGACACGAAAGCCGCCCGGTGACCCGTCTCCCGGCTCACGGCCTGGGGGTATCCGGCGGGCGGTTCCACGAAGGCCCACCACACCGCATTCCTCCCGAAGCCGCGTGCCGCGGGCGGGTCGCCGAACAGCGCGGCCCACAACGGGTTCCACGTGATGAGGTTCCATGCGGCGTCGTAGACGCTCAGCGGTGTGCCGGTCAGCCGATCCAGCAGGCGCTGGACGCCTGCCGGCACGTGGTCGGAAACCTGCCCGGGGCCCGGCACCGCCTGACCGGCGAGTACGAAGAGGTGCTCACGCTCCGCCGTCGCCAGCCGCAACGCCCGAGCCAACGCGGACAGTACTTGGGGGGACGGATTCCTCGACCTGCCCTGTTCGAGCCGCACGATGTAGTCGACGGACAGGCCGGCGAGCAAGGCGAGCTCCTCACGCCGTAGGCCTGGCGCGCGCCGGCGTCCGTCGTCCGGCAGGCCGACCTCGGCCGGTTTCGTGCGATCCCGCCAGGCGTGCAGGGCCCTGCCAAGATCGGTGGTCCCGGTCATCTCCCCAGTATCGGCAGTCGGCCGCGTTCCGTCGTGGTACTCCGGGTCCACTGGCTGCGGCGGGTACTGGTTGATGGCCCGCGGGTCCGCGGAAGGTGGATGTACCGGCCGACGGCCGGTGGCCGGCGGGGATCCACCCACCGGTCGGCACCGAAGGAGCACGTTCATGAAGTACCGCAACCTCGGGCGGACCGGGATCAAGGTCAGCCCCTACGCACTCGGCACGTTGATGTTCGCCGGCCAGATGGGCAACGACCCGGACGAGTCGGCCCGGATCATCCACAAGGCGATCGACGCCGGGATCAACCTCATCGACACCGCCGACCGCTACGGCGACTCCGAGGACGTCGTCGGAAAGGCCCTGAAGGGCCGCCGCGACGAGGTGGTCCTGACCACCAAGGTCGGCATGCCCATGGGCGAGGGCCCCAACCAGCAGGGCGCCTCCCGCCGCTGGATCACCACCGCCGTCGAGAACTCCCTGCGCCGGCTCGGCACCGACTACATCGACGTCTACCAGCTCCACCGGCCCGACCCGAACACCGACCTGGAGGAGACCCTTTCCGTCCTGACCGATCTCGTCAGGGCCGGCAAGGTGCGCGTGATCGGTTCCTCGACGACGCCCGCCTCGACGATCGTCCGGGCCCAGTGGGTCGCCGAACGTGCCGGACTGCAGCGGTTCCGCACCGAGCAGCCGCCGTACTCGATCCTGAACCGCGGCATCGAACGGGAGGTCCTGCCGATCGCGCAGGAGTACGGCATGGGCGTCATGGTGTGGGGTCCGTTCGGCCAGGGCCTGCTGACCGGTCGGGTGCGCAAGGGCGGTGACAACGACCTCAAGCGCGCCCAGTTCTCCCGCCACCTCACCGACGAGCGCCGCATCGACGTCGTCGAACAGCTCATCCCGCTCGCGAGGGAGGCCGGCCTGCCCATGACCCACCTGGCCATGGCGTTCGCCGTCGCCCACCCGGGCGTCACCGCCGCGCTCCTCGGCCCGCGCACCATGGAACACCTCGACGACCTTCTGGCCGGGGCCGACGTCGAGCTGTCCGACGACGTCATCGACCGTATCGACGAGATCGTCCCGCCGGGCACCGACGTCAGCGCGCTCGACCAGGAATACCAGCCCCCGGCATTGCTCGAGACCGCTCTCCGGCGCCGTCCCGCCGGGCTCCGTTCGGCGGCCTGAGCCGAGGACCCGGCATGATGGCAGCCGGGTCAAGGCGCCCGGCGAGGCCAGCCTGCTTGACCAGGCGGCCCCAACGCGCGGCGCCCGAACTCCTGGGCAATCGCCTTCCCCGATGGCAGGTCGCCCCTCGGCGTGCGGTTGGTCAACGCCCGCCAGGCGGACATGCGATCTGCATTCCGCCAAGGCCGACGATCCCCAGCACCTCCCTCAGCACGTCCGACCCCCCCAACCTCTGTATGCACGCAGGCCGTGGCTCATGCGCAGAACCAATGCCAGGCCCTTGCCCGGTGAAAGGCAAAGCGGTTCCCTGCACAGACCCAAAGGGGGAAGGAATCAACGGTGCCCTCCACCACCCGGCGGGGCGGCCTAGGCGTTGGGAGGGGGTAGTTGACGCCGCATGCCGCGCCGAGGCGCTGCGCCTGCGCCTGCGCGACCGCCTCTACCCCGAGATGGCCGACCGGGTCGGTCACCTCGGTCTCCCGTGACGTCAGCCCGGCAGGGGGCAGCCGGGGTCGCCGACCGTGGCGCCATCTATTGCGCTACGTGAGTAGATCGTCAGGAATCCCCGAGGGTCGATAGGCGGACCGGTTTGGCGCCGATCACCGGACAGGGTCGCGGTTTTGTCGGCTACGGCTCCTTTGCGTGTGCCAGGTAGTAAGAGTCTTGCGGGTCTGCACAGAAAGTGATAGATCCACTACTTAGTGTTGTATTGGGAATGTTCGGCAACCCGCCGGGCACCGTCGATCCAGGGAGTGGACATGAACGTCTCACCCACCGCCACCCGCCGGCTGCTGGCCGCCAGTGGCGCGGCCGCCGCCGCAGTGGCGGTCCTGCACACCAGTCCTCCGAGTTACGCCGCAGGCCCGCCCGCGCCCCGCGCCAACACCAACGCCGCAGCCGAGGCCCGCGACGACTGGGAATTTAAGGGCCGCTTCAAAGACGACACGACCTGCCGCAGGCACGGCAAGGCCGGAGTCGAGGCAGGCTGGTGGCTCGATTACCTGTGCGCGGCTAGGGGCGGGGGGTCCCTCTTGCTTGTGAAGGAGAAGGATTTCGAATCTCGCAAAACCGCTGCGGCCCCTTCAACTCCTCGTCGGTGAACACCGCAGCGACCACCAGAACCTCCCGCCGGAGTTTAAAAGATCCCGGTTCGGGAGCCTACTCAGCCGTATCCGCCCGATCTTTCCCAAGTACTACGGGGATCCCCAGCCAGGATAGGGGGAAACGTGCAGGTCAGCGTGGATGTCTAGATGATCGCTAGCCAGGAGGCCATGGGCTCGGATGGGTCGATCGGCAGTCGCACGTCCGGTTGCTCGTCCGGTTGGTCGTCTTGGATCGCGGTGTCGGGTGGTGGCTGGTCGTCGGGTTCGGGGTGGTCGTCTGTGAGCGGGGCGGTCACGTGGGTTCTCCGGCGGTGAGTTCGGGCCGGGGCGCGGGGACGGCCGGGTCCAGTCGGGGTCGGCGGCCGCCGGAGAGTTCGGGGATGTACTTGTAGAGGGTGGCGCGGGAGACGCCGAGCAGGCGGGCGATGGTGGCGTCGGGGCGGGCGAGCATCGCGCGGGCGTGCAGGATCTGCTCGCTGGTCATCGCCGGGGGCGTCCCAGGCGGGGTGCCGCGGGCGCGGGCGGTGTCCAGGCCCTCGCGGGTGCCTTCGATGATGAGCTCGCGGATGAATTCGGCGAGTGCGGCGAAGACGTGGAACACCAGCCGTCCGCCGGCGGTGGTGGTGTCGAGGGCTTCGTGCAGGGAGCGGAACCCGATGCCGCGTTTGCGATGTGCGGCGACGATGGTGATGAGGTCCTGCAGCGAGCGGCCGAGCTGGTCCAGGGAAGCGACGACCAGGGGCCGGTTGAGGAAGACCCCGATGGGTGTTACCGGTTGTCGAGGATTGTCTCGGCCCAGAGACTGCCTGGAGTGATCGCGCTGTCGCGTTCTTGGAAGGCAGCGACCAGACTGCGGCAGAGGTCGAGGTAGGTGTCGCGCTCTCGTTCGACCTGGGTGGGCTGGGCCTCGCCGCGGGCGAAGGCCTCGCGGTTGGTCGTGAACCAGGCGATTTCCTCTTCGCCGAGCTGCGTCTCAACGCGCGCCAGGACCGGTAGGAGCCAGTGCCATCTCCAGGCACAGTCAACAAAGGCCGCGATAGTGAAGTTCGCCAAAGACGGCTTGATGCCTTCAGGGTGCAGATGGCGAAGCTGTGGGTGCACCTCGGTGTACTTCGGGAGACAGAAGACGCCGCTTCCGTCAACGGCAGCTGCCAGGCGGCCGGTGCCGAAGGTAGCGAGCCGAAAGAGGCGGGTGGTGTCGATCGCTTCTTCGGGGTCGATGGTCGTCTGGAACTCTGCTGCGACCCCGAGTAGGCCATCATCTCGCGCCGGAGGAAGGCCGTGGGTCCATAGCAGCTCGCTGTCGTTGGGCAGATGCCATTCTCGCGGCCGCACTTCGGGGAAGCTCGACAGATGTCCGGATTCTGTGAGGTCAGCGAGCGGGCTGGCGAGAATCCGGCTGATCGCGTCTCGGGCGGCGGCGAAGTTCACCGCAAGCCCCACCGCAATGTTTGCGGGGAGGCCGTGTCGCAGGCGTTCAGCTCCGGCATGTCAACGGTCTTTCGAGGTGGGGCTGGGTGATTCGCCGGCTGAGCAGTCCAGGACCCGGTAGACGGTGGCGCGTCCTAGTACCTATTTGAGACGACGTTGCCGCAGGTCGCGATGTCGCCCGCCAGGCGATCGGTGATGCCCGGTGGGCGTTTCCATAACGGACACATCTTCTGGACCTCATCGGCGGGGCGGGGTTAAGTTTCGGCCCAGGGGTCCTCATTGGCCGATCGCCAGTCCACCTCGGGGTTGAGCATCAGATCGATGCAGCGTCGTAGGCCTGCTCCGTCCCAGTCGACCTCTTTCATCCATGGAACGGCCGCTAGCAGCTCGGCCAGTTGGTCGTCGACCGTGGTACTGAGAAGGGGGCCGCAGGTCGTCGGGGACTGGAACGTCGACGAGGCAGAGCCAGGAGAGTGCGGCGCTGACACGGATGTCTGCGGGCTGGTCCGGGTCGCCCCACCAGGTGCGTAGGCGGGTGACGGTGGACTCGTCCCGGTGCTCGCGCGCCAGCTGGGCGATGGCGAGGATGAGGCTCATGCGCACGGCCGGCACTTCCTCAATGCCCAGCCGACGCCGCAATGCGGCATCGATCGGCTCGATCTCGTGCAGGGCTGTGGCCAGCGCATAGCAGGCCGAAGAGCGGACGTCGGCGTCGATGTCGTCAAGGAGTGCAAGCAACAGGGGCGTATCGCAGGTGATGGCGACGCGGGCGGCATGGACCGACCAGTTCTCCAGGTACCCGCTCACGTCGTAGCGCGGCTGGTCGTCTGGATGCGCGACCTGGAGCAGGCCCGCGCGTGATCCGTCACGGTAGTGCTCTCGCCGTGCCACCTCGCCGACCAGGCGAAGGATCGCCCCACGGTGGTGGGTTGCAGGCGAGCTGGCCAGGCGCAGCAGGAACGGCACAGCCAGCGCGGCCGGCGCGAAGGTCCCGCCTTGGTGGCAGATGCAGTTCCCCAACGAGCTGACGGCTCGTCCGGCGGCCTGGTCGTCGGTAGATCCGAGGAGCTTCAGATACTCGGGCACATCCACGGCAGGGCCGTAGGCGTGCCGGAACCGGCCCCAGGGGATCTGGCCGTACCTCAGTTCGTCCTTGACCTCTTGCGGGATCCACCCGACCACCGCACGCACGTCAAGATCCGATCCCGCGTACTGCTCCAGGCCATCTTCCGTGATGAGTTCGAGCCCATAAACAAGGTCTGACGCATCTCCCATCTGCCCGATCCTTTCAGCAGACGATCACCTGACGGACGCTGCGCGGAAGGGTGAAGCACGCGCTACGCGATCCCCGTCGGCGCCGCTTCAACCCTCCACCAAGCTCCGCTACTCCCGGCTCACCACCTGGCCGAGGACGACTGGTCAGCACCCATGCTGATGGAGCTGTCCGGACACGAAACACCCGCAGCCTGGCCATCTACACCAACGTCAGTGCAGAAGCCGTCGCCGCCAACCACGACCCCGCCCCGGTCGACACCATCAACTAGTGCATCACCGCAGCTCGGAAACGGGTTCGTTGGATTTTCGGCATTCGCTACGGGGAGGCCGGACACGCTCACTGCGGGCACAAGTCGCGCACCTCCTCCGCTCAGTTCTGGGCCGGCTCTGAAAGCCGAAAATCATTAGAGCTCAGCATGAGCCATATAGAACTGGGGTCTGGGGGATCTATGCCCTGGCTGACCGGTTCCCGTCGTGAATGGACTCGTGGCGGGGCTGGTTGAGCCGCGATCAAGACCTGGGCTTCAATCGGCCGCTGAGAACCGGATTCTTGTTCAAGTCCTCGCGCGGGAGTCCGACGCCGAAATTTTCGACAAGCCGGTAGAAGAGGCCCCGCAAGCCCAGAGGTCCGTACTCACCGCGGTCTGGGTCGGCCCCCAGCGCGCGGAGTTCGGTGTCAAGCCGGTGGGGATCACTCCCGAGGCGATCTTCGGGACGGAGGCTGAGCAAGGTGTTGATGCCGACGCTCAGTTGTCCGTCCTCGGCATAAAGGAACTCCGCCATGGCCTTCTCGTTGGCGTGCAACACCACGGCGGTCGTTCTGGCCGAGACTCTGCGCACCAGGTCGTCGTCTTCGATGCACAGCCAGCTCCCGTGCTCCCACGCCCAAGCCCACGACCCGTACCGGCCGGCAGACACCACGTAGGCGCCGTCGTCGTAGAGCATGTCGCCGAACTCATCGAGGAAGATGTCCTGATCGCGCATGGCCAGCGTGGCGGAGTCGACACCCATCCGGTTCAGCAGCTGCCACGCGGTGAGATCGCGCGCGAAGGTGAGACTCAGCAGCGGCAGATCCCGCCCGTACATCCACGCAAGCCCCGCCATCTGCATGCCTCCACAACCTCAACGATTCGTCCTCGCACACAGTAAAGAGACCTACCGACACCTTCACCCGACCGCCGCCGGACCTGCTCAGCGAAGAGAAAGGCGTCCCGTCGGGTTCGTCGTACCTTCGACTCCGCAACACGTTTCTCAACACCTAGAACGGGCGGATCGACCGGGGAGGAGAGAGCCCTGCCGAGGCTGTGACAAATCGATCGTTTTTCGACGCTCGATCCAGGCGCGGAGGCGAACCCGGGCCCAGCCTGGACTCGTGGCAGGACTGGCCTTCCCGCGTCCGTCAGGCTTTCTGTCCTTTCTGCCTGATCGCGGACGAGACTCACTGGTCAGTCGTGCAAATGAGGAGAAGTCGGGTGAGAAGCTCCCTAACCTTGTCGAGTGATCGAAGAAACTCGCCCCTGGCGTCCACTGCATGAGCGGCTGGCCGGTGAGACCGGCGAACGTGCTTTGGCGGAGGGCACGCCTCCCTACCTCCTTGGGCCACTGCGTACGTGGCTGTATGAGGTGATGCTGGCACTCGGTACGTGGAGACCATCACCAATCTGCAGTTGAAGCTCCGAAAGACGGAGATCGTCCGTCGCGGCCAAGGGAAGTTGGAGGTCCTGCTGGAGGGAGACGACCTCCTGGAGGCCATCGACGCCACCCTGCATCTCCATGCGTGGACCCTCTCGATTGAAAGCTACGAAGATCAAGGGGCGCGGACATGGTGGATAGGACAGATCGCCAAACTCATAGACATTCTTGAGGCCGGCGGATCCGCGTGGCAGGTCAGCATCGGCAGGCCAGACAGGCTGACGGAGCGCGTGGACCAGACAGTGGTCGAGGCTGTGAACACGACCATCGGTGACGCCAGGAGCGATGCAAGTGAGCATCTGCGTTGGGCATGGAACGCGGCCTATGGGGTGCAGCCCGATCCGACACGGGCCTACAGCGAGGCGGTGAAGGCCGTCGAAGCGATCACCATCCCGGAGGTCCTGCCCAAAGACAGGGACGCGACCCTTGGGAGGGTCCTTGGACAGTTGAAGGCCACTGCAGACAAATGGACCGTCTCCATTGATGACCGGGACGGCCAGGCGGCCTCCTCCGCCGCCGTGATCGCCATGATTGATCTGCTGTGGTGGGGGCAGCGAGACCGGCATGCTGGCCCTGAGATGAAGGCAGCCTCACTCGAAGCTGCTCGAATGGCCGTGCACACGGCGGCCACTGTGGTGCAGTGGTTCACCAGTGGCCACATCCACAAGAAGACATGAGTTGCCTGGGTAGTCGACCGAGGGCGCCCGGCTGAGGAGGGAACACCCGCCGCCCAGCGCCGTCAGGAGCCGCGCGGACCTGACCAACCGACGTGCGCGCGGCGCACCCGCTCCCACAGCCGAGCGTGACGAAAGCCGCGAAGGACCCCCCGGACACGTCGGGCGATCTCTTGGAGCCATCCTGTCGTGATCGCATGCTCTCCTGAGAGCTGGAGATCCCCCCGGACAGAGAGGTTCACCCAAAATGAGCGACGACGACCTGATGGTCGGCCCCGGCTCCCATGAGAACTCCGCCTTGAACGCCCTGGCGGACGGGCGCGCCGAAGACGCGCAGGTACTCGCGATCCTTTCGCTCGCCTCGGCGGTCAATCGGCTGGCAGCCTCGCAGGAGGCGCTTGCGGAGGATCGCTGAGTCCCGGCCCCCACCCCCCGGGCCCAAGCAGATCGGTGCCGAGACAAACGGCGTTATCTCGGCGTGGCAGCGTCGTCCTGAAGCGTGCACGCGAGCGACATTCCGAGCGCATCACGGATGATCTTGAACAAGGTTGCTCGTGGCCAGGTCGACACCCGACAGCGGCCGGTCCCCGTAGGTCAGCAGGGAGCGGTCTCCCATGCCAGTGCGGAAGTTCGACTCCAGGTTGCGCACCCACTGCGGGTCGGCGGGATCTCGGCCCCGGCCAGGTGGCTTGGCGTGATGAACCGGCGGAGTTGGTCGCGGTTGGCGTCGGGGCGCCGCATGCCGTACGGCGCGACCCACCTGAGCGGGTCAGGGCACCGCGCAATCAAGGATCCGGCCGTCTGTCGTCCCTAGGACGACACGGCCGGGGGACGGCGCGGTGAGCGACAGCGCGATCGCCGGGTTGGCGCCGACACGGAGTGGGTGGCTCCAGCGCGTCGCGCCGGTGATGGCGTCGAGCGCCACGACCGTCCCGGAGGTGAAGGCGGCGTAGACGGTGCCGTCCGCGACGTCCAGGGAGGTCACATTGTGGTCGGTGGTGAAGACCCACGTGGGGCTGCCGCCGGGGAGGGCTCGGCGGACGACGAAGGCGTTGCCCGGCAGGAGGCCCCGTCCGTTGTGGACAGCCCCGCCGTGGACGAGCGCCTCGCCCGCCGCGTCGCAAATGTAGGCGACTGGGCCGCCGAACAGGTGGCCGTCGCGGGCGCTGTCCCATTCCAGTGGGAACAGATCTGTGACAGCGTGCGTCAGCGGATCGAGCCGGGCGACCCGCTTCCCCTCGACGTCCCCGCGCCCTTCGCCTCGCAGGAAGAACAGCTCGGGGCTGTGCCGGACCGTGAACGGGTGGTTGAACAGGTCGAACTTGCCCAGCCGTACCCGCCCGGACTCCTCTCCGCTCGGGGAGACCAGCAGCGTTTCGTGGACGGTCGAGGTGAAGTCGACGTCGCGCAGTGCCAGCCAGCCGTCCGCCCGGGCGGCCAGCGCGAGGGAGAAGCCCGGCGTGAGGACGGTCGTGCGGGCACCGTCGGCAAGGGAGAAGCGGGCGGCCGACCCGGAGCTGCGCTCCCAACCGTCCTGGGTGCGCCGGGTCTGGGAGTTCAGCACGACCCACGCCGATCCGCCGTCGGGCATCACCTGGATCTGCCGGCCGCCTGCCGCGTCCGGCACGGTGAACGCGCGCCGCCCCGATGGCTCCCAGCATTCCAAGGCGATCCGCTCGGACGCCGCCAGGATCTGGCCGTCGGGCAGCGGTTCCACGGCCCAGACCTGGCGCCGCGGCTCCCGGCGGCCGCCCGACAGGTCGTCAAGAATTTCCTCGGGCGGGCGGCGGTCCGGCGCCGGTGAGAACGGCGCAGCCGGCGCCGCGGTCTCCTGCGGGCGCAACGCGGCCGGTGCCATCCAGTCGTCGCGGACGGCGGTGCACGGGTGCCCCTGGGTGTGGGCCTGCGGGTTCTCCCAGTCGTCGGGAGGCGCGAGGACGAAGTCCAGCGTCCGGGCGTCCCGCCACGCCAGGGACCGGACCTGCCGCGGATGCGGCAGGAGCGAGGTGACCGTGCCTGCCGCCAGATCGAGCAGGAGCAGCTCCCCTGTAAATGAGTAGCCCACCGCGACGGTCGGCGCGGTGTGGACCGCGTGCTCACCCGACTTCGGCATTGCCAGCGTGCTGGCCCGGTTCCGCCAGGTCGCCCCGGTCGTCTTGATCGCCGCGGACGGCTACACCTATGGCGGCAAGGCGTTCGACCGCCGCGCACAGGCGGCCGAGCTGGTGGACGGCCTGCCCACCGTGCGGCACTTGCTCACGGTCCGGCGCCGCACCACCGGCCCGTGGCCGGTGCACGCCGGTGTGACGGCGCACGACTGGCCAGCGATCGCGGCCGACGCGCAGATCGAATTCGCCGACGTCGCATTCGACCACCCGCTGTGGGTGCTGTGGTCCTTCGGCACGACCGGGGTGCCCAAGGGCATCGTCCACGGGCACGGCGGCATCGTCGTGGAACTGCTGAAATCCCTCGGCCTGGGGCTGACCTGCGCCCATCCGACCGGTTCCTGTTCCTCACCTCGACAAGCTGGATGGTGTGGAACTACCTCATCGGTGGCCTCTTGCACGGCGCGACCATCGTGCTCTACGACGGCAGCCCCACCTTTCCCGACGTCAGCGGTGCTTGGCGCATCGCCGAACGAACCCGGGCAACCGTGGTCGGAGTGGGCGCCGGCTATCTGATGGCGGGTGCGCAAGCCAACGCCGAGTCCCAAGCCGAAGTTGGGCTGAGCCGGCTGCGCTCGATCCTGCAAACCGGCTCCACCCTTCCACCCTCGGCGTGGCGATGGGTCTATTCACACGTGTCCCCGGAGGTGTGGCTGCAGGCGGTGTGCGGCGGCACCGACATCTGCTCCGCCCTGGCCGGCGCGGCCGCCGGTTTGCCGGTTCACACCGGACGTATCCCCGCTCCAGCACTCGGTGTTGCACTGGCCTCCTGGGACCCAGCAGGGCAGCCGCTCACCGGGCAGCAAGGCGAACTGGTCGTCACCGAGCCTATGCCCTCGATGCCCCTGCGGCTCGTGGCCGATCCGCAGGGGCAGCGGTATCACGCCAGCTACTTCGACACCTACCCCGGCGTATGGCGGCACGGCGACTGGATCACCGTGCACGACGACCTCAGCATCGTCGTGGCCGGCCGTTCCGACTCCACCCTCAACCGCATGGGCGTGCGCATGGGCTCCGCCGACATCTACGCCGTGGTGGAACGCCTCCCCGAGATCACCGACAGCCTCGTCATCGGCGCCGAACTCCCCGACGGCCGATATGCGATGCCACTATTCGTCGTACTTGCCGAAAACAACCGACTCGACGACACCCTGCGCGGCCGGATCCTCGCCGCGATCCGCACCGAGCTCTCACCCCGCCATGTGGCCGACGACATCGTCGCCGCGCCTGCCGTCCCCCGTACCCTCACCGGCAAGAAAGTGGAAGTACCGATCAAACGCATCCTGCAGGGCAGACCGCCGGCACAGGTCGCCTCCGCCGGCGCCGTCACACACCAGGACGCGCTGAGCTGGTACGCCCATTACGGCCACACCATCCGCAGAAAACCCGAAGTGACCTTGCAGTCCACAACCTAACTACCGTCGCCGGCTACGCCCGCCCGGCCCTGCTTTGTTGCTACTCGTACCGCTGATGATCTTCCGGATGACCTGGCGGGGCGGCCCGAGCCCAGGGCCGTCCCGGCACCATCGGCGCGCAGTTGAGCTCCCATGCCGCAGCCCCCGATTGCCTCGGCCTCCTTCATCACAGCGTCGTCATCCATTGGCAGAGCCTCCATCAGGTCGGGTGACAGGCCAACGGCCGCATGCTCGTTCCAGCACATCACCCCTGAGAAGGGTGTCCGGCCCGGTGCCGGACCGCCGCCCTCCTCCACAGGTCGTCCCATGTGCGTGAGGCCAGCACCTCGCGCACCGCTCTGCGGTCGCCACCGCATCCCAACCGACCGCGCCCGGCTGAGGGGGGCCACGCCGGCCACCAGGGGTGGCGCACGGACAGAGTCCTTTGAGACTCGCCACACTTGGCGATTGCCTGCGTGCCACCGCCAACGGGGCATTGCGTGGCCGTCGGCCCCCGCTACCGCTTGGGGCCTAGAAGCTCGGGCTCCTTTTCCAGGGTGGTTGAGGCGCCAGTTTCGGGCTCAGCTGCGGTGTCCGGTCCTGTCTTTGCCGTACGGCTCTTGCCCGGTAGCAAGAGGGCAACCGCCACCGTGCCCACGCCGAGGATCACCGCACCCACGAGACTGGTGTGGGCCACGGCGTCGGCGAAGGACGAGCTAGCCGCGTGCGCCATCTGGTGGGCTCCGTGGGCGAGTTCGCTGGCCTGTGCCTTCAGCTGTGCGGCGTGCTCGGTGCTGCCCGCGTTCGCTGCCTCTTCGGCGAGCTTGCGTGCGTGGTCGCCGATGCCTTCGGCGACCCCGTAGCCAGCGCCGACCGATTCCTGTGCCTGGCTCAACCCCTCGGCCGGGAGCTTGCTGCCTGCGGTGGCGTCCGACAGGTTCGATGAGTACGAAGTCGACAGCAGCGAGCCGAGGATGGCGATGCCGATCGCCCCTCCCAGTTCCGTCGAGGTGTCGTTGACCGCGCTGCCCACGCCCAGCTCCTTCTCCGGGAACGCGCCGACGATGGCGTCCGTGCACGGCGAGAGCGCCAGGCCGATCGAGAGCCCGAGGATGATGAGGGGCGCGACGAAATCGCCGTACGACGACGAGGTGTCGACCTGGGTGAGCAGTGCGAGCGCCGCCGTTCCGCCTGCCATGCCCGCCAAGATCGTGGCCTTCATGCCGACGCGCGGGGTGAGGTAGCCGGTCAGCGCTGAGCCGACGAAGACCGCACCGGCGAGTGGCAGCATGCGGACCCCGGTCTCGAACGCGTCGAATCGCAGGACGAACTGCAGGTGCTGTGTGAGGTAGAAGAAGGCGCCGAAGACCACGAGGTAGAACAGCACGACGGCGACGTTGGAGCCGGTGAATGCGCGATCGGCGAAGCGGCGCAGGTTGAGCAGGGGGTACGGGTGGCGCAGCTCCCAGAGAACGAACGCCGAAAGCCCCGCTCCCGCGACGCCCGCACCTGTGATCGACTGCGCGTTCCAGCCGTGCGGCACCTCGATCAAGGTGAAGACCAGTGCGGCGATCCACACCACCGACAGGAGCCCGCCGACATAGTCGATCCGGTCGATGTGCGTGGCCTTGGACGGCGGAACGACGGCGAAGGCGCCCACGATGGCGAGGGCGATCACGGGAATGTTGATCAGAAATGTCGACTGCCAGCTGTCACTTTTCAGGAGCGTGCCTGCGACCAGCGGTCCGGCTGCGATCGCGAAACCAGCGGTGGCCGACCAGAGGGTGATCGCCTTGGCCCGTTCGGCGCGCGGGAAGGTGGCGACGAGGAGCGAGAGCGTGGCGGGCATGATGAGCGCCGCGCCGACGCCCATGGCGGCGCGGGCGGTGATGACACCTGCTGCGCTGTCGACGAGTGAGCCCGATATCGCTCCGGCGCCGAAGATGACGAGCCCGAGGACGAGCGCCCCGCGCCGACTGTACTTGTCGCCGATCGCGGCGAACAGCAGCATCAGCGCGGCGTACGGGACCGTGTAACCGTCGATCACCCACTGCAGGCCTGTGCTGGACAAGCCGAGGTCCTGGGTCATGGAGGGGGCCGCGACCGTGAGCGCGGTGTTGGCCATCAGGATCATCAGCAGGCTCAGGCAGAGCACGCCCAGCGCCCACCAGCGCTGGGCATAGGGCCGGTCCAGCCTCTCGACCGGTTCGTTCACAACAGACGCATGGGGAGGGTCCTTCCTCGGACGGTGTAGCCCTGCGGACAGGCACGGAGCGACAGGAGGAGCCGCCGATTGCGGGGGTGCAAGGCGATTCCGTTCGACCGACTTTATCACTCGACAAAGTCGTTCGAACGAGACTGCCTGGGGTGCGACTGTGAGATGGGTCGCTCGGAGTGAGGCCTGCCTGCGCTGAAATTCGGCGGCCCGCACTTTGTGCTGCAAGCGCTTGTGCATGCGGCGACCTCAGCCGCGCACGCTTTCCCTTGGGCCGAGCGGTCCGGTCGGGCGTGGCGCAGCCCGGTTCTGGACGTGGCCTGTGTCGCTCGGGGTGATCTGTCTCGTGCGTGCGCATCGCGAATTGGGTGCTGAGTATCTGGCTCGCGGGTGTTGGCCGCACTGATCACTTGGTGTCAGTTCTTGAAAAGGTTCTCTTGAATTTCAACCGAGTTGCAGAAGCGAGTCGTGTGTGAACGACTGTGGAGCGCGCCCATGGGCGGCTGCTGGGGGGCGAGGGCTGCGCCGACCTGCGAAGATGCGACTTGTTCGAGTGACTTCTTCGGGGGATCAAGTCGGTATGTTAAGTGCATGGCTCATGTCTCAGCGGCCGAGCGCCGTCCCCAGCTGATCAAAGCGGCGATCGACCTCATGGCCAGAGAAGGGGTCGCTGCCGGAAGCACACGTGCGATCGCCGCCGAACTCGGCGTCGCGCAGGCCACGGTGCACTACACCTTTGGTACGAAGGAGGACTTGTACCGTGCCGTCATCGAGCACCTGACTCAGGGGCTGGTGGATCAGGTGCGGCAGAGCGCGCCAGCCGACGCGGGCTTCGAGGAGACAGTCGGGGTACTGGCTTCTGCGCTGTGGCGCACGGTGCGTGACGAGCCGAGAAGCTATCAACTGCTGACTGAACTGACCATGTTCGCGCTCCGCTCGCCCCACCTCCGCGAGGCCCTTGAAGTGCACAATCTCGGCGTGATGAGTGTGACAGCGAGTCTTGTGGCCGACGCGGCCGAGCGCACTGGGCAGCAGCTCGCCCAGCCTGCACAGTTGATAGCCCGGTTTTTCCTCGCCGGGTTCGATGGGTTGATGCAGCAGCGCCTGACGCTTCCCGATGACGAGGCAGAACTTTCGTGTCTGCAGGCTTTGATCTCCTCCACGGTGGCGCTGGCCCGTGGGCGTGTGGAGATGGTGGCCGTACCGCGTGACCTGGCTGCGGGAAACCTGTCGAGCACTTGATCGGAATTCAAGGGCCGGCGATCGTGGCCGGCGGTGGGCGGTTCGACCAGTTGGTAGGTGTAACGACCACCCCGCCGGTGGATGGTCACGCCTGTTTCGCTTGCCCGGCGCGTAGGAACGCCGCGGTCATGATCAGCGCCCCGGACGCGCCGATGAGGCTGCCGATGCCGATCCGGCCGTCGACGGCGTAGGACGCCACGGAGGTCACGAGCACGCCCGTGGCGAAACAGTAGGCGGCAAGGAGCGCCGGAGCGGCCATGCGGTCTGGCAGCGCAGCGGCGACGAGCAGCGCCGTGCACAGGATCAGGTCGGGGACCAGGAAGAGGTTGTCGGCACGCCAGGAGTCGTTCAGGAAGAGGAAAGTGAAGGTGCCGAGACTGAGCGGGACGGCTGCGCCACGTCCGATCTTGAGCGTCGTCATGTCTACAGCGTAGACAGGCGGCCACCGGGTTGTCTACGGCGTAGACAACCCTGGCAGGATGGACGCATGCCACCACGCGCTCCGCTGACCACCGACGCCATCGCCGCCGCCGCCCTCGAACTCGGCGACCGCGAGGGCGCCGAGGCGATGACGATGCGCCGCATCGCCGCCGAACTCGGCTGCGATCCGATGGCCCTCTACCGGCACTTCCCCAACCGCCAGACGCTGCTCGACGCCGTCGCCGACCTGGCTCTGGCCGACGTGCCCGACCCCGACCGGGGCGAGGCGTGGGAGACGCGGCTCGTCACCGTCCTGGTGTCGATCCGGTCGGCGGCGCTGCGCCATCCGGGCATCGCCGCACACGTCGCAGGACGCCCGCCACTGCAGAGCCACGGGCGCAGACTCGCCGTGGCCATCATCGGAGCCCTCGCAGAAGCGGGCCTGCCACCGGAGGACGTGGTACGGGCGGCGCAGGCACTCATCGCCTACCTGGCGGCCGCACTCGCAATGAGCGTACGGGCCGGGGAACCCGACGCACGCTGGCACGAGCTACGGGCCGTGATCTCCACGCTGCCAGGCGCGCCGCCGGGTGACGCGCTTCCGGTGACGGGATCCGAAGACCAATTTCGATACGGGCTCGGACTGCTCATCTCCGGAATCCGAGTCGAGGCTGAACGCGGGCGCCAGCCGTCTGCTTCCGGCTGACAATCCTGAACTCGTGAGACTGAGGGGCGCGAGCTGCTTCTCCTGCCGCGACGGCGGTAGTGACCCACGTCCACGACGATCATGTGGAGCGGGCCTTGAGATCAGCGCGGGAAAGATGTCAGCGTTGTGGTTTGGTTCTCCGACCGCGATCAGGCTGGATGACCTGGATGTTACCTGCGCTGTCCTGAACTGCCGACCAGGCCCAATGCAAGGGCGGCTGCTATGTGCACCCCACTGCAGCAGGTGCACTTCGCCATGCAGACCTGTCCGTGCAGATACGGCAGGCGATGGTGACCTGGCTTAGGGGGATCGAGGCCGATCCTGCGATCGAGTTGAGCTGGATACGCGCGGTACCCAGGTTGGGGACCGACGGGATCCGGGTGCAGCGCGAGTTGCTTGAGCGGTTCGTCGTCTTGATCCGGGCTTTGACCGACACGGCCGATCTCCGCGCGGCGGGCGTCAAGCCGGCATCCCGGCACACAGCGATCTTGCTACTGGGCGGCCTCAACGAACTCGTCGCCGTCACCCTCGAGGACGGCAGCGACATCTACGACATCACCGAGACCGCGATCGACTGCACACTGGCGATCCTCGGCCCCCGAGCCTGTCACCCAGCGCGATCGCGCTGTCCCTCGGTGCAAGACGCTGAACAAGTGATCGACTGCAGCTTGCTGTTGTTATGGGTGTTGGACGTTGAGCCACTGCTCTGGCGTCAGCTCAGGGATAACACCCTCCCAAGTAACTGTCTCCGCTCGTCCTCAGTCATCTTTCGGGGCGCGATATTCGTCCCTTCATAGAGTGTTAGGCCGGATCTGTTCGGGTCAGGGTTCGCATGGCTGTAGCTGGTGGAACGAGCTTGCGTGAAACACCAGTGGGGGACCGGGCTGGGTGAGATGTCGCTGGACTCGGAGCAGGACCACGTCGTGGTCTCCTGCTCGGACCGTCTGATCGATCGTGCAGTTCAGCCAGGCCACGGCGCCGTCGAGAAGGACGGCGCCGTCTTCGTCGGCGGCCCAGCTGAGACCGGCGAACCGGTCTCCGGTTTTGGCGGAGAGCTGTCGGCAGGCGCGGTCCTGAGTAGAGCTCAGCACCGAGAGTCCCAGCCGTGGTCGGTCGACGAGAAGCGGCCAGGTGGTCGAGGTGAGCTGAATGCACACCGAGACCAGCGGCGGGGACATCGAGACGGAGGTGAACGAGCTGGCCGCGATGCCGACGGGTGCGCCGTCCCGGAGAGCGGCCAAGGCGATCACGCCTGTGGGGAAACTGCCGTAGGTTTCGCGCAGCGCGGCGACGTCTGGTCCGCCATCGGCGGACGTGGCGGTTCTCAAGGACGGCGTCATGGAGCAAACTCCTTGCCTGTTAGATCATGACGGCCTCTCGGCCGCCCTCGTGCCGCCTGCGGGTTTGACGGCCAGGGTGGGGTCAGTCCTGGGGCATGTCCACGAGGATCTTGATCTCCTCACCCCGCCGTAGCGGCTCGAACCCGGCTTCGATGGAGTCGGCGAGCGGAATGTGCTTCACCCAGGAGTCGGTGGGGACACGGCCCTCGGCCATCCACTGGATGACGGTGTGAAACGCGTGCACGGTGGACCCGTTGTGGCCGACGATGGTGACCTCGTTGAGCGCGACGGGGTTGGGGAGGAGTTCGTAGGCCTTCTCGAACAGTCCGATGAGCACGAGCTTGCCGCGCTTGCGCAGCACGGCGAACCCGGAGTCGAGGCTGGCCTGCACGCCTGCGCATTCGAAGACCACATCGGCACCCCGGCCGTCGGTCCAGGCACGTACCGCCCCGGCGACGTCCTCGGTGGTGGGGTCGATGATGCGGGCCTGTGTGAGCGTCTGGAGGGCCACACGGCGGGAAGGGGACGGCTCCACAACCACAAACTGGCGCAGTCCGAGGGCTTCGAGCGCGAGCACGACGCCAATGCCGATCGGTCCGCCACCAAGGATGACCACGTGGCTGTCCTTGTCCAGCTGCGCACGTTGTACCGCAGTGGTGGCCACCGCGATCGGCTCGATCAGGGCGCCTTGGGTGAGGCTGAGCTCGTCGGGCAGCGGGATGATCAGCCGGCTCGGTACGACGGCGAACTCGGCGAGTGCCCCGATGGGGGAGCCGCACCCGATGGTCGACACCGCCCTGTCGAAGACTTCGCAGAGCACGGGGTAGTCGGACTCGCACTGGCTGCACTGTCCGCAGCTGTCGATGGGGTAGACGCACACACGGTCGCCCACCGAGACGTCGGTCACCTGGGAGCCGACCTCGGTGACGACTCCGGAAAACTCGTGTCCGATGGCACGCGGGCGGGTCCAGCCACTACGTGAACTGGCGTAGTAGAAGTGCAGGTCGCTACCGCAGATGCCGTTGTGGGCGACTCGGACCTTGACCTCTTCGGGGCCGACCTCGGGGACCGGGACCTCTTGCAGTCGAAGGTCCTTTTCTCCATGGAGCTGGTAAGCGATCACTGGCCCTCCAGGGTCAGGTGGGCGACGCGGGGGCCGACCTCGGTGATGAGCAGTTCGAGGGAACGCCGGTAGGCGTCGGGGTTGGATCGGTAGTCGAAGTCAAAGGCGATCAGGGTGCCGAAACCACGGGCCTGCTCGAACTCGTTGATCAGGCGTTCGGCGACCGTCTCGGGCGAGCCGACGAGCCAGACGTCGCGGGCGAGGATTTCTGCGGTGACGTCCTCGGGTGCGACGCCAGGGGCGAGGGAACCCCCGCCCCGCTGGTAGACGTCGATCATGACCTTGTCGTAGAAGTGGCCCATGAATCCGGAGGTGACCAGCCTTCGGGCCTCCTCGTCGGTGTCGGCGACGAACACTTCGCGGCACACTCGCCAATTCGCGCGGTCCGGGGTGTGGCCGCCCTCGATGCACGCCTGCGCGTAGCCGGCCCACTGCTCGTGGAGGTGGCTGGCGCTCTTGGCGAAACTCAGCGGGATGTAGCCGTTGCGTCCGGCCAGCTGGAAGCTCTTGGACTTGGCGCTGCTGCCGGCGATGGCGATCGGCGGGTGCGGGCTCTGGAAGGGGCGCAGTACCGGCCCGGCCAGGAAGTCGTCGAACTCGGGGAAGTCCACCGTCCAGAACTGTCCCTCGAACGTGAACGGCTCGCCCTGCCAGATCTTGTTCATGATCTCCAGGCCCTCGGTGAGCATCTCCGAGTTCCTGTTACTGGTCTGGAACAGGCGCTGGTCGGCCGGATACGCCCCGGCTCCCACTCCGGCGATGTAGCGGCCCCTGGTCAGGTGGTCCAGCGCCATGATCCGGTAGGCGAGCGCGGCGGGGTGGCTGTAGGGGACCAGGTGGGCGCCGGCGGCGAGGGTGATCTGCGTGGTCTCGCGGGCGGCGGCGGCGATGAGCAGTTCGGGTGCGGGTGAGTTCTGCCAGCCGGTGGTGTAGTGCTCGGCGAACCAGACCTCATCGAAGCCCAGCTCATCGCCCCAGCGAGCGACCTGCAGGCTCCACTCCTGCACATCGCAGAGAGGGGACGTGGGGTCCGCGTACGGCGGACTGAAGATGCCGAACTTCATGCTTTCTCCTTGTTGTCAGGCCCCGGTGAGACCGCCGGAGGTCGTCACCGCCTGGCAGCGGCGTGTCGGTTGGTTTTGGGCCTGGAGGTCGCGGGTGGACGATGGCCGCCGGAGTCGGTGCTCGCGAGGAGGGTCAGGACGCTCCTGCGGGTTTGGCCGTGGCGGCTGGGCCGGTTCCGCTGTCGAAGAGAGCGGACACGCTTGGGGCAGCGGCGAGCAGATCTCGCGTGTATGCCGCTGTGGGGGAGCGCAGGATGGATTCGACGGCGCCCTCTTCGCACACGGTACCGCGATCGAGGACAAGCACCTGGTCAGCGACGGTGGACACCACCCCGAGGTCGTGGGTGATGAACAGCAGACTCAGGCCGTTTTCGGTACGCAGTGCGGTGAGAAGGTCGAGAACCGCGGCCTGGACTGACACGTCCAAGGCGGAGGTGACCTCGTCGCAGACGAGGACCTCCGGTCCTGCGGCGAGTGCTCGGGCGATGGCGACGCGCTGCCGCTCGCCGCCGGAAAGCTCGCCGGGGTAGCGAGCTTTGATCCGCCTGGGCAGGCGGACGGCGTCGAGGAGACGGTCGGTCTCCGCGCCGAGTTCTGAGCGCTTCAGGCCGCGCAGGAGCGCGGCCGGGCGGCTGACCTGGTCTGCGACCGTTCGCCGGGGATTGAGGGAATCGGCGGGGTTCTGGAACACGAGCTGGACTCGCCGGCGCTGTTCCACCGAGCGCGCGCGGGCCAGTGGAGGCAGCGGTCGTCCATCGAGCCGGATCTCCCCGGACGCGGGTGCGAGGAGGCCGCTAACGGTTCGGGCAATCGATGTCTTGCCGCTGCCGGACTCGCCGACGAGGGCGACGCAGGATCCGCGGCGCAGCCCGAAGGAGACGCCGGTGGCGACCCTGGTCACCTGGGCCTTGTTGCGGTACTCGATCGTCAGATCGTGGACTTCGAGCACGAGCGGGCGGGCTTCGGCCGGGCTCGAAGTCCGCCGGAGGAACGTGAGATCGGCCGCGTCGGTGTGCGTCCACCTTCGGCATCGCACGATGTGCCCGGCGTCGATCGAGGTGAGGTCGGGAACGTCATGCTCGCAGGCAGGCTCAACCAGCGGACAACGAGGAGCGAAGGCACATCCGTTGGTCTTGTCTCCCACCCCGGGTGCGACGCCGCCCATGGGCTTCAGATGTCTCGGCGTCACATGATCGGGGGTCGATGCCAGCAGCCCGCGGGTGTAGGGATGGCGTGGCCGGGACAGCATCTCGCGGGCGGGACCCTGCTCCACGAGACGGCCGTTGTACATCACCGCCACCCGGTCGGCGATCTGCGCGACGACGGCGAGGTCGTGTGTCACGTAGATCATCGAGACGTGGTGCTCGTCGCGCAGCCGGGCGAGCTCGGTGATGATCTTGGATTGGGTGACAACGTCGAGCCCGGTGGTGGGTTCGTCGAGGATGACCACGGGCGGGTCGCAGGTCAGAGCCGTAGCGAGGCAGACTCGTTGCTGCTGGCCGCCGGACAGCTGATGGGGGAGCCGCCGGCGGAAGCCGGCGTAACCGGGCAGGCCGACGCCGTCGAAGTGGCGTTCGAGCTCGGCGTCGTCCGCGCATGCGCCGCGATGGGTGCGGATCACGTCCTGCAGGGTGTCCTCGAGGCGCAGAGCCGGGTTGAGTGCCCGCCCGGGGTCCTGCGGTACGTAGGAGATCGCCGATCCGCGCAGTCTGCGCAGCGACTCGTCCATTGCGGCGGGTTCGCCGTCGATCCACAGCCGCCCGGAGGAGATGACCGTGCCGGGGGACGAATACCCCATGAGGGCGCGGGCGAGAGTGGTCTTGCCGGAACCGGATTCGCCGACCAGCCCGAGGATCTCGCCTCGTCGCAGTTCCAGATCGACGCCGCGCACGATCTCTGCCCCGGAGGTGAGCCGGACTTTGACGCTCTCGGCGCGTAGTGCCGGTGTGGTCATCAGGAGTCGGCTCCTTTCGAGCGGCCGAGTGTCTTGGTGTAGGCGTCGGCGATGAGGTTCACCGCGATGATGAGGACCGCGAGCATCGCCGCCGGCAGCAGGGCGGCCCAGATGTTGCTGGCCAGCACCGTGCGGTTCTCGGCCACCATCAGCCCCCAGTTCGCCGCGGGCGGGCGGGAGCCGAGGCCGAGGAAGTTCAGGCTCGCGGCGAGCACGATCGCGCTGGAGAACCGGATGCCGAGGTCGGCCAGAACCGTCTGGACGATGTTGGGCAGCACCTCGCGGAACATGATCGACAGCGGCCGCTCACCGCGCACCACCGCGGCGTCGACGAAGCCCGTCGTGGCGACCTCCTGCGTGGCCGACCGGACGATGCGCACCACTCCGGGGAAGAGGACCAGGACGATGCCGATCGCCACGACCACCGGTGACGTGCCGCTTCCGGAGATCAACACGAGCAGGAGGAGTAGCGGCGGGAACGCCATGTGGACATCGACCACCCGCATGATCAACGTGTCGGTCCGGCTTTCGTGGTTCAGTCCCGCGATCATTCCGAGCTGCACACCCAGCAGATAGGCCGCCGCGATGCTGACGATCGCCAGGGACAGCACCGGCAGGCCACCGTGGAGGAACCGGCTGAGGACGTCCCGGCCGAGCTCGTCGAGTCCGAACGGTGCGCCCGGCGCCGCGGGGCTTCCCGGAATGCCGACAGGGCGGTCGAGCGGGTAGGGGGCGAACAAGGGGCCGATCAGGGCGACCAGCACCACGAAGGCGAACAGGATCAGGCCCCCGGCTCCCTGGACGGTCCGAGCGAAGCGGGGAATCCGCGTCCGCTTGCCCGTCTGCGGGCCGCGTCGGGCCGCCATGGCAGGTGTCCGCCGCAGCTCGTCGGATTGAGGAACGCTCATCGGTGGCCACCCGTCCGGAGCTTGGGGATGAGGGAGACGACGAGCATGTCGGCGATGATGTTGATCGCGATGTAGGCCGCGGCCAGGATCAGCGCGATTCCGGCGACGGTCGGGGTGTCGCGCCGGGTGACCGCCTGCACCAGGAGGGTTCCGATCCCGGGGTAGGAGAACAGCGCTTCGACGACGATGACTCCGCCGAACAGGTACTGGATGGCCTGGGCATAACTCTGCACGGTGGAGGCGAGGGCGTTGCGCAGGGCATAGCGTCGGCGGACCTTGCGCTCGTGGAGGCCGTTCAGCCGGGCCATGAGAACGTAGTCCTGCCGCAGTGTCATCGCCATCGCCGCCCGGACTTGGCGCGCGGCGAACGCCAGGGCCGCACCGAGCAGCGTCAGCACGGGAAGCACCAGACCCGCCGGGTTCGACAAGGGGTTCTGGCCGGGAGCCAGCAGGTTGACCGGGGGAAGAAGGCCGAGCTGCCTGGAGAAGATCAGGATGAGCAGTGTGCCGAGCACGAACTCGGGTAGGCAGCCGAAGATCAGCGAGACGTACGAGGCGATCTGATCCGCCGGGCGGCCCTCCCGCGTCGCGGAGAAGACCCCGAGGACGAGCGACAGCGGGATCAGCAGGAGGGTGGCGATCGCCGCCAGAACGAGGCTGTTGAGCAGCGGACCACCGATCATCGACGAGATGCGCGGATCGGGCGCGGACTGGGCCAACCCGACTGCCGAGTCGCCAAGGTCTCCGTGGAGGATGCCGCCGAGCCAGCCGAAGTAGCGCACGACCAACGGCTGGTCGAGGCCAAGTTCGTGCCGGAGCGTGCTGAGACGCTCGGGGCTGGCACCCCGGCCGAGGACGACTTGCGCGACGTCACCCGGCAGCGCGTTGGTCGCCAGAAAGATCAGGATGCTGGCAACGAACAGGGTCGCCAGGGCGTAGACGATTCGTCGTACCAAGGTGGAAAGGACCGGGTGCTTCGCCCGCTTCCCGGCTGCGGTACGGGGCTCGGCCGGCGCGGCCTGCTGCGTGCTTCCGACGGTGAGCTGATCGGTCAACAGGATCCCCTCCCCTCGGCATCGAGTGGAGTGTGGCCGGGGGAGAGGTCAGGACTGCCCAGTTGGAGACTCCTTTGGCCGGAGACGCGGTCCGACCCGACGGTTTGCACACACCGGCCGTCGAGCAGCAGGGCGAGCGCCGCGGTCTGCTCGATCTCCTCCACGGCATCCGCGGCTTCCCGCAGGCTCGGGGCGGCGACGATCGTTCCGTGGTTGCGCAGCAACAGGAAACGGGATCGTCGCGCCGCTGCGGCGACCGCGGCGACCAGCTCGAGGCTGCCGGGCCGGTGGTAAGGCACCAGGCGCAGCTGGGGAACCTTCGCGACGTAGTAGGGCGTGAGCCGCGGCAGGGGATCGTCGTCTTGAAGCCGCGCCAGGCAGGACACGGCGACCGCATGCAAGGAGTGCACGTGCACGATCGCCGCGCAGCTGGGATGTTCACGGTAGAGAACGTCGTGCAACCCCAACTCCTTAGAGGGCGGCCGCCCCGCCGTGTGGTGTCCGTGTTCATCGACGACGGCCACATCAGCGGGGTCGAGCGCCCCCAGCACGGCGCCGGTGGGGGTGATCCGCACCCCTCCGTCGTCGGCGCGGACACTGATGTTGCCGGTGCTGCCGGGCGTGAGGCCCCGTGCGCTGAGGCCGGCTCCGACAGCGGTGATGTCATCGTGGGGCAGCACGGTGGTCATGGGCGCATGCTCCTCAACGTGGCGAATGCCCTGGAGAACAGGTCGTCCGGGCCGAAGTTGCCGGACTTGAAGGCGATGGCGAGATCGTCGGTGGGCGTGAAGGTCCACGGCACTCCGGTGCAGATCTCCGCGCCGACACGGACGCTCGACAACCCCAGCGCGCCGGCCACCGCTCCAGAGGTCTCGCCGCCGGCCACGACGACGCGTCGGGCCCCCGCCTCGACGAGGCGTGCGGCGATCTCACCGAGGCCACGTTCCACCACCTCGGCGGCGGAACGACCGTTGAGCTCCGCCGGTCCGCGCGTCACGCCGCCCTGGTCAGCGTCAGAGGAGACGAGGACAGGGAGGGCGGGCTGGTCGTGCTGTTGCTGCTTGGCCCAGGCGAGCACGTGCCCCGGTGTGCGCGCGTCGGCGAGCGCCGCCGCCGAGAGCCGCTTCACCGGGCCGGGAAAGGCAGCGATCTGGCGGGCGGTCGCCGCGGAGGCGCTGCCGGCGATCACGATCTCGTGTCCGCTGGGTGGCATCCCCGCGGCGGCGTCATCGGAGGGACTGTCCGTACCGTGGCGGCCGATCCGATGAGCGCAGACGGCGGCGGCCATCGGCGCGCCGCCACCGGCCATCCTCTCGGGCGTCGCCAGGTCGGCGAGGATGGAGACGTGGTCGTTGGTGAGGGTGTCGCAGAGGACATGGACGGGGACGTCGCCGGCAGTGAGGCGACGCAGCTCGGTCTCGCTGGCGGCGCTGCCCACGTGGAGGAAGGCGAAGACGAGATTCTCGATCTGATGCGGCGTCTGCGGTGCCAGAACCCGACTCAGAAGCGCGTCGCTCATGGGGTTGAGCGGGTGGTGTCGCATCGGTGACTCGTTCAGCAGGACACCGTCGACGAACAGGTGCCCGTTGTAGACCGTGCGACCGTTGACGGGGTACCCGGGCACGTGCAGGAGCACGCGCTTTCCCAGGGCGGTCAGGAGTTCGTCGGCGACCGGGCCGATGTTCCCTGTCGGCGTCGAGTCGAATGTGCTGCAGTACTTGTAGTAGACGCATTCCACGTCGGCCTCGTCGAACGCCGTAAGCGTGGTCCGCACGGCCTGGACCGCCTCGGCGACCGGCAGGCTCCTGATTTTCAGTGCAGCCACGACCACGTCGGCACCGACGTCGAGCGCGTTCTCAGGTGACGGAGGCCCGAAGGTCAGCGCGACGCGCAGACCGGTGCGCCGGACTGCACTGGCCGCGTCCGTGGCGCCCGTGAGGTCATCGGCGATGATCCCGAGTGTCACGGTCTACTCGATCCATCCGTCGCACATGCGGAAGCTGTCGAAGCTCATCGCAGCCCCGGTCGACAGGCCACGGACGTTGTTCGCCGCAGCGTCGAGGTAGGGCACGTTCCCCCAGGCGATGAGCCCGCCCTGGTCGAACTGGAGCTGCTGCACCTGTCGCCAGAGTGCGCCCGCCTTCGCCGGGTCCTTTGCGGAGATCGCCTGGTTCAGCAGCGCCTCGTACTGGTCACCGCCGGGCTGCTGAGCCCAGTGTGAGTCCGGGAACGGCGAGGACTTCGACAGGAAGAGCCGGTAGCTCGCGGTGAGGGACACACCGATTGGGCCGGTGACGTTCTGCCGGAAGTAGCCGGTGTACACACCGCCGGCCGGGGTGAAGTAGGTCTCGCCGCTGGTCACGTTGACATCGACGGCGACTCCCGCGGCCGACGCCTGCTGGGCGAACAACGTTGCGGCGGAGTCCCAGATTCCGCCCCCCGCCCAGGTCTGCAGGCTGAACCTCTTACCGGCGACGCCGGCCTCTTTGAACAGCGACCGGGCCCGGTCGGGATCGAACCGGCGGGCCATGTCTTTGGCGTAGTGCTGGCTGCCAACGGAGATCAGGTCGTTGCCCGGGACTCCGAAACCGGCCAGGGCACCGTTGACAAGCCCCTTCCGGTCGCAGAGCAGCCGGAAGGCCTGACGGACACGGTTGTCGACGAACGGTCCCTTGTCGACGCGCATCGTGATGAGCGGGACGTTGGCGGCCAGCTCCGACTGGATGACCTGGAACCGCTTGCCGTTCGCCTGCTGGCGCGCCACGACCGGATCGATCCCCGGCACCACGTTCACCTGTCCACCGATCAGTGCGTTGACCAGCGCGTTCTTGTCGGTGAAGGAGCTGTTGATCACTAGCCGGTCGACGTACGGCTTGCCCTCTTCCCAGTAGTCGCGGTTCGCCTCGAACACGCTCTCCCGTCCGGGCGTGAACGAGACGTACCGGAAGGCGCCCGTGCCGACGGGCTTGGCCGCCACGGACTTGGACGTGGCTCCCTCCGGCAGCACCGGGAAGTTGACGTAGACGAGCAGCGTCGGGAACTCCGCGACCGGCCGGGTCAGCGGCACCCGGACCGTGAGCCGGTCGACCGCCTTGACCTTCGGGAGATCGATGATCCCCTTGAGGTAGGCAGCCCCGAGGTTGATGCGCTCATCAGGCCATAGGCGCTGGAGGTTGTAGACGACATCGGCGGCCGTGAAGGCCTTGCCGTCGTGCCAGACGACGCCGTCTCGCAGCTTGATCGTCCAGACCGTCGCGTCGGCGTTGGACTCCGCCGACACGGCGAGGCCCGGCTGAATCGGCGTGACGTTCTTGCCCGGGTAGAACAGCAGGTTGTAGAGGCTGTAGCAGCGGAAGTAGTCCGAGTACACCTGCGCCCCACCAGGGAACAAGGTCTCGGCGTTACCGCCACCGGTGACGCCGATGGTCAGCGTGCCGCCCCGTTTGGGAGTGCCTCCGGGAAGGGCCGACGGGAACGCGGATGTCGCTCCCGCCGCTCCTCGTTGCCCCTCGCCCGGTGAGCAGGCCGCCAGTACGGCGCCGCCTCCCAGCGCGGACGCTCCTGCCAGAAAGCCTCGCCGGGAGATCTGCGGGCCGGTGAGTGAATCTGTGGCTGCGTGCCTGAGCTCTGTCCGAGCGATCATGACCCCACCCGGGCCCTTCTTGTTGGACGATTCAACGTGTGGACGAAGTTATCGTTGGACATTATGGGAGTCAAGAGGTGTTTCCGGAGGTCAAGGGTCCGCAACACTGCCGACATGCCGGGCGGTGGACCTGGGCCACGACGCCTGCTTGTCAGCTTGAGTCCGGCTGGGCTACCATCGCGGGCTTCGACTCCAGGCCCTGAGGAGATCGAATTGACGCAGTCAATAGTTGGATCGTCGGACAATGGGCTATCGTTGATCCATGTTCTCGGATGCAGCCAGGCAGCGCCCCAGCTCGGGCGGGCAGATGTCCCTGGGGCGGGTGTCGACTGTCGAGGCCGTTGTTCTCGCCCTGCGGGAACAGATCTTCGACGGCCACGTTCCCACCGGCCAGGTCCTTCGAGAAGCGGTGCTGTGCACGCAGTTCGGCGTTAGCCGGCACTCGATGCGCGTCGCGCTGTCCACGCTCAGCCATGAAGGGCTCGTGCGCCATGAGCCCAACCGGGGCGTGTTCGTGAGAACCCTGTCGCCGGAGGAGATCCGCGACTGCTACAGGATGCGCAGCCTCCTGGAACTGGAGGCAGTCAAGACGATCTGCGGGGACAAGGAGGCCCTGGCACCAGCGCGAAGCGCCGTCGAGGAGATGCTCGACACCTCCCGTGACAGGGAGTGGACGGAGACGCGGGACTCCGACCTTGCGTTCCACGCGGCCCTTGTCGACGCACTCGGCAGCAGTCACATGTCGCGGGCCTATCAGGCCTTGCTGGTCGAGCTCCGCCTGTGCTTCCTCATCGAGGACTTCAAGGACAAGGATCGGCAGCGCCTGGCGCAGGAACACCTCGGCATGCTCGAGGCCTTGGAAAGCGGCAATCTCGCGCACGCGACACGCCTGCTCTCCGATCACCTGACGTCTTCGGAGGACGACGCACTCCGGGCGCTTGAGCAGTATTCCGGCCACCTCAGCCCTCAGGAGTAGAGCCCCTCAGGCGTAGAACTACGCCTCCCTGGTGGGAGTCCGTACTGTTCAGCCGCATCACTCATAGAGCGTCTGCTGCCTGACGAACCGTCGGAGTTATTCCGGCGGGCAGCGCACGGCGGGCAGCGCACGGCGCATCGCCCGCCGCGGCGCTGACTTCTGGGCTCGGGCTCGACCCTCCCTGGCGTTCATCACTGCCACCGCAGCGTTCACCTGCCACCGCCGCTCGGCGGCTTCGGCGTCTCCGCATCCACGCCGCCAGCTCAGCCAAGGGTGCTCGGCTGCTTGTTCGGCGATCGGATCGATGGATCACGTTCCGTGTGCGGGGCCTCTGCGGGATCCCAACATGGTTGACAGTGTCACCAATTGGCTGGTTGGATTGTCCAACATGTGGCCATTCCATCGAAAGTCTTCTGTGGGTGTTCTCGACGGCAGGCGCACCAGAAGGTGCGGGAGTGGTGCGCTCGCAGGAGCTGCCGGTGGGGACCAGACCCGTGAACGGTGACAACGGCATGTCGACCGGCCCTGCGATGAGTGACTCGGTCCTTCACCGCGACCTGAGGCACCACTACAAGAACATCATCGAGTCCACAGGCGTCTACCTGATCGACTCCGAGGGGCGCCGGTACCTCGACGCCGTGGGCGGCGCGGCGGTCAACATCATCGGTCATGGGGTTTCGGAGATTTCCGACGCCGTGGCGAAGAGCCCGCACAGCACGAGCTTCGTCTATTCCGCCGTCCTGACGAATCCCTGGCAGGAGGAGTTGGCAGCCAAGCTGGCATCCATCACACCTGTCGAAAAGGGAAAGGTCTTCTTCACCTCTGGTGGTTCTGAAGCCAACGAGACCGCGATAAAGCTGGCACGCCAGTATCACTTGGACCGCGGAGTCGCCACCAAGTGGAAGGTCATCAGCCGCGCCGCCAGCTACCACGGGAACACCTTGGCGATGCTGGGGCTCTCCGGTCGGCCGTCCTGGGCTTCCCGGTACTCGCCTTACATCGACAACAATCCGAGGATCGCGGCTGCCTACTGCTATCGGTGCCCTTTCTCCATGGCTCATCCAGAGTGCGGGATCCGGTGCGCCGAGGACCTGGAGAGAGTGATTCTGCAGGAGGGTCCAGAGACCGTCGCGGCGTTTCTGTGCGAGCCGGTCTCGGGAACTTCGCTGGCAGGGGCGGTTCCGGTCCCCGGCTACTACGAGGGTATTCAGAAAATCTGCCGTAAATATGATGTCCTGTTCATCGTAGATGAGGTCCTTACCGGCTATGGTCGGACAGGCAAGGCCTTCGCTATCGATCACTGGAACGTCAGGCCGGACATTCTTACTGTAGGCAAAGGTCTGGGCTCCGGTTATATTCCGATCGCCGCATGTGTCGCTGACGGACGGATTGTGGACACGATCCGATCCGTTTCAGGGCAGTTCGTTCATGGCTTCACCTATGGCGGCATGCCGATGGCCTGCGCGGTCGGCGTGAAGGTGTTCGACTACGTGACCGAACACAATCTCTTCGGCCTCGCCGCAGAACGTGGGAAGTATTTGCGGTCGAGACTGGACGAGCTGGCCGAACGCATCCCTGAGATCGGGGATGTGCGAGGCCTGGGGCTCCTTCAAGGTGTCGAGATCGTGGCAGACCCGCATTCGCGGAAACCGTTCGATCCTGCCCTCGATGTGAGCAGGCGCATAGTTCGGGAGGCCGAGCGGCGAGGAGTGCTGCTCCGCGAGGGAACCCCGGGTGCCAACGCGGGGAAGGACGGCGATCAGATCCAGATCAGTCCGCCGTTCATCATCAGGCCTGACGAAATCGATGAAGTCGTGCGTGTCCTGGGCGAAGCGATCAGCGCAGTGCTGGACCAAGTCGGCTGACCTCGAACGGAGGGGCGATCATGTACCACGAGGAACACGCTGACATCATCGTCGTAGGTGCCGGAACGATAGGCGCCTCGACTGCTCTGCACCTCCTGGAAGAGGGCGCCAAAGATGTCGTCCTGATCGACAAGGATCCGCCCGGGCTCGGCACCTCGAACGCGGGCGCGGGCTTCGTCGGCCCGCTCGCGGTCGGCTGGGCGGAGGGATGGGGAGAGCCCGAGCTCGCGGTCGAGTACTACGGCATGGACTTCTACGAAAAGCTCGCCGAGAGCCACGACATCGATTTTCGGCGCAGCGGGCACCTCTATGTGGCGCGTGACCACAACGCCTGGGACCAGCTGAGAGGCTTCGTCGAGTCGGACGGCGTGCCTGACCGCCGTGTTGTCGAACCCAACGAGATCACGCGGCTTACCGAAGGCCTCGTTGATGGTCGGCACCTCTTTCGAGGATTGCTTCAGCCGAGCGCCGTGCAATTGTCTGCAGGCAAGGGCGCTCGCGCATTGGCGGCGGAGTTCGTGCGGCGTGGCGGCCGCCTCGAAGCCCGTCGCCCGGTGACCGGGCTCCTCCTCGACGGCAATCAGCTCATTGGAGTCGAGACCGCACGCGGACCAATTCGTGCCACCCAGGTTGCCTTTGCTGCGGGGGCGTGGACGAATCAGTTGGTCCAGCCGCACACCTTCATCCCGCAGACCCCACTGGTGTTGTCGCGGATGATCACCGAGCCGCTCGGCGTCCCGCCGACCATCCCCGCGATGAACTTCGCTGGTTACTCCGACGACGGACGCGGCATTCTATGGATCCGAGAAGACAGCGGGAGACTGAATTGGGGAATGTCGTACACTTCGCACCCGAGTGACGTCTTCGTCGACGAACCAGTGACGGACAGGTTCGACCACCTGCCTCTCGATGGGGTTTTCGAGGTCCGGCGTGCGGCAAGACGACTTGTCGAGGCAGTTCCTCGGCTCCTTACCGAGAGCTATTCCGTGACCCACGGGGCTCCTTGTCTCACTGCTGACAGCCGAGCCCTGATCGGGAAACTCTCCGATCTTCAGGGTGCATACGTTGTAGGCGGATGCAATGGTGTCGGGGTCCAGCACGGCCCCGGCTGGGGAAAGGTCGCTGCGGAGCTCATCATGCGCGGCAGATCCACACTGGCCGACGCTTCCGTATGGGAGCCCAACCGATTCGGTGATCAATACAAGTCCGCTCGCGAGGTACACGACGACCTTGTGCCGTCGCGGCGACCGGTGAAACACATCTAGACGCGTTCCGAACAGGAATCGCACCGCCCCATTGAGTGCGGAGAGACGAGAGAACATGACTCGCAAGCAGATGTCGGCCTCGCTGCCTGGCCCGACCGTCCACTGGATCGACGGACTGGAGGTCGGAGGCCAAGGCGAGACCATCGACGTCGTTAACCCCGCCACCGGCCACGTCGTCGGAGCGGTCCCCGCGGGCACGGCCGAAGATGTCGATCAGGCGGTCCGCGCGGCGCAGGCCGCCTTCCCCACATGGTCGGCCACCCCGCTCGCCGACCGCATTGCCGTCGTGCAGGCCATCTCGGACGGGCTGAAAGCCCGCGCCACGGACATCGCGGAGTTGATTACCGCCGAGATGGGTGCGCCGATCGGTTTCTCGAAGGCGGTGCAGGCCGGTCTGCCGATCGCTTCGTCGGCCTCGTTCGCCGGACTGGCCGCCGGTTTCCCGTGGGAGGAGGAGATCGGGAACTCTCTCGTGGTGAAGGAGCCGATCGGCGTCGTCGGTGCCATCACGCCGTGGAACTACCCGCTGCACCAGATCGTCGCGAAGGTGGCGCCGGCACTGCTCGCGGGCAACACGGTCGTGGTCAAACCCACAGAGATCGCACCACTGACGGCCTCGATCCTCGCCCAGGTCGCCGCCGAGGCAGGGCTTCCGGCCGGGGCGTTCAACATCGTGCACGGCACCGGGCCCGTCGTCGGCGAGGCGATCGCCGCTCATCCCGGCGTGGACATGGTGTCCTTCACCGGCTCGACGCTGGCGGGCAAGCGCGTGTCGGCCGTCGCGGCGGACACGGTGAAGCGAGTCGCCCTGGAGCTTGGCGGTAAGTCCGCGAACGTCGTGCTGGACTCCGCCGATCTGCAGAAGGCAGTGGCGACGGGGCTCGACGCGGCCTGGCAGAACGGCGGCCAGACCTGCTCGGCCTGGACCCGCATGCTCGTCCCCGCCGCAAAGCAGGACGAGATCGTTGAGATGCTGGTCGCGGCCGCCGCGGAGTACACCGTGGGCGACCCCACCGACGAGGCCATCCGGATCGGACCGATGTCGTCGGAGACCCAGCGTCGCCGGGTGACCGGCTACATCGAAGCGGGTGTGTCCGGCGGCGCTCGGCTCGCGCTCGGCGGCCCTGGCCGCGTCGACGGCCTCAGAGACGGCGCTTACGTGCGGCCGACGATCTTCGCCGACGTCGTTCCGGACAGCGTCGTCGCGCAGGAGGAGATCTTCGGGCCGGTGCTCTCGGTGATCCCCTACAGCACGGAGGAGCAGGCCGTGGAGATCGCCAACGATACGGTCTACGGTCTGTCCGGTGCGGTCTTCGGAGAGCAGGACCACGCCATGGCCGTCGCTCGCAGGCTGCGGACCGGGCAGGTACATGTGAACGAGGGGCCGTTCAACGTGCAGGCGCCGTTCGGCGGTTACAAGCAGTCCGGCAACGGCCGCGAGTTGGGTCGCTACGGGCTGGAAGAGTTCTTGGAAACCAAAGCCATCCAGCGGTAACCCCGGCACGCAGCGCCCACCTGGCGAGCCACCCGGCTCCTGCACGGTGACCAGCCGATCTCGCAGGTCGGCCAGTCCGTGGGCTGGCCTGCCCCGAACTACTTCGCCCGCGGATTCAAGGCTTATCTCGGGCTCAGCGCGAGCACCTACCACAATCGCTTCACTCAAGATTCCGACTCTTCGGTGGCCGCAGTCGATCGGCACGGTGACGGGGAGGACGGTCCGGTCGCCGAGATCGTGTGCTCACTCCGCCGGTCACCGGACGTCTTTCACCCGGCCATGGCGCGGTTCGTGTGCGCCCTTGGCAGCACCAGGAGGAGGACTAGGAGAGAGTCCCTTCTGCCAGATTCGCAGGAGACGCGCGGAGCACTCGGGCTTGCGAAAACCTCGTTGAAGACCACCGTCAGGACCGTCAACTTTTACAGTCCCTCGAAGAGGGTCGCACCTGAACTCGCCCGGATCTGGTCGACCTGGTTACGGCTCAGCCCCGGCGCCGTACTTCAAGGTGCGGAGCCGAATCGAGCATTTTGCCAGAGCTGAGGTTATGGCAGCACGCTCTTCGGTTGTCAGGAGCTCCGCCCACATGCGTTCGCGGATGTTGTGCTCGAGACGCCGAGCCTCAGCTGATCTTCACTCCTGACTCCCTTGATCACCGCGACCTCACGCATGTTGCCGCCAGTACTTCTGCGCTGTTCGGGGCAGAGGGGCGTTGTCGTTTGGACGCTATTTACGTTAGATGTGGCGTTGTGAAGGTTGGTGAACGAGGTTTGCCCTGCAGCGGCCCGGATGGATCACCGGGCGCCAACTCTGCGTTGAGCGGGGAGATCCGCATATGCGGCCCTTCTCGTAGTCGGGTGCGATGATCGCCCAGTTGGTGAGCCTGCTCGATGAAATCGGGCTCCCTCTGGCTCTCACCAGTGACGGGCTGCCTGCGGATCCGCTCAAGGTGGTCGATCTGGGAGATGCCAGGAGCGACATAGACGAGGCCGAACTCGCAGCGCATCTGGGACTGCGCCCGCAGGTGGTCGTTGGTGTCCTGCCCGACGATCCGTCGCCGGCCGCTCTTCGTTTGGCGAGAGCCTGCACAGTCGCGCTGACCAGATCGTCCTTGGACGCGACACAGGTCGTCACGGTGGCTGACCTCGACGAAGCTGTGGCGACCCTCCTGGTACAAGTGGCAGCCGCACCCATCGCGGCGGCCAGCCTCCATCAACTGCTTTGCGTACAAGGGCAACTGCCGGTCGCGCAGGCCCTGACGGCAGAGTCCGCCATGTACTCGGCGTTGCTGGCAGGCGCGGAGTTCGCGCGGTGGAGGGCGGCTCGCCCCGTTCGCAGAGCGCAGGAGACCTCCGATGCCGTACGCGTCCACCGTGAGGGCAACCGGCTACAGATTGTTCTGCAACGGCCTGCCAGGAGGAACGCCTACAACCGGGCGATGCGTGACGGGCTCATCGACGCGCTGACCGTCGCAGTGGACTCCTCTCTCGAAGTCATGCTGACGGGCGCCGGACCGGACTTCTGCGCAGGTGGCGACCTCGATGAGTTCGGTTCGGCGACCGATGTGTCGATGGCGCATCTCCTCCGAACCGGCCGTTCAGCTGGATGGCTGCTGCACCGTCTACGGGATCAAACGACCGTCCGGCTGCACGGCCATTGCATCGGTGCGGGAATCGAGCTGCCCGCCTTCGCCGGACGTGTTATCGCCGAATCCGGTACCACTGTTCGGCTGCCGGAATTGGCGATGGGTCTGGTTCCTGGAGCGGGAGGAACGGTCAGTATCGTCCGGCGCATCGGCAGATGGCGTACGGCCTGGCTCGCGCTCACTGGCCAGGCGGTGTCCGCTGGCCTGGCCCTCGACTGGGGCTTGGTCGACGAGGTCGAGGAATGACGGGTCATTGGGCGGAAAGCGGACTTGCGGTATTGACCGGGCGAGCCGACGGACCCGCGTTGAAACCGCCGCATCCGACGGTGTCAGTGGCTCGCCGATGGGCGTCCCAGCTGCGTGCTGTTGGGAGCGGCGAACTCATCGTGGATCCGGCCGTCCTGTTGACGGAGCGCGCGGCGTTCCGGGGGCGCGCCAGGAACGGGCGGATCTCCGTGGGCGGAACATGCCGGTTGATGGTGGCAGCGGACGGATGGGTCGCTGTGTCCTGCGCCCGTCCATCGGACGCGGATCTGGTGGCCGCGGTGACCGAGATGCCGGCCGGGGCTTCCCCGTGGGAAACGCTCGAGACCTGGTGCAGTACCAGAAAGGCCGAGGAGATCGTCGCACGGGCCGGCCTACTGGGTCTTGCGGCTTCCATGCTCGGTGAGCGGTCGCCGACCAAGCCGCTGTCGTACCAACCGGCTGGTGGAGTTGACCTGACGGGGGCATTGGTCGTCGATTTCAGCGCTCTTTGGGCAGGGCCGCTGTGCGCGCACCTTCTCCACCTGGCCGGAGCGACGGTCGTCAAGATCGAAACCCCGGATCGTCCGGACGGCGCGAGACGGGGCCATCGTGGGTTCTATGATCTGCTGCACGCGGGACACCGCTCGGTCGTCCTCGACCCCGAGAGGCCATCGGAGCTGCGTGAGTTGCAGGCCTTGGTCAGCCGGGCCGACGTGGTGATCGAAGCTTCCCGGCCGAGGGCACTGGCCCGATGGGGCTTGGACGCGGAGAGCGCTGGAAGTTGGGGGACCGTCTGGGTGTCCATCACCGCCTACGGGCGCGCATGCGATCGAGTCGGATTCGGGGACGACGTCGCGGCCGCTGCCGGGCTGGTCGCCTGGGACCCGGAGACATCGGAGCCGGTGTTCTGCGGCGATGCCATCGCTGATCCGCTGACGGGACTCCACGCGGCACAGCAAGCCATGGGCGCGCTCGCCCAACGCCGAGGGGCGTTGCTGGACGTCGCGATGGTCGATGTCGCCAGCCGGGCTGTTTCCCCGTCATGGCGCTCGCCGGCCGACATTGCTGAGAGCCCTCCGAGACTTCCCGCACCGAGGATGGTCCCTGGTGCCGCATCGGAATCCGGGGCGGACACCACGGCGGTCCTTTCGGAGTTGGGCATTCGACGATGCTCTTAAAGGACGTGGCGCTCGCTGGCGAGCGTGTGGATGTGCGCGTTACCGGAACGACTGTGACTGCGATCGGCACCCTTCCTCGCGCCACGGGGGAGGAAGCGGTTTCTGGTAGGGGAGGCGCGCTACTGCCCGGGCTCACCGACCATCACCTTCATCTCCTCGCGTGGGCAGCGGCTGAGTCATCGGTATTCTGCGGACCTCCAACGGTGCGATCTTCGGGTGAGCTGAGGAGCGCCTTGGTGTCCGCCCCAGCGGACGGGGCGGGATGGGTCAGAGGCGTCGGCTATGCCGAGTCGGTAGCGGGCGACCTTGACGCTCTCGCGCTGGATGCGATTCACAGCGAGCGGCCGGTGCGAATACAGCACCGCAGCGGCGCCTTGTGGATGCTCAACTCCATGGCGATCGCCCGCCTCGGGCTGGCCGACATCCGCGATCCTGGCGTCGAGCGGCGCGAGGACGGAGCGCCGACCGGGCGCCTGTGGCGGGCAGACCATCTGCTCCGCGTCGGCCCCGACTTTCCAGATCTGGAACCCGTCAGCAGGCAACTCAGTGCGTGGGGGATCACCTCGGTCACCGACGCCACACCGGACCTGGGAGACGCGGCCGTCGCCTCGCTTCGAGATCAGATCGAAAATGGGCAGCTGACGCAACGTGTCCAGTTGCTGGGTCACCCCGGGCCGCTTGACGGGCAGCTCACATCTGGAGCGCGCAAGGTCGTATTGGGCGATCACGCACTACCAGGGTTGGCCGCGCTGGTAGGGATTCTGACCGACACCCACGCCGCTGGTCGCCCCGTGGCCGTCCACTGCATCACCCGCGAATCGTTGCTTCTTCTGCTGTCTGCCTTCGACGTCGCGGGATCAATCGACGGCGACCGCATTGAGCATGGTGCCGTCATTCCCGCGGAATGCCTGAAGTGGATCTCGGCACACGGGCTTCGTGTGGTCACCCAACCAGGATTTCTCGCCGCCCGAGGTGAGGATTTCCTGCGCCGGACCCGTGTAGACGAACACGCGGACCTTTACCGGTACGGATCCCTTCTACGTGAGGGAGTCGTCACCGTCGCCTCCAGCGATGCGCCCTACGGACCTGCCGATCCGTGGAGGATCATCGCCGCCTCCCGAGACAGGCTCACAGACTCAGGCCGCGCCGTATCGCCTTCTGAATCCGTTGACGCTGGTATCGCGCTTCGCGGCTACCTGACTCCTGCGAGCTTGCCCAAGCATCACCGAGGCGACGTTCACGTTCGCATGCTCGCGGACCTGGTCCTCCTTGAGGGCACCCTGGATTGTGTCCTCGCGGAGCCGGACGCTGAGCGCGTCAGGATGACCTTGTCAGGCGGAGAGATCGTCTATCGCGCACCAGGGACCGCTTGAGCCGACCAAAGTTCTGGGCGCGATCCAAAGAGTGATCAATCAGATCGCCCTGATGGCAGCTTGGACTGGCTGAAGGCTTGCCGCGATCTACCGACTGCGTTCCCGCTGAATGGGACCGGACCTGTGCATGTGTTGTCGGTCACATCACAGTCTCTTGCACGCAGTGCGGATCGAAGGAGAGCACGCCGTCATGAGACAAAGCGGGACAGCGAAGGCGGGGGGAGTCATTCTCGCCCTCGCCCTGGTCGCATCCGGATGCGGCTCCAACCGATCGGGGGCCACTGATACCGGCGGTGGCGGCCAGAGTCCGGCCGCTTCGGCCGCGACGTTCGGCGACCTGCCGTCGCCGTGCGGTCCCGGTGTGGCGAAGGGCGCCACCGACCAGGGCGTCACGGCCGGCAGCATCAAGATCGGATACGGCGATGATCGCGGCTTCGCTGCGGCTCCCGGTCTGAGCGAGGAGGTCGGCGACGCCATCGACTCGATGATCAAGTGGTGCAACCAGCAGGGCGGCATCCTTGGCCGCAAGCTCGTCGGAACGCGTTATGACGCCGCGCTGACGAACGCCGCCGCGGTGATGAAGAAGGCCTGTGCCTCCGACTTCATGCTGGTGGGGGAAGGCTTCGCCTACGACGAGGCCGCCGAGCCGGTCCGGGTCGGCTGCGACCTGCCGGCCGTGCCTGCCTTCACCATCGGCCCGAACGCCAACATGGGGCCGGACAAATACGAGCCGATGCCGTTCCCCGTCGACCGCTACAACGCCTCGGGCCTCGCCGCGCTGCGCAAGGTCGTTCCCGAGTTCGGGAAGAACCCGGCAATGGTGCTCTCCGATTCACCGCCCATCAAGGCGGCGAGCGCGAAGGTCACCGTCGCGCTTGGGAAGCTGGGCGTCAAGGTCAAGGACTGCGGCATCACGATCAGTCAGAACGGCGAGTCAAACTATGTGCCGTTCGCTCAGAAGTTCAAGGACTGCGCCGCCTCGGCGCTCTGGACCAGCAACGGTCCCATCCCGAGCCAGATGGGGATGTTCGAGGCGCTCGGCCGGATCGGCGCCAAGCCGCCGAAGGTCGCCGAGGCCCAGTGGTACAGCCAGAGCGCGGCGCAGTGGAACGACAAGTCGCACGCGGTGGACGGACTGGCCGTATCCCTCTCTTTCCAGCCCTTCGAGAACGCCGACAAGGTCGCGGCGGTCAAGCAGTACCTCGACCTCATCCGCGCTGACAGTGGCAAGCCGGCATTGCTCGGCATGTCCGCGACCTCGGCGTTCCTGCTCTGGGCGACGGCCGCGAAGAAGTGCGGAGACGACCTCACCCGCAAATGCATGGTCAGCGGGCTCTCCGCCGTTCACCAGTGGACCGGTGGAGGCCTCCACGCTCCGAGCGACCCTGGCGCCAATCTGCCCAGCAACTGCTCGCTGGTCGTCCGGCTCGACGGCGGTACGTGGAAGCAGGCCTACCCAGAGGAGGCAAGCGAGTTCTCCTGCGACAAGAGCAAGGTGTTCGAGCTCGATCCCAAGCTGTCGGGCGTGACGCTGAACGATGACCGCCTGTCGACGGCGTTCCTCAAGAAGTGACCCACTGTCGGTGATCGGCTCCGGCCCACGGCGAACGCCTGGGCCGGAGCCCGCGCAACGATCGGGATGATCCTTTGACCACCTTCCTCACCTACACGGCGCTGGGCCTGGTGCTTGGAGCGGTCTACGCCATCGCCGCGTCCGGCCTGGTCCTGACCTACACCACGTCCGGGATCTTCAACTTCGCCCACGGTGCGCAGGCGATGGTCGGCGCGTTCACCTACTACCAGCTCACGGTGGCGTGGGAGCTTCCCGTCTGGGCGGCTTTGATCGTTGTTGTGTGTCTTCTCGGTCCTGCCATGGGCCGGCTCCAGCACGCCTTCATCATGCGCGGGCTGCGGAACACCGAGCAGGTCACCAGGATCGTGGTGACGGTCGCGATCATGCTCGGGCTCGTCGCGCTGGCGCAGTGGCTGTGGGATCCGCAGGAGGCCCGGGTCCCCCAGACGCTCTTCGGCGTCGACCGGACAGTTACGGTCTTCGGCGTCGTGCTCCGCTATCACGAGGTGATCTGCCTCGTCATCGCCTTGGCTCTGGCTGTGGGGCTGCGCGCGCTGTTCGTCAAATCACGGCTCGGGGTCCTCATGAGGGCGACCGTCGACGACCCGGATCTTCTGAGCCTGACCGGCCACGATCCGGATCGCGTGTCGGCCCAGGCGTGGATGCTCGGCTCGACCCTCGCGGTGCTGGCGGGAGTCCTGATCACGCCGGTCATCGGCGGTCCTCTTGAGGCGAACGCGCTCACGCTCCTGGTCATCGACGCGTTCGCCGCGGCGCTCTTCGGAAGGCTCAAGAGCATCCCGCTCACCTTCCTCGGCGCGGTCGTGCTCGGACTCATGAACAGTTACCTCGTCGGCTACGCGCCGACCGACTGGTCCTGGGTCGGCAACCTGCGCCAATCGCTCGCCATGATCGTCCTGTTCGTGATCCTGCTCCTTTTCAGGAATGACCGATTGCGGGGTGCCGCGACCCGGTCACGCGAGCGCTACGAAGTGCCACCGGTCCGCCGCGCGGTCATATGGGGCGCCGTGTTCGTGCTCGCTGTCATGGCCTTCCGCCAGATCATTGACGCGTCCTCGGTGGGCGTGCTCCAGCTCGGTATCGCCTTCGCCATCATCGCGCTTTCCCAGACCCTGCTCACTGGATACGCGGGCGAGCTGAACCTCGCCCCACTGGCCTTCTCTGCCATCGCGACCATCGTGGCCTTCCACACGGGCATCCAGGGCGAGGGACTCGACGCCAGACTGAGCATCGGCGGCGTGGTCGTCGGCGTCGTCGCGGCCGCCGTGACCGGGGCGGTCGTCGCAGTTCCCGCCCTTCGGCTCCGCGGCCTTTACCTGGCGCTGGCGACCCTGGCTTTCGGAGTGTTCGTCTCCTCGATGATCCTGCGGGACATCCAGGAGCACACCCTGTTCGGGAAGACGTTCGCGATCTTTCCCAACGGTAACCTCCTGTTCCCGCGGCTCGCCCTCGGTCCGGTCGACCTCGCGGACGACGATGTCTTCCTCTTCGTCTCGGCGATGCTGTTCGCGGGGCTGGGCGTCGGACTGGTGGCGCTGCGCAACAGAGGCTACGGTCGTCGCCTCGCCGCGATGAAGGACAGCCCTGCTGCCTCCGCGATGCTCGGCCAGCGGCTGCTCTGGCTCAAGCTTTCGGTCTTCGCAGTCTCGACGGCGATCGCCGGCCTCGGCGGCATCCTGATGTCGATGTCCCTTACATCGGTCACCAAGGACCACTTCGTCTTCACCGTCAGCCTGTCGCTGGTGATGCTCGCCGTCGTCGGCGGCATCGGATACGTCAGCGGTGCGCTGTTCAGCGGGCTGGTCGCGGGTGCCGGTCTGACCGCGGTCGTGGCGCTCCTGAACGACACCGCGACCGAGCGCCCGGAGTTCGGCGGAGTGCTCGGGGTCGCCTCGCACCTGGTCCTGGTGAGTGCCGCGCTCACAGGAGTGGGCGTGGCGCAGAACCCCAGCGGCATCCTCCACGACGTTTTCGCGCGTCATCGGACGCTCGCAAAGGCGCCCGAGATCCGTTACGGCGCCATCGTGGCCCAGTGTGTCCTTTACGCGTTCGCATGGAGCGATGTCCTGGGGGCAACGTCGTTCGTCGTCCTCAGCGTGGTCCTGTGGCTGTGCCTGCCGCAGATCGGGGCGGCACTGCGCCCGGCGAAGATCCTCGGAGACGGCCCCCCGCGCGCCACGCCTCCCGAACTGGTCGGCATCGACTCGGACTACCCGTCCGACCTTGCGAGCCGACTCGACAAGCGACTCCGCATCGAGGAAGGGGTGGCCCGTGTCGGTGCTTGAAACCCACGGCGTGAGCGTCCGGTTCGGCGGGAACGTCGTACTCGACGACGTCAGCCTCACCATCGCGCCTGGTGAGGTGACGGGACTCATCGGCCCCAATGGCGCCGGCAAGACGACCATGTTCAACTGCGTCACGGGCATGCAGCCGGTCGCGTCCGGACGCGTCGTCTTCAACGGCAAGGACATCACCGGTCACGGGCCCAGTCGGCGCGCCCGGCTGGGCATGGCGCGCACGTTCCAACGCCTAGAGTTGTTCCTGTCCCTCAGCGTCCGCGACAACGTCCGGGTCGCCGGGGACATCGTCCGTGCGAACACCCGAAATCGGATCGACGTCAACGCGGAGACCGATCGGATCCTCGGGCTCACTGGGCTGGCGGACATCGCGGACGAGAACGTCGCCAGCATCCCCACGGGCCGTGCCCGGGTCGTCGAGGTGGCCCGCGCGCTGATGACACGGCCGAAGCTCCTGCTGCTCGACGAGCCCGCGTCGGGACAGACCGAGCAGGAGAGCGAGAAGTTCGCCGAGCTCCTGCGCGGGCTCGCCGCCGGCGGCCTCGCCGTATGCCTGGTCGAGCACGACCTCCCGCTCGTGATGTCCCTCTGCTCCACGATCCACGTACTCGACCACGGAACCCTCATCGCATCCGGAACGGCTGCGGAGATACGGCGATCACCGGCGGTCATCGCGGCCTACATCGGAACGGCGGAGGTCGCATGACGCTCATTGAAGAATCGTCGGTGCCGCAGCCCGACGATCCGATCATCGAACTGCGCGGTGTGCACGCGGCGTACGGCGACATCGAGGTGCTCCACGGGGTCGATCTCGTCGTGCCTGCCGGAGCGGTGGTCGCACTTCTGGGACCGAACGGCGCCGGTAAGACGACCACGATGAAGGTCGTCAGCGGGCTGATGCCCGTCACCGCGGGGACCCTTCGCCTCTCCGGACGAGACGTCACTGGGATCACGGCCACTGAGACCGCGCGCCTCGGAGTCTGCTCGATTCCGGAGGGCAGGGGAATCTTCGCCAACCTGACGGTTCGGGAGAACCTCTGGGTCGCAGCCGGAGAGCGCACCTCTCTCGCCTCAATGGAGCAGGTGGCGTACGCGCGGTTCCCGCGCCTGGGGGAGCGCCGCGACCAGCTCGCCGGCTCGCTGTCGGGCGGCGAGCAGCAGATGCTGGCCCTCTCCCGGGCCCTGGGGACCGACCCCGCGGTACTCCTGCTGGACGAGCTGTCGATGGGGCTCGCCCCCATGGTGGTCACCGAGATGTACGAGGTCGTCAAGGGGCTCGCCGCCGAAGGCGTCTCCATCCTCCTCGCCGAACAGTTCGCCCGCATCGTCCTGCCGTTGGCGGACCTGGCCGTCCTGATGGTGGGCGGACGCGCCGTCCGCGCCGGTTCGCCGACCGAGATCGAAGAAGAACTCTCCACCGCCTACCTGGGAGGCTGACATGCTCACCGAAGCGCGCCGCGCCGAGTTCCACGAGGCCGTGGCGGCACACCGGCTCAAGACCGGCTCGGCGAAGTCCGACAGGCCGATCCGCGCCATCGGGGCCCTGCTGATGATCGCCGGTGTCGTCGGCGCCTTCGTCGCCTACAGCGCCTCACTCTCACAGAGCGACATGCGCGACATCGGATCGAGCCAGATCCTCGCGATCGCCTTCGTCGCCGTCGCGATCGCGGGAGCGGGCTTCTACATGGCCGCGGCGATGGCTCAGATCCTCCGCCTGTGGCTGCTGCGTCAGCTCGTCGAGAGTCAGGCGCACACCGACCAGCTGGCAGCCGCGCTGCTTTCCGCTCAGCAGGAGTGACACTGCCCGTGCGGCGTCATGCGCCTAGCGTTCCCAGTGGCATCGATCACGAAATGGATGGGGCCACCGCACGATGCGCACTGAAAGAACGACTACGGCGCCGACCACGATCGCTTATGGCACCTTCGCCGAGATCGTGCTTTCCCGGGTGGGCGATCGCGCACGTGGTCTGGTCTTCGAGGAGCAGGAGTGGTCGTGGGCCGAGGTGGTCCAGGAGAGCTCCGACAGGGCAGCCCTCCTCACAACCGTCGAAGCGTCCGGCGGCAGGCGACCGCACGTCGGCCTCCTCCTGGAGAACGTGCCCGACTACGTGTTCTGGACAGGGGCCGCAGGACTGAGCGGAGCGGTGCTGGTCGGGATCAACTCCAGCCGCAGTGCCGCTGAGCTCGCCGATGACATCCGGCATGCGGACATCGATCTGATCGTCACGGAGTCGCGGTTGCGGCATCTGGTCGACGGCCAGGCTCACGACGTACCCGCTGACCGGATCCACGATGTCGACCGTCCGGACTACCAGGCCCTGCTCGCGCCTTTCCGCGGAGCACCCCTGCCGGACACCCGCCCGGCGCCTGAGGATCTGTTCGCTCTCATGTACAGCTCAGGGTCCACGGGGGCACCGAAGGCGGTCGTCCTGAGCCAGGGGCGGCTCGCCCGGCTCACGCCCGTGCTGGCGCGGCGGGTGGAGCTGACCTCGGACTCCACGACGTACCTATGCATGCCCCTTTTCCATGGCAACGCGCTGATGATGAACCTGGCCCCTGCGATGGCGACCGGCGCCACCATCGGGATGATCCGCAGATTCTCCGCCAGCCGGTTCAGCGCCGACGTGCACCGTTTCGGCGCGACGTACGTCAACTATGTGGGCCGGGCGCTGTCCTATGTGCTCGCCCACCCCGAGGATTCCCGTGACCGCGGCGGCACCCTCCAGCTGGCCTTCGGAACCGAAGCCTCCGACGCCGATGTGGCGCGCTTCTCGGAGCGTTTCGGCTGCCAGGTCCTCGAAGGTTACGGGCTGAGTGAGGGAGTCTTCCGCTTGAACCGCACGCCCGACACACCTCCGGGGTCGCTGGGACTGCCCGCTGGCAACCTCGACGTGCGCGTCCTGGACGAGTCGACAGGCCAGGAGTGTCCACGAGCGGAGTTCGACGCCGCGGGACGCCTCGTGAACGCCGAAGCGGTGGGGCAGATGGTGGCCATGGGGCTGGCCCACACCTTCGAGGGTTACTACAAGGACGAGGCGGCGTACGCCGAACGTGTCCGCGGGGCGGACTTCTGGTCCGGTGATCTCGCCTATCGCGATGTTGAGGGGTTCTTCTACTTCGCTGGACGGTCTTCGGACTGGCTGCGGGTCGATTCGGAGAACTTCGCCGCGGCCCAGGTGGAGCGAGTTCTCCTGCGCCACCCGAGCGTCGCCGCGGCGCCGGTCTATGCCGTCCCCGACCCGGTGACGGGCGACAGGGTGATGTGCGCGATCGAAGGGGAGCCGGGGCAGACGTTCGATCCGGACGAGTTCGGTGCGTTCCTCGCTCAGCAGGCCGACATGGGATCGAAGTGGTGGCCGACGTTCATCCGGGTGGTGACCGCCCTGCCGCTCACCGGGAGCGGGAAGGTCGACAAGGCTCCCTTGCGGAGATTCGCCTGGCATACGCCCGACCCGGTCTATGTCCGGGTCGGGAAAACGCCGGCGTACGTCGTCTTGGATGACCAGGCGAAAGCCGAACTCGAGGGCCAGTTCGCGGAACACGGCAGGACGGCTCTCCTACCAACCGGAGCGCCGGACTGAAAGGACTCAGCACATGAGCCAGGTCCATCACGTCGGCATCACGGTCAGTGACATCGACACCTCCCTGGAGTTCTACGCCAGCCTGCTCGCCGGTGAGCGGATCGGCCCCATGGACCGGAGTGGCCCGCGGATCGACCAGGTCACGGGCTATCCGGGTGTGGTCGTCCGGCAGGCCTTCGTGCGGCCACCGGACGGCACCGCAGTCGTCGAGCTCCTCCAGTACGTCGGCGGTTCGCCGGTCGTCCTCGACCCCGACAACGGCCATGTCGGAGCTGCCCATGTGGCCATCACAGTCCACGACCTCGACGCTGTCCTGGCCCGGCTGCGGACACAAGGCGTCGAGGCAGTCTCGGATCCGATCGTGTGCTCCGAGCCCATGGAGGGCTTTCGCGCCGTGTACGTCCTCGACCCGGATCGGATCCGGGTCGAGCTGCTCGAACCACCCGGCCGATCCTGAGCCGGACGCGTGACCGCCAGGCACTCCGAGGAGGACCTCGCCGGTCACGTCCGAAGGTCGGTCATCGCGCCATCGGCGGGTTGAAGCCGGTCAACCGCTTGAAGTTGCCGGCGGCGATGCCGGCACGCTCGTCGTCGGTGAGCGGGAGTGTCTTGAGGACCTGAACCGACTTCCACACCTGCGTGAAGCGGGGGTCCACGTCCGCCGGCGCGGGCTTGTGAGCGGGCCGCTCCGGAAGCAGGTCGGAGAAGACGTAGTTCGTGCCGAACATGACCCGTTCGGTGCCGAGCGCGCGGAGGTGCTTGACCATGTCCTCCGGCTCGACGCTCCCGTCCGCGACCTCGTGGAGCCGAAGCGAGGTGTCGGTGTGGACGTTCTCATAGGCCCCTGCGAGGTCGAGGACCTCCCGGTCGAGCGGTCCGCCGAACTCCTTGTCGTGGCCGAAGTGCGCGAAGACGAGCTTGAGCGCCGGGAACTTGGCCAGGGCGTCGGCGAAGCCTCCGGGACGGCAGTTCGGGCTGTGCCCGCCGGTCTCTGTCAGGACGGGGACGTCCTGTTCGATGCAGTACTCATAAATCGGGAACAGTCTGGGGTCCGAGCCGGTCACGCCCATGTCCGATGGAACAATCTTCACACCGAGCGCGCCCTTCGCGCGCTGGGCCTCGATCTCGGCGAGAGCAGCCTCGGGGCCCATGACCACCGGGTTCACACCAGCGAAGTAGCCAACTTCGGGATGCTCTCGCGCGACGGACGCGGCCCAGTCGTTGTTGGCGCTGATGCGGCGCAGGATCCGCCGACGCAGATCCGCCTCGCCCGTCGCCCGTTCCTCGGGGTCGTCGGGGAGCGTGTAGAGCCCGTGCCGGAAATACCTCCCGCTCCAGGTGAACATCAACGCGTTCATGGCGCTGATGCCGGTCGCCGCCATCAGCTCCTGGAACTCGTCCAGCGTGCCGAGGTTCGGGGCGCCGGGCTTCACCAGGTGGGGGGTGAGAAAGTAGTCGCGTATCTCCTGGCCATGTTCCGCGTCGCGCTGCAGGTGGCAGTGCATGTCGATGATCTCGAGTTCGCTCACGTCGGCGTGCCCTTCTGTATGTGGTGCCGCCATCAGCGCGCGGCGACGTAATCCTTGATGGCGTCGGGGATCTTTGATTCTCCGAAGGCTGGCCGCGCGGTGGTGTGCAGGATTCCGCCGTCGGAGACGACGGCGTGACCGGTCACGTAGCTCGACAGATCGGAGGCCAGGAAAAGTGCGACGCCAGCGGTCTCCTCCGGTTCGCCGAGATGCCCGAGGGGAGTGACGCTCTCCGCCGTGGTGAAGAACTCCCGGACCGTCGGCGGCGAGTCCGGGCTGGTGGCGGTCCGCCGGGTGCCTGCGGTCCAGTGGGTGCCCGGGATGATGCAGTTCACCCGGATGCCGTACGGTGCGAGTTCGATGGCGGCCGTCTTGGTGAAGTGCACGACACCGGCGTTCGCCGCGCCGTAGCCGGCGAGGTTCGGGGCCGCCGCCACGCCACTGGAGGATGCGACGTTCACGATCGTGGACGGTCGGCCGCCGCGCACCATGGAGATCGCCTCGGCCTGGCAGGACAGGAAGGTCGTGTCGAGGTTGAGCGCCATCGGCTTGTGCCAGTCGCCGATCGACATGTCGAGGAACGACTTGGTGACGCCGCCCGTTCCGCCGCACACGTTGACCGCGACGGACAGGTCGCCGAGGGCCGTGACCGTTTCCTCGACCATCTCCGCGTGCGCCGTCGGGATGGTCAGATCCTTCGCGATGGCGACGGCCTTGCGGCCCAGCTCGTGGATCTCGATGGCGGTGCGTTCGGCGGCTTCAGGGTCGAGGTCGACCACGGCGACGTCGCAGCCCGCGGTCGCCAGCCGCAACGCGGCGGCTCGGGCGATACCGTTGCCGCCGCCGGTCACCAGGGCGACACGACCGGTCAGGCCGAGCATCGTTTCGAGTGCGGTGCTCACTATGGTGCTCCCTTCCGAAAGGCCTCGGGCAGGGGCGGCGGCGGGTTGAACCTGATGTAGTGCGGCAGGAACCCGGCCTCGTCGATGTCGTCGGGCTGCCAACCTTCGACCAGGTGTCTGCCGTCTAGGGTCCGTACCGGCCGGTTGAACTCCTTGAGCAACGGGAGACTGTAGGCGACCCGACCGGTGACCTTGGCAGGGTCCTCGGTGCAGAGCAGGAGCGCGGCCTCGGCCATCGTCTCCTCAGGCTCCGACGGCCAGCCGGGTACCGCCGCCGCAGCATGGGCGGTCGCCACACCCCGGTTCGGGGCAAGGGTGTTGACGGCGATGTGATCGTCATAGAGCTCCATCGCCGCACCCGTGCTCATCCGGTCGATGAATGCCTTCGTTCCGCCGTACAAGACGGAGCCGGCGAGTGGATGCGGCGCGAACGGCGGGCCGACCCGCGGTCCCGCCTGGCGGGAGGACAGGTTGACGATCCAGCCGGCGCCCTTCCTGCGCATCCCAGGAATGACGGACCTCATCAAGTCCCAGGTGTTCCACACGTTGGTCTCGACCGAGTCCTCGAACCACTCACGCCGCATGTCGGCGAAGAGCGTCTCGTAACGGCGGGCCGCGGCGGCATTGTTGATCAGGATGTCGGCGGTGGCACCGAACGCGTCCTCGATCTCGGCGACGAGCGCGGGACGGTCGATCTCCTTGCGGCCGAGGTCGGCGACGAACGCACGAGCGTCGCCGCCGTCGGCGTTGATCAGCGCGACGGTCTCTTCCAGCGAGCCCTCGTAGGCGCCCTCGCCCGGACGGAGGGTGCGGGAGACGGCGGCGACGGCGATGCCTTCCGAAGCGAGACGGCGGGCCATGCCGCGGCCGATCCCGCGGCTGGCGCCGGTCACGATGGCGAGATGGGTCACGCAGACGCTCCAATCGGGGTCACCTGGTCGAGGAGGTCACCGAGTTCGGCCTCGATCGCGCCTGCGGAGCCGAGCGTGAACGCGATCTGACGACCCCAGAGGAAGTAGCGGTGGATCGGATAGTCGACATCGGCGCCGATGCCGCCGTGCAGATGCTGGGTTGCGTGGACCGCCCGAAGCCCTCCGGACGACGCCCACCATTTCGCGACGAGTGAGGCGGCTCGGGCCTCGTCCTCCTCGCCCCGGTCGGTATGCCAGGCGGCTTTGTACGTCGTCAGCCGGATCCGCTCGGTGTCGAGATGCGCGTCGGCGGCTCGGAGCGCCACCGCCTGGTTAGTGGACAATGGACGGCCGAACTGCATGCGCTGGGAGGTGTAGGCGGAGGTGATGGCTACCGCCTCCTGGCACACCCCGGTCGACAGGGCGGCCAGTGCGATGCGCGACCGTGTGCGGACGCGGTCGACGATCGTCGCGCCGTCGGCATCCATGAGGTCGTCTGACGTCAGGCGCACCTGATCGAAGGCGAGGGTGGCGCTGCTCCCGTGGTCGGTGACCGATAGCGGCGTGATCCCGAGGCCGGTACGGTCCGCCGGCACGATCGCCACGTGGGTTCCGGCTGCATTCGTCGTGAACGGCACGACGAACGCCGTCGCGACAGGGCCCGCGGCGACGGCGGCGAGTTCACCGGACACGACCCAGTCATCGCCGTTCTTCGCGCCCCGCAAAGCAAGCCGCTCGAAGGCTCCGGTGACCACGGTGCTGCCGTCGAGAATGCCGGGCAGCCACCGCACCCGCTGGGCCGCGCAGCCGTACCCGGCGATCGGAATGGCAGCACCCGCCACCACGGACCAGACGGGGACGGGCGCGACCCGCCGACCCTGCTGCTCGAGGACGGCGACGAGGCCAAGCATGCCCAGTCCCGCGCCGCCGACGTCCTCCGGCAACGCGAGCCCGAGCAGGCCGGACTTGGCGAGCATGCGCCACAGATCGGCGTCGAAGCCGCCGCAGGCCTCGACCTCGCGCACCCGCTTGATGTCGGCCTTGTCGGTGAAGATCTGCTCGGCGAGATCGCTGACCGTCTTCAGGTCGGCGCTGAGGGTGAATTCCATCAGTTCCCGCCTTTCTCAGACTCGGGCTTGCGGCGGGCGGCGAGAGCCATGCCGAGGCTCTTCGCCGCGACCAGTTCGCGCATGACCTCGTTGGTGCCACCGCCGAAGGAGTTGTTCTGCGACCGGCGGGCCATCGCCTCGACACGGCCCTCGATGGCGGCGCCACGGGAGCCGGGCCGCAGCAATCCGTCGGCGCCGAGCACTTCCTGGAGCATCCCGTACGCGGCCATCACCGACTCGGTGCCGATGACCTTCGCGGCGCCGGAGTCCCCGCCGGTGAGGGTGTTGTTCGCGATGTCCGCGACCAGGCGCAGATTCACCAGGTCCGAGGCACTGAGCAGCGCAAAGACCTGCGCGAGCTTGGCCCTGACCCAGGGCAGGTCGTAAACGACGCCCTCTCCTAGTGGTGTCGTCCTGGCCCAGGTGAGGGTCTCGTCGAAAAGCCCGTTCGCGATACCGCCCCGGGCGGCCAGCGCCACCCGCTCGTGGTTGAGCTGATCGGTGATGAGCTTCCATCCGCCGTGCAGCTCGCCGACGAGATTGCCGACCGGGACACGGACGTCCTCGTAGTACGTCGCCGCCGTGCTGTGCCCGCCGACGGTCTCGATCGGGGTCGCCGAGAACCCTGGTGCGGTGGTCGGGACGGTGATGATCGAAATGCCCTGGTGGCGCGCCGCCTCGGGATCGGTGCGAGCCGCGAGCCAGATCCAGTCTGCGAAGTCGCCGCCGCTGGTGAAGATCTTGTTGCCATTGATCACAAACTCGGCTCCGTCGACCCGTGCCCTCGTCGTGAGCGACGCCAGGTCGGTGCCGGCGCTCGGCTCGGTGTAACCGATCGCGAACGTGAGCTCGCCGGCGAGGATGCGCGGGAGGAAGTACGCCTTCTGCTCGTCGGTCCCGTGCTTCATCAGCGTCGGCGCGACGGTGTTGAGGGTGACCAGCGACAGCGGCGCGTCGGCACGGACGGCCTCGTCGTAGAAGACGAAGAGCGCCTCGGGGTCTTCGCCCCGGCCGCCGTACTCCTTCGGCCAGCCGAGCCCGAGCCAGCCGTCCTTTCCCATCTGTCGCAGGATGCGATCGAACGTCGGGCCGCCCTCGTTCTGCTTCCGCAGCTCCTCCCGGTCCTGGGGGCTGATGGTGGCGGCGAAGTACTCGCGCAACTCCTTGCGCAGCGCCTTTGAAGTGGGGGACAGGTCCGGATACATCTTCACTCCCTTCGGGACGCGCGCACGCACATGTCGATCTCCACTCGGCTCACCGGTCCACGCTGAGGACGAGCGCGCTGTGCGGAACGGGTGACCCTCCGGTGACGAGGACGTTGTCGATCCGCTTCTCCGGCTGGTTCACGGAGGCGCCGCGGATCAGCCGGACGCCCTCGGCGATGCCGTTCACGCCATGGACATAGGCCTCGCCGAGCTGGCCGCCATGCGTGTTCACCGGTAGGAGACCGTCGAGCTCGAGGTTGCCGTCGGCGATGAAGTTCCTCGCCTCGCCCCGCTTGCAGAAGCCGTACTCCTCCAGTTGCAGCAGCAGCATGGGGGTGAAGGCGTCGTAGAGGATCGCGGCGTCGATGTCGTCCGGGCCGATGCCGGACTGAGCCCACAACTGCTGGGCGACCAGCTCAACCTCCGGCATCACGTCGATGTCGTCGCGGTAGTAGCTGCTCATCGAGATCTGCTGCGGACCCACGCCCTGGGAGGCCCCGGTGATGACGGCCGGGGGGTGGGGTAGATCGCGAGCGCGCTCGGTGCTGACGATCACCAGCGCCTGGCCGCCGTCAGATTCCTGGCAGCAGTCGAGCAACCGCAGCGGGTCGGCGATCAATGGTGATGCCTGGTGGTCGCTGAGCGTGATGGGGCGCTGGTAGTACCAGGCCTTCGGGTTGGTCGCGGCGTACTTGCGGGAGAGCACGGACACCGCGCCGAAGTCGGCGCTGGTCGCCCCGTATTTGTGCATGTAGCGGCGGGCGAGGAGCGCCTCCTGTGCGGCCGGGGTCAACAGTCCGTAGGGATTGATCCAGTTGCGGTACTCCTGGTCGGTGGTGTGCGCGTAGGCGAACGGCGGCGGGCCTGATCCGAAGCGGTGGCCGGAGCGCTCGTTGAACGCGCGGTAGACCACGACGACTTCGGCGACACCGCTGGCGACGGCGAGCGCTGCCTGCTGGACGGGTGCGCATGCGCCGCCCCCGCCGTGCGGGATGCGGCTGAAGAACGTGAGCTCCGGGATGCCGAGCGCCCGGGCGACCGCGATCTCCGGGTTGGTCTCCATGGTGAACAGGGCGAAACCGTCGACCTCGTCGACACCGATCTGGGCGTCGTCGAGCGCGGCGAGCACGCACTCGCACGCCAGCCGCCACTCGCTGCGGCCCGACTCCTTGGAGAACTCCGTCGCTCCGATGCCTGCGATCGCCGCCTTCCCGGCAAAGCCGTTCACGCGCTCACCGACTCGAGGGTCACCCGGGCGGTGACGTGCACGCCGCGGGAGTTGGTGCCGGTGACCTTCAGGGTCGCCTCGCGTTGTGTCCGCTCGATGATCTCGCCGCGGAGCGTCATCGTGTCTCCGGGAAAGTTCGGCAGGCCAAGGCGCAGCGATACTGCGGTGATCCGGCCCTCCGGCCCCGTCCAGTCGGTGACGTACCGGTCGACGAATCCGTTCGTCGTGTTGATGCTCATGAAGATGTCGGGAGCGCCGCGCGACTGGGCTTTGCCGGGGTCGTGATGTACGTCCTCGAAGTCCTGCGAGGCGATGGCTCCGGCCACGATGGTGGTCCGGTCCAGGACGACATCCAGGTCGGGAAGGACGGTTCCGACGGCGACGTCGGGAAGGCTCATGAGGTCCTACCTTCTTGGAGGGTGGGGCTCACCGGCCGCAGCCGGGGGAGCACCTCGCCGTGCGCGTGCTCGGTGAAGATGACTTCCATCGCAAGGCCGACCGCCAGCTCAGCTGGATCGGTGTCGCCGATGTCCGCTACGAGCCGGGTGCCCTCGTCGAGGTCGAGGAGGCCGACGGCCAGCGGATAGGTGAAGGCGGAGTCCTGCGGTCGATGGATGACGGTGTAGCTGTGCAACGTGCCCCGTCGTGAGGATTCGATCGTGTCCCAGTGGAAGGACCGGCAGTCCGGGCAGACAGGGCCGGGCGGCTGGCGCAGCGCACGGCAGTCCCCGCAGCGTTGGATGAGCAGCTTGCCCTGGCGGACGCCCTCGAACCAGAACGCGTTGTCCTGCGTGACGATGAGTGGAGGGACGCTGCTCCGGCGGACCTGGGCACCGGTCGTCGGGTCGTTCATCAGCCGTCCTTGTTCGCGGGTCGGAATCGCAGCAGGCGGAAGTCCTCCTCGGCGACCAGAACGCCATCACCGTCGACGTACCGCTTGTTCAGCGTGACGAAGTGACCGGGCCCGAGCGCCGTCTGCTTCAGCGGCGAGACCGAGTCGATCGTGAAGAAGCAGGTGACACGGTCGCCGGGCCGGAGTTCACGCAGGTAGCGCTGGCTGACATCGGTCGCCACCACCGAGGTGAATCCAGCCTCGTCGAGCAAGCTCATCAGGCGGGAGTACGCGAAGTCCTCCGTCTCTCCGGCTTCGCGCCGGGCCTGGACTTCGCGCCACCGACGATAACCGTTCATCACCCAGGTCGAGATCATGGCCGGTGGGCAGATGATGCCCTCGCGTCCGGTGGCCCGGGCGGCATCGGCGTCGACGTAGACCGGATTGCGGTCGTCGAGCGCCTCGACCCAGTTGCGGATCATCGCCTCGTTGACCGCGTAGCGGGCCACTCGCGGAGGCTCGGCCTCGACACCGCTGAAGGCGTCGAGATCGAGTAGCTGCGCATGCACCGTTGTCGGCCTCCTTCGCCGTTGCAGGCCTCACTGAGGCCCCCTGGGACTCGGAGTCTGTCGCTGCTCCACCGACCGGTCATCGCGTGATCCCACTGAGCGGAAGGGGCACTGCTGCGGGAGGGCATCGGCCAGGACACTGAACCGACAAGGCCCGCGACCCCGATCATAAAAAGCTTGTTCTCTGGCAGGTAGTTCGACGGTAACAGCGCTGATTGCCGCGTCAGACTGCTAAGAAAAGCTTGATAATTAGCATGTAATTTTGATTGAGTGAATGAGAAGCCGTGATGTCCGGCTCTACCTCGGCCTGCTTGAAGGAGACCTCTATGCACTTGGCGGAGACCGAAGCGCATGTGGAGATGCGCGCGCGTCTGCGTGCGTACTTCGCCGAGGTCATGACTCCGGAACTCCGCCACGAGCTCCGCAACGGTTACTACGCCGAAGACGCGACCGATGCCTACCGGCGCGTCGTGCGACGCCTCGGCGAGGACGGGTGGCTGGGCATCGGGTGGCCGAAGGAGATCGGTGGCCAGGGGCTCTCCATGGTCGAGCAGGCGATCTTCAGTGACGAGGCCGCCCAGGCGGATGTGCCGTTGCCGTTGCTGACGATCAACAGCGTCGGCCCCGCCATCGCCGCCCATGGGACGAAGGAACAGCGCGAGACCCTCGTCCCCGGGATCCTCCGAGGCGAGATCCACTTCGCGATCGGGTATTCCGAGCCCGAGTCCGGCACCGATCTGGCCTCGCTCACGACGCGCGCGATACGCGACGGCGACGAGTACGTGATCAACGGGCAGAAGCTTTGGACCGGGATGATGGAGGCAGGCGACTACATCTGGCTCGCGGTGCGAACCGATCCGGACGCCCCCAGGCATCGCGGTATCTCGGTGCTCATCGTGCCGCGGAACGCCCCGGGCGTCTCCTCGACCCGGCTCCGTACGCTGGGTGATCATTCGGTCGCCGCCGTCGGCTTCGACGGCGTCCGAGTACCGGTGGAGAACTGCATCGGCGGTGAGAACAACGGCTGGGCGATGATCACCGGTCAGCTCAACACCGAGCGGGTCGCGCTCGTGTCGACCGCCCCTGTGGAACATGCGCTGGCCGAGGTACGGCAGTGGGCAACGGAGACGAAGGCCGGCGACGGTTCGCCGATGCTGGACGACCCGTCTGTGCGGCAGACGCTGGCCCGGGTCCGGGCAGAAGTGGAATTCCAGCGGTTGCTGAACGCCAAGCTCGCGACCGCCGTTGACGCCGACCGGCTCGAGCCCGCCGAGGCGTCCGCCGCGAAGGTGTACGGCTCGGAGCTGTTCGGCCGCGGTCGGCGGTTGCTGTACGAGGTCATCGGACTCGACGCGGGGCTCGACGGGAACTCCCCGGGCGCCATCGCCGGCGGCGCGCTCGCCAAGGGAGCGAGCTCCTCGAACGTCATGACCTTCATCGGTGGCGCGAACGAGATCCAGCGTGACCTGATCGCACAGTTGGGCCTCGGGCTTCCGCGCGCACCGCGCTGACCGGCACCGACCAGCACCAGGAGTCGAACGTGGACTACAGCTACAACGAGCAGGAACAGGACGTTGCCGACCTCACCGCGACGATCATCACGGACGCCGCCGCACCGGAGCGTCTGGAGGCCTGGCAGGCCTTTGGTGAGCCATTCGACCGTGCGCTCTGGGCGAAGCTCGCCAAGGCTGGACTGATCGGGATCGCCATTCCCGAGGAGCACGGCGGGAGCGGCGCGGGCTTCGTGGAGCAGTGCATCGTGATCGAGGAGGCGGCCAAGGCTGCGGTGCCGCTCTTCCTCAGCGAGGCGGTCGTCATGGCCGCCCTCCCCATCAGCCGCTACGGCACCGACGAGCAACGCCAACGCCTGGTCGCCCCGTTCGCCGCCGGAGACCTGCTCCTGAGCGCGGCACCACGGCAGGCGTCCGCGTCATCCCCGGGATTCCAGGCCAGGCCCGACGGCGACGCCTGGCGGGTCGACGGCGCGATGTCACACGTGCCGCTCGCGACGGTCGCCGACCGCGTTCTCACCCACGTCACCGTCGACCGGGGCCGACCCGGGCTGCTTCTCGTCGACCCGGCAGGACAGGGTGTGACACTGACGCCCCACACGTCCGTAGATCGCCGGCAGCGGTGGCGGCTGACGCTCGACGGCTGCCAGGTACCCGGCGCCGACGTTGTGATCGCCCCTGGCGGGATCACGGAGGAGGCGGGAAGCTGGATCGAGGCGGCGGAGACCGTCGCGCGGTGCCTGGAACAACTCGGAACGGTCGAGACCGCGCTGCGGATGACTGCGTCCTATGTCTCGGAGCGAAGGCAGTTCGGCCGGCCGATCGGTACCTTCCAGGCGGTATCGCACAAGGTGGCCGACGCCTACATCGACGTTCAGGCGATCCGGCTCACCGCCTGGCGTGCCGCATGGCTCCTCGCCCAGGGGACGCCTGAGGGAGACGTGGTTGCGATCGCCGCATGGTGGGCGGCGGACGCCCCGACGCGTGTGCTCGAGACCGCGATGCAGGTGCACGGCGGTATCAGTGTCGACCTCGACTTCCCGCTGCACCGGTACTTCCTGGCGGCGCGGCAGGGCTCTTTGTCCCTGGGCGGTCCATCACGTGCCCTCGCCGCCCTCGGCGACGCGATGGCGGCGGCCTGACATGACCGCGAAGAACCACACCGACAGTGCTCCGCTGGGCGGAGTCCGGGTCATGGAGTGGTCCTCCTCGATCACGGGCGCGTACGCGGGCCGGCTGCTGTGCGACGCGGGGGCTTCGGTGACCCGCATCGGTGGTGCCGAGACCCTCGGGCGCGGCACGCACTTCGACTCCTATGTGCACTACGGCAAGATGCGCGTGTCCGGCGACCTGATGGACCTGCACCGATTGGCGTCGTCCGTCCCGGCCGACATCGTCATCCTCGAACTGCCGGACGCCCCGGACCACGATCTCCTCAACGGCTTCGGCGATACCATCGTGACGGTCATCAGCCCCTGGGGCCTGGACGGGCCGTGGGCGGGGACGGGCCGCCCGTGGAGTGAGTTCACTCTGCAGGCCGAGGCGGGATCGCTCAACTGGCGCGGCTCGATGTCGAAATACCCGATCATGACAGGAAGCTCGGAGAGCCTCTGGGTCGCGGGGACGATGGCGGCGGGGGCGGCGACAGCCGCCTTGCAAGGCGGCAGTGAGCGGCGGATTCTCGATGTTCCCCTGCTCGATGCCACGGTGTACACCACCAACCTCTTCCACAGCGTCACCGCTTCGGTGTCGCCGCCATCGCGAAGCCCCCGGCCGAGGAGACGGCTGACCCCGAGTGTGGAACCGGCCGCCGACGGCTGGATCGGGCTCAATCTTGCTTCGGCGCAGAATCACGAGGACTTCGTGGTCTTGATCGGACGCCCCGACTGGCTCGATGACGAGCAGATGCGGACCTTCGAGGGCCGATACGCGCGGAGGGCCGAGTGGACCGAGGCGGTCCGCTCCTGGACGACGCGGCACACCGTACAAGAGTGCATCGATGCGTTGGCGGCGTTTCGGATCCCGGCCGCACCGGTGCACAACGGGGCGACGATCCTGGAGGACCCGCAGGTCCTGGCGCGGGAGTTCTACGAGCAGCACCCCGACGGTCACTTCAGGGTTCCCAAGCCGCCGTTCCTCTTCGACGGTGTCCGGCCCCAGCGGACTCAGGCCGCCCCGGCGCCGCCCGGCAGCCGCCCGGTCGGTCCGAGCGGCCAGCCGTTCGACGGCCTTCGGGTGATCGACCTTGGTACCTGGTGGGTCGGCGCATATGTCGGCTCGGCGCTGGGCGCATTCGGAGCCGATGTCGTCAAGGTCGAGAGCACCCGCAGGATCGACGGATCACGGACGATGGGAGGTGTACCGGTCTCCCGCGACCACTGGTGGGAGTGCGGCAGCTTCTATCTCGGGGCGAACTTCAACAAGCGCAACGTGACGCTCGACATCACGCAAGCGGAGGGACGGGAGCTGCTCGTCCGGCTGATCGAAAACGCCGACGTCCTCCTCGAGAACTTCGCTCCGCGCGTCCTGGAATCGGTCGGACTCGACTGGGACGAGGTCCACCGCATCAACCCGCGCCTTGTCATGCTCCGCATGCCCGCCTTCGGCCTGACCGGCCCGCGGCGTGAGATGGTCGGCTACGCCCAGACGGTGGAGCAGTTCTCCGGCCTGTGCTGGCGTACCGGTTATGCCGGCGGAGACCCGACCAACCCGCAGGGTCCCGCGGACCCGATGGGTGGGGCGAACTCGTTCTTCGCACTTGCGGCGGCGCTCTTGCGACGCCGAGTCACGGGCCAGGGCATGCTGGTCGAGGCCGCGCTCGCCGAGGGCGCGTTGGTCATGGCGTCGGAGCAGGTGATCCGCTGGACCGCCGACGGCGAGCTGCTCGACCGGACGGGCAACCGGGCCGTGGAGGCACACGTGCAGGGGGCCTTCAGAGCCAGCGGCGATGAGCGCTGGATCGGCATCTCCGTGCTCGACGATGGGCAGTGGAAGGCACTGGTCGACGTCTTCGGGTTCGTGGACTGGTACGAGGATCCCGATCTGCGTGACCACTCCGGCCGGCAGGCCGCCGCCGATCGGGTCGAGGCGCGCATCGCGGACTGGGTCGCCGCCAGGGAGCCCGAGGACGTCGTGGACCGCCTGATCGCGGCCGGTGTTCCCGCGGGGCTGTGCACCGACCCACGCTGGGTCCATGAGCACCCCCACCTTGCGGGCCGGGGCTCGTACGAGCTCGCGGAGCTGCCCTGGGCCGGGACGATCCCGCTTCCCACCCTGCCGTTCCGCCGAGTGGGACGGTCGGCCTGGCTGACCCACCGTCCGCCGACACTCGGCGAGCACAACCACGAGGTCCTCGTCGGCGAGCTCGGGCTCAGCGAGGAGGTGTACGCCAGCCTGGTAGAGCGCCAGGTCATCGGCGACGCTCCGGCGGGTTTCTGATGTACCTCGATACCGGAAGGAGCTGGCCATGACGGGTCCGCTGACAGGGACGCGGGTGGTCGAGCTCGCGGCGCAGGGGCCCGGGCCGTTCGCGTGCATGCTGCTCGCCGACCTCGGGGCGGAGGTCGTGAGCATCGAGCGCGTCGGTGCGCGCCGCTACCCCGCCGACGCCCACTCGCGCGGCCGTCGATCTGTCGCGGTCAATATCAAGGACACTCGGGGCCGCGACGTGGTCCTCGATCTGATCGAACGGTCCGATGTCATGGTGGAGGGCTACCGGCCGGGGGTGGCCGAGCGTTTGGGACTCGGTCCGGAGGAGTGCCTCGTGCGCAATCCGCGGCTGGTCTACGGACGGATGACCGGTTGGGGGCAGGACGGGCCCCTGGCCACCTCCGCCGGCCACGACCTCAACTATCTGGCGCTTTCCGGGGCGCTGCACGCCATCGGCGAGTCGGGGCACGGGCCCGTTCCACCGCTCAACCTTGTCGCCGACTACGGGGGCGGCGGAATGCTGCTCGCCCTAGGGATCACAGCGGCACTGCTGGAGCGCGCCGCATCCGGACGGGGCCAGGTGATCGACGCCGCGATGGTCGACGGCGTGGCGCTCCTGCTCGCTCCCTTCCTCGCGATGGCGGCCCGGGGATCGTGGTCCGCGCGGGGCACCAACCTGCTCGATGGCGGAGCGCACTTCTATCGCACCTACGAGACCTCGGACGGCAAATGGGTCTCTGTCGGGGCGATCGAGCCGCGGTTCTACCGCGAGTTCCTCCGGGTCCTCGGCCTCGCCGAAGCCGACCTCGGACCGCAGATGGACCGGAACTCCTGGCCCTCCGCGACGGAGCGCGTGGCCGCCGTTTTCGCGACGCGCACTCGTGAGGAGTGGACCCGATCGTTCGAGGGTGTGGAGGCCTGTGTGCAGCCGGTGCTCGAGCTGACCGAGGCGACCGCGCACCCGCACGCCGCTGCACGCGGCATGTTCGTCGAGATCGACGGTGCGCCGCACCCTCGGCCGGCACCGCGCTTCAGCCGCACGACGTTGGAGATGCCGCACTCGGCTGAGGAGCCCGGGACGAGCACCTGCGAGGTCCTCACCGGCCTGGGACTTTCCGAGAAGGAGATCGTGGATCTTCGTGCGGCGGGTGTCGTGGCATGAAGGTCCCGTCAGTGAAGGAGCGCAGGCGATGAGCCGGATCACGACACTCGACAGCTTCGAAAAGGAGTACCGCAAGGGACTCGGCCAGCCGCTGAATCCAAGGCCGTGGCGCGAGGTGACGGCCGAATGGCTGCGGCGGCACAGCGAAGGCTCCGGCGACTACAACCCGCTCTTCCGCGACGGCGCGTACGCCGAGGAGGCGCGCTTCCACAGCCTCATAGGTTCGCCGTCATTCCTCTTCTCGATCGACTTCGGAGCCAACGCGTCAATCTGGGGGCACATCCCCCAGGACGACGTCGAGATGAAGGACCTGAGCATCCTCTATCTCGGTGCCGACATCGAATGGGTTCGCCCCGTATGGGTAGGCGACCGCGTCCGGTCGATCGAGACGCCGGTCGACCTCAAGCACCGCGACATGCGGCAGCTCGGCGCGGCGCTCGTGTGCTCCGGCACGACCGAGTACTACAACCACCGCGCCGAGCTCGTGGCCCGGATGACCAATCACATGCTCCGGTTCGCCAACCCGGGGAGCGGGGTCTCCGCCTCATCGTCGGGCTCGCATCGGCGTATCGCGCCCGACCCCCTCGTCTGGGAGCGGACCCGACGGGGCGGCAGCCCGCTCTATTGGGAAGACGTCCGCGAGGGAAGCGACCTTCCGGCGTTGCCCAAGGGGACCTACACGACCACCGAGCTGTACCTGTTCAGCCTCGGGTCCCTGACCATGAGCCGCTCGCGGAAGGTGGACGAGGGCACCATCGACATGGGGGCCGGCGGCCGGGCCGACCCGGAGTACGCCAGGAAGGCCCGGGCGCAGGCCACGTCTTTCGACTACGGACCGCAGCGGATCGCCTGGCTCAGCCAGATCATCACCGACTGGATCGGTGACTGGGGCGACCTCATCACGTTGAGCGCCCAGCTTCGGCGCCCGAATCTCATCGGAGACACCAACACCGTCGTCGGCTCGGTTCAGCGCGTCTATGAGGAGGCCGGTGAGGGCCGCGTCGACGTCCGGGTCGCGGTGGTCAATCAGGACGATGTCGAGACGGCGATCGGCAAGGCGGCCGTACGACTGCCGCGACGCGATGTGGACGAGCCGGGCTACCCCGCCATGCTCTGGGCACCCACCGTGGTTGCCGAGCCGACGATCTACGGCTGAGCGGCCGAAGACAGCAAGAGCCTCGACAAGGAGCGACCACTCGATGGAACTCAGACCCGGCCTCAAACTGAAGTCGGCGGGAACGACCGCCGAGTTCATCGTCATCCGCGCCTCAGCCGGCGACGTCGACCTGACCTGTGCCGGGGCGCCGCTCCACCCCGATGGCGCCGGTGCGGCATCGGGGGGTGACGCCACCGGGGAACTGCTGATCGGAAAGCGGTACAGCGACGACGAGGGGACCGTGGAACTGCTGTGCGTCCGTGGAGGACCGGGACCCCTGCTGCTCAACGGCCGGATGCTGGCCGCCAAGGCCGCCAAGGCCTTGCCGTCCTCAGACTGAGCCCGGAGGTCAGGTGAACATCGTCACCTTGCTCGATATCGTCTCGAGCGTCGAGCCCGACCGAATCGCGATCGGAGACGCGACGTCCGGCATGACCCTGGGCGAGCTTCGCGAGCAGGCTTCGAAGGCAGCGACCCTGGTGGGGGATCAGCCCGGTCGGCCCCTGCTGTTCGCGGGCACGGCCACGGCGGCCTTTCCCGTCGCGCTCTTCGGTGCCGCGGTCACGGGGAGGCCCTTCGCTCCCATCAGCTATCGGCTGGCGCCAGGACCCTTCGCCGCACTGGTGCGGGACCAGTTGCCGACCACGCTGGTGGCCGACGATCGGTCGACGCAGGACCTTGGTTCCCTGGACGGGCTGTGCGTGACCGATCCCGACACGTTCTTGTCGGAGGTACGCACCGCGCGAGCCGCCGAGATCGAGCCGGACCAGGATCCCGAACAGACGGCTGTCCTGCTGCATACGAGTGGCACAACCGGCAGTCCGAAGGTCGCGATGCTGCGCCATCGGCACCTGACGTCGTACGTTCTGAACGGCACAGAGATGCTGGGAGCCGGTTGCGACGAGGCGACATTGGTCAGCGTGCCGCCGTACCACATCGCCGGTGTCGCGGGTCTGCTGACCGCGCTGTACGGAGGCCGCCGGATCGTGCAGCTTCCCAACTTCGAGGCGGAGGCCTGGGTCGAGGCTGCGGTGCGGCAGCGGATCACACATGCGATGGTCGTGCCGACGATGCTCGCCCGGGTCGTGGACGTGCTCGACGAGACCTGCACGGAGCTGCCGGACCTGCGTCACCTCTCCTACGGCGGCGGCCGAATGCCGCGACCGGTGATCGAGCGCGCTCTGGATCTGCTCCCGCACGTCGATTTCGTCAATGCATACGGGCTGACCGAGACGACCTCGTCGATTGCGATTCTTGGCCCCGAGGACCACAGGTTGGCGAGGGCCACGTCCGACCCCGGGATCCGCCGACGGCTGGAATCCGTCGGCAAACCCTTGCCGAGTGTCGAGATCGTCGTGCGCGACCCGAGCGGGCGGGGCGTCCAGGCCGGTGTGGGCGGTGAGCTCTGGGTGCGAGGGCCGCAGGTCTCCGGTGAGTACGCCGCCGCCTCCCGGCTCGACGGACAGGGATGGTTCCGGACACAGGACGCGGGGCGGATCGATGCCGACGGCTACGTCTATGTCGAGGGCCGACTCGACGACGTCATCGTCCGTGGCGGGGAGAACCTCTCGCCCGGCGAGATCGAGAACGTCCTCATCGAGCATCCCGACATCGTGGACGCGGCGGTCTTCGGCGTGCCGGACGTGGAGTGGGGTGAGCTCGTTGTGGCCGCGGTGGTCCCTCGGGGCGGCTGCTCCGTCGAGGAGGCCGACGTCCAGGCCTGGGTCGGAAGTCGTTTGCGATCAACCCGGGTGCCGGCCGAGGTGCGCGTGCTCGAGAAGCTTCCTCGCAACGACCTGGGCAAGGTCCTGCGGCGTGTCCTTCGGGATGGCGGCGATGCGGTCAGTGCGGGCTGAAGAGCTCCGGATCCCTCGGGCGGATCACGCCGTCGGCCCCGATCCGACGGCTGAACAGCTCGCTGATGTAGGCCTGGACAAGCGGCGTCCAGCGCTGACGGTCCTCGGTACTGATGCCTTCGGTCAGGCCCTCGAAGGCGGTCATCTGCAAGTCGGCGACCTTCGCCAGAACGGCGGCGCCCTTGCGGGAGATCCGGATCAAGCTGCTGCGCCGGTCGAAACCGTCGACGGCACGGTCCACCAGGCGGAGGTCGGTGAGCTGGCGCAGCCGCTTGCTCGCCTGCGAGGGGTCGATGGCCAGCCGTTCCGCGATGTCGGCGATCGACAGCGGACCGCTCTGCTGGACGACCTGCAAGGTGAAGAAGCCTTGCTGCCGGATCGGCGATTCGATGATCTCCAGGAGATCGTTGTAGCCCCTCGACTGCCCCACCCAAGTGACCATGCCGATCATTGTGCGCGCAAAGAACCTGGTCTCGGCATCGTGGTCGTTCCCGGCGAGCTCGACCCAGCGGTCCGCCGCGGCGGAGCGGGGACGGTCGGGCAGCGCTTCGACCAGACGGTTGTGAACCAGCGCGAACCAGTCGGCGGTGGCCGCGATGTCCTCCGGGCTCCAGCGTTCGATGGCCGCCAGGTAGTCGCGGCTCCAGTGGACCAGCCATTCGTCGAGCACCTGTGCGGTCGTCTCCGACAGCCCGACCAGAACGCGACGGCGATCAGCGGGGTCGGTCTCGCGCACGATGTGCCCGGCGTCCGCCAGCTGGCCGGCCTGGCGGCTGGCCTGCGCGAGGTCGATGCCGAGCTCCTTGGCGACGGTGCTCGTCGACACGGGTTCGCGGCCGCTGAGCAGCTCGATGAAGCGCAGATCCGATGGCGGGAGTTCGATGCCCGTCGCGGCGCGCATGCGGCGGCTGTGGGCGCGGGTGCCGGAGGTGAACGCGACCACATTGATCAGCCGCAGCGTCGCCTTCTCCAACGCGAGGTCCCCATCGTCCGCGGCCACGGCGGCGACTCCTTCCTCAGGGCGGCCCGTACCCGGCCGGTCGATCTACGAGATACAGGACCTCTGGCAAATATCTCACAGCCAGCATCGCGGTGATGCCGTCCGGTGAAGCTTACTTGATCAAGGGCATGTATATCCAGAATCCAAAGAGGTGGGAACGCAGGTATCGCCTCCAGGGCGCAGCTAGCTGCTGACCAGCAACGCGGAAATTTGCTTGATGAATTTCATGTATCTACTTCCTCACTAGCCGGTTCGACACTAGAATTGATGTCAGTTCCAATTTCGGAGGGTGCTGACATGGCGATGGCACTGGCCCCGATCGGCGAAGCGGCGCCAAGACCCCCCTCGATGGTCGAGCGCATGACGCTCATCATGGATTGCTTCGAGGGATCGAACGCGAGGCTCCTGCTTGAGGAGATCGCGCGGCGCACCGGGCTGCCGAGGTCGACGGCCCACCGCATCCTCGAACAGCTGGTGCGTCTCCAGTGGGTCGAGCACACGAGGGCCGGTTACGGTCTTGGTCGACGGGTCGCGCGCTGGGGAGCGCGCGAGAGTGGGCACTCCGACCTCCGCGCCGCCGCGGCCCCCTGGCTCCACGAGCTCGTGATGAAGACGGATCTGGTCGTGCATCTCGCCGTGCTTGACGAGACTTCTGTGGAGTACCTCGACAAGATCGGCGGACGCAGAGCATCAGCTGTCGCATCGAGGGTGGGCGGGCGCGCACCCGCTCACTGCACCGCCCTGGGCAAGGCGATGCTCGCGTGGCTGCCAGCCGAGAAGGTCGACGCGCTCTACGCCGACGGCCTGCCTGCGGCGACGCAGGGCAGTATCACCGAGCTCCTCGTGCTGCATCAGGAGCTCCGGCGGATCCGCGGGCGTGGTGGGCTCGCGTTCGAGCGAGGCGAGTGCGTCGGAGGCGTCGCGTGCGTCGGTGCGGCGATCCGGGGCCCAGAGAGACCTGTCGCCGCCGTTTCGCTCGCCGGGCCTCAAGGAGCTCCCCTGGAAGTGGTCGCTCCGCTGGTGCGTGACGTCGTGAACCGCATCGGCCGCGAACTGCTCGGCGCAGCGCTGCGCGGGTGAGCTTACAGCGCTGAGACAGCCTGACCTTCCTTTCCCGCCGCTACTCCTGATCGAGTGACAAGACCGCTCAACCCCAGCCGTCGATCCAGCTCCAGGGATCGACCACCGCGTGGTCTGCAGTGGCCTCGAGTCCGAACCGGCTGCGGAAGAACACCATCGGACGGTCCTCGCGGTGGCGTTGGAGCCCCAGCACATGCCCCACCACGACGTCGTGGTCCCCGGCTGTGTGCACAGCGTGCACTTCGGCGTGGACTGTGGCGAGCACGCCGGCAAGGACCGGTGTTCCCCAGGACGATGTGGTCCAGGCCAGCTCCGCGAACTTTCGTCCTCGGCTGGACCCGAATCGGTCGCACAGGTCGTCCTGCTGCTCACCAAGGATGTTCACGCTGAAGCGTCCGGCGTGCCGGATCCGGGGCCAGGTGCGGCTGCGATGATCTGCGCAGAACAGGACCAGCGGGGGGTCCAGGGAGACCGAGGTGAAGGACTGGCAGGCGAATCCGACGGGTTCGTCACCGTCCACGGCGGTCACCACGGTGACTCCGCTCGCGAACTCGCCCATGGTGCGCCGGAATTCCAGCTGGTCCACCGCAGTGACGGAGCCGGTTGTTGTTTCCTGTGTACGGCTGGTCGGCATGGTCGGACTCTAAGAGCGGACGAAAGGTCGCGGAGACCGCGCTCCCGGTGTGCGGGAGTCGTAGGGCGGTCGAGTGGAGGGCGTTCTAACGTTCGCGTTCATGGCGTGCCCGCGTGTGTGCACGCGCCGTAGCGGAGGAGGGAGCGGTGACGAGGGTGGCCGCGCATCGGCCGCCGGCGGCGCCGGCGGCGCACAGTCAGGTGCTCCGCCGGGCACGGATTCTCCGCTCCGCCACGGAGCTGGGTGCCCTCCACGGCTTCGACGGCGTTCAGATGCAGGATGTCGCCAAGGACGCCGGTGTCGCGATCGGGACGGTCTACCGCTACTTTCCGTCGAAGACCCATCTCTTCGTGGCGGTCATGGCGAAGGAGGTCCTCTTCGAACGGCCGGGCCAGCGAAGCGAGGGGGCCGGTTCCGTAGACGACCTGGCCGAGCTGCTGGTGCGATGGACGCATCGCTTCACCAGGCGTCCTCAGCTGGCCATGGCCATGCTTCAGTCGATCCTCGCGACCCCTACGACGATCGTGGAGGCGCTCGAGACGGATGTTCAGGTGGCGCCGCTCATCCTGGGCCGCCTTGGTATCGACGAGCCTGGCGACGAGGACATGAGCAAGGTGCGGCTCCTCATCTTCTCGTGGTGGGGCATCGTGGTCGCCCGGTTGAGTGACCATCTGACCCAGGAGCAGGCTGAGGACCACCTTCGGCTGGCGGCCGGGTTGATCTTCGTGGAGGCGGGCGGACCGGCCTGGTCCCGATCAGCGGGAGCCTGCCCGGTGTCGGGACGCCGCCCCGAATAGCGTGAAAGACCGTCACGGAGGCGGCTGTCTCCACCACGGTCCGGAGGCCATTGATGCACGACGTCGTCCGCCGAGCGCAGTTGATCGCTCCTCATCTCGCCGCCCACGCGGAACAAACCGAGAAGCTCGGCAGGCTCACCGAGGAGAGCGTGAAGCTGGTGCGTGAAGCGGGCGTCATGCGGCTGCTTCAGCCGGCGGAGTACGGCGGCTATGCCGCTCACCCGGCGGACTTCGCCCTGGCCGTCATGGAAGTGGCGAAAGGCTGTGGTTCCACTGGCTGGGTGTGCGGTGTCGGCGGCGTTCATCCCTGGGAGCTCGCGCTCCTGGACTCCAAAGTCCAGGGCGAGGTCTGGGGCGAGGACCCGGATACCTGGATCGCTTCTCCGTACATGCCGAGCGGTGTGGCGACCCCTACCGATGGTGGCTACGTCCTGAAGGGACACTGGCAGTTCTCCTCGGGCACCGACCACTGCGACTGGATCTTCCTGGGCGCTCTTGTCGGAGACGGCACGGGCAGACCCGTCCAGCCCGTGCGCGGGTTGCACGTGGTGCTTCCGCGCTGCGACTACACGATCGTCGACGACTCGTGGGACGTCATCGGCCTCAGCGGCACCGGCAGCAAGGACATCCTCGTCGAGGGGGCCTTCGTTCCCGAGTATCGGACGATCAAGGTCGCGGACGTGACGGAGGGCGAACTCTCGGCGGGGCGCGCGGGTCGGTCGGAGACCGTCTACAAACTGCCGTTCTGGGCCATGTTCCCACTGGGGATCACCTCGGCCGTCATAGGCATCGCGGAAGGTGCGCTGAACGCTCATCTCGACTATCAGCGCGACCGGGTGACCTCGGCCGGAGCGAGGGTTCGTGAGGACGCCACGGCGCTCTATGCGATCTCCGAGGCCGCCGCCGAGATCGCCGCGTCCCGCGCGCAGTTGATAGAGGGCATCAGCCGACTCTACGACCAGGCCGATTCGGGCAGTCCCATCACCTTCGAGCACCGGGCCATCGTGCGGCGTAACCAGGTCCGGGCCGCGTGGCGCGCGGTGGCGGCCGTCGACGAGATCTTCGCGCGGTCCGGCGGCAACGTCGTGCGCCGGGACAACGTGCTCCAGCGCTTTTGGCGTGACGCCCACGTCGGACTGCAACATGCGATCCACGTACCGGCAAACGCCTACCAGGCCGCCGCACTGACCCAGATGGGACTCGACCCGCAAGGCCCGCTCCGAGCAATGATCTGACCCGCCGCCATCAGGTCGCGACAGGCTCCAGTACGAAGACCGGAATGATGCGGTCGGTGTTCTTCTGGTACCCGTCATAGTCCGGCCAGGCCGCGACGGCGCGCTCCCACCACATCGCCTTCTCGAGACCTTCGACCTTGCGCGCGATCATGTCCTGCGGGGTCGGACCATCCTGCAGCTCGACGTGCGGGTGCGCTAGCACGTTGTAGTACCAGGCGGGGTGAGTCGGAGCGCCGCCGAGAGAGGCGACAATCGCGTAACACCCGTCGTGCTCCACCCGCATGAGAGGAACCCGGCGGAGCTTCCCCGACTTCCCGCCAACGGTCGTCAGGATGACGACCGGCCTACCCTGCAGGGTGTTCCCTTCGGCGCCCGCCGAACCCAGATACAGCTCGACCTGGTCGCTGATCGGCTCATAGCTGCTGGGCTCGTAATCTCCGGTGAGTGGCATGCCCGCAAACTAGCTTCGGGTCTCGGGCGACGGGCGTGCGTCTCCCGGAGATCGGGACATGGGCGTTGACGCCGCAGGACCGGACATGACGCGCGCGCTCGGCCCGACCGGCTTGGAGTCGCTGCCGCGATCTGATCCCCAACGCCAAGATCCAATTGAGTGTGGGAGGGATCACCAGTAGTCCCGCTGAGTGGGAAGCGCCGATGTCGGGCCTGGAACGGCGCACATACGGTCGCAGTCGCTTCACAGGCTCGCCTGGTCGAGGGGACAGCCGGGCCTGATACAGGACAGGGCATGTGATCGAGGAGCCTCCATGGAGACCTATGCCGCCGAGCGCCTGACACAGGGGTTCAGCTGGACCGAGTGCCCGCGCTGGTATGACGGACGCTTTTACTTCTCGGACATGTACAACCACCGGATTGTCGCGCTCTCCTCGACGGGGGAGGTCGAGGTTCTCGTCGATCTCGGCGGTCGGGACGCCCTCGACGGGGCCGAGGTCGTGCTGGTGGGCACCGGATACCTGCCAGACGGGCGGCTGCTGGTGAACTCGATGTTCGAGCGGGTGGTGCTCGCCGTCTCCGACGGGAAGGCCGAAGTCTACGCCGACCTGCGCGGACTGGCCGCCGGGCCCATCAACGACATGGTTGTCGCCGCCGACGGTCGGGCGTACATCACCCAGCTCGGCTTCGACCTGTGGGCGGGGGAGCAGCCCGCGCCGGCGCCAATCATCATCGTCGACCCCGGAGGGGCGGCCCGGATCGCTGCCGGCACCGAGCATTTGCTGGGTGCCAACGGCATCGCCCTCAACGCCGACGGCGGCACCCTGGTCACCGCGGAGGCATTCGCCGAGAAGATCGTCGCATTCACCGTCGGCGCCGACGGTGAACTGTCGGACTACCGCCTCTTCGCTGACATCGGCGAGCTGCCGGACGGTATGTGCCTGGACGACGAGGGCGCCGCCTGGGTGGCGCTCCCGATCAGCGGCCGGGTTCTGCGTGTCGCCGACGGCGGCGAGATCCTTGCCCAGGCGACCGTCCCCCAGGCGGAGGCCGGTTCCAGCACGGCGTGCGGTCTTGGCGGTGACGACCGGAGGACTCTCTACATCGCTTGCGGCTTCGAGGTCTTCGACTTTGCCAAGTCCCGCGAGGACGGACAGGGGTCGATTTGGACTGCCCGCGTCGACGTTTCCGGCGGCGGCACCCGCCCCTGACCCGCTCGACCAGAGGAGAACCCCATGCTGGACTTCACCGGAAGCGTCGTCATCGTGACCGGCGCCGGGCGCGGAATCGGCCGCGCCCATGCCCTTCTGCTCGGCGCGCGCGGCGCATCGGTCGTCATCAACGACCTGGGTGGCGACACTGACGGGATCGGTCCGTCCGACGGCCCGGCGCAGCGGGTCGCCGCCGAGGTCGAGGCCGCCGGCGGCACCGCCCTGGCCAATTCCGACTCGATTGCCGACCCCAAGGGCGTCGCGTCGCTCGTCGAGCAGACTCTTGAGGGATTCGGCCGGCTCGACGGGATCGTCAACAACGCCGGGATCTACCGGCTCGGTGGTTTCGAGGACCTGGAGCCCCAGGTCTTCCAGGACTTCATCGATGTTCACTACTTCGGCACTCTGCTGCTCTGCAAGGCCGCCTGGCCACACCTGGCGGCCTCCGGCAGCGGCCGGATCGTCAACACCGTTTCGGGTGCCATGACCGGCCAGCCGGACATGGCCCATTACGGCGCCGCCAAGGGTGCCGTCTACGGCCTGACCCGCAACCTCGCGGTCGCCGGCGCTGCGCACGGCATCAAGGCGAACGCCGTTGCCCCTGGAGCCGCGACCCGGATGCTGGAGCTCGCGCGCCCATCCCTCCCACCCGGCACGGTCGAGTGGATGCAGGCCGAGATGCCACCGGAGAAGGTCTCGCCGGTTGTGGCCTACCTGGTCCATCCCGACTGCGCGATCACCGGCGAGGTCATCAACTCGGCGGGCGGCTACATCTCCCGCATGGTCATGGTCAACACACCTGGGGTCCAGGACCCCGAGGCGACCCCCGAGAGCGTCGCCGCGCGGATCGGCGAGATCACCGACCCTGCGAACGCTCAGATCGCCGAACTCGCCTTCCCGGCCTGAAACGCAAGGAGACACATTGAAAGCCCAGTTCCCTTACGGACCGGTCGGCGCGGAGGAAGCCCTGCAGATCATGCGGGCGCTTCGTGAGGACAGGCCGATGACCAAGGTCGCCTTCGAGTTCGGTGGCGACGCCTGGTTGATCCACCGCCATGACGCCTGCCGGGAGATGCTGGAGAACCGCGCGTTCGTCCGCAAACCGTTCCGCGAGGGCCGCACGGTCCCGTATGCGATCGAGTTCCCCGCGTTCCTCACGCAGACCCTCCAGTTCATGGACCCTCCGAACCACACGCGGATGCGCAAGCTGGTCATCAAGGCCTTCACCCAGCGGCGTGTGGACAGGCTCCGCGATTCGACCCAGGCTTTCGCGGACGAGCTCGTCGATCGAATGACCGCCGACGGTGCGACCTCTGCCAATCTCATTGACGCCTTCGCGCTGCCGCTTCCCATCCGGGTCATCGGCGACCTGCTCGGCGTGCCCGAGGAGGGCCGGACGAACTTCGTGCAGTGGAGCCACGCCCTGCTGTCGACCTCCGGCATGGAAGAGAGCCAGGTGATGGAGCACGCGACCTCGCTGTTCGTCTACCTGAACGAGCTCATCGCGCAGCGCCGTGCCGAACCGGAGGACGATCTGCTCAGCGCGCTGGCGGCGGCCAAGGAGGCCGACGACGAGCTCACCGACGGAGAGATCGTCGAGATCGCGATGCTGCTGGTCGTCGGCGGGTTCGACAACACCGCCAACTTCACTGCGCAGGGCGTCCTGTCGCTCCTGCTCAATCCCGACCAGCGAGCCGTCCTCGCCGAGGACGTCGACGGGAGGATCAGCAGCGCGGTTGACGAGATTCTCCGCCACGGCAACATGACGCTGGGCCGTACTCACTCCTCTGGCCCTGGCCTAGTTCCCTTCGCCGCGGCCGAGGACACGACGATCGCCGGTTGCCCGATCAAGGCAGGGGAGGCCGTCATGGTGGACGTGACCTCCGCGAACCACGACGACAACGTCTTCGAGGACGCCGACAGCTACGACCTGCTGCGCAAGCACAACCAGTTCCTCACCTTCAGCCACGGCCTGCACCGTTGCCTGGGCGCGCCGCTCGCCCACATGGAGCTGGAGGTGGGCATCGGCACCCTGTTCAAGCGGCTCCCAGGGTTGAAGCTCGGCGGCGAGCCGGTCTTCCTGGAGGGCATCCTCACCGGTGGCATGACCGACCTGCCAGTCGCCTGGTAACCAGCAGGGAGCCCAAGGAAAGGACCGCTCCGATGGACGGCTCACCGCCCCGCGAAGCGGGGGAGCGAGTGGGCATCGGGTACGGGCTGGTCAGCCGGTGTGCGCGCTGCCAGTTCGTCACCTCGTCCCCGCCCTGGGCGTAGGCGAACCACCAGTGCGACAGCAGCTCTGGGACGTCGGCGGTGGTGATGTCAGGGTGCGGCACTCGCTCCTCCTCATGATCGGGATGTGGCCACCGTGGGCCGGTGGACCGCGTCCCTGCAGAGGCCGTCCCGCTCACCAGGCCGGGAGCGGAGGCCGGGCCGGAAATACCGGTGGGATCCGGCCTCCTTTGCGCGGGCGTGGACATGTGGGCGGTGCAGTCCCGGCCAGCGGGAACGCCCGTGGAACGGCCTTCCGCCCCGGCCTAGCCTCTCCGGGGGAGAGGCGCACCTCACACCTCACGCGCCGACGGTGGGGTGCGCCCCTCCCCACCCCGATCTGGCGGTTGCCGTGAGGCACAGCGGCAGCCTCGACCCTGGAGCTCTCGTGACCACACAACAGACCGGCGGTGAGGAGACCCGCCTGATCGAGGCGGCGGCCCCGCCTACCCGGTACGCACGGGGTTGGCACTGCGTTGGCCTCCTGGAGCACTTCACCGACGGCAAGCCGCACGCCGTCGAAGCCTTCGGCACGAAACTCGTGGTGTTCGCCGACAGCAGCGGCAAGCTGAACGTCCTCAACTCCTACTGCCCCCACATGGGGGGCGACCTGAGCCAGGGCGAAGTCAAGGGCGATGAGATCGCGTGCCCGTTCCACGACTGGCGCTGGTCCGGCAACGGCCGCTGCGCGAGCATCCCCTACGCCAGACGGGTACCGCTGCGGGCACGCACCCGCTCCTGGACCACTTTGGAGCGGAACCAGCAGCTGTTCGTCTGGCATGACCCTCAGGGCAACCCGCCACCCCCCGAAGTGACGATCCCAGAGATCACACAGGCCGGTTCGGAGGAGTGGACCTCCTTCACCTGGAACCGGCTGCTCGTGGAGGGCTCTCACTGCCGGGAGATCGTCGACAACGTCGTGGACATGGCCCACTTCTTCTACATCCACTACTCGTTCCCGACGTACTTCAAGAACGTCTTCGAGGGGCACATCGCCGCGCAGTACATGAACAGCAAGTCCCGTCCTGACGTCGACCTCGGAACCGGCCGCTCAGGCGAGAAGATCACCATTTCGGAGGCCGCCTACTACGGACCCTCGTACATGATCAACCCGTTGAAGAGCGTCTCCGGCGACCGCACGCTGGAGAGCATCCTGATCAACTGCCACTATCCGGTGTCCCCCACCAGCTTCGTCCTCCAGTGGGGCGTGACCGTCAAGAAGGCCGAAGGCATGCCTGAGGAGCACGCCGACCAGTACTCGCAGGCTGTCGCCAAGGTCGTGGAGAAGGGTTTCCTGCAGGACGTGGCGATTTGGCGGAACAAGGCGAAGATCGATAACCCGCTGCTGTGCGAGGAGGACGGGCCCGTCTACCAGCTCCGCCGCTGGTACGAGCAGTTCTATGTGGACGTTGAGGACGTCACCCCCGAGATGACCCGCCGGTTCGAGTTCGAGATCGACACCGAACGGGCCAACGGTTTCTGGCAGCGCGAGGTCCAGGAGAACCTCGCCGAAGGCCGCGTCGTGCACGTCTCATGATCGACGAACGGCCCGAGTATCCCATCGCGTGCCGGCGGTGCGGGGCGTGCGTCCTGGTACGGAAGAACAGCCTCGCGCACACGGAGATCCAATGGACCGCCGACACCTCCGGCTGCCCGGAGCTGGGCCGGAACCCGGTGCCGCGCATCCTGACGAGTGTGATCCCGACCTGTGCCGAGTTGCGTGACAGCGTCGAGGGCGCGGTTCGTGAGGGCCGACTGCCCGTGCCGTCCGAGGTGGAGCCCGCCCGGTGAGCACCTCCGCTTGCGGGCTGCCGGTTCTCGATGTGATCGCCGAGACCGCCGACGCCTGCTCGATCGTCCTGGGTGTGCCTGAGGAACTCTGCGGCCGGTTCACCTACCGGCCCGGACAGTTCCTCACGGTTCGTATTCCCGGTGGGGAAGGAGCCGGTGTGGCGCGCTGCTACTCACTGTCGAGTGCACCCGGGACCGATCCGACACTCAAGATCACCGTCAAGAGGGTCGAGGGCGGGCATGGATCGAACTGGCTCTGCGACTACGTGCGCCCGGGGCACACCCTTGAGGTGCTGCCGCCCTCCGGCCGTTTCACCCCGGACTCACTCGCGGCCGACCTGCTCCTGTTCGCGGCGGGCAGCGGCATCACCCCGGTGATCTCCATCGTCAAGGCGCTCCTGGCCGAGAGCGGCGGCAGCGCCGTGCTGTTCTACGCCAACCGCGACGAGGCATCGGTGATCTTCGCCGGGGAACTACGGGAACTGGTGGCCTCCGCCCCCGATCGCTTGCAGGTCGTGCATCTACTGGAGAGCCTCCAGGGCCTGCCGACCGTCACGTCGCTGACCTCCCTCGCCGCACCCCACGCAGCCAGGGATGCCGCCTTCATCTGCGGCCCGGCACCGTTCATGGACGCTGTCAGCGAGGCTCTGGGCTCTCTGGGCATAGGCAGGGAGAAGATCATCACGGAACGCTTCCACTCGCTGTCCGGTGACCCGTTCGCCACGGTGGAGGAGATCCCAGCGGAGGAATTCGTGGCCGCAGAGAGCGCGCGGCTCAAGGTCGCTCTGAACGGCGACGAGCACCTGCTGGAGTGGCCGACACACATCAGCCTGCTCGCGCTGCTCCGGACCCGCGGCCTGCAGCCGCCCTTCTCCTGCGAGGAGGGTTTCTGCGGCGCCTGTGCCTGCCGTGTGCTCACCGGGGAAGCGAAGATGCTCTGCAACGACGTCCTTGAGGAAGAGGACCTGGAGGAGGGATTGATCCTGAGCTGCCAGGCGCTCCCCATCTCCGCCGAGGTCGAAGTGACCTTCGACTAGCGTCACCGAGAAGAGCCGCACAGTCCCGCTGAGCGGGTCGTCCGCTTCTGCGTCCAGGAGCCGGCTGCAACAGTTCACGCCATGGGAGCTGAAAAGGTGGTGGCCGCGATCGTCGGCCCCGGGAACATCGGAACGGACCTCTTGGAGAAATTGCGGCGGAGCTCTGTGATCGATGTCGGATACGTGGCCGGCGTGGTGGAATCAGACGGTCTGGCCCGCGCCAGGTCTCGCGGCGTCAGCGCCTCGGCGGAGGGCATCGACTGGCTGCTGCGCCAGGAACCCCCTCCCGAGATCGTGTTCGAGGCGACATCGGCCAAAGCACATTCGGCGAACGCGCCCCGCTATGCCGAAGCCGGGATCCAGGCCGTCGACCTGACGCCCGCCCATCTCGGGCCTATGGTGTCACCGCCGGTCAACGGCGCCGATCATCTGGGCTCGCCGAACCTCTCCATGATCACCTGTGGCGGACAGGCGACGATCCCGATCGTGCACGCCGTGTCGCGGGTGACGCGGGTCGAGTACGCCGAGATCGTCGCTTCGGTCGCCTCACGCGGCGCGGGTCCCGGCACGAGGGCGAACATCGACGAGTTCACCGAGACCACCGCGCGCGCCGTGGAGGCGGTCGGCGGGGCCCGGAAGGGCAAGGCGATCATCATTCTCAACCCTGTCGAACCGCCGATGATCATGCGGGACACGGTGTACTGCTCGATCGGCGCGGATGCTGACCACGAGGCGGTCAGCGCCTCGATCCAGGCGATGGTCGCTGAGGTGCAGGAGTACGTTCCCGGCTACACGCTGCGTGCCGAGCCGCAGTTCGACGAGGCTCGCCCGGAATGGAACGGGCTCGGCCGCGTCGCTGTGTTCCTGGAGGTCCGGGGCAACGGCGACTACCTGCCACCTTGGGCGGGCAATCTCGACATCATGACGGCCGCCGCCGCGCGGGTCGGCGAACTGATCGCCGCGGCCAAGTTGGCGCAGAGGGCGGGAGTGCAGGCGTGAGCAGGCCGGAACTCCGTCACGACGTGCGGATCATCGACACCACGCTGCGCGACGGCAGCCATGCCATGGCGCACCGGTTTACCGAGCACCAAGTGCGGGAGACCGTCCGTGCGCTCGACCGGGCCGGCATCGAGATCATCGAGGTTGCCCACGGCGACGGCATCGGCGGTTCGTCGTTCAACTACGGCTTTTCCGCCACCGACGAGTTGGCCCTCATTGCTGCCGCCCGGGAGGAGGCAAAGCGAGCACGCATCGCTGTCCTGCTCGTGCCCGGTATCGGCACCGTCGAGGATCTGCGCCGTGCCCGCGACTCCGGCGCCGACATGGTCAGGGTTGCGACCCATTGCACCGAGGCCGACGTCTCACCGCAGCACTTCGCGGCGGCCCGCGATCTTGGCATGGAGACGGTCGGGTTCCTCATGATGGCCCACCGCACCTCGCCCGAGGACCTGGCGAAGCAGGCCCGGATCATGGTCGATGCGGGGTGCCAGTGCCCGTATGTCACCGATTCGGCGGGTGCGCTCCTCATGCATGAGGCCAAGGCCCGGTTCGAGGCTCTCGTCGCCGAGGTCGGGGATGAGGCGTGGGTCGGCTACCACGGGCATCAGAATCTGAGCCTCGGCGTCGCCAACTCAGTGCTCGCACACGAAGCGGGCGTCAGGTCGATCGACGGATCGCTCTGCGCGTTGGGCGCGGGGGCGGGGAATTCGCCCACCGAGGTACTGGCCGCGGTGTTCGATCGCCTGGACGTCACCACGGGCCTGGACGTCTCCGCGCTGCTCGATGCAGCCGAGGAAGTCGTCCGCCCATACCTGCCGCGGTGGCCCAAGCTGGACCGCAACGCCATCGTGCAGGGTTGGGCCGGGGTGTACTCCTCTTTCCTGCTCCACGCCGAACGGGCGGCCGATCGCTACAAGGTTCCGGCACACGAGATCCTGCGCCGTTGCGGCGAGCTCGGGTTCGTCGGCGGCCAGGAAGACATGATCATCGACGTGGCGCTCAGCCTGGTGGCCGAGCGCGACGGTCCTTAGAGCCAATCAGTCATGCGTGGCCAGGTCGCCCAGGCGTCGAGAACCCCGGGAGGCCAGGCGCCGCCCGCCCCGTCCCGGGCCCCGCGAAACGACGGGACGGGCGTCCCAGCGTTCGCGGCACGCCAGATTCGTTGCGCCGTCTGCTGGACCACGGACGTCAGCTGGGTGAAATTGAGCTGCCGCACCGGCCCGCATATCGACAGCGCGGCCACCGCAGGACCGGGCCCGCGCACTGCCGCGGCGACGCAGCCGACGCCGCGCACAGCCTCTTCTCGGTCGAATGCGACGCCATGCTCGCGCACCCTCTGCAACTCCCGGACGAACTGGACCGGGTCCGTGATCGTGAACCGCGTGCGCGCGGCCAGGCCGTTCTCGATGACTTTCTGCACCGTCTCGTCGTCGGCGTAGGCGAGCATCGCCTTGCCCACCCCGGTGCAGTAGGCGGGGGCACGCCCGCCGATCCGGGAGGGCAGCTCGGCCGCCGACGGGCCGCCCAGCTTCTCCAGGTAGACGATCTCGACGCCGTCCAGGACGGCAAGGTGCACGGTGTGCTTGCTGGTCGTCCCCAGGCGTTGCATCAGTGGCAGGGCGGCCTCACGCAGGGTGTCCTGCTGGAGTACGAGCGAGCCGAGCTCCAGTATCCGAAGGCCGAGCCGATAGTCGTTTCCCTCACGGGTGAGCCACCGGACCGCGACTAGGCGCTCCAGGATCCGGTGCACCGACGAGCGAGGAAGCCCGCTGCGGCGGACGATCTGGGCGAGGGACAGCCGGGTGGAACCGTCGAAGGTGTCCAGCACCAGCACGACTCTGTCGATCATGGAAACAGGAGTGGCGTCACCATCGTGCATAGCGATCTGTCCTACTCATCGGGAGGTTCCCGGCCGAAGGGATGTGATCTAGCCTACACTCACACGTCGCTGAGGTAAGGAGACGCAGGATGGGCGATCGGACTCGTGAAAGGGTCGGTGGGATCCTTCCCACTCTGCGGGACAGGGCCGCGCAAGCCGATCGTGACAGGGAGATCTCCCGGGCGTCGGTCGAGCAGCTCGCCGAGGTTGGGGCGTTCCGGATGCTGGTGCCGCAACGGTGCGGCGGCTCGGAATCGGATCTGCTCGCCTTCGTCGAGACCGTCCGCGAGATCTCCGGTGCCTGCGGCTCCACCGGATGGCTGGTGAGCTGGTTCGGTGTGCACTCCTGGCATCTGGGCCTGTTCCCGGTCAAAGCCCAGGACGAGGTCTGGGAGGCGGGTCCGGACGCGCTGGTGACGGCCGCCTACGCCGCCACCGGACACGTCGTCGAAGTGCGCGGTGGCTACCGCATCCAGGGGCGATGGAGTTGGGCGACCGGCTGCCAGCACGCTGGTTGGGCGCTGCTCGGCGGAATGCTCTCCACTCAGGACGGGGCGCCTGCCGATCTCCTTACCTTTCTGGTCCCCATGACGGATTTGCGCGTGGAGGCCAACTGGGACACGGTCGGGCTGCGCGGTATCGGAAGCCATGATCTCGTCGCCGACGATCTCTACGTGCCCGCGCACCGTTCTCTCAGCTTCGCGCCGTGCTTGGACGGCACCGCACCGGGTCTGGAGGCCAATTCCGGAGTCCTGTACCGGGTGCCGCTGCCGTCGGTGTTCGCCGCCGCGACGGCGGCACCGGTGATCGGCATGGCGGAGGGTGCGTACGCCGCCCTGGTCGGCTGGTTGCGAACCCGCCTTGGCATGGCCTGGAGCGGGTTGACGACCGGTAGCGACGACTTCAGCAACGCCTACATCGGCGGAGCCGCAGCCGACCTGGACGCGTCCTGGCTTCAGATCGTCCGCGATCTGCAGGAGTTGACGCGCCACGCTGAGAACGACGAACCAATTCCGTGGGCACTGCGCCGCAGGGTTCGCCGTGATCAGGTGGTAGCCACCCGCCGCGCGGCCGATGCTGTGGACCGGCTGTTCGAGCACTCCGGAGGTGAAATGGTGCGCATGGGCCATCCGATCGAGCAGGCGTGGCGCAACATTCACACCGTCCAGGCTTTCGGGATGAACGACCTCGACCGGACCTTGGCGATGTACGGGGCGGGCGAGTTGAACGTCGGTGCCCACCCACCCATGGTGTGAGCCGCCCTCAGCTGCCGTACAGCGCATGGCCCGCAGCGATGACCGTGTGACCTTCCCTCGCGACGGTGAAGCCGGCGGCGGTGCCGGAGACCCTGGCCCGCAGCTCGAGTGTGTCGCCGGGCAGGACGGGCGCGGTGAATCGACCCTCCAGTTCCCGCAGGTCGGCAGGGTGGGCGCCGAGTGCGCGGGCAAGGCCCAAGGCGGACGTCGCCAGGGTGCACAGACCATGCAGGATGGGGCGGGGCTGTCCGATCGCCCGCGCGGCGGCCGGGTCGATGTGGATCGCGTGGCGATCGCCGCAGAGCCGGTAGAGCGCCGCCTGCTCAGCAAAGGTCGCCAAACCTACGGTCAGCTCCTCGCCCTCGCTGGCGGCTGGCGAGCCGGCGGGTCCCCGGTCGCCGCCAAAGCCACCGAGCCCTGGTGCGAAGATCGACCAGCGGGCGATGAAGCAACGGCTCTCGACGCGCACGTCGAAGACGGCGGCGGAGCCCTTGTCCCACACCGCCTCCACCTCGGCGGTCATGGTGACCTCGCCGCGCGCGGGCAGCGGCTCGAGCACCTCCAGCCGCTGCGCACCGTGCAGCGCCACGCCGGGCTCGAACGCTCGCAGTGTTCCCAGCGCGTCGGGCGCCCACTGGGCGAGGGTGAGTGCGAAGGTCGGGAGCGGTCGGAGCCGTTCCTCGAAGACCAAATCGAGCTCGTCCGCTCTCGCTCCGACGGCGAGCGCGTAGAGGATCGCGTCGCGCTCGGTCCAGGCGACCGTACGCCGACCGAGAGGATGGCCGATCCACTCGCTGGCCGGACGTTCGGCGTGCGTCGTGCCGGTCATGACAGGCGTTCGATGATGAGGGCCATGCCCTGGCCGCCCGCGGCGCACATGGTCACGGCGCCGAAACGGCCGTCGCGACGGCGGAGGCCATTGATCAGGGTGGTGGTGAGCCGCGCTCCGGTCTGCCCAAAGGGATGGCCGAGCGCGATCGCTCCGCCGTGCACGTTCACCCGATCCAGGCCAAGCCCGAGATCGTCGCAGACGGGGAGGACCTGGGCCGCGAACGCCTCGTTGATCTCGACCAGATCGAGATCGGCAACGGTCAGCCGCGCCCGGGAGAGTGCCTGGGCCATGGCGTCGGACGGTCCCAGCCCCATGATCTCGGGGGAGAGCGCCGACACGCCGGTGGAGACGATCCTGGCCAGGGGTTCGATGCCCAAGTCGTGTGCCCTGCCGTCCGACATGATCACCAGAGCGGCGGCGCCGTCATTAAGGGGGCAGCAGTTGGCTGCCGTGACGGTGCCGTCCGGTCGGAAGACGGGGGAGAGCCGGGCGACCGACTCGAGGGTCACGCCCGGGCGCGGGCAGTCGTCACGGGCGACGACCGTTCCGTCCGGAAGGGTGACGGGAGTGATGTCGAGGTCGAAGAAGCCGTCGGCGAGGGCTTTCTCCGCGAGGTTCTGGCTGCGGACGCCGAACTCGTCCTGCCGCAGGCGGCTGACGCTGCGCAATTGCGCGACGTTCTCAGCAGTCTGGCCCATGGCGATGTAGGGATCGGGCAGCTCACCGGTGGTCCGAGGGTCGGTCCAGGGCTCTACGCCTGCGGCGGACCTGGCACTGGTCCGCTCCTCTGCGGCGGCGTAGCGCGGGTTGCGGGTGCCATCGAGGCCGTCGGACTTGCCAAGGCCGTACCGGGAAACGCATTCCACTCCCGAGGAGACGAAGACATCGCCCTCGCCTGATCGGATCGCGTGGAAGGCCATCCGGGTGGTCTGGACGCTCGAAGCGCAGTACCGCTGCGACACGGTCCCCGGCACTCCGTCGAGCCCCAGGCCGATGGCGACCTGGCGGGCGAGCCCGTAGCCCTGTTCTCCGGCGGGCTGGGCGCAGCCCACCATGAGGTCGTCGATGGATCTCGGATTGAGGTCGGGAATCTGTTCCAGCGCGGCCGTGACGATCTGGCGGAGCAGATCGTCGGCACGCATGTCCTTCAGTGAGCCTTTGTACGCTCGACCGATCGGCGAGCGCGCCATCGCGACGATGACTGCTTCGGGCATGGGGTGACCTCCAAGGATGGGGGCGGGCGCGGTCAGCTTGCGCCGCGGACCGCGCCGGTGACGATGGCGATCTGGCCCGCGCAGAGTTCGTTCACGCCTTCTCCTCTGATCGTTACGCAGCCGCCACGCTACCTAACAAACATTTGGTAGACAATCCTGCCCTGGGAGCAACCACTGGGAATCGCCTCGGTCACGCAGGATGGCGTTCGCGTCGTCACCATGGATTTCCCTCCGGTCTACGCCCTGCCGGTCGGGGCTGGCACGGACTGGCGGAAGCCGGGCTCCTGCGTGCTGCTCGCCTCGCCGCTGGCCACGCACATCATCGGGGCGGTGCTCAATGTCGACGGGGGCGGCGAGTGGCCGGCGTTCCTTCAGTACGCGCCGGGCCGGGAGAAGCTGGGAGATCGGGACCCGGTTCGGCCGCCCTCAGCTCCCGTTTGACGATCTTGCCGCTGGCGTTACGGGGCAGCGAGGCCACCAGCGTCAGATCGCGGGGGACCTTGAAGTTCGCCAGTCGCGTCCGGCAATGAGCGATCAGCTCCGCCGGGTCTGGCGCGGCGCCCAGGACGGGTACGACGAACGCGTGACCGGCCGAGCCGAGCCGTGGATCCGGCCGGGCCACGACGGCGGCCTCGGAGACGTCCGGATGGGCGGCGAGGACGTTCTCGACCTCAGCGGGGTAGACATTGAACCCGCCGACGGTGAACATGTCCTTCAGCCGGTCGGTGATCTTCAGGCACCCGTGGTCGTCCAGGCGGCCGATGTCGCCGGTGTGCAGCCAGCCGTCGGTGTCCAAGGCCTCGCGGGTGGCGATCTCGTCCTCGAAGTAGCCGAGCATGACGTTCCTGCCTCGCACAAGGATCTCGCCGTCCGCGCCGACCGGCACCTCCGCGCCGCTCGTGGCGTCGACGAGGCGCAATTCGATCCCCGGGACGGGCGGACCGGTGGTCTCGGCAATGTGGCGGGGATCCTCGCCGGCGCGCGACCGGCTCACCATGATGCACTCGGTGAGGCCATAAGCCTGTGCGACCTCGGTGAATCCGAGTTCGTCGCGCATCCGGCTGAACAAGGACTCCGGCACTGTCGCGGCGCCGGCGGTGGCGAACCGCAACGATGACAGGTCGTAGTCGGTCCTGCGCGGATGCTCAAGCAAGGTGAGGAACAGCGCCGGGGTCCCGGGCATGACTGAGATCCGCTCTTGTTCCACGAGCGCCAGGAGTGCCTCGGCGTCGAGTGTCGCAACGGGGTAAACGGTCGCGCCGGCCCCGAGTGCGGCGATGATCCCGGCTTTGTAGCCGAAGCCATGGAAGAACGGGTTGACGATCGCATACCGGTCCTGGCGGGTCAGCCGCGCCCCCGCCGCCCAAATGCGTGCCACGTCGACGGTCTGCCGGTGCGCGCTCATGACGCCCTTCGGCCGTCCGGTCGTGCCCGAGGTGAACAGGACGTCGCACAGATCATCACCTTGGACGGCCGCGGCCACAGCCCTGGCCTCCTCGACATGGACCTCCCCGGAACGTTCGAGGAAGCGCGACCAGCTCAGCGTTCCTGGTGAGTGCGGCTCCCCGCCGCTGGGCACGTCGACAAGGGTCCGGAGGAACGGCAGGCCGGGCAGGGGCCCGCTCACCGCCGCACCAGGCGCGGCGGCCTCGCGCAGCAGCCCGAGGTAGTCGGTGCCGAGGAAGCTGTTTGAGGTGACGAGTGTCGTGGCGCGCGAGCGTGCCAGGATGGCCGCGGCCTCCTGGCCCCGGTAGCGGGTGTTCAGCGGAACGAGCGCAGCACCCGCCGAGAGTGCGCCCAGCGCGGCCACGATGTACTCCGCCCTGTTGGGCATCCAGAGGGCGACCCGCTCGCCAGGTCGCGTGCCGCATGCACGGAAGGCGCGGGCCGCCTGCTCTGCGAGCGCGGCGAGCTCGCGGTAGTTTAGCTCGGTCTCTCCGTCGACGACGGCCGGATGCGATCCGAAGCGCCGCGCGGCCCCGCGTAGCAGACCGGGGACGGTCGTCGCGCGTTCGAACGTGCTCACTGGAGCTCCTCGGTATGACCAAATGTTTGTTCAGTACCATGAAAGGTGCGCTGGATCGGCGGCGGTGATGACGGGGGCAGGGCGTCCCGTGATGAGGAGGAGCAGATGGTGGTGGCCAAGTCGCGCGAGCAGGGCGGCAAGCGCGAAGGGGGCCGGACGCCGAGCCGTGCTGATCGCCGCGAGCAGCTCCTGGCGGTCGCGGCCGAGCTGTTCGCCACCCAGGGTTACGCGGGGACGACCACGCGGGACATCGCCGAGGCCGCCGGGATCCTGGCGGGGAGCATCTACCACCACTTTCCCTCCAAGGAGGCACTGCTCGACGAGATCCTCCGCACCTTCCTCACCCGGCTGTACGACCGGTTCGCCGGGGTGGAGCGGCAGGGCGGCGATCCCCGCGAGGCGCTGAGCAACCTGATCAAGATTTCCTTCTCCTGTATCCACGACACCCCGCACGCCGTGGCGGTCTACCAGAACGAGAGCGACAACCTCGCCGGCGAGAAGGGCTTCGCCTACGTCGCCGACTACAGCCTGCGGATTGAGCAGATCTGGCTGCGGGTGATGACCGCTGGCCAGACCTCGGGCTTGGTGCGGCCGGATCTCGATGTCAAGCTCGCTTACCTGTTCATACGCGACGCCGTCTGGTCGTCCGTGCGCTGGTACCGCGCGAAGGGGCCGCTCCAGCCCGACAACGTGGCGGACCAATACCTCAAACTGCTCTACGGTGGCCTCGGTTAGCCCGGGACCTCCCGCGACCGCAGCGCCGACGGATCAATCACCTCGCGGATGAGCCGCAGTTCCTCTGCGGTCGGCACCCGTGTCTCCGTGGCGGTCGATGCGTCCACCGCGAATCCGGTACCGTGCCGGACCTCCTCGACGGTCACGCCTGGATGCACCGATCTGATCCTCAAGGCGCAGTCGGGGCCGTAGTCGAAGACCGCCAGATCGGTGACGACGACTCCGAGATCGTGGAATCGCTCCGCCGCGCCACCCGCGGCCCTGGCTCGGTCGTTACCCACGCCGGAGACGACGTCGACCCGTTCCACGAATACTCTCGGCGAGTGCTTGGGCACCCAGTAGTTCGTCCGGTGATTGACGGTGTTGCCCGGTGCGCCGCGAACCCCGATGAGTTGGCGTGTGGGCCGTTGCCAATCGCCGATGCAGGAAATGTTCTGGTTGCCGTACCGGTCGAGCTGGCTGGCGCCCATCATGCTGCGCCGGCGGCCGGTCTGGAGGATGTCGAAGACCTCGCGGTACGGCGTCCACGCCTCTACGGTCCCCCCGTCGGCCGCCGTCTTCCCCAGCGGGGGAGGATCGCTCATGAAGAAAGCCTCGCCGTCCGAGAGCACCAGATCGGGAGAGTGGGTCAGCCGGGCCAGCCGGGCGCTGATCGCAGGGACGGCCCCCACGGCGTGGGCCAGCACTTCGCCGGCGTCGCGCCAGGAGTCGGAGGCGGCGACCACACAGACCTCCGCACGCGTGAATTCCATGGTCAGTTGCTCCTCTGATCAACGGCGGACTGGTAGCGGGCCTCGTCGCCGCGCAGGTAGGTCTCGGCGAAGGAGTCCCAAGCCGCCGACTCCTTGGCGGCGGCCACATATTCGCGCTGGAACTGCTCGTCCCGGTCGTAGTCGGGAGCGCACGAGGTGAAGTGCGCCCCTCGCGGCGTCTCGATGACCCCGGTCACATACATTCGCTTGACCAAAAGAGACTGGAACGGCGCGTCGGCCAGCAGCCGTTCGGTGGGCACGATCTCCTCGCAGCTGAGGTAGCAACGGTCGGCGGCCATCGCATAGAGGTCGTCGAAGTAAGGATCAGGCCCTAGGTACTGGCCATTGCCCGCCGCGTCCGCGCGGTTGAGGTGGATCAGCGCGACGTCCATGCGCAATGCGGGCATGGCGACGTAGACCTCGTCGTCGTAGGGCGAGGCGACGGTGCGCAGATCCGGGTTCATGGTGAGGACGTCGGAAGCCAGGCCAGCCCGCGTGGGCAGGAACGAAATCCGCTGTGCGGCCGCCCGTAGGCCTGCGACGAACATCCCCTCGTCGTACTCGGAGATCTCGATCGATCCGCTTTCACGGGCGGCCCGGAAGTGAGGGTCGAGCGGGATGCTGTCCAGGGAGACGAATCCGTACGCCACCCTGCGCACCTTGCCCGCCTCGCAGAGCAGACCGACGTCGGGCCCGCCCAAGCTGATGATCGTGAGGTCCTTGACGTCAGTGCGCAGCAGCGCCCGGACGAGCGCCATGGGCTTGCGCCGCGACCCCCACCCGCCGATCCCGACGGTCATCCCCGATTCGATCGTGACCGCGAAGTCCTCCAGGGCCATCGACTTGTCGCTCACAGAACTTCACTCCTTAGATCGGTGAACCGTCGTCATCGCCGCCGGCCGCTACTTCGACGGCCGTGGTTTTGCTCCCGCGCCAGTGCCCGGTCTGAACGTGGCCCGGCTGAACGTCAGCGGCCGGAAGTCCGGCCGCTGACACCTCGCCGGTGGTCTACTCCTGGATCGGCACCTCCCGGTAAGGGGTGATCTTGACGGGGCCGAGGAGCCCGTAGGACTGGCGGGGCTGTGGGGCCTGGAGCGGGAACCCCGGTGTCACCCGGAGCCGGTTCCTGAGGGGGGTCGCCACCCGGATCGTGATCGTGTTCGAGCCCGGCCTCACATAGCCCGTGAGGTCGACTCGCCGGACCACTTGGTCGGGAGCGGGCAGGACACGGCCGTTGACGGTGACCTGGAAGGTGTCGGTGACGTTGCCGAGGTCGAGGTAGGCGCCGTCGAGGTCGCTGAGCGTGGCGGTCGTGGTGTAAACGCCGATTCCTGAGACATCGGCGAGCCCGGGGAGATCCTTCCAGGGCTTGAGACCGTGAACGTCGAGTTCGTGCCGAACCGTCTCCCGGCCGCCGTCCGAGCCCTGCCGCCAGTCATCGACGCTGAGTTCCCACTCGGCGAGTTCCTGAGCCGCACCCACAGGAGGAACGTTCACCTTCACCTGGCGATCGTCGTCCAGGGTGACGATGTAAGAACCGGTTGTGGAGGAGCGGAGCCGGATTCCCTTGCCGTCGGACACGATCTCACCGCCGGTGGTCGCTGTGGCGTGCCGGGAGCTGCTGCGACCGAGCGCTAGAACGGTGGATTGGCCGGGAGCGAGGTCAACCGGCACGACCGTGCGGGATCGGTCGGCTCGGTATCGCCCCACCGGGCTGATCTTCCCGGTCCAAGCGTCGAGCTTGTAGGGACTGCCCGTTCCCTCCAGCGAGAGAGAAGTGGAGACCGGGGAGGCGGTCGGGTTGTAGACGTAATAGAGGTCTCCACCGGTACGGGCGCGGCGGACGGTGACCAGGCCTGGAACGCTGGACTCGGCCGCTGCACGCACCGGGAGCCCGGCCAGGGCAGGGGCGAGCTCGTTCTGGTCGGCGACCCTGCGGACCGAGGGGAGGGCGAGCAGCAGGCGCATGATCCGGCCGAGTTCGGCGTCCTGTGCGGTGGCCCGGGTCGCACCGGGCGTGTGTGCCGGCGGCTCGCCGACGATGACGATCGGCAGACCTCGCTGAGCGAACTCCAGGAGCTTGCGGGCCGTCTTGACCTGCATCGTGGGCTGGTGGTCGAGGATCAGTGCCCGATAGGCGGGACCGTCCGGGGCAAGACGCCCGTCGCGCACGCTGACCTGGGCCAGCTCGGTCGGACCGACATAGTCGAGGGTGAAGCCCTTGGCGCCATTCTGAGTACGGACGTCCCTGCCGTAGCTCTGCCGGTAGACCGCCAGGTCCACCGACGGGCGGCCCTCCCGGAGCAGGTACTGCATCCGCGAGACCCAGCCGGTGATCTTGCCGGTGTCGTCCCAGGTGGGTTGGCGTGGACCCCAGGCTTCGGAGAAGCCGTTGCCGCCTTGCATGGTGAAAGGCGAGAACCCCGGCCAGGGCATGCCTGGAACATGCCCCGCGGCAACACCGTGCAGGACGATCTGGTTGACACCGTGACCGAAAGCGGTGTTGAAATGCCGCAGCATCTGCGGCCATGTCTGGGCGTAGGCGCTGTTATAGACCGCGCAGCACTCCAGTGAGTACAGCTTCTTGCCGGACAGGTGCACGGCGCCGTCGGCCGTCCAGAAGAACGGTTCCTCGCTGTAGTCGTCCTGGGCACCGAGCGACTCGGTTTCCGGCACGTCGGTCGACAGGCCGATCCGCGCGGTGTCGATGGTCGTGCCGTAGGGCTGTGCCCTGTACCGAAGGCCCAGCGCGTTGGCCCACTTCTTCAGGGGCTCGACGTGCTCGCGTATGTAGAGGTCGGTGAGCGTGCGGTAGTAGTCATCGCGGATGCGGGCGCCGCTGCCGTCGTCGAACTCGAAGTCGGGGGCGTCGGCGGGGGTCGCGGAGGTGTACTGGCGGTGCATGCGGTCGATGGACAGGACCGGCAGGTTCTTTCGCAGAGAGTACCCGCGCAGATCCTGGAAACGATCGAGCAGGCCGCTGGTCCAGTGCAGGTTCGCGTCGAGTTCGAGGGAGTCCTCGAAAAGGTCGCCGCCCGTTCGCTTGACCAGGTCGCGCAACCGCGGTGACAGGACGTGGTCGTCCCAGTAGCGCGTCGCGGCTGTGGCTCCGCGCGCGCTGAAGTGATCGACCACGTAGGCGGGTCGGCCGGACACCGACTGCCGGGAGACCGACTCCTGGCCGGTGCCGCGCTGCCAGTAGCCGAGCAGCAGCCACTCACCGCCGTTCGGGGCCGTCCAGGACAGGGAGGCGTTGCGGACGGTGCCGGTGAGATCGACCAGCGAATCGCGCTTCAGCTTGACCGGCTTGGCCATGGTGCAGGATCCGGCGCACTTGACCGCAAGGACGGCCACCAGCTTCTGCTTGGTCACTCCGGCGGTGGCTGCGGGTGCGGCGGGGACCGGCCCCGAGTAGGCGGTACCGCCCGCGACGACGATCCTGCCGTAGGCGAGTTCCTGCGCTGCCTGGGGACTGTCCGGGGTGAGGCCGGGGACCACCAGCGGCCATGAGGGGCCGACGGTGAAGTCGACCTCGATGCCGTACTTGCGGCCGGCCTGAGCGGCACGCTCCATCCGGTCGGTCAAGGCCGCACTGCCCCAACCGTTCTTCACGGGGTCGAAGGCCAATATGCACTGGATCTCCACCGAGCCGAAACCGCGATCGGCGATTTCCTTGATCTCCGCGTCGATCGAGTTCGGGTCGATTTCGGCGCACGGCCACCAGTAGCGGGTCTTGGGCCTGGCATTGAGGGGAGGAGCGGCGAAGCCACGTTCGAACCCCAGGCCGAGCGGGGACGGCGAGGCCGACACTGTAGTGGGGAGCGAGACCAGGGCACTGGCCAGAGTGAACACGGCCAAAGCAGAACGCCTTTTGCCGAGGTGAAGGGACATGGGTCTCCTCAGGGGGGTGGGACAGAACCAAGCGTCAGGTGAGCTCCTCGTAGGTGAACCAGTCAAAGGCGGCGGTGCCTTCGAGGGCGTACATGCCGATCACGCGGCCGGTGAAGCCGGTGGCGATTCGGTCTGACGGCCGCTGACTTCGCACAGGCACTCTTCCTGCCTCAGGTGGTGACGCCGTCGGCGAACAGGGCTGGTGCTTGGGGGCGGCCGTCCAGGATCCGGGCGGTTCGTCTGACGATCCGCCATCCGTCGGGACCCTTGCGGCACCGCCAGCGGTTGGCGGTGGCGCGGCAGACCTCGAAGCCGCTCTGCGTCCGCAGGAGCATGAGCGAGCAGCCGACGGCAACGGCCTCATCGCCGGCAACCGTCACGTGTGGCGGAGCGGTGACATGGGCGCACCCGCCCGAGATCCACCCCTGGTGTGCCTGCGAGCGGACCATGGCCCGCGTCACGGCTTTCCATGAGCAGTTCCTCGACGTCGTAGACACCTCCGGGTTCCCACAGCTCGGCGACCGCATCGGCGCTGCCGCTGTCCACCAGCGGTCCGTAGGAAGAGATCAGCCGTTCAACGGCCTTCTCGTCCTCGAGTCGGTTGAGACGGGTCTCCAGCCTGGCCAGCCGCTGCTCGATGTCGGTCATGGGATCTCCTGTCAGCGGATCTTCTGGGCCAGGGCGTCCAGTGCTTCGAGCTGCTCGCAGTAGTGCGTGGCCGACGACGCGGAGATGCGGACGTCGGCCACGGTCGCGCCTGCGGCGCCAAGGCGACGCAGCCTTCTCTCGGCGGCCTCGGGAGCTCCGATCGGATCGAGTGGCCCCCCGACGGCCAGAACGACTTCGAACCCGTCGGGAATGTCCGCTTCGGCCAGCACTACGGCCAACTCGTCGCAGGAGAGACCGAAAGGCACCCAGCCGTCGCCGAGTCGCACGGCCCTGCGAAGCGAGCGCGGAGTTCGCCCGCCGATCCACAGCGGTACCCGCGGCTGAATCGCGGGCGGATCAACGACGATCTCGGAGAAGTCGTAGAACTCGCCGTGGTAGGCGGGTTCACGCTGCGACATCGCGGCTCGCAGCGCCGCGAGAGCGTCGTCGGCCCGCTGCCCACGGGTCTCGAAATCAACGCCCAGCAGGGCGAATTCCTCACGCAGGCTGCCGACACCGAGCCCGAGGACGAGCCGGCCCCCGCAGACCCGATCGAGCGTGCCGTAACGTTTGGCGATCTCGAGCGGGTGATGGTAGCCCAGCACGAGAACATGGGTGGCGAGCCTGATACGGCTGGTACAAGCGGCGAGGAACCCGAAGGTCGCGAGCGGGTCCCAATAAATCCCTCCCCGCGCGGCAGCGACCCCGACCGGAACGGCGACGTGCTCGCTGCATGTGAGGTGGTCGAATCCGAGATCGTCGGCTACGCGAGCGATCCGCCCCAACTGCTCGATACCTGCCGAGGCCTCCCATTCGGAGTGCTCGCCCGGCACACGAGTTACCACCGGGCTGATGATCCCTACACGCATCCGGCATCCTTCGAAGCTCTCGACGACGCCGCGAAGGTACTCGTCAGATCGGAGGAGCGGCCTCGTACCTCCCGCTCAACGGGACCGCGCCTTGGACGCGCTTGCCTCGGCACAGAGACTCAAGCGGCAGATCACCTGATGATCACTCTGGCGAACGAGGAGGAGCAGGCATGCTCGACAGCTAGGTCTACGGTCCCTGGGCCGTCGTGGCGGGCGTATCCGAAGGCGTCCGGCGATCGCGAGGAACATCTCCACGGGTACGGCCACTATCACGAGGAGTACCGCAGGATGGGGGATCATTGGCTGATCAGCTACCGCAACCTCTCCCGGCTGCGGGAGGACCGGACGCCCGGGTTCTACGACTTCCTGGAGTGACCGCGGACCCGAACACGGCCGGCCAGGGGCTCCACCTGGTGTCTCTGACTCAGCTGAGGGTTGCTCGGTCAGGCCGGTGTCCCGGCGAGCTCGGTGAAGTACCGGCGGCGGTGCTCGTGTGGCTGGCCGAACAGCTGCGCGGTGGCGTGCGCTCGTTTGAAGACCAAGTGGGCGTCGTGCTCCCAGGTGATGGCTATGCCGCCGTGGAGCTGGACGGTCTCGGAGGCGACGTCTGAGAGCGCGTCGGAGCACCAGGCCTTCGCGGTGGACGCGCGAGAGGAGAGGTCCGGCGACTCGGTGGCGGCGGACCAGGCCGCTGCCCAGGACAGAGTGCGTGAGGTCTCCACGGCGACGTGCATGTCGGCCATGCGGTGCTTGAGCGCCTGGAAGGAGCCGATCGGCCGGCCGAACTGCACCCGTTCCCCTGCGTAGCGGACCGTCATGTCCAGAGCGCGCCGGGCGGTGCCGAGCTGGAGCGCGGTCACGGCCACCGCGGCCACGTCGTGGAGGCCGGCGAGCAGCATGGAGGCGTCCGCCGTGATCAGTCTGGCGGGAGCCGAATGCAGGTTGAGCCGGGCGAACCGCAGGGTCGGGTCCAATCCCGGTGTCCGTGCGCGCAGGACGCCCTCAGCTGAAGGGTCGACTTTGTACAGAGCGATCCCGTCAGCTCGCTCGGCCACGACGATCAAAGTGTCGGCCGTGGCGCCGTCGAGAACGAGATGGGCGGTGCCAGTCAGCGCGGCTCGACCGTCGGGCTCCTCGTCGGCACGGACGTCGGACCGGTCGGTGGGCCAGCGGCCGTCGCCGGTCGCCCAAGCGAGCGCGGCCGTCGTGGAGCCTGCGGCGAGCTCCGGAAGGAGCCTGGCGCAGACCTTGGCGTTCCCCGAGCGCAGAAGGGCCTGAGTGGCGAGGACCGCCGAACCGAGCATCGGTGACGGGGCGAGAGCGTAGCCGAGACACTCCAGGACGATATGCGTCTCCATGAGAGTGAATCCGGCCCCGCCGTACAGCTCGGGCACCGCGAGGGCGGCCGCGCCGATCTGCTCGCAGAGGGTCTGCCACAGGGCAGGGTCATAGCCAGCGGGGGAGGCGACGGCCCGGCGGACTGCCGCGCTGTCCGCGCGACGTTCGAGCAGGCTGCGGACAGTGGCGGCGAGCTCGGACTGCTCGTCGCTCAACGCGAAGAACATTCAGGCGCTCCTTAGCGGATCGGGCGTGCGGGAGGGACCCTTGGTGGTGAGCGCGGCCAGGACCTCGGCGCGGTGATGGGCCGGCGTGCCCCAGGCGGAGACCAGGGCGCGGATCTTGGTGATCCACAGGCTGAGGTCGTACTCCTCGGTGTAGCCGATCGCACCGTGCGCCTGGAGGGCGGCACGGGAAGCACGGTAGGCCGCCTCGGATGCGGCGACCTTCGCCGCCGAGACGTCACGCCTCGCGTCCGTGCTGCCTGCCCCCAGTGATATGGCGGCGCCGTGGACGAGGGGCCGGGCGAATTCGAGGGCCACCCGGACATCGGCCAGCAGATGCTTGATCGCCTGATATTCGCCGATCACCCGGCCGAACTGACGTCGCGACTTCACGTAATCCACCGTCACTGCCAGAGCGTGTTCCCCGGCACCGAGGAGTTGCGCCGCGCAGGCGAGCGCGGCGGTGTCGAGGGCCTTGGCGACTGTGTCGAGGTCGAGCCGCGCGAGGACCGGCCCGGGCACCGGCTCGAAAAGGCGCCGCGACCGGTCTACCGAGCGGAGCCGTTCGCCGGGGGTGGCGGCGCGCAGGGTCGTGCCCTCCAGCAGCAACGCATCGGTCACGTCGGCGTCCAGCGCGTGGGGCGTCATCGGGGGTGCGGCGACCGTCACGAGGATTTTCCCGCCGGCGAGGTCGGCAAGGGACGGTCCATCCGGGACGGACGCGAGCAGGACGGGGGCCAGCGCGACCGATTCGATCGCGGGTCCGGGGACCGGATGCCGCCCGAGAGCTTCGAAAGCGACGACGAGGTCGGCGGGCGCGGCGCCCAGCCCGCCGTGCTCCTCCGGTACGGCCAGCGCGGTCACGCCCAGGGCGGCGAGGCGGCGCCACAGGTCGAGCCCGGCCGCGTGGTGGCCATCGGCCCAGAGCCGCGCTATGCGCGGAACGGCGGCCACGGCCAGCAGATCGTCGAGCGCTGTGGCGAAGTCCCGCTGCTCATCGGTCGGTGCGAACCTCATCATCGCCCCCTGGGAAGGCCGAGCAGCCGCTCGGCCACGATGTTGCGCTGGATCTCGTTCGTCCCGGCGTAGATGGGGCCGGAGAGCGCGAACAGGTAGCCGTCCATCCACGCGCTCTCGCGGAGTTCGGCCTCCGGCCCGAGCAGGTCGAGTGCGGTCTCGTGCAGGCGGACGTCCAGCTCCGACCAGAAGATCTTGTTGGCGCTGCCGTCGGCGCCGATCGCACCGCCCTCGGCGATCCGGGTGACGGCGCCGAAGGTGTACAGGCGGTAGGCCTGGGCAGCGATCCAGGCATCGGCGACGCGGTCGCCGAGGGCGGCGGGTGCGTCCGGGACGGCGCTCCACAGGTCGACGAGACGGTCGGCGGCGGCGCAGAAGCGGCCGGGGGAGCGCAACGACAGCCCGCGCTCGTTGCCCGCGGTGCTCATTGCGACCCGCCAGCCGTCGCCGGGGGTGCCGAGGACATCGGCGTCGGGAACGAAGACGTCCTCGAAGAAGATCTCGGCGAAGCCGGGGTGGCCGTCGAGTTTGGTGATCGGCCTGATCGTGATGCCGGGGGTGTGGAGGGGGAACAGGAAGTAGGTGAGGCCGCGGTGGCGCTCGGCCTCGGGATCGGACCGGAAGAGCCCGAATCCGCGATGGGCGAACGCGGCGCGCGAGCTCCAGGTCTTCTGGCCGTTGAGGACCCAGCCGCCACGGGCGTCGTCACGGACGGCGGTGGCGCGCAATGATGCCAGGTCGCTTCCGGCCTCCGGCTCGGACCAGGCCTGTGCCCAGATCTCGCTGCCATCGGCCATGGGCCGCAGGTAGCGCTCCTGCTGTTCGGGCGTTCCGTACTCGAACAGGATTGGGGCCAGGAGCGAGATGCCGTTCTGCGCCACGCGGGACGGGGCGCCGGCGCGGTAGTACTCCTCCTCGAACAGCACCCATTCGAGGAGCGAGGCGTCCCGGCCGAGGTAGGCGGTCGGCCAGGACACCACGGACCAGCGGTCGGCGGCGAGCGTCATCTCCCACTCCCGGTGCGCCTCGAACCCCTCGGGGGTGTCCATGTGCGGCAGTGGCTCGGTCGGCACGTTCGCGCGCAGCCAGGCGCGCGCCTCGTCACGGAAGCCGCGGACGCGTTCGTCGAGGTCGAGATTCACTGTGTCGCCCCGGCATCGCGCATGCGCCGGGCGTCCATCCCGGCCAGAGAGTCGGCGCTCACCTCCGCGTTGTGGGCATGGGCGGCGTGGTGCAGCCCGAACACCGAATCCATCCCGGCACGCATGCCCTGGAGGTCCTCGGCCTGGTTGATCGCCTTCTTGGTCAGCGCCAGCCCGAACGGGGGTATGTCGGCGATCCGCGCGGCCATCGTCAGGGTGGCCGACTCCAGATCGGCGCGTGGGACGACGTGGTTGACCATGCCCAGGGCGTGCGCGCGCTCCGCGTCGAACCGGTCGCCGGTGTACAGGAACTCCTTGGCGGCGCGCGGGTTCATCACCCAGGGGTGGGCGAAGAACTCGACTCCGGGGATGCCCATCCGGACCACGGGATCGCAGAAGAACGCGTCCTCGGAGGCGACGATGAAGTCGCACGACCAGGCGAGCATGAGCCCGCCCGCGATGCACGCGCCCTGCACCATGGCGATCATCGGCTTGGGGATCTCCCGCCAGCGCCGGCACATGCCGAGGTAGACCTCGGCCTCGCGGGCAAGTCGCCGGTCCACGCCCTGACGGTCGGTGTGGTCCCACCAGATGACGGCCTTGCGCTCGAACGACTCGTCGATGTCGCGTCCGGGCGTTCCGATGTCGTGGCCCGCGCAGAAGTGCTTGCCGGCGCCGGCGAGCACGATGACCTTCACATCGTTGTCGTCGACGGCGCGCACAAAGGCGGCGTCAAGGGCGTAGGTGACTTTGGAGTTCTGCGCGTTGCGGTACTGCGGCCGGTTCAGCGTCACCACGGCGACGGGCCCGCGCTTCTCGTAGAGGACGACCTCTTCGGCCGACTGCGCGGGAGTGAGGGTTTCAGCCGCGGCTGACTCGGTGCTCATGGTGTTTCTCCCTCTGAGCGGACATGGGGGTTGCGGCGCCGCCCGTGAGCCGCATATACCAAACATTTGTTTGGTAGGGCATCCAGGTAGGAGCGTAGCGCATGGATTTGACGTACTCCGCGGAGGACGAGAGCTTCCGCCGTGACGTGCGCGACTGGCTGGAGACCCATCTGTCCGATGACTTCGCCGGGTTGCGTGGACTGGGTGGTCCCGGACGCGAGCACGAGGCGTTCGAGGAACGGCTGGCCTGGGACCGGCATCTGGGCGAGCACGGCTGGACCGCGCTCGGCTGGCCACCTGAGCACGGTGGACGTGGCCTGAGCCTGCTCCGGCAGATCGTTTTCCACGAGGAGTACGCTCGCGCCGACGCCCCGGCCAGGGTCAACCATCTGGGCGAGGAACTGCTCGGGCCCACCCTCATCGCCTTCGGTACCGATGCCCAGCGTGAGCGCTTCCTGCCGAAGATCACAGCGGTGGAGGAGCTATGGTGCCAGGGTTATTCAGAACCAAACGCCGGTTCGGATCTGGCCGCCGTCGCCACGCGGGCGGTCAACGACGGCGACGGCTGGGTCATCGATGGTCAGAAAATCTGGACGTCCCTGGCTCACCAGGCCGACTGGTGCTTCGTCGTCGCCCGGACGACCCCCGGCTCCCGCCGCCACGACGGGCTGTCCTACCTGCTCGTGCCGATGCGCCAAGATGGCGTCACGGTAAGGCCGATCACCCAGCTCACGGGCACGTCGGAGTTCAATGAGGTTTTCTTCGACGGCGCCCGCACCGAGCCGTCACTCGTCGTCGGCGAGCCGGGCGACGGCTGGAAGGTCGCCATGGCCACCCTCGGCTTCGAGCGCGGCATCTCCACCATTGGCCAGCAGGTCGCTTTCGCCCGCGAACTCGCGGCGGTCGTCGCACTGGCCCGGCGGAACGGCGCGATCGACGATCCGGTGATCCAGGACCGTATCGCTCACGCTCACATGGGCTTGGACCTGCTCCGCCTGCACGCGCTGCGCACCCTGGCCGGATCGCCCGGTGAGACCGGTGGCATCGGTGCCGCGTCCGTGGCCAAGCTGGTGTGGGCGACATGGCACCGCTCGCTCGGCGAGCTGGCCATGCAGGTGGCCGGCGCGTCCGCGCTCGTCGTAGCGGAACCCTACGAGCTGGACGATCTGCAGCGCCTGTTCCTCTACACCCGCGCCGACACCATCTACGGCGGCTCGAACGAGATCCAGCGCAACATCCTCGCTGAGCGGGTTCTCGGCCTGCCCCGGGAAGCACGTCCATGATCCAGAAGGTGCCCGCATATGTGCCCGGCCACGGGCTGCTCGCCGACCGGACCGTCGTCATCAGCGCCGCCGCCGGGGCAGGAATCGGTTCGGCGGCCGTCCGGCGCTGCCTGGAGGAGGGAGCCCGCGCCGTCGTCCTCGGCGACACCCACTGGCGGCGGCTTGCCGAGGCCATGGAGAAGCTCGGAGCGGAGTTCGGCGCAGACCGGGTGGCCGCGGTGCCCTGCGATATGACCAACGAGGCCCAGATCGGCGCGTTGCTCGACGCCGCGAAGCCGTTCGGCGGCGTGGACATGATGATCAATAATGCGGGACTCGGTGGCACCGCCTCGATTGTGGAGATGACCGACGAGCAGTGGTCACGGGTCCTGGACATCACCCTCACCGGTACCTTCCGCTGCGTTCGTGCGGCGGGCCGCAGGATGGCCGACCGGAGCCAGGGCGGCGTCATCGTCAGCAACGCCTCCGTGGTCGGCTGGCGGGCCCAGGAAGGGCAGGCACACTACGCAGCGGCCAAAGCTGGGGTGATGGCGTTGACCAGAAGCGCGGCCATGGACCTCGCCCCCACGGCATCCGCGTCAACGCCGTCTCGCCCAGCCTGGCCCTTCATCCCTTTCTGGAGAAGGTCACCACCCCAGAGCTCCTCCAGGCACGCGAGGCGTTCGGGCGGGCCGCCGAGCCCTGGGAGGTGGCGAACGTCATCGTCTTCCTGTCCAGCGCCTACTCCTCCTATCTCACCGGCGAAGTCGTCTCGGTGAGCAGCCAGCACCCCTGAACCCCAAGGAGACCTATGGCCGAGGCCTACATCGTCGAGGCGGTCAGGACGCCCGTCGGCCGGCGTGGCGGCGCGCTCGCCGGCATCCACTCCGCCGACCTGGGCGCGCATGTCCTCTCCGCGCTCATAGATAGGAGCCGCGTTGACCCCGCCGCCGTAGATGACGTGATTTTCGGATGCACCGAGACCGTCGGCTCGCAGGCCGGCGACATCGCCCGCACCGCGTGGCTTGCGGCGGGCCTGCCGGTCCACGTGCCCGGTGTCACAGTCGACCGGCAGTGCGGGTCCAGCCAGCAGGCCGTGCATTTCGCCGCGCAGGCGGTGCTGTCCGGCACGGCCGATCTGGTCGTCGCGGGCGGGGTGCAGAACATGTCCGCCATTCCCATCTCCACCGCCATGACCGTCGGCACGCAGTTCGGATTCACCACCCCGTTCGCCGAGTCGAAGGGCTGGCAGAACCGCTACGGGGACCAGGAGGTCTCCCAGTTCCGTTCCGCTGAGATGATCGCGGAGAAGTGGGGGATCACCCGCGCGGAGATGGAGGCCTACGCGCTGGAGAGCCACCACCGCGCACTCGTCGCGATCGACGAGGGAAGGTTCGACCGCGAGATCGTCCCGCTTGAGGACACCTCAGTGGATCAGTGCCCGCGCCGCGACACCAGCTTGGAAAAGATGGCGGCCCTAGCACCGCTGCGCGACGGGGGCCGCATCACCGCTGCCGTCGCCAGCCAGATCAGCGACGCGGCCTCCGCCTTGCTCGTCGCCTCCGTGCAGGCTGTCAACCGGTACGGGCTCACCCCGAGGGCGCGCATCCACCACCTGTCGGTGCTGGCCGACGACCCGGTCTGGATGTTGACCGGCCCTATCCCCGCGACCGAACACGCCCTCATGCGCAGCGGCATGGAGATCGACGACTTCGACCTGTTCGAGATCAACGAAGCCTTCGCCTCCGTCGTCCTCGCCTGGGCCAGGGAGACGGGCGCCGACCTGGACCGGGTCAACGTCAATGGTGGAGCCATCGCCCTCGGTCACCCCATCGGCGCGACCGGAACCCGGCTCATGACGACGCTCCTGCACGAACTCGAGCGCCGGGGAGGTCGCTACGGCTTCCAGACCATGTGCGAGGGCGGCGGCCAGGCCAACGTCACGATCATCGAGCGGCTCTGACCCCGATGAGCTCCGGTCGCTGTCCGGATCCTGCCCCAGAGATGACCCGAGGAGAACTGATGGCCACAGCAAGTGAGCACGCTAACGAGACGGCGGACGTCATCGTTATTGGGTCGGGCGCGGCTGCCTTGACCGCCGCCTACACGGCCGCTGCCGGCGGCTTGCGGACCGTCGTGCTGGAGAAGACCGCCTATGTCGGTGGCACCAGCGCCTATTCCGGCGCCGCCATCTGGCTGCCCGGCAACCCGGCGCTGCTGCGCGCTGGGATCGCCGATACCGTCGAACAGGGACTTGAGTACTTCACGGCGGTCGTCGGCGACCGCACCCCCGCTCACCTTCAGCAGGCCTATGTGTCGACCGGGCCGGAGTTGGTGGAGTTCCTCGAACGCGACCCGTCCGTAGCCTTCACCCACATGCCGTTCCCCGACTACTACGACGCGCCCGGCCGGATCGACGGCGGCCGGGCGATCTTCCCCGAGCCACTGGCCGCCGCCCGGCTCGCGGACAGGCGCGCCGTACTGCGGCCGCCGATCGGCGTCGACCAGTATGGGGTCGATCAGGATCGCGAGACTCTCGTCGGCGGGCAGGCCCTCGTCGCGCGGCTCCTGCTCGCCCTGGATGCGACAGGCCACGCTGAGCTGCGCACCGGCGTGCGGATGCGGTCAGTGATCGTCCGGGACGGCAGGACCGCCGGTGTCGTCGTCGAGACGGGCGGGAAGACCTTCCAGCTGCTGGCGGAGCGCGGGGTCATCCTCGCCGCAGGAGGCTACGAGTGCGACGACACGCTGCGGCAACGCCATCACGGGCTGCCCGGCGCGTCCTGGACGTCCTCCGCGCCGGATTCCAACACCGGCGATGCCTTGGCCGCGGCACTCGAGGTCGGCGCCGCGATCGACCTCATGGATGAGGCGTGGTGGTGCCCGGCCACCCTGTTCCCTAATGGCCATGCCGCCTTCACGCTCGGCCTGCGCGGCGGCGTCCTCATCAACGAGGCGGGCGAGCGGTTCGCCAACGAGTCCCTGCCCTACGACCGGCTTGGCCACGCAATGCATGAGGGGCAGGCCATCGGAATCACACACGTCCCCGCCTGGCTCGTCTTCGATGACCGGTTCGACAACCTGCCGGCGATCTCCCAGCCAGTTCCGGACCCGGACACTTTCCGCGAAGCCGGAATCTGGCGCAGCGCGGGCACCTTGCCGGAACTCGCCGAGCTGATCGGCGTTCCGGCCGACGCCCTGGACAAGACGATCGCGAGGTTCAACGGCTTCGCCGCCTCAGGCGTGGACGAGGATTTCCAGCGCGGAGAAGACCCCTTCGACCGGTTCTTCGGCGCTGGTGAGGGACCGAACCCGTGTCTAATCCCTGTAGAGCGGGCACCGTTCCACGCCGTCCAGATCGTCCTCGGTGACCTGGGCACGAAAGGAGGCGTGCGGACCGACGGCGACGGGCGTGTCCTCGACACCGCGGGTAACGCTCTGCCTGGCCTGTTCGCTGTGGGCAATACGGCGGCATCCGTCGCGGGCCGCGTATATCCCGGTCCCGGCACCCCACTCGGCTCGGGCATGGTGTTCGGCTACCGAGCGGCCCGCCGTCTCCTGTCGCAGCTCGAAGACGGATCGGACCGCTCTTGAGCTCAGCGGAGGATGACGGCTCCCATCCGGTCGTTTCCGGATGGGAGCCGTCATGGCACCGATGGCCAGAGCTCCGACGCGGTCGGGGCGCAGGTCCAGGCGGCCTCGATGTCGATCTCGCCAGACCAGTTCTTGAAGGCCTGCTGATAGAGGTGGCTCGCCCCTTCATGCCGCCCAGGACGTGAAGTGACCGCGGCACGCGTAGGACCGCACGGGGGTGGGGCCGACCACGTCTGCAGCAGTGGTCGCGATCGGTGCGCTAACGCCTGTGCCGACCCTATGACCTGCGCCACACCCGAACCACCCCCGCTCCCACTCAGCGGGAAATGCAGTTTCGGCCACATAACCAGGCGTCCCGCGCGTCGGGGAGGAGCGCGCAACTCCGCCAGGAGCTCGTCGACTCGGGAGGTGTTCACATGGGAGCTGCCGCCGCTCTGGTAGTGCAGGGGACGCGCGAACGCCGATCACCGCGACCGAGGCGGGGCGGTCAGCGGCAGGATTCCGTGGTCGTTCTTCAGTGGGATCAGGCAGTCAGCCGCGATCTCGCGCGCCAGGTGATGGGGCGCCGAGAAGTCGACGGCGGTCTTGCATTTCCATGTTCTCGGGTGGACTGACTTCAGCGCTCGATGGTGAGTCGCCATTGCCAGTCGTAGTGATGGCCCGAGAGCCTGTGCCACGGGCGGGTGTCCGGGCCCAGAGCACCGGTGCCGACTCCGCGATGCGCCACGTCCAGATGGACGACCGTGGTGGCGTTACGGGGCAATTCCCACCAGTGCGCGGCCGCCTCGAGTTCGGCGATCGAAAAGCGGCTGACGTTCATGTGCAGCGGTGCGGCGTGTCGGGTCCGCACCTTGCCCGTCGGCCCGCTGAGCTCCAGCGCGGTCACCGCGCCGCGCGTGCCGTTCTCCTGCGGAAGGATGTAAGGAACGGCCAAGTCGTCGATGCTGCTCTCCCACGTGCCGAGCAGGGCCGAGGCGCATCGGTCGGGATAGTTCTCCCAAGGCCCGAGACCGGTCCAGCGCACGCGGTCGAATTCCTCGCCTAGCTCGAATTCCATGCCCACGCGGAGCGTCTCCTCGACCTCGGGTAGCTCCACGGTCTCGTGGAGAACCCAGTCGGCGTCGCCGAGCGCGGTAATGGTCCGCCGGTGCACGACCTCGTCGCCGAACGCGGCCTTGTACTGGGTGGTGACGATGACCGCGCCCTCCCTTTTGTCCATCTGCACGTCCGTGGGGGTCAACTCGAAGAAGCCGGTGCGCACGAAGCGGTTGTCCAGGGGGAAGGAGCTGTCGTTGTCCGTGAGGGCGCGCCAGAGCGAAAGGCTCGGTGCCCGGCGCAACAGCGGATGTGTGAGGACACCGTCGCTGGGAGCCTTGGCCACGTGACGCGGCGACGATGTGAGGGGCTTCGGCGCCCGCGGCAGGCGCACCTGCTCGATGGCGACCTCCGTGCCGGCCTGTGCCCACAGTGTCGAGTGCCGCGTGCGGATCGTGACGGTCAGTGCCAGGGCTGCGTCATCCGCGAGTTGTTCACGCAGGGACGCGGGGATGCCGATGGCGGTCTCCTGCCCGGGTGCGAGGTCGGGTGTGGGGATGGTGACCGGGTCGTGGGGGCCGCCATCGGCTTCGACTCGCAGCTCCATGGTGTAACCGCTGATGCTCGAAAAGGTCTGCCGGTTGCGCAGGGTGAACGTGCCAGAACGGACTTCCTCCGCGGTCGCCGAGACCCGTATTGGGCTGAACAACCCGCGGGCCTCAAGGAAGGCGGGCTTGGGCGTGAGGTCGGGGAACACCAGACCGTTGAGCATGGTCACCCCGTCGTTCGGCTGTTCGCCGAAGTCGCCGCCGTAACGGTAGGTGCCATCCCCGTCCGGATCGAGCGCATGATCCTTGAACTCCCAGATGAAGCCGCCCTGAATCCCGGGAAGCGTTTCGATCAGTGCCCAGTAGTCGGCCAGACCTCCTGTCGAGTTGCCCTGGCTGTACGCGTACTCGCACATGATCAGAGGCCTGTCGCCGCGAGGATCGGCCGCGTACGCCTCGATGCTCGCGAACGACGGGTACATCGGGCAGACGATGTCGGTGGCGGCGTGCCCCCCATGCCAGTCGACGGTGATGGCGCCTTCGTAGTGCACAGGCCGGGTAGGGTCGGCGGCTCGGATCCACGCTGCGGCGGCGTCGTGATTGGGCCCGTATCCGGTCTCGTTGCCGAGGGACCAGGTGATCACCGAGGGGTGGTTACGGTCGCGCAGCACCATTCGCGAGACGCGTTCGACGAATTCGGGCAGGTACCGGGAGTCCCCGGGCAGTGCGGTGAGAAAAGCGTGCCCTTCGATGTCGGCCTCGTCCACCACGTAGAAGCCGATCTCGTCACACAGATCCAGGAACACCGGGTCATTGGGGTAGTGCGCGGTACGAATGGCGTTGACGTTGAATCTCTTCAGCAGGCTGAGTTCGGCGAGCATCGTCTCGCGGGAGAGCACGCGCCCGGTGCGCGGGTCGACGTCATGGCGGTTGACCCCTTGGATCAGAATCCGCCGGCCGTTGACGAGCAGGTTCCGTCCCTCGATGCGCACCCGGCGGTAGCCGACCCTGGTGTGCGTCTCGTCGACGACCTCCCCGGTTGGAGCCACCAATTGGACGAGGAGGCCTTCCAGGTGCGGGGTCTCCGCGGTCCACGGAGGCACGTCCAGCTCGTCGAGTGCGAAGGTCGCGGTGCCGGCCCGCTGTACGGGCCTCAGGTGCTTCCTGATGGCGTCGCCGGTCGCACGCTTGTCCGCGGGCAGAGCCATGTCCGCCGCAGTTTCGCTCAACAGGTCCATCGTGTCCGGAGGGATCAGCGGCTCAGATCGGTTCGAGCGGTCCTGGGGGAGCACGGGCGGGGTCTGCGGTGGTATCCGCGCCGCCACGGGCGCCGCTGAGATCTCGCCAAGCGTTTCGATCCGGACCTGCCAGCCGGTGTCGTCGAGGTGGGCCAAGCCCTCAGTGGCGACGGTGACCCGCAGGCTGCCCAGCGCGGTGGACGGGTCCCAATCGGCGACCACGTCGAGGTCGGCGAGCCGGATCTGCGGGACGGAGTACAAGAAGACCGAACGGCTGAGCCCCGACTGCCACCACTGGTCTTGATCCTCCAGGTAAGTGGCGGCGGACCATTTGCTGACCCGCAGTTCGAAGGTGTTCGTCTCGTCGTGCAGGAGGTCGGTGACATCGAACTCGGCAGCCAGGTGCGAGTCTGAGCTCACACCGGCCGGTCGGCCGTTGACGTACACCTGCAACAGCCCTTCGGCAGCGCCCACGTGCAGGATGATCCGCCGGTCCGGTGTCGGCGAGAACTCGACCGTGCGGCGGTAAACGCCGGTGGGATTGTGCGCGGGGATGTGCGGCGGGACCTCGTCGAAGGGCATGACGACGTTGGTGTAGTGCGGGCGGTCGCCCTCCTCCTGCAACGTCCACAGGCTCGGCACGTCAACGGTCTTCCACACATCCGTGATCGGCGCGTCGGGGGCGTCGAGGAGTTGGAAGTCCCACTGCCCGTCGAGGTCGATTTCGGGAGTGCGACGTAGGGCGTGCATGGGAAGTCGTCCCGTGGGCCGCAGCCCGGAGTCGTTTCCAAGGGCAGGAAGGTGCGATGCCAAGGTTCTGAGTTCTCTCATTCTCGGGCCCTGCTCATTGATGGCGGCGTCAGCCGTCCGTCACGTGGAGGGAGACGGAGCCGAGGCGGTCGAACTCGGCGACGAACACGTCGCCGGCCTTCATCGGCACGGCGGCGTGCAGCGCCCCGGTCATCACCAGATGGCCGGGTTCCAGCGCGATCCCGTTGCGGCCGAGGACGTTCGCCAGCCACGCCACCACGGCGACCGGGTCGCCGAGGGCGGCGGCGCCCGCCCCGGTGTCGACCAGTTCGCCGTTGCGGGTGAGCACCATGCCGACCAGCCGCGGATCGGGAAGATCGATGAACGGCACCGTGGTGGGGGAGACGGCCATGGCTCCGTTGGAGGCGAGATCCGCGACGGTGTCAGCGAGCTTGATCCGCCAGTCCTCGATCCGGGAGTCGACGATCTCCAGCCCGGCCATCACGCCGGAGATGGCCGCGCGCGCCTGCGCGTAGGTGACGTCCGGCCCCTCCAGGCGACCGCCGAGAACGAAGACGATCTCAGCTTCGATCTTGGGGGCGATGAATCGGTCGAGCGGGACCATCCCGGCATCGGGGTAGACCGTCGAGGCGAGGACCGGGCCATAGTCAGGGGAGTCCACACCGAGCAGGCGCTGCATCGGTACGGAGGTCACCCCGCACTTGTAGCCGATGATCTCCTCGCCGTCGGCGAGGAGCAGTGAGACCAGCTCGCGCTGGATGGCGTACCCATCGTCCATCCCCAGGGAGGGGTCCTCGTCGGTGAACGGTGGGATCGGCTTGCCGGTCGCCCGTGCCTCGTGCAAGGCGTGGGCACGGGCCGTCGCTTGCGAGGGGGTCATCATCCCGGGTTCACGCCTCGGGCAGGGTGAAGGCCGCCAGCGGTTCCGAGCCCGACCAGTCGTGGCCCCAGTAGCTGTCCTTGGTGATCTCCTCGGCCGTGTAGTACCGCTCGTCGACCCGCAGGCCGTCGGTGCCGTACTCGATGTCCCAGCCGCCGGGCGCCCGGACGTAGAACGAGATCATCTTGTCGTTGGTATGACGGCCGAGTGTGGAGGACAAGGAGAAGCCGAGGTTGTTCACGTTGTCCAAGGCCCGCCCGACCGCGTCGAGCGTGTCGACCTCCACCATGAGGTGGACAAGGCCCGGGTCGCCTTGGTGTGGCGCGGGGCAGATTGCCAGGCTGTGATGGCGCTCGTTGATCCCGAGGAAGCGCACTCGTACCGGGTGGCCCGCCGCCTCGGCGACCTTCATCGCGCCGCGCGGCCGGAAACCGAGCACTTCGCAATAGAACGCGACGGCCTCCTCCGGACGCGGCGTCGGAAGCACGACATGCCCCATGCCTTGGGGGCCGGTAATGAACTGCTGGTCCAACCCCGTACGGAGGGGACTGTGGTCGAGCACAGGGCCGAAGAACACCTCGACCGGCGTCCCGACCGGGTCGGTGAAAGCGACCGCCGCCTCGACGTTCCGCTCAGCGGACTCCGCGGAGGACAACACGGTCACCTCGATGCCGGCCTTCTCCACCGCCTCCCGGACAGAGGCCAGAGCGTACTGGTCGCGGACCTCCCAGCCGACCGCGAGCACCCGGTCGGAGCCACCGGGCAGTACTGCCAAGCGGTGGCGGCGTTCGTCCATGCGCAGATACAGACCCTCAGAGGCGGGTCCGGAGCCTTCCGCAAAGCCGAGCGCGTCGATCGCCAGTTCGCGCCAGCGGCCGACGTCGGTCGCTTGAACCTGCAGGTAGCCGAGTCCTCGGATGGACATCGGTGTGCCTCCTATCGGCGAGTTGTCAGATCATTGAACGCATCGGGCCCTGCGGGGGCTCGATCTCCAGGTCTGTGAGCGCCGAGGCGTGGTAGACCGAACCCGGTACATGGATGGCGTGGGCCAGCCCGACGTGGGCATCGCGCCAGAACCGCTGGATCGGATTGTCGTTGCGCATGGCATTGCCCCCGGAACGGAGGACGATCTCGTTCATGGCCTGGACGGCCCGCCAGGCCGCCCGCACCTGGGCTCGGCGCCCGGCCGCCCGGTCGGCGAAGGTGACCTCGCCGCCCTCCGAGACCGTGTCGTACATGCGGCAGGCGTTATCGAGAAACCGGGTGCGCGAGGTTGCGATCTCTTCGGCCGCCTCGCTGAGGGCGTACAGGGAGTATGGATCGTCTCTGACCTTGGTCCCGGTGATCTGAATCCGGTCGCGCTGGTAGGCCAGGTGGTGGGCGAGCGCGCCCTCGGCCATGCCGATGACGGCGGCGGTGATGCCGAGGGGGAACATGCACGAGAACGGCACGTGGTAGACGGGGTTGTCCAGCCCGGATTCGCGGGCGGCCTCACCGCTGATGACCTTGGCGAAGGGAAGCGCCCGGTGTTCGGGAACGAAGGCATCGCGGACGATGATGTCCTTGCTGCCGGTGCCCTTGAGCCCGGCCACATCCCACGATCCCTCGACGATCTCGTAGTCGGGCCGGGGCAGCACCATGTGGAGTCCGGCCGGCGGCTGGACGGGCTTGCCGTCGGCGTCGCCGAGCAGCGCGCCCAGGAAGATCCAGTCGCAGTGGTCGGTGCCGGAGGAGAACTGCCACCGCCCGTTGAAGATGTAGCCGCCATCGACGGGCCGGGCGACACCCATCGGCGCGTAGGGGGAGGCGATCCAGGTGTCAGGGTCGTCGCCCCACACCTCCCGCTGGACCTCGGGGGAGGCCAGTGCCATCTCCCACGGGTGGACGCCCACGATGCCAGCGATCCAGCCGGTCGACCCGTCGAGCGCGGCTATCCCCATGACGGTCTCGGCGAACTCTCGCGGGTGGGCCTCCATGCCTCCGTGCGTCCGGGGCTGCAGCAGCCGGATCGCGCCCGAGTCGCGCAGGGCCTTGACGGCCGGCTCGTCGAGCCTTCCGAGCCGTTCGTTGACGGGACCGAGTGCGCGGATCTCCTCGGCCCGTTCCATCAAAGTGTCGAGGACGTGGTTGGTCATCATGGTCTCCTCAGCCGTCCTTGCGGGCGAGGAAGGAGAGGACGACGCTTTCCCAAGCGTCCTTCTGCTCGATCATCACCCAGTGGCCGCAGTCGGGAAAAACGTGCACCTCGACGTCGGGGATCGTCCGCATGGGCAACAGCGCCATATCGACGGGGCTGGCCCGGTCGTCGCGGCCCCAAGTGATCAGGGTGCGGGACTTCAGCTTGTGCAGCATGGCCCAGTAGGGCGGGGTGTCGGCCGCTGCCGCCGCGGCGGTGCCGGCGGCGAACGCGGCCTTCCCGTACATCCGCCTTGCGCTTTCGAGGGTGGCGGGGTCGGTGGCCTGCTGCCAGCGTTCCTCGATCAGCTCCTCGGTGACCAGCGCCGGGTCGTACACCATGGAGTGCAGCCACTGGACGAGGGCTTCGCGGGTGGGGTGGTCGGTGAACTCCTGAAGCAGCCGGATGCCCTCGCCGGGCGTGGGGCTGAGCAGGCTCCTGCCGACGCCGCCGATGGTCACCAGCCGCCTGATGTGCTCGGGGTGGGCGAGCGCGACCTGGACGCCGACGATCCCGCCCATCGAGTTGCCGATGACATCGACTTGGGGGAGGCCGAGGCCGTTCAGGAAGCGGGTGACGGCCGCCCCGGCGGCGATCATGGGGTGCTGGTCGGTCGGGTCGCTGACGCCGAACCCGGGAAGTTCCAGGATCAGGCAGCGGAACCTCTCGGCGAGCACCGGCAGGTTCCCGCGGAAGTTGCGCCAGCCGGTGACGCCAGGCCCGGAGCCGTGCAGCAGCAGAAGAGGCGGGCCTTCGCCCGCCTCGTGGTAGCGCAGGATGCCGTCGTCGGTGGTGAGTTCCCGCAGGGTCGACGCGTGGGTCAACTCCGTCATTGGTGTCCTTACCGGGAAATTCGGAGGGCTTGCCGCGACGGTAGTCCGCGCCTGTCGCGGGCTGCGCCGGCTGTCCCGATCAGTGGGAGGACCCGGCGGCGGACCGCCCGGCGCGCCGGCCGAAGAACGTACCGTCCCCGAGTGACGTACCGCTGACATAGCCGTCCCCGTGGATGCCGGAGGAGGCACGCCCCGCCGCGTACAAGCCTGCAATCGGCCGTCCCGAGACGTGCAGGACTCGCCCGTCGACCGTCGTGTGAAGCCCGCCGAGGGTGAATCCGGAGATCCCGGTCGCCTCGCGCCGGTTCTCCACGAACCTGGCCGCGACCCGCGGATCGACCGCGGCGAACGGCGCCTTGAGCTCACGCAGCCACTTCGGATCCTTATGAAAGAGCGGATCCTCACCGCGAGCGGCATGCCGGTTGTAGAAATGGACGCTGATCTCCAACACGCCCGGCGGCATTCCGAGGTCCTGCTCCAGTTCGGCCAGCGTTTCCGCCACATGGTCTGGCGGTGCGCCCACGGAAGCCGCAGAGAAGCCCTCCTCGTCGAGGATCAGCCACCAGGGGGCGGGCTGGCCGAGGGCCGCGTGGCTGAACCTCCCCGGATACCCGTCCTCGCTGGTGAAACGCTGTCCGAGGGCATTGACGAGGATGCCCCGGCACGCCATGGCCGGATTCACCGTCAGGGCCGCCTCGACGCTCGCCATCCGGCGCGTGGCCGCCCCCACCGCCGTCGCCATGAGGATTCCCCTGCCATCATCGCCACCGTCGCTGACCTTGCCGTGCCCGAGGAGCACCGGAGCGTGGTCGGCGAGCATCCGCTCGTTGTCGACGAAGCCCCCGGTGGTCAGCACGACGGCTTTGCGGGCCAGATACCGGACCGTCTCACCGAATCGCCGGGCCACAACTCCGGCGACGCGTCCCGACTCGTCGACGACAAGCGCCGCAGCCCGGGTGTCGGTGTGGCATCGGGCTCCGGCTTCCGTCGCCGCACCGACGAGCTTGTCCATGAGCAGACCACCCCCGTACCCGGCTACGGGTGGTCGGTGTCCGCGCGGAACCGGCCGTGCGAGCGTCGAGAACGGCCAGGCGTCCTCGCCGAGCCACATCAGCCCGTCCTCCGTCGGCGCCATCCATGCGGGTTCGGCGTACAGCGATTCTTGGAAGGGCACCCCTCGCGCGCAGAGCCATTCGAAGTGTTCGACGCTTCCTTCGCAGTAGAGCCGCAGTTTTTCCGTGTCGGCATGCGGCCCCAGCGCGGCCTCGAGGTAGGCGTACATGTCCTCGGGCGTATCAGTGAAGCCGCAGGCTTTTTGCACACTGGTGCCGCCGCCGAGATAGATTTCGCCGCCGGACTGCGCTGACGACCCACCGGCGCCCGAGAACCGCTCGAGCACCAGCACGTCGGTCCCCGCCGACGCGGCTTCGAAGGCCGCGGCCGCTCCCGCGCATCCGAACCCGACGATGATGACGTCCGCCTCGTGGTCGAAGGACCCCACCGAGGCCAGGGGGACCGGCTCGACGGCGGCGTCACCTGTCGGCGGAGTGTCCCCGCGCTCGTAGGCCATCGATCCGTCCCTTCTCCGGGTGAGTTCCGTCGCCATCGTAGGAAGGCGCCACCCCTGTGATCAGCGGCTTTCCCGCTGACCGGGAGTCAGATCCGGTGGGCTCGATTCGGCCAGGAACGCCCGTGCGATCGTGAAGCCCTGACCGGCGAACTAGACCAATGGGACGGAGCCGTCTGCGGACCCGAACTCCGCCGCGGTCGGTCGCGGTACTTCGATCACCGCCTTGATGAGATGCCCCCGGCGGGACGGCTCGAGCGCGTCCTCGACGATCCGGTCATAGCCGACGAGGGTCACCCACTGGTCGACGGGGAGCAGTCCCCGGTCCAGCCAGTCGATGACCGACTCGAACGCCTCACGGGACTCACCGCTGTGTCCCTGGATGGTCAGCTCCTTGGCCAGGACGAGAACTGCGTTCATCGAGTACGGCCGTTCGTGCAGTCCGATGATGACGATGCGGCCGCGCTTGCGGGTGACCGAGAACGCGACGTCCAGGGCCTTCGCCGCACCTGCGCACTCGAAGACCACGTCAGCGCCGGAACCGCCGCTCATCGAGCGGACGATGCCGTAAACGTCGTCGTTCGCCGGGTCGAGAACCGTCAGGCCCTCGATCTCGGCCAGATTCTTCCGGCGTTCCTCAGAGAGTTCGACAACGACGACTTTCGCCACCCCGGTTGCCCGGAGGGCCAGCGCACAGCCGATTCCGATGAGCCCGGCGCCTGTGACGACCGCCACGCCGTCCTTTTTCGTGTTCGCCCGGAGGACCGCGGTGGCTGCGACGGAGAGGGGTTCGATCAGCGCACCCTGCAGCAGGCTTACGTTGTCGGGCAGCCTCACCGCCAGGTCGGCGGGGATAACAGTGTGCTCGGCCAGGCCGCCGATCGGGCCGCCGCACCCCACCGTCGAGACCGAGCGGTCGACCCGCTCGCACGAGATCGGATGGCCGTCGCGGCACTCGCCGCACTCGCCGCACGAGATCAGCGGGAACACGGCGACACGGTCGCCCACCGAGACCGAGGTGACGTCCGGAGCCACCTCGGCGACGGTCGCCGACAGCTCATGCCCGATGTGTCGGGGGCGGTCCGGCAGAGCGTCGTCCTCGGCGAAGTAGTAGTGCAGGTCAGTGCCGCATACGCCGACATAGGCCATCCGCAGGCGGACCTCGCCGGCCTTCAGGTCAGGGTCGGGCTCGTCCCGTAGCCGGAGGTCGTGCTGTCCGAAGAGCCGATACGCCTGCATCTGCGTTCCTCATTCAGTTCTGGGAGTGAGCCATCGGGCAGACTCCTGGGCTGGTAGCCGGTCGGCAGGTGAGCACTGGTCCGCGAGGAGGCGGGCGGGCTTCTGGCTGGAGGTTGTCAGCGAGGCCATGCGGGCCGATTCAGCAAGTACGCGACGATCCGCTCCACCGCCTGCTCGGTGGTGGTCTCGCTCGTGCGGATATGGAGTTCAGGCTCCTCCGGAGGCTCGTAGGGAGAATCGATCCCGGTGAAGTTCGGCAGGTCGCCACGCCGGGCCTTGGCGTAAAGGCCCTTGGGGTCCCGGGCCTCGGCGACTTCCAGCGGGGTGTCGACGAAGACCTCGACGAACTCTCCGTCCTCGACCAGGTCCCGAGCCATGCGGCGTTCCTCCCGGTACGGGGAGATCAGGGAGACCAACGTGATGAGGCCGGAGTCCGCCATGAGGGCGGCGACCTCGGCGCTGCGCCGGACGTTCTCGACGCGGTCGGCCGGGGTGAAGCCAAGGTCGCGGTTCAGACCGTGCCGTAGGTTGTCTCCGTCGAGCAGATAGGTGTGGTGCCCGAGCGCGTGCAGCCTGCGCTCCACCTCGTTGGCGATGGTCGACTTTCCCGCGCCGGACAGCCCGGTGAACCACACCACCGCCGGCCTTTGTTGCTTCAGGGTGGCGCGGGCGGCCTTGTCGACCTCAAGCGTCTGCCAGTGGACGTTGTCGGCCCGCCGCAGGGCGAAGTGCAGCAGTCCGACGCCCACTGTGGCGTTGGTCAGGCGGTCGATGATGACGAATCCGCCCAGGTCCCGGTTGTCCTGGTAGGAGTCGAACGGTGTCATCTGGTCGAAGTGGACCGTGCACACGCCGATCTGGTTGAGGCCCAGCGTCCTGGCTGCCGTGTGCTCCAACGTGTTGACGTTCACCTGGTACTTGGGATGATCGGCGGCCATCCCGACGGTCCTTGCGCCGATCTTGGCGAGGTAGCGTCGCCCGGGCAGCAGCTCGTCCTCGCTCATCCATACGATGTGCGCCTCGAACTGGTCGGCGATGGCAGGCGGTGTGTCCGCCGCAGCGATGATGTCGCCCCGGCTGACGTCGACCTCGTCAGTGAGGACAAGTGTGACGGACTGGCCTGCGGTCGCCTCCGGCAGGTCGCCGTCGTAGGTGACGATCCGTGCCACGGAGCTCTCCGCGCCGGAGGGCAGGATGCGCACTCGGTCGCCGGGACGGATCACACCGCTCGGGATGAGTCCGGAGAAGCCGCGGAAGTCGGGATGGGGGCGGTTCACCCACTGCACTATCAGCCGGAACGGCTCGCCTGCCCGGTCGTCGTCGATGTCGACGGTCTCCAGATGCTCGACGAGGGTCGGGCCCGAATACCACGGGGTGTTCGGGCTGGACTGCGTGATGTTGTCGCCCCGGAGTGCCGACAACGGGATGCTGACGACGTCGGACAGGCCGAGTTCGGCGGCGAAGGTCCGGTACTCGGCGTCGATCCGTTCGAAGACCTCGCGCGAGTAGTCGACGAGGTCCAGCTTGTTGACGGCCAGCACGATGTGGCGGATGCCCAGCAGCGAGACGAGGTAGCTATGGCGGCGCGTCTGGGTGAGCAGTCCCTTGCGGGCGTCGATCAGGATGACGGCGAGGTCGGCGGTCGATGCACCCGTGACCATGTTGCGGGTGTACTGCTCGTGGCCCGGCGTGTCGGCGACGACGAACTTGCGTCGTTCGGTGGAGAAGTACCGGTAGGCGACGTCGATGGTGATGCCCTGCTCGCGTTCGGCCGCCAACCCGTCGACGAGCAGCGCGAGGTCGAGGTCGTCGCCCTGCGTGCCGTCCTTCTTCGAGTCGCTTTCCAGCGCTGCGAGCTGGTCCTCGAAGACCAGCTTGGACTCGTACAGGAACCGGCCGATGAGCGTGCTCTTGCCGTCGTCGACGCTGCCGCAGGTGATGAACCGCAGTAGTGACTTTTCCTGCTGGGCGGTGAGATAGGACTCGATGTCGGAGGCTATGCGGCTGTCGGCATGGGCCATCAGAAGTAACCTTCCTGCTTCTTCTTCTCCATCGAAGCGCTGGAGTCGTGATCGATGGCCCTGCCCTGACGCTCCGACGTGGTGGTCAGCAACATCTCCCGGATGATGTCGAGCAGCGTGTCCGCGGTGGACTCGACGGCCCCGGTCAGCGGGTAGCATCCGAGCGTCCGGAACCGCACGCTCTGCTTCGTCGGCGTCTCGCCCGGTTCGAGGGGCATCCGGTCGTCATCGACCATGACCAGCATCCCGTTGCGCTGCACGACCGGCCGGGGAGCGGCGAAGTACAGGGGGACGATCGGGATCTGCTCGATGTTGATGTATTGCCACACGTCGAGCTCGGTCCAGTTCGACAGCGGGAACACCCGTACGGTCTCGCCGGGGCTGGTCCGCGCGTTGTAGGCGCGCCACAGTTCGGGTCGCTGCCGCTTCGGGTCCCACCGGTGCTGCGGCGAACGGATGGAGAACACCCTCTCCTTGGCTCGCGACTTCTCCTCGTCACGGCGGGCCCCGCCGAACGCGAGGTTGAAGCCGTGCTGGTCGAGCGCCTGTTTGAGGCCCTCGGTCTTCCACATGTCGGTGTGCGTCGCCGAACCGTGCTCGAACGGGTTGATGTCCAGCCGTACGCACTCGGGGTTCTGGTGCACGATCAGGTCGAGGCCGAGCTCGTGAGCAGTCCGGTCCCGGAACGCGTACATCTCGCGGAACTTCCACGTTGTGTCGACGTGCAGCAGTGGGAACGGCGGCTTGGACGGGTAAAAGGCCTTCATGGCCAGGCGCAGCATGACCGCGCTGTCCTTCCCGACCGAATACAGCATCACCGGGCGCTCGCTCTCGGCGACGGCCTCCCGCATGATGTGGATGCTCTCGGCTTCGAGCCGCTGGAGATGTGTCAGAGGCTTCACGGTTGCTCCAGTCCGAGATCGATGATTGTGTCCGCCGCGAACTCCGCCATCAGCCACTCATGGGAGGCGCGGTCGCCCGCCGTCTTGAGGGCGGCACCCTCAAGCTCTCCTCGCTGCGCGGCGAGGAGGAGTGTTCCGCCACAGTCGAGAGCGGTGGTGCCGCGGCGGGTGCTCGACCCGCTGCCCACCGGTCACCGGACCTCCTCACGGACGCCGAACCGTTCGATGTAGGAGCGGAACGGCGCACGCACCTCCTTGGGACCGACCGCGAAGTCGGCACGCAGGTCGTAGACGACTTGACCGTCCCGCCCGCGCGGGTGATCGTCGCGGTAGGTGACGACCTGAGCTCTGGCCTTGGGTGTGAGCTCCAGACCGGCGGCGTCGTAGATCCGCTCGACCGTGCCCATCTCGTCGGCCATGAAGTCGTGGAAGGGCACGTCGACCGTACGGTCCACGGGCAGCAGATCGCGGTCGCGGACAGCGCTGTCGAGCAGGCGGCGGATCCGGTCGGCCCAGTACTCGACGTACCAGTCGGGACGAGTGTGCCGGTAGTGCAGCCGCGCACTGTAGGTCATCATCGTGGCGGTCGACTGGATGACCGAGACCGGGTCCCGGTGGGTCACGACGACGGTGGCGTCCGGGAACGTGGTCATCAGCGGCCCGAGCTGCTCCAGATGCTGCGGCGACTTCAGCACCCAGCGTTCTCGCGGGCGTTGCCATTGCAGGATCTGCAGCACCGTCCGCAGGTACGCGTAGTGCGGGGTCTGGTCGTGGGAGAGGTAGTAGTCCCGCCAACCGGGGCAGCGGGCGGCCCACTCGATGTGGTAGCTGGAGAAGTCGGGCAACTCCAGGGCTAGCTCCTCGTGCACATGGTCGGGGTCCATCGGATGCATGGAGGCCAGGAGGGGGAGCGTGCGCCGCGCAGCCTCCCAGGCCTGGTTGCACCGCTCCCATCGGGGGTCCACACCGTCGGGCGGAACGGTTTCCCGCAGGTCGGGCACCGGCTCGCGGCTCTCCCACAACGGCATGGAGCGGAAGCGCTCGTCGGCCGCGATCAGATTGACGAGGTGAGTGGTGCCCGACCGGGGGAGGCCGACCACGATGACGGGCCGTTCGATCGGCACGTCGCGGATCTCGGGATGCCGTTTGAGCAGGTCCTGGATGCGCAGGCGGTTCACCGCGTGGGTAACGCAGTCGCCGAACATCGATAGTCGGCCCAGTCCCGTGCGCTCGTCGTCGTTGTCCATCTCCGACAGCCACAGGTTCAGGCGCTCGCGGAAGTCATCAGGCCCGAAATCGTCCAGTTGGCTGGCCCGGACCGCCGCTGCCAAGACGGCGTCCATGCTGAGGTCAACCGACTGCGACTCGCCGTAGGCGAGCGCGGCCTGCTGGGCGGGCGTCAGCCGGGGCTTCGCAAGGTCGTCGATACGGATCTTGTTGGTCATGGTCACCCCTGCACCGAGTAGCCGCCGTCGACCGGCAGCGTCTGTCCGGTCACGAAACGGGCCCCGGGCCCCGCGAGGAACAGCACCGCCGGGGCGACATCGGCCGGCGTCCCGCAGCGGTGCATCGGTGTGCGGTTGAGCAGGGGCTCCATCACCGCGTCCACCCCGAGCATGGGGCGGGTCATGTTGGTCTCGATGAGGCCGGGAGCGACGGCATTGACCCTGATCCCGTCGCACGCCCAGGCGACGGCCAGGCCTTTGGTGAGCTGGACGACGCCGCCCTTCGCGGCACCGTAGGCGGGGACGGCGCTCTGACCGAAGAAGCTTGTCATCGAGCCCATGTTGACGATGCTGGCGCCGCCGTCGAGCTTGCTGGCGGCCAGCAGTGGTCTGCAGGCGGTGGAAAGCCGGAACGTCGCGGTCAGGTTGACCGTCACAACCTCCGCGAAGACGTCCGGGTCCGATTCGCCCCGGCCCGCGAGGTTCTGCCCCGCGTTGTTCACGAGTACGTCGAGCCGTTCCAGCGAGGCGGCAAGCCCGGCGATGCCTGCCTCGTCGGTCAGCTTGAGCGGGTGGTAGACGAAGCTGGAAAGGTCGTGGTCGTAGTCGGATGCGGCTGGGCGGGTACCGGTGATGACTACCTCCGCACCTGCCTCGCTGAACGCGTTCGCGATACCGAGACCGATGCCGTTCGAGCCGCCGGTGACGAGCACACAGCTGTCGGTGAAGTCGAAATGGGTGGCTGCCACGGACGGGCTCCTCCGGGGGCTTCCGGGTCAGAGCGGCGCTGGGCACCGGTCCGGATGGGTGGATGAGAACGAACTCCGTGCGTGCTCGGTTACCAGAGCGGGCGCTGCTGGAACCTGGCACGCCGTTCGCGGATGATCCGTTCACGCTCTTGTTCGGTGACCCGTGGTGTGTCGGGGGGAAGCATCCCGACCACATCAGCGACGGCGACCTTGCGTGCCGACGGTATGGGATTCGAACTGCAGTCGGTCCAGCGTCCCTGCACGACGCCGGTCGGATAGCCCGCTGTGTCGAGCCAGTTGGGCACACCGGGATCCGTGGCCGAGACCACCACCCGAAGCTTGCGATCGGCGTCCAGACGCCACTGGGTTCCGTTGAGACTGCTGTGGTTGTTGTACCAGTCGGTGGTTTCGAAGATCTGGTTGGTGAGGATCAGGGATGCGTAGGCGCAGGTCTCGGGATAGTCCGACTCGATCAGCAGCGCCTCGCCGTCCTTCAACTCGTATGCGCACTCGTAGTAGAACTGGCCGAACAGGCCGCCGTAGTTCGAGCCGACGTCCCACACCTTGAACTTGTTGACGAAGCCCTGTCGCTGCAACTGCGCGACATGGTCGATGAGGAGCATGACGGTGCGGCTGACGCCGGGCGCAAGCTCTTGCAGCCGTCGTGCGAGGTCAGCGGCAGCGGGACGGGGGCGGGTCGGTGGGACGTCGAGGCGTTCGATGGAGATCACCGGGTCGCTTTCGGTCGACCAGTCGTAGGCGACTTGGCGAAGCAGGAGCGTGTGGGCCCTGGGGTCCAGCTCCCACCAGTCGCCGGTGTGGTCCGGTGGCCGGGACGGTGAGAGAAGGACGTCGAACATGCCGTCCCCATCGGTCTTGAGGGAGTTGATGTCGTGGTAGCCCGAGGCCTGGATGGCGCCGTCCGCTGAGGGCGGTGCCATCGTGCCGATCTTGGCGATGCGCAGCGAACCCGCCTGCCCGCGGAGCCGGTAGCTACCGCCGGGAGTGATGTGTGCCGTCTTGTAGACGGTGTCGGCGTTCGGCTGAAAAACATTGAGCACGATGTTGAGTGAGGGCAGGAACATGGGATGGTCGCCGTCTTTGGCGATCGCCTCGATGCTGCGGGCTGCGAGTGCGCTGAGCATCAGCCGCCCGATCTCGTGCTGGGTCTGCGGATCGTCACGCAGGTGTCCAGGCAGCTTGTCCAGCATCGCGGGCGCGAGTTCGCGAAGGCCGTCGAGGAAGGCATTCCACGCAGGCAGCAGAGGTTCGGCCTGGGGGGAGTCAATTGACCGGGGCATCGGCATTCGCTTCTCCGAAAGGGAACTTTCCACTTGAGCGCGATTCGTGCGCACATCGACATGCCGGGGCCAATACATGCGCTTACGGGCGGCGCCCGGTGCGACGCTTGGTGCCGGGTTCCCGGTGTGTGACAGGCGGCGATGACGGCTGCCGTGATTTCGGCCGCATTCAATCTGGTCTTACATTTTGTCGGCAATGATGGTTCATGTGGCTTCGCTGAAGTTAAGAGCCATGCGCCAGGCGGGACAACCATCGGTCCCATTCACCGGGAGCGGGAAGGCGGAGGTGAACAGGACGTCGACTTCGTCAACGCGGTCGCGGCGACGCTCTCCGGCGAGGTCGTCCTGCGAGAACGGATTGCCGCTCGGGCTCCCTCGCCGAGGAGGCCAAGGCAACGCTCACGGCCTTGGTCGACACGCACGTGCTGGCCGTGAACCTGGCTCCGTGCGAGCTGCGCCTGTCGTCGCTCGGTGTCTCCGCTGCCTCCCTCGGCGCCGCAGACATGGTGCTCACCCGAATCTTCACCGATCCACTCATCCGGAGGCAGAACCAAGGAACGAGGAGCCGGATTCGCCCAGGCGTGGCTGTCCGACGCTCAGCGGGTCCTTCCCGCTGAACGGGATCTCACTTTGTCGGCCATTGGGGGTGCCGCCAAACTCGCGGCATGAGCCAGAAGTGGACGGGCCAAGAGCTGGAAGACGCCTTCCGCCTGCACGCCGATACGGTGACCGCCGCGGCCGAGTCGGGGGACTGGGAGCCATTTGTGCGGCTGTTCCTACCGGACGCCACCTACATCGACCCGATGGTGGGCACGATGCGGGGCCACGAACAGATCCGCCCATGGGTTACCACGACGCTCGGCACCTTTCCCGGCTCCGCGATGCGCTATCCCGAGGTCTGGCACCTCGTGGATACCGAACGCGGCAGCATCGTCTGCGAGCTGCGCAACGTCCTGCGCGATCCCGGCGACGGCAGTTCCTTCGAGGAGAACAACATCACCGTCCTCGACTATGCGGGCGACGGCCGGTTCCGATGCGAGAAGGACGTCTACGACGCATCGGCCATGATCAAGCTGATCGAGTCCTGGGGACGCCGGTGCTTCGAGCTCGGCAGCCTCAACGAGGACGAACTGGCATGGTTCGCCACCACCTACCCCCACATCCTGGAAGACCCCGTCCCCTCGCCCGGTGGATGAAGCTCTTCCCTCACTCCCGTCGAAATAGCGAGAACGCATGAACAGACTGCAAGGAAAACGGGCCCTGGTCAGTGGGGCGGCTTCCGGCATCGCACGTGCCATCGTGCTACGGCTGCTTGAGGAGGGTGCCCAGGTCGTGGCCGTCGACGTCGCTGAGGCCGGCCTGAAGGAGACCGCCGAGCTGGCCGGCGAGGGCGACCGTCTTTCTGTGAAGCTCCTTGATATTTCCGACGAGGCGGCCGTCCTGCGGGTCGTACCGGAGTCGATCGAGGAGCTCGGTGGACTGGACATCCTCGTCAATGCCGCGGGCATCCTGCGTGGCGCGCACACCCATGAGTGCTCTCTGGACCTGTGGAACCGGATCATTTCAATCAACCTGACCGGCACGTTCCTGATGACCCGCCAGGCGCTCCCCGCCTTGCTGGCGACGGGGGGCGGCGTAGTGATCAACTTCAGTTCGACCGCGGCCTTCTTCGCTCATCCGTTCATGGCGGCCTACTCGGCCAGCAAGGGCGGCGTCGCCTCATTCACCCATAGCCTCGCCTTGGAATACGGGAAGCAGGGGCTGCGGGCGGTGAACATCGTTCCCGGCGGGATCAGCAGCGGCATCACCGACAACATCGGCGGTCTCGTCCCGCCGGACACCGAATGGGACCTGTTCATGAAGTTGAGCCCGGCGCTGCCCGGTGGCGTTCCCGGGCCGGAGAAGGTAGCCGGCGTTGTCGCGATGCTCGTCTCCGAAGACGGTTCCTTCATCACCGGCACCGAGATCCGCATTGACGGCGGCGCACATCAATAGGGCCGGGTGGCCTGCCGCCGTCAGACTTTCGTCCCGAAAGGAATGAACGCATGCCCTCTGAGGAGCAGATCCGCGCTGCTGTGACCAGGTACCTCAAAGCAGTCTCGAGTGGTACTGCGGATGACATCGCGTCGTGCTATGCGGAGATGGCAACGCTCGAGGACCCGGTAGGCAGCGAACCGCGGCGTGGCCGAGACTCGATCAGGGCCTTCTATTCGGACATTGTGACTGTGCGGCGACACGCCGAGTTGTTGACCATAAGGGTCGCCGGCAGCAGCGCTGCCTTTCATTTCCTCGTGCGGACCGAACTGCCGGATCAAACGGTCGATATATCGCCGATCGACGTGATGACCTTCGACGAGGAAGTGCAGATCACATCAATGCGCGCGTTCTGGGGGCCCGCAGACCTCCGGTCGACAAGTGCCACACCTTCGCGCCAGACCACTGTTTGATCAGTCGGAACGTGCCGTACGGGGGTCGCACAGTTACGAGGTTTAATGAATCTTCGGACGCGATCGATTCGGTCCAAGACCGTCGTGCTGCTTCTGGTCCCGCTCCTTTCGCTGGTGGTTCTGTGGGCGTTCGCCGCCAGTGTCACCCTCGGCGAGGCGCTGGAGAATCGTCGTGGCGAGCAGTCGAACAGCCGCATGGCCAACCCTCTGCAGCAGATCTACCAGGCTCTGGGAGCCGAACGGCAGGCCGCGGTGGCCTACGTCAGCGCAGGCAGCGCGAGCGCGCTATCCCGGCAGGCGTACGGCGCGACCCGCCTGAAGACTGACGGCGTCGTCACAAAGTTCCGGGAGGCGGCACGGGCGGAGATGAACGCCGCTGATGATCCCGGTGCGCAGCGCATCCATCTCCTGCGGGAGTTCCTCAAGCAGCTTGATGGTCTGGCGGTGACCCGCTCGGGCGTCGATAACCACAGCGTGAATCGGCTGCGTGTGCTGGATGCCTACAATGCGCCGATCGACGCATTCTTCGCCTTCTCTGCCAAGCAGGCCCCGACTAACGCGCAGTTGCACTACTGGGCGTCCAGCCTGCTCGCGGGTGCTCGTGCGGTCGATGTGGTCGTGCGCGAGAACGCGCTGATCGCGGGTGCGGTGATCTCCGGCGGCCGGCTGAGCATCTCTGAGCAGCGCTATTTCGCAGGCCTGGTCGCGCTGCAGCGGCGACTATGGGCGGAGGCACGGTCCGATCTCGATCCGAAGATCAACGCCCGGACATGGCAAAGGCTGCTCGACTCGCCGGCCTATACCGGGCTTCGCTCGGCGGAGGAGCAGATCGCCAAGGCAGAGGACGGCAGGATCGGCGCTGCCGCCGAGACGCTGGACTTGAACGTCAAGGCGCTCTTGGACGGTGCCATCAAGGCCTCTGTGGAGAACACCGGGTTGCTCGGCCGTCAACAGGACGCGCTCAGCCGATCGATCTTCACGCGGCTTGCCGTGGCGGGCGGCCTCGGACTGCTTTCGGTGCTCGCCTCGCTCCTGATATCGATCCGGTTCGGCCGGGGACTCGTCCGCGAACTGGTCACCCTGCGGGACTCGGCGCAGGAACTCGCCGGCCGGCGATTGCCGAGCGTGGTGGCCAGGCTGATCCGCGGCGAGAGGGTGGACGCCGCGGCAGAGCAGCCGCCGCCCGTAAGCGGCCGTACGACCGAGGTCGTCAAGGTCACCGAATCGTTCGCCTCCGTCCAGGATACGGCCGTTCAGGCCGCGGTAGGGTTGGCCACCCTCCGCAACGGCGTCAGCCGCATTTTTCTCAACATCGCTCGCCGTAACCAGTCGCTCCTACACCGCCAGCTGGCGCTGCTGGACAGCCTGGAGAGCCGCGCCGAGCCCACCGAACTGGACGGTCTTTTCCGGCTTGACCATCTGACCACCCGCATGAGACGGCACGCCGAGAGCTTGATCATCCTGTCCGGTGCGACTCCCGGCCGCGGCTGGCGGCAGCCGGTCCGTGTCAGCGACGTGCTGCGTGGCGCCGTCGCCGAGATCGAGGACTACACGCGGGTCGCGGTCCTCACTGAATCCGAGGACGGGCTTCCCGGCGCGGCTGTCACCGACGTCATTCACCTGTTCGCCGAGCTGATCGAGAACGCGGCCGCGTTCTCCCCGCCGAGCACCGAGGTGCGGATAATGGCACAACGGGTGGGCAGCGGCTACGTGGTCGAGGTCGAGGACCGTGGGCTCGGCATCTCGCCCGACCAGCTCGATCGGATCAACCGGCGGCTGGCTGAGCCCCCGGAGTTCGACTTGGTGGACACCGACCAGCTCGGGCTCTTCGTGGTTGCCCGGCTGGCGGCGCGGCGCAACATCAAGGTCTCGCTCCGGCCCTCCCCGTACGGGGGAACGACCGCGATGGTGCTGCTGCCACCTGAGCTCGTAGTGCCGGACGAGGTGACCTCCGCGCTGCCGGCTCCACAGTCCCCGGACGCCGAAACAGAACCCGAAAGCAGGCGGGCACAGCCACCCCGTGGTCCGACGAGCTGACCGCCCCGAGGCGTTCAGCCCGCGGCAACGGCATAAATGGCGCGGCCTCCACCGCAGTGACGCCGTCCGCGCCCGCCTCGTCCAGTGCGGCGTCCCGTTCACCAGCGTGCTCGGCGTGCCACGACTTCCTCATCCCTTGACTCCGGACCCGAGAACGCCTCGGATGAAGTAGCGCTGGGCGAACAAGAAGATCAGCATCACAGGCAGGACGTACAGGGCTGCTGCGGCTGCTTGCACGGTCGGCAGGGGGTTGCCGTGTGGATCCTCGTACCAGGCTGTGATGGCCACGGAGAGCGTTGTGTGGTCGGCGTCGAGCAGCAGAGCGGGGGCGATGTAGTCGCCCCAGCTCCAGGTGAAGGACAGCAGGAACGCTGTGACCAGCACGGGACGGGACAGGGGCAGGAAGATCGTGACAAAGATCCGTCCCCAGCCGCAGCCGTCGATGATCGCCGCGTCCTCCAGCTCGCGTGGGATCGCCGCGAAGAACTGCCGGAATAGGAACACCAGGAAGGGGGACGCGGCCAGGCCCCACAGAACCCAGGGCCAGTAGGTGTTGACGAGCCCGATCCTGGAGAACAGCACGTATGTCGGCAGGATCGTCAGAACCTGCGGCAGCATCATCGTGGACAGCAGCACCAGGAACATCGCGCGCTTGCCGGGGGCCTGCAGCCGTGCGAATCCGAACCCGACCGCCGCGCTGGACAGCGTGATGAGTACCGCGTAGGTCGTTGCCAGGAACAGCGAGTTCATCGCGTAGGCGGGGAAGTTGATGTCCGTGAACGCGTGGGTGAAGTTACTCCACTGCGCTTCCGCGGGCAGGATCTTTGTCGGCACGGCGACCCACTCACCGCGGGTCTTGAGTGCGGCCAGCAGAAGCCAGAGGAATGGACCGGCAAAGACCACGGCAAGCGCCAGGAGGACGACGTAGGTGGCGCCGGCGTTCCGGCGTCGGCGCCGCAGTGCTGTGCGATTGCCGACCGTGCGAGTTCTGCTCGTGTGCACCGGACGACTCCTAACGGTCTGCATCGCTGTCGACCTCGTAGTGGACCCACGAACGGCTAGACCGCATGAGCAGCAGGGTGAAGGCGAGAGTGATGAGGAAGAGGACCCACAGCATCGCCGAGCCGTAGCCGAAGCGGTTGTTCAGGAAGAACTCCTCCCACACCTGCACCATGTACAGATGCGTGCCCTGCGGCACCTGGCGGACAGTCGCAATGCTGTTGGATTCAGCGAGGAGCAGTGGTTGCACGATGATCTGAAAGGTCGCGATGACGCCGGTGATCACCTGAAAGTAGATGACCGGCGAGATCATTGGCACTGTGACGTGGCGGAACACCCTCCACGGGCCGGCGCCGTCCATGCGGGCTGCCTCCTCGAGCTCGGTGGGCACTCCCTGCAGCGCGGCGAGCATGATGATCATTCCGCCGCCGACGCCCCATAGGCACAGGAGGATGAGGGCGTAGAAGGCCATCGGATCGACGAGCCAGGTGATCCGATCGAGGCCGGCGACGCCGAGGATGGCGTTCAGGATGCCGGCGTCCCGGTTCAGGATGAGCTTCCACATAATGGCCGTCGCGACGATCGGAACGACCGACGGCAGGTAGAAGATGGTGCGCCACAGTCCCACCGCCTTCAGCCGGCGATTGAGCAGAACGGCCAGGCCGAGTGCGCCTGCGACACTGAGCGGCACCACGATCGCCGTGAAGACGATCGTTCTGACCAGGGCCGCCCAGGCGTCGTGATCGCCGAGCAGTTCGGTGTAGTTGCGCAGGCCCACCCAGTTCCATCGGGGTGAGCTGCCGTCGAAGTTGGTCAGACTGACGCCGAACGCGTACAGGAGCGGTGCGGCGGTCAAGAGGAGAAAGCCCACTACCCACGGTCCCACGAACAGGTAGAACGTTCTCCTCGGGTAGCGGGACCAGGTGCGTCGTGCCATGTCCGCCTCAGCCGATTCGCTCTTTGCCCTGCTTCAGGAGCTTATTGATCTCGTCGGTGACCGCGGCGCAGGCGGCATCGACGGTCTGCTTGTTCTTGATCACTCGTTGCAGGTGCTTGTCGAGCGTGGCGTTCCAGGCGTCGGTCGTGACGTACGGCGAGTCTGGGAGAGGGGCGAGGTACTGGAGTTCGCTCTGGGCGACCTTGTGCGCCTGCTTCTGGTAAGGCAGGTCCTGCGGCAGCTTCGGAAGCAACGACTTCAAGGAAGGAAGCCCCCACCCGCTCTTGGCTCGTTCCTGGGCAGGCCGGCCTGCCATGAAGTACTCCATGAACTTCCAGGCCTCGTCCTTGTGCTTCGCCTTGGCCGGAATCCACGCGCCTTGGCCGGTGTAGCAGGGACTGATCCGCTTGTCGCCCATGAGCGGGGCGGGCGCCATCCGGATGTCGCCGTTCAAGGCCGACTCCTTGATGAAGTTGCCACCGAACCAGTAGCCGTCCTGGGTGATCGCCATCCGTTTGGCGCTGAAGGTGGATACGTCCGAGCCGTCCGGCAACGGGTTCAACGACGTCGGGCCCACGCCCGCCTTGGCGAAGTCGACGTACCAGCCGAAGGCGCGACGTGCGGCGGTCGTAGTGAAGTCGACCTCGGTCAGGTCTGCGTTGTACAGCTGCGCGCCTTGCTGGAGCACCATCGCCGCCATCGGGGCATACAGACTCCAGGCCCACTCGAGACCGAGGCCAAAGACTTTGGTTGTATCCCCCTGCTTGACTGTCAGTCGCTTGGCCACGGCCAGCAGTTCGTCGTAGCTCATGGGCTGGGAATCACTCAGGTACGGCACCTTCGCTTGGTCGAACAGAGCCGTGTTGTACCAGAGAGTCGCGTCCTGACTCCAGTCCTTGATGATGCCGAAGTACCCGCCTTGGCCGATTTTGCCGCCATCCCAGCGGAAGCTGTCGTTGACAGCATGCAGGTCGTCCTTCTTCAACACCTGACTCTTCTCCAGGTACGGAGTCAGGTCCGTCGCGAGGCCCCGCGCGTTCGTGTTCGCGCTGCCCACGGCGGCGCCAATCGTAATGTCCGGCGGATTGCCTGAGGCAAGCATCGCATTGAGGCGAGCAGCGTCGTGCTGCAGAAAACTGATCTTGATATCGGGGTTCTTCGTCTCGAAGTCCGCGATGGTCTCCTTGGGGAGGTCTTCGGGGCCGAACATCGCGGTGAGCGTCACCGAGCCCCCACCGGACGAGCCTGCGTTGCACCCGCTGAGTAGCGGCCCCGCCGCGACGCTACCTGCGGCGGCGGCTGCTCCTGCGAGCAGCCGCCGCCTGCTGATCAGTCCAGATCTGTTCATGTCGACCTCCTGGCGCGGATGTGATTCAGGCTCCTTCGAGCGGCCTGGGGCAGGTTGAGGCGACACTACAACGAAAGCCGTACAGCTGCTACATTTTCCCTTGGTTAATTCGTCGTAACGATGCGTATCCGGCACTCCACCAGAAACCGATGACCGTGGGACGGCCCAGTTGCCAGTGATGGGGTCACCTGCGGCGTGTCGTCGCGAGTCCGGTCACTACCGTGGTCCGGCCTTTCCCGGCAGTGTGGACATTGGGTGGAGTCGATGGCGTTCGGGGAGCTATCAGTGATCGAGGTTCGAGGAGTGGCGCGCGGCGGGCCGGCCGGGCCGGGTAGGGCAGGACGGGTCGTGGGGCGGGTTCGGCCGCAGCGCCGAGAGTCCAACGAACGGCTCGCCCTCATGACCGACCTACTCGTAGTACTGCGACGGCATCACGATGACGGGCGACATGTGTCGGGTCGCCGCGCTCAGCCACGGGAAGCAACGGCAGTCGTACTATGGTCTTTGGCATGAGCGGGACGAGACCCGGCCGTGTTCGTGGCCCGTATGCCAAGTCGGCACAACGCTCGAAAGAGATCCTTGAGGCGGCTACCGCTGTTTTCGCAGCTCGCGGCTACCACGGTGGCACATTGCGCGATATTTCACGTCAGCTCAATTTGAGCTTGACCAGCATCGTGCACCATTTCGGCACCAAGTACGAGCTTCTCGAAGCGGTTCTGGAACGGGCAGACGTGACTGTCGGCACGGGCTTTGCCCCCTTCGACTTCGAGGCTGACTGCGTCGAGCGCGGAGTCGCCCTCGCAACCATGGAGAGGGTACGTTCCAACCTCGAACGACCCGAGCTGCTCAGGCTCCTGGCGATTCTGGCCGCGGAGTCGTCCGCCCCAGATCATCCTGCTCACGACTGGTTTGTCGATAGATACCGAACGAAAAGTGCAGCGCTCGCCGAGGCGTTCGCTTACGACCAAACTCAGGGCCGTGTCGACACGGCGCGCGATCCCCAGCTGCTGAGTAGCTTGCTCATCGGCACATGGGACGGCATCCAGCTGCAGTGGCTCATCGATCCGTCAAGCGACATGGAGCGAGCCATGCGCACTTTCTTCGAGTGGGCGATTCCGGAAGCACTCTCGTGCGAGTCGTGAACCGACTTGACCGTGGGCGGCGAACTCGCGAGCCAGGGTGGCTGAGCGGAAACAACGGGCATTGAGCCGGAACGCCACATCCAGGAGCCTCGAATAGGGTCATCCTTCGGTTCTGCCAGCTTGCGGGCAGGCAAGCACCGAAGGATGACCCTCTTCAAGCCGAGTGACGAATCAGTGACGCGCCACAGCGGTCCAGGTGGCGAAGAAGGCCGGCTTCGGGCGGTACTGCTCATCGAACATCAGTGGCTTCGCGCCTGGGACCCAGGTATATGCGTGCTTGTCGGTGAAGCCCCAGAAACTGATGTCCCGTACCCCGGCGTCCAGTGCCTCATTGACGATGTTCCCGTAGATCTCCGCCTGATTCCCGTACTCACCGTTGTTGGGAAGGGGGGTCAGGTGTACGTCCATCTCCGTGATGGCGACTTGGAGTCCGAGCGCCTTGTAGGACTTCACGATGTCGGTGATCACCCCGGGCTCGGGCGGGGAGAAGGTCAGGTGTGTTTCGAGCCCGACACCGCTGATGGGCACACCTCTCCGCACCAGATCGGCGACGAGGTCATAGAGCTCCTGGCGCTTCGCCGGGTAGTACTCCACCAGGGACTCGTTGAGGAACAGCTTGGCCTTGGGATTTGCGGCGTGCGCAATGCGGAACGCCTCGGCAACGTAGTCAGGGCCGAGGACCCGGTAGAAGTAGTTCTTTTCGAGCCCGGTGCCGCCGAAGGTGGAGAAGATTTCAGTGGCGACGTCCCACCGGTCCATCTTTCCTGCGTATCGAGTCATGAGCGTTTTGAAGTGGGTGGTCATCGCGGCGCGCAGCTGAGCCGGATCCTGGATCTGTTCCAGCCAAGGCGGGTTGCAGCAGCTGGAGATGAGACCGTGGCCCTTGACCGCCATGCGGTGCTGTTTCGCGAAGCTGACGAGCCGGTCGAGCTTCGTGAAGTCGAAGGCGCCTTGTTGCGGCTGGCTATTGGCCCACTTCAGTTCATTTTCGGGCGACAGGCTGTTGAACTGCGTCGCGAGCACCCGCGCGAACTGGGGTTCATCGAGATAGTCCGGATTGATCGCCCCGGAACCGATGAGAATCCCCGCCCTGGCCGCTTGCCCTCGTAGGCTCAGAGCCGTCGCATCAGCATTAGCCGCGGCCGGGAAGTACGCGCTGGCGACGAGGGTGAGCACAGCGGCGATCGTAAGCGCGCTGATCCGTCGGAATCCACGACGGTGAAGGGGTCGTGTCTTAGCACGCCCATAGCTGTAGATCGGTTGTGTTCGGAGAGCGCATGCACCGGTCGGAGCCGATCGTGGGTTGCGCACCGTACCTCCTGTGAAGACGTGGACGCGCCGACGTGAACCCTGGCCGAGGGTGAAGAGAACGTAACACGAAATTAGTACAACTGCTACACTTTGAAGTGGTGAAGGTCACCAAGAGAGTCTTAGACGCACCGAGCCCGGCTGGCAGCGGGTACCGCCAGGCGTGCTGGGCCGGGCCGCCCTGCTCGATGACGTAGTCCGGGTGAGCGTGAGCACGACCGTAGGCTCGCTACGCGTCGGGAACCGTGACGTCGATGGCCATCTCGTCGCCGTCGATGCGGAACCTTGCGCCGTGCGCTGCAGACCGGCCGACCACCAGTTGCAGCCAGTCGACGAACGCTCAAAGGTCGTAGTGGTTCAGCGACGTCATCCCACTGGTGTTGATCGATCCGTTCGGCAGTACGGCGTCCCACAGCTGCCAGACCGTGTTGGCGCCCATCGTTACCGGGTCCAGGAACGACGGGCACTCTCGCCGCATCAGCTGGCCGGCGTCGATGTTCGCTTAAGCAGCTAGCGCGTGTCGACATCCTCAACGATGGTCCGGCTCGCGAGGGCGCGGTTGCCCCCAGGCAGGTAGTCGGCACCGGTCAGAGTCACGCTGGTGTGGAGCCGGACATCGGCAGACGAGGCCCCGATGTAGAACCGGATCTCTCCAGGCTCCACGACCCAGCCGTCCTCAGCATCCCATAGCGCGAAGATGCTCGTCGGTATCTCGAGCGTGACCCGAGCCGCCGCACCCGGTTCGAGTCTCAGGCGACGGAACGCGACAAGGGTGCGCTCTCGCCGCACGGTACGCCCGATGGCGTCGTGACCGTATACCTGCACCACTTCGTCACCGGTCCGCTCACCGATGTTGGCGACCGTGAACGTGAGCCGCACCAGTCCGTCTGTCGGCACATCGGCGGAGGCCACCGCCAGGTCGCGATACTCGAAGCTCGTGTAGCTCAGCCCATGCCCAAAGGGGAAAACAGCCGCCGTCGATCCATCGACGTAGGATCCGGGCTGCAACGTTCGCCAGTACGGGACGGGTGCTGCACCGACTGATTCCAGCAGCGCGATCGGCAAGCGACCGGCAGGATTGACATCTCCAAAGAGGATGGACGCGACGGCGCTCCCAGCTTCTTCTCCGCCGAAGAACGCGGTGAGGATCGCCGGTACCGACTCAGCCATCCAGCCGAGAACGTAGGGACGACCGTGGCTGAGCACCACGATCGTCGGGGTGCCGGTCGCTACGACGGCTTCGACGAGTTCGCGCTGCACACCAGGCAGACCGCACTCGGCGCTGTCGAGGCCTTCCCCGACCGTACCGGACGAATTGATCCCGGCCTGATCACCCACCACAAGCACCGCTACGTCCGCGGCAGTCGCCGCCTCCACCGCTGCCGCGAAGCCTGACCGGTCCTCCGCGGCGACGGGACAGCCGCTTTCGTACAGCACGGTGGAGTCGTTGCCAGCCCGAAGCCGAATGCCCTCCAAGAAGGTCACGACTGGGACTGACTCGACCAGAAGGTGGGCATCGTCCGCGGCGGTCTGGTTCGGATCCTCCATTCGCGCCTGCGGGTCGGCGGCAAGTGCGAACCGCTTCGTGATGCTGTCGAGGACCTGATAGCTGTAACTGCTCAGTTGGCCCATCGGTCGATCGGCATTCGGACCGATCACGGCGATCGTGCGGGGAGAGCTGCTGAGGGGAAGGATCGGGGTGCCGTTGATCGGATCGTTCTGCAGCAGCACGACCGCCTTCTCCGCGATGGTGCGCGCGAGCCCACGCTCTTCGGTCGAATCGAGCGTCTCAGGCACAGCGTCGAGGTCGACATACGGCCGCTCGAACAATCCGATCTCAAACTTTGCCCGTATCACGCTGGACACGGCACGGTCGAGGTCTGCCTCAGCGAGGACACCCGACCGGACGGCTTCGACGATCTGATCCGACGACACCTTGTTGTCCAGATCCAGGTCAACGCCGGCGCGCAGCGCCTGGGCTAGTGCCTGGCAACTGTCGCCTGCGGTCCCGTCCTTGGTGTGGAGCTGCCCCACCGCCGCGAGATCGGGGATTACCAGCCCGTCGAACCCCAGCTCGCCGCGCAGTAGTCCTGTCAGGTACGCCTTCGACCCCGTCACGGGTACACGGTCGATCGCGCTGTACGCCGGCATCACACCCCGCGCGCCTCCCTCACGGATCGCCCTCTCGAACGGCGCCGCGTACACCTCGTGCAACTCGTTCTGGCCTAGTTGAGCCGGCTCCGTGTTCCGTCCGCCGTCGCTGGCGCCGTAACCGAGGAAGTGCTTCAGCGTGGCGATGAGCGGAACGTCCTCGATGGAGTTCTGGAGCCCCCGGACGAACGCGGTCGCCATCGCCCCGACCAAGTACGGTTCCTCGCCGTACGTCTCTTCGACACGACCCCATCGGGGATCCCTAGCCACGTCGGCGAGTGGAGACAGCGCCTGGCGCACTCCGAGGCGGGCCATCTGTGCGCCGATCGTCCGGGCCATCTCCTCGATCAACTCAGGCTCCCAGGTGGCAGCCTGTGCAATCGCAGCTGGGTACGAGGTCGCATCTCGCACCTTCAGCCCAACCAGCGCCTCCTCGGCGAGAAGAATCGGCACCCCGAGTCGGGTGCCCTCAATGTGCTTTCGTTGAAGCTCGTTCGCCTTGCGTGCCGTCTCGCGCGGTGGCAACCCGAGCGTGGACAGTGCTGCGGCCGCACAGCCCCACCCCGTTTCGGGCGGGGTATGCACATCGACGGCCGCCCCGAACGGCGCTGCCGTCTGGGCAGCCTTCTCCTCGAGCGTCATCCTGCCCAACAGATCGCGGACTCGTTCGTCTACCGAGAGGGACGAGTCGCGGTAGGCATACTGGTTCATCGGCGTTTCCCTTTCCCCGGCGGACATGGTCGTTGAGGTATGCCGTTCGCGGGGGATTCGCCTAGGGCGTCGCCGACTTGGGCGATGGAGGCGTCGAGCACCGGCGCTGTGTTCGTGCCTTTCCCCGCCCAGCCCACAATGGGCCGGGAGTCACGTGGTTCGGTTTGGTACGTGGGCGGTGAAGTCGAGCTTGCCCCGGTCAGCGGCCCGCTCGTCGGCTCGACCCCGTGCCGGACCTCAGCCGCGACCATATCGATCGCCGCGTTCCCCGATCGGCACTGCTCCCGCTGCTCCTCACGACAGCTCCCCGAAGATCTCGATGGCTTGGTCGAGCCGACGATACAACGAAAATAGTACAACTGCTACACATTGGGGCGACGGTGACTCCGTGGATCAGAATGAGAGCTTCGAGTGTCCGCCCAAGTCGAGCCCGGACGGGGGTTGCGGCAAGGGGCGCCCAGGGTGAAAATGTAGCGGCCGTACTATTTTCACTGTGGTGTCAGCCCGCCCCTACCGCACCGCTCGTCTTCACAGCGCCCATCCCATCACCTGTAACGAAGCAGCCCCAGGGTAGAAGCGCACAGGCGTTCCGCCATCATCAAGGAGCTCGAATGACGACTGCCGGACGAAGGCCGTCCGTCCAGATGCACACCGTCCGGGACGCCATCCGCGACGACCCGCACGGCGCTCTCGATCGGATCGCGCGATTGGGCTTCACGACGGTTGAGGCTGACTCGGGACGTCGTCGGCGCTGTTGACGAGTATGCGCAGGCATTCGAGAAGGGTGCGTCGAAGCATCGCCGGGAGCATGCAGCGGCTAGACCTCGCGGAAGCGCCGCTCGGCTGTCTCCACGATCCTGAGTTCCACGACTTCGGCAACATGTGGGACGCCGTCGACACTCAGCCGCCGGACTCGAGGCCGTCGCCGAAACGGACAAGGCGTGTCGCGAGCACGGCACCGACCTGCGACCGCAGCACTTCATTACTCAACCCGGAATCCCGTCTTCGCGGGCACCGCGGTGGGCACCAGCAAGCCGGGCAGGACCGACCAGTTGATCGCCGCCGTGGAGACAGACTTGCCGGCTGACCTGCTCATCCGCCTGAGCGAACTGCTCCCTGACTGACAGCACTGCATCGAAGGCACCGGTGACAGCAACAACGCACGAAGGAGAGACCATGGCGAGCAGGAAAGACTTCCCGCCCGGATTCATCTGGGGCACCGCAACGGCGTCGTACCAGGTCGAGGGAGCCGCGACGGCAGACGGCCGCGGCCCGAGTATCTGGGACACCTTCGCCCACACGCCTGGCCGGATCGCTGACGGAAGCACTGGGGATGTTGCCGACGACCACTACCGGTTGTTCGCCGACGACATCAGACTGCTGGCAAGCCTCGGATTTACGGCCTACCGATTCTCTGTCGCGTGGCCTCGGGTCGTTCCCGACGGGTCGGGTCCGACGAACCCCGCCGGACTCGCCTTCTATCGGCGACTCGCCGAGACTTGCCTGGAGTACGGCGTCACACCGTACGCGACGCTCTATCACTGGGATCTGCCGCAGCCGCTCGAAGACGCCGGCGGGTGGATGGTTCGCGACACAGCCGAGCGGTTCCGTGACTACACAGCGGTAACGCATGACGCACTGTCGGACGTGATCAAGCACTGGATGACGCTCAACGAGCCCTGGTGCTCGTCACTGAACGGCTACGGCAGCGGCGAGCTCGCGCCCGGCCGGACCGAGGGTGCGAACGCCATGAAGGCGGTGCATCATCTCCTGCTTGGTCACGGGTTGGCCCTGGAAGCGATCCGATCGCCGGAAGGCTCCTACGGGATCGCACTCAACCTCGCACCCGTTCACGCTGCGTCGGAGTCCCCTGCGGATCGTGACGCGGCGCGGCGGGTGGACGGGCTGCAGAACCGCCTGTTCCTCGAGCCGGTGTTGTTCGGCAAGTACCCCGCCGACGTGCTCGACGACACCGGCATGGCGGCGTGGTTCGCGCAGTACGAGGACGATCTGCCATTGATCTCGGCGCCGCTGGACTTCATGGGCGTGAACTACTACTGCCCGGCGACGGTGGCCGCGCCGGCGGGGCCGGTCTCGGACCCCGGCAAGCCCAGTGCCCAGCCAGGCAGCGAAAACGTCATTGCGGTCGACACCGGTCTTCCGCGCACCCAGATGGACTGGCCGATCCAGCCCACCGGACTGCGCGACATCCTCGCCACCATCAACAACCTGGCGCCTGAGCTCCCGCTGTACGTCACGGAAAACGGTGCGGCCTACCCCGATGAGCCGACCGCGGACGGGACGATCGAGGACGACGACCGGCAACGGTATCTCGAGCAGCACATCGCCGTCGTCCAGCAAGTCGTCGCCGAAGGTCTGCCGCTGAAGGGATACTTCGTCTGGAGCCTGATGGACAACTTCGAATGGGCATGGGGCTTCAGCCGGCGCTTCGGGATCGTCTACGTCGACTACGCGACGCAGACCCGAACGGTCAAGCAGAGCGGCCGCTGGCTACAGCGATTCCTCACGGAATGACCACCCGCCAGCGGATCGGCCCGCGCGACGATTATGAAGACGAGTCAGTCACTCGGCGGATCCGAGCCCGCTGGCTCCGTACCCACAGCGGAACAATGGGAAGTTTTCGTTGGGAGAAGGACTCCTGCCCCTCGGTGTTGTCTGGCCTGAGAGGCAGGAGTGGTGGGCACCTGACGCCTCAGGGACGTATTGGGACCTGGCGGTAGGGGGTGAGTTGGACGGGGCCGATCAGTCCGTACTGCTGGCGTGGCTGGGCGGCCTGGCCCGGGTAGCCGTCCGTCACGCGGAGACGGTTTCGCAGAGGGGTCGCCACGCGGATGGTGATGGTGTTGTCTCTGGGTTGGATGTAGCCGGCCAGGTCGAGGTGGAGGGTCACCTGGTCGGGTGGTGGCAGGACGCGTCCGTTGACGGTGACTTCGAAGGTGTCGGTGACCTGGCCGAGGTCGAGGCAGGCGCCGTCCAGCTGGTCGAGCCGCACCTTGGTGGTGTACGTGCCGATGCCCGACACGTCCTGCAGTTGCGGGATCTCGCTCCAGGGCTTGAGGCTCTGGAGGGAGAGTTCGTGCTGGGTGATCTTGCGTTGCCCGTTGGCGCCTCGATGCCAGTCGGCGACCGATAGTTTCCACTGGTCCAGGGATCGTGCAGCCGGGACCTGGGGAACGGTCAGCTGGACCGTCCTGCCGTTGTCGAGGGTCGTTGTGTAGGGTGCCAGCCTTGCTCGCGCGTAGTTGCGGGTGCCCGCCCTCGAAAGTGATTTCTCCGCCGGTTGTGGTCGTGGCTCGGCGGCTGGCTGTGCCGCCGAGCGCGATCATGGTGGCGGCCCCGGGCGCGAGGCTGACTGGGACGGTCGTCCGGGCGGCGTCCACCTGGTATCGGTCGATCGGCGTGATCTTTCCGGTCCAGGCGTCCAGGGCGTACGGTGCACCACCGCCTTCCAGGGAGACCTGCGTGATGATCGTGGCGGCGGTTGGGTTGTGGAGGTAGTAGGGCTGCCCGCTGGGCAAGGTCCGGCGAACGGATTGCAGGCCTGACGTGCCTGTGGCCGCCACCGCAGGCCGCACCTTGAGGCTTTTCAGCGCCGCGGGCAGTTCGTTCTGGGCGGTGACATGGCGAACCGATGGTTGTGCGAGCAGATGTGTCATGAGCTTGGCCAGGTCGGCGTCTTGGTCGGCCGCCTGGTAGGCGCCGGGGGTGTGGGCCGGTGGGCCGCCGACGATGACGATAGGCAGGCTGGCTCGGGCGTTCGCCAGCAGCCGCCGCGCGGTCTCGACCGGCAGGGTCGGCTGGCGATCGAGGATCAGCGCCTGTCGAGGTGATCTGCGTGCAGCCCCATGGCGCACCCGCGATGACCCGCTCCTGGCACCAGCACCGGGTCATCTCCACCGACGCCACCGACACCATCGCCGATGGCGTCGCGGGCCGGTACCCCATCCCCGTCGTGCTCGACGACCTGCTGAAGGTCGCCGATGACGCCGTCCTGGTCCAGGAGGCATCGATCGTCGCGGGCATGCGGTTGCTCCTGGAACATGCGGGCCTGGTGGTCGAGCCCTCCGCGGCCCTCGGCGTCGCTGCCGTCCTGGAAGACCCTGACCGCTTCGCCGGCCGCGACGTAGTCACCATCATCTGCGGCAGCAACGTCGACCTGGACAACTATCGCCAATGGGTCCGCACTGGCCCACAGGTCCTGAGCCAGCCGAAAGCCACTGAGGATCCCAGCCGCCGATGCCACGGCAGTCCACGCCCAGCCAACATGAATCCATGAGGCCCCGTTCACTCAGGCCCGGCGATCTTGATCGGTTTGCGCTCATGCTGTTGATCGCGCCTGCCTGATCCTCGATCGAACTCGTTCGCTAATGAGCGATCGCAAAGAAGCAAAGATGCTCATGGGATGGGTGATGAAATGCGCGATCACAACGGGGTTCGGTCCCGGCGGCCGGGGTGATCCGGGTGATCGCAAACCTGGCGACCAGGCTCGGCCAGGAAGGGGTTGCGACGTGGATGTAGACGTAGGGGCGGCCTCGTCTGTGGGGAGGCCGCCCTCGCGCTTGTTAGTACTCGTTGCCCGGTGGGTGGATCAGTTGAGGACCTGGAAAGTGAAGGAGACGTTGCCTGAGGTCTTGGTGGTCGTGGTGCCGGCGAGGGTGCCGGTCACTTTGAAGGTCACGGTGTAGGTGCCCGCGGTGTTGAACGCCCAGTTCGCGTGGGAGTGCGCCTTGGCGGAGACGAGCTGGGTCTTCGGTCCCGCGCTCCGGCTGTGGAACCTGACGGTGGGGTTGCCGAGGCTGGTGGTGTACATGCTGAACTGGCCGCCGGTCACGCTCACCAGTTCGAAGGTGAGCTGGTTGTTGGCGAAGACGCCGGTGGCCACGTCGTTGGCGTTCCAGCCCGCCCACAGCAGTCCGGAGACCTGGTTCTGCGGTAGCACCCAGACAGTCGAGCCCGCGGTGCCCAGGAAGCTCCATTGAGATCCGGAGGGCACGGTGATCTTGGCTGCGGCCGGGACCTGGAGGACGACGTCGGCGGGACTGCGTTCTACCGCGGTGCCCGTGGTCTCATCGCGGACTTGGACGGTGAGATTGCCGGAGGCGTAGTTGACGTCGATGACGTCGACGTGCCCGCTGGTCAGGGTGACAGCCGCGCTGGCGGGTGCGGCGGTGCCCAGCAGGGCGACGAGTGTGGCGACGAGCGCGACGACGGTCCGGGCTCCGAACATGACCGTGCTCCTACGGGCTGGAGGGATGTGAGGCGTCATTCCGTTCACCCGACCTTGAAGAGGTAGGTCACCGGCTCCGAGGCCACCCGCTGAGTGCCGCCGGTGAGCTGTGCGGTGACCTGGAACGTCAGCCAGTAGGTCCCGGGCGCGGAGAACGCCCAGCTGGCGTGCTTGTGGCCGCCGACGGACAGGGCCGTGGCGTCGGGCAGGCCGTCGCCGGAGTTGACCAGGACGTCGGGCGTGCCGGCGGCGCCTTCGGTGAAGATGCTGAACCGGCCCGGGCCACGGACATTCCTGAGCTTGAGGGTGACCGAGTCGGCGGCGAAGACGCCCGAGGACAACTCCTCGGTGCTGATGCCGGGCCAGAGCAGACCAGGGTTCTCGACCTCGGGAAGCACCCAGAGTGGGGCCCCGGGCCTACCGAGGAAGGCGTAGGCGGGGCCGTCGGGCACGGTCGTGCGGGACTCGGGGAGGGCCCGGAAGAGGACCTCGCCGGGTTCCCTGGTCACGTCCGGTTCGACGGTCTCATCGTGGACGTGTACTTCCAGCGCGCCGTTTTCGTACTCGATGTCGATCACGTCCACATGGCCGGTGTCCAGGGTGACGCGCCCGCCGGCGTGGGCGGGTACCGCGCTGATGAGCGATGCCGCGAGCACGGCCGAGATCAGCGAGAGCGCAGAGCGTGACTGCACTGTGAGGACTCCTTTGGAGGGGTGGAGCGCCGGGGTGCGCTCGAACGAGGTGAACGATAATCATTTTCATTCGTGGATGGCTGGCCGGAGCCGGACAGGCAGCCACCTTGATCAACTGATTACGAGAATGGTAATCATTTTCAGTCGGCCATGACCGGTCGACTCTCGAGGGCCGGCCTGGGCCGCCGACAGGAACCGCCGTCATCGACCACAAGGAGCGCCTCTGATGCGACGCACCATGCCGGGGCGCCGCTTGTTGCTGGGAATCGCGGGCTTGGCGACGCTCGCCCTGCTCGCCGCGGTACCGGCGGTGCCTGTACTCGCCACTCCCGCAGAACCGTCCGCCCCCCAAACGAGACGGGTCATCAACGACATCCACGCCGACCTGCTGGACCCGGTGTACGAAGGCGGCGCTCTACGGGTGCGCACCCGTATCGGCACCACCGGTTCCTTTGAGTTCGCGGACCCGGGCAACGTGGTCGTCCAGCTCAAGGACAACGCCGATTCCAAGCTGTCGGTCCCGGAGGCACCGGACTACGCCTTCCTCGGTGCGCCGGGAAACCCGGTGTGGGTAGCGCCCGAGCTCGAGACCCCGGGTCTGATCTGGCCTGGCTGGTCCACGGAGAACCTGCCGCATGACATTTTCGAGTTCGGGGCCCGCACGGTCGAGGTCACGTTGACGGAATTCACCGGGCCAGGGCGGCTGGAAGTCTTCAACATCGACGGGACTGGTCTCCCGGTGCGGCTCTTCAGCTCGGCGGACGCCCAGTACAAGACCTTCAAGGAGTCCGTCGGCACGCACCACCATGTGAACTGGGCGTTCACCGCTCTGGGTGCCTACTCGCTGACGTTCGAGGTGGCGGCGACCGACAAGAACGGCACCAGGCACGTCGCCGCCCCGGTGACGCTGAACTGGTACGTGGGCGGCACGACCGCGGGTGACGTGCCCCCCGAACTGGTCACCCCCACCCCGACGACAACCCCGACGGTCACTCCGACCATTACTCCGACGGTGACCCCCACGACAACCCCGACGGTCACGCCGACGACCACGCCCACGACCACGCCGACACGTAGCCCGACGCCTGGACCGCAGCCGTCAACGCCGGCGCCCCCTCGCCCGAGTACCAGTCCCTCGGCCACTCGGTCGCCGGGCGGCGGAGGTGGTGGTTCTGGAGGTGGGGGCGGTGCGAACGCCTTGGGGAGCGCGAAGTGCGTGCCCCCGACGCCATCCGGCTCAGGTGGCGATGGTGACGGTGACGGTGACGGGAGCCCTTCGACCGAGAAGGTGGTGTTGGACGACGGTCACGTCGACTACGCCGCCCGCGTTGTGGGCGGCGGGTTGCAGTCGGCGGTGAAGGACGGCACGCAGGCCGGCCGGACGACGTGGCGGGAGCCCTCCGCGGTGGTGTTCCACCTCAAGGCGGAGGCTGCCACGCAGGTGCCGGCGGGGTTTGGTTTCCTGGGCAGCCCGGGGTCGAGGATCTGGCAGATCCCGCAGACCCAGAAGGCGGGCGTCCCCTGGCTCGGTTGGAACACCGAGGAGCTGCGAAGTTACCAGGTCAAGGGCGACATCTCCTGGTCGCTGGACAAGGTGGAGGGCCCGGGGACCTTGGCCGTCTATGAGTACAGCACGTTCGGCCAACCGAGGATCATTTTCAACAGCGGGGACGGGATGCCCGATGCCTACGGCATCCGGCTGGGCACGCACGCGCACGGCAACTGGGCCTTCACCAAGGAAGGTATCTACAAGGCGACCTTCACCCACACGGCGACGCTGGCCTCGGGCGCCAAGTCCAGTGACACCGAGGTGGTCACGTTCGCGGTCGGCAACGTGGACCCCAGATCGGCGCAGGCATCGGGAGCCACGCCGCAATCGGCCGGGCTGCGGCCTCTGACGGCCCAGAGCACCGCGTCGAGCACGCCAATGAGCGCGGCATCGAGCACGCCGACGAGCACGGCCACCACGAGTACCTCGCCGAGCCCGTCGCCGAGCAGGGCGGTGAGCAGCCCCAACGCCTGCCGCACGGGCAAGCTGCCGTTCACCGGATCAGCGCTCCTGGTCCCGGCCGGGTTGGGCGCGGCCCTGCTGGCGGCGGGCGGGACAACAGTCGGCCTCACCTTCGTCCGGCGCCGCCGGACCGGCACGCCGACCGATGTGTGACGTGATCATTCCCGGCGGAGAGGTAGGAAGCCCCATGCATGTCCTTCACCGGACCGCACGAGCGAGCGCGGCGATGGTGGCCCTGATCGTGCTGGCGTCGGGCTGCGCGGGTGGCCCCGATCGGGCCGGTGGCGGAGCGCTCGGGGTGGTCACGACCACCGAGATCCTGGCCGACCTGGTCAAGAATGTGGGCGGTGACCGGGTACGCGTCGACTCGATCGTGCCCCCGGGCGGCGACCCGCACTCCTACGAGCCGGCGCCCGCCGACGCGGCCAAGGTGTCGAAGGCGGACGCGACGTTCACCAACCACCTGCTGCTCGAAGAACACTCGCTGATCAAGACCATCGACTCCAACGTCCGCAAGGGCGTGCCGAACGTGTCGCTGGCCGAGGCCGCCGAATCCTACGGCGCCAATGTCATCCCGTTGGTGGAGAACATCGGCCTCGACGTCATCTGGCTCGGCCTGGCGGTGCGCGGCGAGGGTACCGGGCGGGGGGCGACGCGGTCGTCGGACGTTGAGCTGGCGGCGACCGACCTGGACGGGCCAGGGGAACTGGCGGTCTACCTCACCGAGGCGCTCGGCCAGCCCAAGGTGTACTTCAACTCCGCCGACGGGCTGGACGGCAAGGACGTCGTCGCGTTGCCGCCCGCCGCGCACACACACGTCAACTGGGCATTCTCCAAGCCCGGCGTCTACCGGCTGACCCTGGAAGCCAAACTGCGCAACGCCAACACAGCACCGGTCCCCATGGGCAAGGGCACGTTCACCTTCGCAGTAGGCGTGGATCCCCGCACGATCGGCGGAGCCGACAAGGCGACGATCCTCGACGACGGGCACACCGACCTGGCGGTCGACGTGGACGCTGGGGAACTGTATGCCTGGACCGACATCGGACGGCCCGGCGCGCGATCCCCCGGAGGCGCCACCACGGCTCAGCGCAAGGTGCCCATCAAGGACGTCATCATCGACGTGCCGAACCGGGCCCTGGAGAAGGTCCCTGACGATCGCGCGTTCTCGTTCCTGGGCAAGCCCGGTACCCCAGTCCACCAGCTGCCGCAGGCGGTGATCGGCAAGCACGTGCACGGCGAGATCGACCCGCACCTGTGGGAGGACGTCCGCAACGCCAAAGCCTACGTGCAGCTCATCCGCGACACGCTTCGCAAACGCGACCCCTACCACGCCGCCGACTACGACAGGAACACCCGCGCCTACCTGGCCGACCTCGACAAGCTCGATGCCTTCGTCCGCGCACAAGTCGCGCAGATCCCGGCCGATCGGCGGCAGCTCATCACCACCCACGACGCCTTCGGCTACCTCGCCCAGGCGTACTCCATGACCGTCGCCGGGTTCGTCGTGCCCAACCCCGCCCAAGAGCCGAGCGCCGAGCAGGTCGCCAAGCTCACCCAGACCATCCGCAACCTGCGCGTCCCCGCGGTCTTCATGGAACCAGGCCTCGCACGGCGCTCGGCGGTGCTCACCCAGGTGGCCAAAGACCAGAGCGTCAAAGTCTGCAAGCTATACGGCGACGCCTTCGACGACGCCGCCCGCAACTACGTCGCCATGATGCGGCACAACGCCACCGAACTGCGCAAATGCCTGGGAGACGCCTGATGCCCAATCTGAGGTCCAGGACGGCCGCCGTCTGGACCAGCCTGCTCACGGCGCTCGCCGGCGCCGTCATGTCCTTCTTGCCAGCGGCGCACGCGGCGGCGCAGGTCACGCCGTCGCCCTCCCCCTCGGTCCAGGCCGGGGAACCGACGGTCACCGGACGGACGGTGATCGCAGACGGGCACGTCGACATCGGGCCGCGCTTCCTCGACGGCAAGTGGACCGTGCAGGTCCGCGACGACACCGTACGCCCGCCGGTGTGGCGGAACGTGGAGGACGTCGTCCTGCACACCGTGGACGCAGCCAAGGTCAAGGTCCCCGAAGGCAGCCAGTTCTCCTTCCTCGGCAAGCCGGGAACCCAGGTGTGGGTCCTGCCGCAGGTGCAGCAGCAAGGCGTGCTCTGGCCGGGCTGGAACACCCAGGACCCGCAGGTCGCCTCCACTATCAACCGCGAGGTGACCTGGTCGTTGCGCGGGGTCACCGGCCCTGGGCGCTTCGCGTTGTTCGTCAACGGCGACTTCGGGGCTCCGAAGGTCCTTTTTGACGGTTCGCGGTCCTATCCACAGCAGATGGGCATCGATCTGAACACCCACGCGCACGGCAACTGGGTGTTCTCAGCGCCGGGCACCTACCTGTTGGACATCGACATCAGCGGACGGACGCTGGACGGCAGGCAGGTCAACGACCGACGCCTGCTGCGCATCTTCGTCGGCGCAGGATCTCCCGACGCGGCGTTCAACGTTGCGGCGCCGGCGGGTTTCGTCGCCGGAGGTACGACGCCCGGTACTGGAGGCACCGAATCCGGCCAGGGCTTCCCCGGGTGGGCCTGGCTGATCATCGGCGTCGCCGGGGCGGCGGTCGTGATCGCCATCGCCGTCACGGTCATGGTGCGCAGGCCCTCCCGCCGCGCGGCAGCGGCGACCGGAAAGGAGGCCTGAATGCCCCAGACCAACTCGGACCCGACCTCGGAGCTGGCCGCGGCCGATCAGTCCCCGGCCGCACCGGCCCTTGACGTCGAAAACCTAGCCGTGGAACTGGGCGGACGCCGTGTCCTGACCGATGTGCGCATGCGTGTCACCGTCGGTGAGCTCGTGGGACTGATCGGCCCGAACGGCGCCGGCAAGACCACCCTGCTACGCGCCGCCCTAGGCCTGATCTCCACAGTCTCCGGCCGGATCCGGATCGAAGGCGTACCGCCCGCAGTGGCCCGCGGCACCGTCGGCTACGTCCCGCAGCGCCACGAGTTCGCCTGGGACTTCCCGATCTCGGTGGAAAAAGCCGTGATGAGCGGCCGGATCCACCGGCTCGGCCGGTTCCGCCGCGCCGGGCGGGACGACCGGTCCGCCGTCACAGAGGCCCTGGAACGCGTCGACATGGCGGCACTGCGCAGGCGGCCCATCGGGGAACTGTCCGGCGGCCAGCGCCAACGGGTGCTGGTGGCCCGCGCACTGGCGCTGCGGCCACGTCTGCTTCTGCTGGACGAGCCGTTCACCGGCCTGGACGTGCCCACCCAGGAACTGCTCATCGAACTGCTCCAGCGGCTGCGCGAGGACAAGGCGGTACTGATGACCACCCACGACCTGCAAGGTGCGGCCCTCACCTGCGGACGGCTGTGCCTGCTCAACGAGACCGTGATCGCCGACGGGCCACCGTCCGAGCTGCGCGACCCGGCAGTCTGGCTGCGCGCGTTCGGCGGCGCCCGCAACGGCCGCTTCCTAGAGTTCCTGGAGGCATCCGCGTGAGCGCGCTGGCCGACTTCCTGGCCGGGCCCTGGGAGCACGTCTTCATGCGGCGCGCCTTCCTGGTCGCGGCCATGTGCGGCATCGTGTGCGGTGTCATCGGCTGCCACGTCGTGCTGCGCGGCATGGCCTTCATCGGCGACGCGGTGGCCCACTCGGCGTTTCCCGGTGTCGCCGTGGCCTTCGTCTTCCACTGGAACCTCACCCTCGGCGGCGCCGTGGCGGGCCTGCTCACCGCGCTGCTGGTGGCGGTGTTCGCGCAAAACCGGCGACTCAAAGAGGACAGCGTCATCGGGGTCTTCTTCGCCGCCGCGTTCGGCTTGGGCATCGTCATTTTGAGCACCGCCCCCGGCTACAGCGGCTCACTGGAGTCGTTCCTGTTCGGCCAGATCCTCGGCATCAGCGACGCAGACGTCCTCACGGTGGCACTGACCGGGGCCGGGCTACTGCTGCTGGTGCTCCTGCCGCCTGCGCGCGCCTGCTGACCGACAGGCTCGGCGTGATGATGCTCCTCGGCCCAGCACTGGGGGCGGCGGCCTCCCTGATCGGCCTGTACCTCTCCTACACCTACAACCTGGCCTCAGGCGGAATGATCGTGCTCGTCGTAACCGCGATGTTCCTGATCTGCTGGTGCGCGGCCCCACGCCACGGCCTGATCGCCCGCCTGCGCACCACCCGCGGGCGGCATACGACGACGGACGACACACCACCGCGCGAAACCCCCGACCCCGTGGCCATCGGTGGCTGACGATCACGAAGTGACCCGTCTGTGGTGGGAGGATCAGTGACCGACCAGCCATTTACCGTGGTGGTCTGCCGGGCGGGTCCGTGTCGTCCTCACGAGCCTGGTCTGGATTTCATGGCACGGCTGGCCGCCGTCGTCAGGCAATGCCCGCAAGGCGTGCTCGTCCGCACCGGTTGCTTGCTTCGTGCGCCGCGCTGCCAGGCGGGTGCGGCGCACGACAGCGGTGGTTATCTCCTGGTTCAGCCCTGCGACGCCGCTCGGCAGCCGTGCGGTGCGGCGATTCCGATTGGACCGGTGCTCACCCGAGAGGATGCTCAGGCCGTCGAGGATTGGCTGACAGATGGTGATCTGGACGCCGATCGGCTCGATCCCCGGCTTCGCGTCAGGTGGCAGGCCGCCTGACGCGGTGGATCGCACGCTCGACGTCCGGGCGTATTCCACCTGGTTGCCTGCCGGATCGCCCGGTGACCAACGGCGGTCCGGGCTGTCCGGATACCCGGCTCAGAGGCGGGCCCGGGAGGGCAATCGGTGGGCACGTACTCGGCCATCGTGGTGGGCGGCGATCAGCAGGTCGGGTCCCGACCAGCCCAGCGCGGTTACGGGGGAGTCGGTCTGGAGGGTGCGGGCGGGGCGTAGCCGGGATTGGGGCAGGCCGGAGGTCGCGTGCCAGAGGGCGATGGTGCCGTCGTCGTCGCCGCTGGCGAGATGTCCGGCTGAGCCGGGCCGCCAGGCCAGCGCGGTGATGGTCTCGTGTTCCCGCAACGAGCGGGGTGCGGTGCCTGCCGGGCCCTTGCCGGAGAAGTCCCACACGGTCACGTCGGGGGCGCCGTCGGCGGCGAGCCAGGTGCCGGTGTCGTCGAAGGTGAGGCGGGAGACCTTCTCGGGGTATCCGGACATCGTCAGCTCCTCTCCGTCGCGGGTGCGCCAGATGTGGATGGAGGCGTCTTGGTTGCCGCTGCAGATCCACCGGCCGGTGGAGGCGATGGCCAGCGCCAAGTGTGAGCCGATATAGGGATAGGTGGCCACCGCCTTCCGGGTGTGGCGTTCATGGCAGCGCACGGCGCCGTAAGCGGCGACGGCCAGTCGACGCCCGTTGCGCATCCAGGCCACGTCGGTCACGGTGCTGGCGGCGGGCTCGGTTGCCCACAGTTGGTTGCCGTCGGCGTCCAGGACGAGGGTGCGTCTGCCGGAGGCGACTGCGACCCGTTCGTCGCCGGCCCAGGCCGCGGTCGATGACCAGGCGCCGGTTTCGATGGTGATGGCCCGTCCGTCGTCGCGCCGCCATAGGCCGTGGCCGGTCGGGCCGGTGGCCGCCAGGTGCTGGGCGCCGGGGGCCAGGGCCACGCGCAGGAGTCCGCCGGGAAGGTGGAGAACCTCGGCGCCGGTGCCGGTGGCGGCGTCCAGGACCCATGCCGTGTCGGCGGCTCCGGCGACCGCGACCAGGTCGCCTTGTGCGCTGAGGGCGACGGGGGCGTCGTCGACGGTGACGTCCCAGGCGGTGCTGAGGCCGGTGTCGGATGTGGTGGTGCTCATGCGGTGGCTCCGGCGCCGGTCAGGCAGTCGGCGAAACCGCGCTCCAGGGCGTTGCGGTCGAGATTGCGGCCGATGAACACCAGCCGGTTGGTGCGGGCCTCGCCTTCTGCCCACTCGCGGCCGAACTCGCCATCCAGCAGCATGTGCACGCCCTGGAAGACGTACCGCTGGGGCGCGCCGGCGATGGCGAGGATGCCCTTGGAACGGAAGATGTCGGCGCCCTTGGTCCGGAGCAGGTCTCCCAGCCGCTGGTTGAGCCGGTCCTCGTCGAGTTCGCCGGGCAGGTCGATGCCGACCGAGGTGACGGTGGTGTCGTGCTGGTGTTCGGTGTCGGTGAGGAACGCGGGGTCCTCCGCCAGTACCCGGTCGAGGTCGAACGCGCCGACGTCCATGATCTCGCGTAGGTCGATCTTGGCGTGCTGGGCGGGGATGATCTCCACGGCGGTGTTGATCGCGCGGATGCGGGAGACGACCATCGGCGATGGTCGTCTCGTCGGCCAGGTCGGTCTTGTTGAGCACGATGCGGTCGGCGAAGGCGATCTGCTCGACGGCCTCGTTCTCCACGCCTTCGGGCTTGCGCTCGTCAAGGTGCCGCAGAGCGTGGGCGGCGTCGACGAGTGTGACGATGGCGTCCAGGCGCAGCTGGGAGGCGATCTCGTCGTCCATGAAGAAGGTCTGGGCGACGGGGGCGGGGTCGGCCAGGCCGGTGGTCTCGATCAGGATGTGGTCGAAGCGCTCGCGCCTGCGCATGAGCGCGCCGAGGATGCGGATGAGGTCGCCGCGCACGGTGCAGCAGATGCATCCGTTGTTCATCTCGAAGATCTCTTCTTCGGCGTCCAGCACGAGGGCGTCGTCGATGCCGACCTCGCCGAACTCGTTCTCGATGACGGCGATCCGCAGGCCGTGCTGTTCGGTGAGGATGCGGTTGAGCAGGGTGGTCTTGCCCGACCCCAGGAAGCCGGTCAACACGGTGACCGGGACGCGGCCGTCCGCGTCGTCGTCGGCGGTCCCCGCGGCTGGCGGAGCGGAAGCGATGTCGTCCATGGCGGGTCAGTCTCCTTGGGGGGGCGGAGGCGAGCAGGGTGCGCAGGTCGTCCTCGGTGATCTGGTCGGGGGAGCGGTGCAGCGTCCAGCGGTGTGCCGGTCCGTCGCTCGGCAGCACGGCGACGACCGTCTCCAGCGGCGGGCAGCCGGGCTCGGTGCAGGTCAGTTGCTGAATCATCACCGCGGTGTCGTCGTCCAGCCCGAGCAGACGGCGCACGGTCTGCTTCAGCGCGAGCGTCTGCGGCCGTTGCCGTGGTGGACGGGCTCCTAGCGGCATGACGATCCTTCCTCGTGGCCGCCGGGCGTGGCGGGCCGGCAGCCGGCACAGATCCCGGTGAGTTCGACGGTGTGCTCGACCGCGGCGAATCCGGTGGCCTCGGCCACTTGGCCGGCCCACGCCTCCACCGCCTCGGAATCCACCGGCCGGCTGCGGCTGCACGATCGGCAGATCAGATAGTGGCGGTGCCCGTCGGCAGGGCGCGGCCGGTACAGGCGCTCGCCGGTGCCATCACGGACGACGTCGGCTTGGCCGTACGCCTCCAGCTCCCGCAGTACGCGGTAAACGGTCGTCAGCCCCACGCGAATCCCATCGGCGCCCATCAGAGCGTGCAACTGCTGAGCCGAGACGAAGTCCTGACACTCCGCCAGGACGTGAAGGACCGCGATCCGCTGCCGCGTCCTCCACCGGTCCGGCAAGGCACGCACCAGTTCCTCAGCCCTCCCACAGCTCACGGCACACCCCCAACTGGACATCGGCACTCGGCCAGATCACACCATAGGCGAAAACGATTACCATTTCCAAAGCTGCAGTGGAGAGCTGGAGGTTGCAAGGAGTGTCCGCTGGCGCCCCCGACGGGGTGTCCGCCGGGGATCACTCCTCGCACATGCGCCTCGCGGAATCGACATCGATCGGCCAATTCATGCATAGATAGCCATGTGTTAATGTGTTTGGGGTGGGAGCGTTCCGCAGCTCCTTCTGGTAGGTGGAGGCCTGTGGTGACGCCCGTGACAAGCGCAGAACCCCTTACGTAACAAGGAGTCCGGCAGTGAGCACCGAGACCGAGCACCGCACGCACAGTGATCACCAGCACGTCCATGGCGAGGGGTGCGGCCATGTGGCGTTCCCGCACAACGATCACCTCGACTACCTGCACGACGGCCACATCCACCGCGTTCACGACGACCGCGTCGACGAATGCGACCTGACCGGCCACGTGACGCACCAGGAACATGAGCACCAGCACGGGCACGGCTGCGGCCATGTCGCCATCCCGCACGGCGACCATGTCGACTACCTGCACGACGGGCACCGCCACGCGGCGCACGACGGGCACTGGGACGACCACTGACCTTTCGCGCCAATGGCGGGGCATCGCCAGTCGAAAAGCCCGCCACCACCCTCGCAAAGAGTGGAAACTCTATTCACATGCTAATATATGCATGTGAATAGAGTTTCCACTTCCGAGGAGCCCTTGCAGGATCTGCATCCTGCCAGTGAGCTACTGAGGGCGTTGGCCTCGCCGGTGCGGCTGGGAATCGTGCGGGAATTGGCCGGGGGCGGCAGGCGCGTCCATGAGCTTGTGGCTGCCCTGGGGGTGAGCCAGCCGCTGGTCTCCCAGCACCTGCGGGTGCTGCGTGCCTCACGGATCGTCATCGCCCGCCGGATGGCCCGCGAGATCGAGTACTCCCTCGTCGACGACCATGTCGCCCACATCGTCCTGGACGCGATCCGGCACGCCGACGAATCCTGATCGGGCCCTCGGCCCGGCAGCCCGCCGGTGTCCGTGGTGTCCGTGGAATCGACACCGCGCCGCGTTCACTCGTGTGGTCGTCGCCGCGTTACCCGGCTCGTCGGGTCCACGATGAAGAAGCCTCCAGCTCGTTCATGACAAAGCTCGGAGTGCCTAGGCCAGCGGTTCGTTGTCTGCTCCAGGTTCGCCACCGGTATCCCGGTCTGGAAGCCGCAGGGGGTGGTCGACTTGCCAAGCTCGGACCTAACCGTCGGCTCCCGGAGGCGCCCGCCGCCGGAGCGTCCTTGAGGAAGGTGACCGTCGTGATCGCCTTGCGCAGGGCAGTGGGGTTCATCCGGGTCGCCCTGCAACCTCTGATTGTCGTCGTCTTGATCATTCATCTGGTGCTCGGCGTCATGAGCGGACTGTTCCTGATTGCTGGAGCCTCGCCGCTCATGCGCTTCTCGCCTTCCTGGGCTGGCGCGCCCTCCCTTCCGGTATAGCCCTGGCGAACCGTCCATCATCCGGATATGGCGACGATAGCCACGACGGCAGCAAGGAGCAGGACGGCGGCGGTGAGAAAGGCGGCCCTCGAACAGGGCCGACGAGGCCAAGAAGAAAGCCGCATTGTCCGCCGCGACCGACCGAATCCGGAAGACACCCAGCCGGATCAGCGGATTCCTGCTCCGCCCTTCGGTCAGCACTAGGCCTACTAGCACCACAATCTCAGGGCCAAGGAAGCCGAGGGTCCGCCCCGATGCCCAACAGTCGGTGGTCCGCGCCAAGCCATAGATCAGGAGTGCGGGAGCCGTCGCACGAGCCAACGCCCCGGCCAGGTCGAAGCCATCTCGATCGGCGCCGTGCGGCGTGCGTATCAGCACATGTGGCGCCACCATGAGAACGGACGCGACGACAGGCAGGGTGATCGCAAAGATCCACCGCCACACCAGCGTCTCGCTGATGACCCCACCCAGCGTGAGCCCAATGGCGACGCTGCCCCTTCTGGATGAAGGTCCGCACTGCCAAGGGGCGCGTGCCCGACGAGCAGCAGAAAGCCGCTGACAGGGGCCACTGGGAATTCCAGAACGGCCAGTTCGTAGGTGACCCTTAGCGACCATCCGCGCAGCGGTGTATGAAAACGATAACCATTATGCTACCGTGTCGGTTCCCTCACCGGGCCCGCTCCCTCCAAGGAGGAACCCATGGCCGCACCGCAGCGGAAGCCAGCGCGCTCTGTACGCCTGGGCGCCATCCAGGAGACGCTGCTGATCCCGCTCTACGGCCGCGCCGTGGAGAGCCGCAAGCCTGAGGCGATGCTGCGCGATCAAGCCGCCGAGCAGATGGTGGCCGCGATTGACTACGACTTCGCCCGCTTCGACGGCGGACCGAGTCTGATCGGCACGGTGCTGCGCACCCACCTGTTCGACCACTGGGTGCGTGCCTTCCTGACCGAACACCCGGACGGCACGGTGGTGGAGATCGGTACCGGGCTCAACACCCGCTACGAGCGCGTCGACAACGGCCGCGCCCACTGGTTCGAGCTTGATCTGCCCGACGTCATCGAGCTGCGGCGCACCTTCTTCGCCGACACCTCGCGTCGGCGCATGCTCGCCGCCTCGGTGCTGGACGGCGGCTGGACCGCCGCGCCGCTGGCCACGGGCGGCCCGTACTTCCTGGCCGCCGAGGCGGTGCTGGCCTACCTGCCCGAAAAAGACGTGCGCCACGCCATCGACCTGCTCGCCGAGCGCTTCCCCGAGGCCTTGCTCGCCCTGGACACCACGGGGCCGGGCATGGTCGAGACCCAAGACAGCCACGACGCCCTCAGCAAGGTCCAGGCGCGGCTCCGATGGAACTGCCCGGACCCGCGGCTGCTCGAAGACTGGCGGCCGGGCAGCCGCCTGCTCGCCTCGCACACCTTCACCACCCTGCCCACCCAGGTGCACGACAGGCTCCCAGCCGAATAGCGCGAGATGATCGCGACCATGGAGCAGCTGCAGCTGCCGCAGGTCGAGGATTACCGGCTGAACCTGCTCCGGCTGGCCTGAACCGCCACCGGCCCGCAGAGTGACCAGGCCGCTCTCGTCGGCGATGACGACGACCGGGCAGCGGTCGTGAACGCCTGGCCTGACCATGCAGATCACCCTCTGTGACAATGGCAGCCAGATATCTCCCCACCAACTGGCTGCGAGCGGGGAATCAGAATCAGAACTGGCCGCCAACAAGCCGCCGAACAGATCTGGGGCGCCCGGGAGACCAGGCATCCCTGGTGGTGAGCGAGGCGGCAAGGTTGCGGAGCCGTTCCCACACATGCGCGGGCGTGGCTGCAGGGGGCACCGGGCGTCAGGCCTTCGGTCTGAGCTATGTCGAAGACCGTGCGCGGAAGGCCGCGACGGGAGAGGATCCTGATGCCGCTCTTGCCGCGGGACACCTGACGGCTGTGTTCTTGCCACTGCTGGTACGACTGCACGTCGGTGGCGTCCGGGTGCTGTGCCCCGATGAGCATGGTGTTCGTGAAACGGAACCGGCCATGGCGTGCCGCCGTGGTCAGCCAGTGTGACCATGGCTGGGCTCCGTCATGTAGCAAGATGATCTCGCGTTCGGCGATTGCGTGAAGCACGGCAATGAGGCGGTCCTGTTAGGAGTCGATGATTAAGAAGACATCTCATTTGGTGAGTTGGCGGTGGCAGATGAGGACGGCGGCGATGCCGACGAAGGCCAGGAAGTGTTCGGGTTTGCGTTCGTAGCGGCGATGTAGGCGGCGGCAGCCGTTCAGCCAGGAGACCGTACGTTCCACCACCCACCGGTGCCGGCCCAGCCGGGCCGAGGACTCGATGCCGCGGCGGGCCATGCGTGGCGTGATGCCACGCCTCCGCAGCCACTGCCGCACATCGGCGAAGTCATAGCCCTTGTCGCCGTGCAGCTTGCCCAGGCGGCGCCGGCGTGGGCCGCGCCGTGAGCGGATTGGCGGGATGCCTTGTACCAGCGGTTGCAGGCCGAGCTTGTCGTGGGTGTTGGCTGCCGAGATTCCGACAGACAATGGCAGTCCGGCACGGTCGACCAGCAGATGGATTTTCGACCCCTTCTTGCCGCGATCGACAGGATTCGGGCCTGTCAGCTCCCCCCTTTACTGGCCCGGACGCTAACCGAGTCGATCGCGCACCGCGACCAGTCCAGCTCACCACGCGCTCCCAGCTCGTCCAGGACCAGCCGGTGCAGCTTGGCCCACACCCGGGCGCGCTCCACTCGGTGAAACGCCGGTGCGCGGTCGGGCCCGACGGGCCACACATTCGACGACGGGCCCGGGAGGACACCGGGGAGCGGCTACCGACTCCAGCGCGGCCGACTCACATCCCCATGTCGGCACTTCGGACAAGTCACTTCCCGGACCCGCCATCACCCAGCCTACGACCGCGGCTCAATACGGCTTCTTGACACAGACATCCCAGGACGTTTCGCGTCAAGTTGCGACCTGCTCGGCGTGGTGAGACCACGCGGTCGCCTTGTCATAGAGAGCGCCGGTCTTGAGGCAGCCGTGCAGGATGCCGACCAGGCGGTTGGCGAGCTGGCGCAGCGCGGCGTTGTGCTCGGCACCGCGGTCACGCTGCTTGTCGTAGTAGGCGCGGGCGCCGGGCGAGGCTCGCAGCGCGGCGAACGCCTGAGCCATGAGCGCGTCCAGGAGCCTGTCGTTATGCACGAACCGCGCGAGGGCGACCTTCTTCTGCGGAGGCCCGGGTGATCGGGCTGGTCCCGGCATAGTTCTTCCTGGCCTTGGCACTGGCATAGCGGCCGTCGGCGTCACCGAACTCGGCGAGCACCCGGGCGCCGATGACCGTCCCGAGGCCGGGCTGGGACAGGACGAGCTCAACGGCTGGGTGGGTCGCAAAATAGGCCTCCACCCGCCCCTGAAGGGCCCTAACCTGCTCGTTAAGCGTGGTAAGGATTGCGACCAGGGCACGGGGGAAGTACTCGCGCAGCACGTGCCGCAGTCGCTGCACCTGACGAGTGCGCTCCCAGATCAACGTCTTGTGCATTCGGGTGACGATCTTAACCGCCTCGCCCTGAGCGCTGTCAGCGGCGCTCGGCCGCAGCTGATGGGAATCGGTACGGACCATATCGGCCAGCACATGCGCGTCCGCCGGATCGCTCTTTGCCCCCGACACGCCATGCCGGTTGCGGTAGGCGGCGGCCTGCAGCGGATTCACCCCGAACACGGTGTATCCCGCCGCGACCAGCGCCCGCACCCACGGGCCACGGTCAGTCTCGATCCCGACCAGCACCTCGACGTCATCGACGCCGTCATCGACGCCGTCGCCGTCGCCGACCTGCATCGCGATCAACGCGTGCAGCCGTGTCATCCCGGCCAGTCCCTCGGGCAGCCGCGCCTTGGCCAGCACCCGGCCAGTCTCGTCCATCACCTCGACGTCGTGATGCGCCTCGGCCCAATCATCGCCAACGAACAACCGCAACGCCTCTCCCATTCTCGAAACACGCCAACCATCAGCAGCCTGCGGGAGAACCATCAGCGACCTAATCGAGCAGTGCTCACGCTTCTGTCGGCGGGCACGACATCCCAGCAGCGATCACTTCTCCCGGCCAACCGGCGAGGGCACGGTCTGTGTCCAGAACTCACGGTTCGGAGAGGAGCAGTGCTCACCCGCCGGCGGCCACCAAGCACCGAGTCTGGATCACGAACGACCCGGCAAGAGCGATTAGAGGGGAGCCATGTCCGGGCGCTGGCGCAAATGAGCTATGAGGTCAACACTACGCACTGTAACCGATCTTGAACGGCCATCGAGCTACACGAGCACCGTCGAAGACGGAGCCCGTTCACGGCTAGCCAGTTGCTTCGCAGCCGAGTTCAGAAGCTTGATCCACCACCATCTTGAAACCCAGAACCTCACCCAAGCCTGGTGCCCCCGTTTGGCCATGATGTTCCGAAACCGGAGCCGACATACTCGCCGCCGACCGGCAGCGCGAGGAGGAACGCAGGCAAGTGAAGCGTCCACCCGTCAGATGGTCAGTCGCGCGTGTGCCCGAGGTGTGCCCGAGCGTCCCGGTACCCCGAGGGAGCAGGCGGGACGAGCCGGGACGCCAGCTCACCGATACCGGTACGAACCGGGAGGAAGTGGGAGAGCAGGTGACCTGCTGGCACGGGTTTGTCGCGGCTTGTAAACAGAAGGTTAGGGGTTCAAGTCCCCTCGCCGACTCCAACGATCAAGCTGTGGCCTGGGCGTTCTTCCCTTCAGACAGGGTGCCCGCGCTGTTTTGCGGGATGCGTGTGCTCGAGGTGTGCCTGAGCATCCTTGTGTCTGGTCTGTCCCTGTTGGTGTTCGGCGGCGCTGGTTGATGACGTCGGCGGCCGCTGTGATGGCTTCGGCCGCAGCTCCGGGAGGATGCTGGTGCAGGTTGTCGGAGGTGATGGCCCGGTCGGAGTGCACGAGGATCTCCTGGACGATCTTGATGTCGATGCTGGCGGCGAGCATGACGGTGGCGGCGCCGTGGCGTAGGTCGTGGAGTCGGATCGGGGGGAGGCTGGCCCGGTCTGTGAGGTCTTTGAAGTGTTCGGAGACCGACTGGTGTGCAGCGGTTCACCGTTGGGTTTGGTGAAGACCAATCCGTGGTCGCCCAGGCGCCCGGTCCGGCCAGGTGCTCTAGGTCCTGCCGTTCGGCCTGTTGGCGGCGGCGGTGAGCCCTGAGGGCGGCGGTGGTCGCGGGGGCGAGGGTGATCTAACGGGGGCCAGCCTCGGTCTTGGGGGCCGACAGCAGCGGCGTCCACTGCCCGCGGGTGATGAGCTGGAGGCCGACGGTGAGCGCACCGGTGTCCAGGTCGAGTCGCTCCAGTGCAGGCTGCGGCCGCTCCACATACAGGTGGCGCGGCGCCGTAACAAACCCCGACAACACAGCCGCCTCCAGTTCGGCCCTGTCCGCCGCGCAGCCGTCCACCAGCCGGTCGGCGATCTGCCGGAGCCGCGGCAGCGCGACCCGGCCGCGCCCACCAGCCATGCCGGATCCTGCGACCGCACCTGCCCAATCAACGCTCGCCACGGCGCATCGCACGGCACCGCTGAACTCGCCAGCCACGCCTGCACCTCATCCAGGCGCAGGCGCGCCGCCGGCAGATCCAGACCCTCGCCAGACAACTTGAGCGGCCCCGGCTCACGGGTCAGCACCCCGAACACATCGGAAACGACGTCCAAGGGAGGAGAGCCCGACCTCGGCCAAGTTCCTCGTCCTGCGCTGAGACAATGCGGCCTCTGCATCAATCAACTGCATGACCCTGATGAAGCAAGAGGCACCTCACACCCAGCCCACAACTCGGACACTCCTCAACGCTGTTGGCTATCAGCAAGACTGCGGCTAACGGGATCAGCGAGTCGGAGAGTCACACTTCGGGCCTTCAGTGGTGTGTTGGGTCGCTGTGAGGCATATCGGCGTAGATGGACATCCGACTCGACACGAGCACCGTGCCCAAGTGGCTGTGCTCATTGCTGGAGGGAACTGGAACATGGCGAGTGGATCTCGGTTCCGCGGTAGCGGTGAGCCGCTGTTGCTCGCGGACCTATCCTCGCCGCCAGCGGTCTTGGATCTCATGACTGCCGCACGTGCTCTTGGACTCGGCCGCACGAAGGCCTACGAGCTGGCTAAGCGCGGCGAGTTCCCGTGCCGCATCATCAAGGTCGGCGACACCTACCGAGTCCCCACCGCGGAGCTCCTCAGCCTGCTCGGCGTGGAGTCACCGATCACGCGAAACTGATCGTCCCCGAGAGGATCTTCGTGCTGATGCCTGGTGCTGGCACGAGCCACCGGTGGTGAACCTGACCAACGCTGGCCTTGCCCACGCCGCCGATAGCGGATGCCGACGCCTGACGGGCCGTGCGGCGCAGTGTCCAATTCTGACGGCGTATCCAGGCCGAAATCCGGTGCCAAATGAGTGCCGGATGATCTACGACCTTGATCCATCCGGTGGCAATCACGGGTCTGACCTGGGGAAACTCTGGAGCGGGCGACGGGAATCGAACCCGCGTAGCCAGTTTGGAAGGCAGGCCGCGGTGGAGCTGCGGGGCGGCATCTGGAGGTTGTCGCGGCTCGAGGGGCTACTCCATGAATGAGTCGAGCCTGCTCTTGAAGTGAACACCCCGGGGGTCCGTGGTGTCGTTTGGGCGTCCGTCTGATGCTGTGTGAACCGTCTAAAGGTTGTGGTGGACGGTCTGGTTCACTAACGAACGGCTAACGGGCGATCAAAAGGCCGGTGCTCCGTCATGGAGAACCGGCCTGTGACCTGCTACTTCTGTGTCGGGACGGCGGTGTGTTCGCTCAGGACATAGGAATGGGGTGTCTCAAGACATCGGAATGAGCGGGCCGTCAGTCTCTGGCGATGTCGATGAGGCGTTTGGTGATCACTGCTGTGGTGGTGGAGGGCCGTTCCCAGGG
>NZ_JBIRAZ010000049.1:0-33714 GCF_044326415.1 Actinomadura sp. 6N118 | reverse complement strand
GAAGGGGTGGGGGGTCTGGGGGCGGAGCCCCCAGCCTGGGGCTCGGGGCGGGAGCCCCGATGGGGCTGTCCGAGCGTCAGCGAGGGCCATGCTCTTGAAGGTTGCTCTCTGGGCTCTTGAGGGGGCGCTCTTTGGCTTGGTTGGCTTTGTGGCTTCGGGATCCGGTATCCTTGACCTTCGGCGCGTGTGAGCGCGCCGTTTGACTTGCCACCGAGGCCCCGGCGGGCGTGACTCGGTGTGCATCTCCCGCTGTTGGCGGGATCAAAGCAGAGAGCGCCGGAGGAGCCTCCTTTGGCGTGCCGCTCTTGGCGCCGGCCGGGGGTAGGCCCTCATCCGGGGGCTGGAAGACCACGCGCGGGACCGGGGCACAACCGGAAGCGCGCGCAGACGAAGGGTTTCGCGGTGTACGCGATTGTCCGCGCAGGCGGCAGGCAGGAAAAGGTGGCCGTCGACGACGTGCTCACCGTCGACAAACTGGCCGGCGACGTCGGCTCCACGGTCGTCTTCCCGGCCGTGCTGTTCGTTGACGGCGACAAGGTCGTGAGCTCTCCCGGCGACCTGGCCAAGGTCGAGGTGACCGCCGAGATCCTCGGCGCGGTCAAGGGCCCGAAGATCAACATCATGCACTACCGGAACAAGACCGGGTACAAGCGGCGGATGGGTCACCGTCAGCCGTACACCGAGGTCAAGATCACCGGTATCAAGGCTGCGAAGTAAAGGAGGCGTAGGAGATGGCACACAAGAAGGGTGCATCGTCCAGCCGTAACGGTCGCGACTCCAATGCCCAGCGCCTTGGTGTCAAGCGGTTCGGCGGCCAGGCCGTCAACGCCGGCGAGATCATCGTTCGCCAGCGGGGCACGCACTTCCACCCCGGCCTCAACGTGGGCCGTGGTGGCGACGACACGCTGTTCGCGCTGGTCGCGGGCAAGGTCGAGTTCGGCCGTTACCGTGGCCGTAACGCGGTGAGCATCGTCCCGCCGGCGGAGTAGCGATCCGCCTGACCGCAGCGGAGCGCCAGCGGAGCGAGGATCTTGCGGAATCGCTTCGCGGGGGTCCGGGGGTCGTCCCCCGGAAAGAAGCTGCCGTTCAGAGACGTTGACTAAGGGGCGGACCGAATGGGTCCGCCCCTTTGTTTTGTTTGAGGCCCCGGAACGGGGCGTTTGGGGAGGAAACCGTGGCAGCAGGAGCACAGGGCGCCCAGTTCGTGGACCGGGTGGTGCTGCATGTCGCCGCGGGCAACGGAGGCAATGGCTGCGCCTCGATCCACCGTGAGAAGTTCAAGCCCTTGGGCGGCCCCGACGGGGCGAACGGCGGGCGCGGGGGCGATGTGACGCTGGTGGTGGATTCGAACGCGGCGAGCCTGCTGGAGTACCACCGGCGGCCCCACCGGAAGGCAGGCAACGGCAAGCCCGGGCAGGGCAGCCATCGCACCGGGGCCAACGGGGACGACGTCGTTCTGCCGGTGCCCGACGGGACCGTGGTGAAGGCTCCGGACGGCGAGATCCTGGCCGACCTGGTGGGCGAGGGCACCCGATTCGTGATCGCCAAGGGCGGCGCGGGTGGCCTGGGGAACGCGGCGCTCGCCTCGGCCAAGCGCAAGGCACCTGGCTTCGCGCTGCTGGGCGAGCCCGGTGACGAGGCCGATGTCGTGCTGGAGCTCAAGAGCGTCGCGGACGTGGCGCTGGTGGGCTTTCCCAGCGCGGGCAAGTCCTCGCTCATCGCCGCCCTGTCGGCGGCCAAGCCCAAGATCGCCGACTATCCGTTCACGACCTTGATCCCCAACTTGGGGGTCGTCAGCGCGGGGGAGACCACGTTCACGGTCGCGGACGTGCCGGGACTGATCGAGGGCGCCAGCGAGGGCAAGGGCCTGGGGCTGGAGTTCCTGCGGCACATCGAACGGTCGTCCACGCTCGCCCACGTCCTCGACTGCGCGACGCTGGAGCCCGGCCGCGACCCGATCACCGACTTCGAGACCATCGAGCAGGAACTGCAGGCGTACGACCGGGTACTGGGCGACCGGCCCCTGTCGGACCGGCCGCGCATCGTGGTCCTCAACAAGATCGACGTGCCGGACGCGCGGGAACTCGCGGAGATGGTGCGGCCCGAGTTCGAAAAGCGCGGCCTGCGGGTCTTCGAGGTCTCGGCCGCCGCCCACGAGGGCCTGCGCGAGCTGTCGTTCGCCATGGCCGAGATGGTCCAGGACTACCGAGCCTCGCTGCCCGCGCCCGAGCCGACCCGCCTGGTCATCCGGCCCAAGGAGATCGGCGGCGTGGACTTCGAGATCAAGAGCATGGGCGACAACACCTTCCTGATCACCGGCGCGAAGCCGGTCCGCTGGCTGCGGCAGACCGACTTCACCAACGAGGAGGCCGTGGGCTACCTCGCCGACCGGCTGGCCAGACTCGGTGTCGAGACGGCGCTCGCGGACGCGGGCGCGGTGCCGGGCGCCACCGTTCTCATCGGCACCCACGACGAGTCGATCGTCTTCGACTGGGAGCCGGAGGTCGCCGCGGGCGAGGCCGCGCCCGGCCCACGCGGCACCGACCGCCGTCTGGACGGGTTCCGCTAGGCCGACCGGCAGGCAGGCATCTAGGCCGACCGACCGGTACGCCACTCAGGCCGACCGACCGGCAGAGGCACTTAGGCCAACCGACCGGCAGAGGCACTTAGGCCAACCGACCGGCAGGCGCCAGGCACCTAGGCAGACTGGCAGGCAGGCACTCAGACCGACCGACCTGCAGGCACCGGGGTTCTGGTGCCTTCGCACCCCGAGGGAGAGCATGGACGCGCGAAAGTCGATCGCCACCGCCCGGCGCATCGTGGTGAAGGCGGGCTCCTCATCGCTCACCACCCCGCAGGGCACGATCGACGCCGACCGCATCGACGCGCTGGTGGACGTGCTGGCCGCCCGGCGCGCCACCGGCACCGAGATCGTCTTCGTGTCGTCCGGCGCGATCGCCGCCGGGCTCGGGCCGCTCGGGCTGACCCGCCGGCCGCCGGACCTGGCTACGCAGCAGGCGGCGGCGAGCGTGGGCCAAGGCTTGCTGGTCGCGCGCTACACGTCGTCGTTCGCGCGGTACGGGGTGGGCGTCGCGCAGGTGCTGCTCACCGCCGATGACATGATCCGCCGCGTTCACCACCGCAACGCGCAGCGCTGCATGGCGCAGCTGCTCAACCTGGGTGTCCTGCCGATCGTGAACGAGAACGACGCGGTCGCCACCGACGAGATCCGCTTCGGCGACAACGACCGGCTCGCCGCCCTGGTCGCGCACCTCACCCGGGCCGACGCGCTGATCCTGCTGTCGGACGTTGACGCGCTCTACACCGGCGACCCGCGGCAGCCCGGAGCCCGCCGCATCGACGAGGTCCGCACCCCCGCCGACCTGGGCGGCATCCAGCTGGGCGGTTCCGGCCGGGTCGGCACCGGCGGAATGGTCACCAAGGTCGAGGCGGCCCGCATCGCGGGCATCCCGGTCGTTCTGACGAACGCCGCGTCCGCCGCCGCCGCGATCGCCGGGCAGCCCGTGGGCACCTACTTCCACCCGGACGCACGGCACCGGTCGACCCGGCATCTGTGGCTGGCCCACGCCACCACCGGCCAGGGGCGTATCGTGCTGGATCAGGGCGCGGTGGAGGCGATCGTGCAGCGCCGAAAGTCCCTCCTTCCTGCCGGGGTCACCGGTGTGGAGGGCGACTTCGCCGCCGGTGACCCCGTGGACCTCTGCGGAACGGACGGCCGCGTGGTCGCCCGCGGCCTGGTGAACTACGACGCGGCAGAGATCCCCGACCTGATGGGCCGTTCCACCCGCTGGCTGGCCCGCGAACTGGGGCCCGAATACGAACGCGAGATCATCCACCGCGATGACCTCGTCGTCCTGACAACCGATGAAGAGGCACGAGCCTGAAGAGGCACGAGCCTGACGGCCTGGATGGGAGCCCGTGATGAGTGAGTCGAAAGCTCAGGCGGAGGAGGAGCGCGCCGCCTTCCTGCGCGTCGCCGGCAGGGCCAAGGAGGCCGCCGCCGGGCTGGCACCGCTGCCGCGCGCCACCAAGGACGCGGCCCTGCACGCGATCGCCGACGCGCTGCTCGCCCGCGCCGACGAGATCGTCAAGGCGAACGAGGGTGACGTGGCGCGGGCACGCGAGGCCGGCACGTCCGAGTACATGATCGACCGGCTGAGCCTGTCGGTCGAACGCATCGAGGCGATCGCCGCCGGCGTCCGGCAGGTGGCGGCTCTGCCCGACCCGGTAGGGGAGACCGTACGAGGGAACGTCCTGCCCAACGGCCTGGAGCTCCGCCAGATCCGGGTACCCCTCGGCGTCGTCGGCATCATCTACGAGGGCCGTCCCAACGTGACGGTCGACGCCGCCGCCCTCTGCCTCAAGAGCGGGAACGTGGCGATGCTGCGCGGTTCGTCATCCGCGTTCGACTCCAACACCGCTCTCGTCGGCATCATGCAGGAAACGCTCCGCAACACGGACGTCCCCGCCGACGCGATCCAGCTCGTGCCGGGCACCAGCCGGGAGTCGGTCAAGCACCTCATGCGTGCCCGAGGCCTGGTGGACGTGCTCATCCCGCGCGGCGGCGCCTCACTGATCAACTCGGTGGTCGAGGAGTCGACCGTGCCGGTGATCGAGACCGGGGTCGGCAACTGCGCGGTGTACGTGGACGCCGCCGCCGACGTGGACCTCGCAGTCGACATCCTCGTCAACTCCAAGACGCAGCGGCCCTCGGTCTGCAACTCCGCCGAGACGTTCCTCGTGCACACCGACATCGCCGACGCCTTCGTACCGCGTGCGCTGGAGGCCCTCCGCGCCAAGGGCGTCACCGTCCACGGCGACGACCGCATCCGCTCGTACGGCGAGGACGTCGTCACCGCCACCGAGGACGACTGGTACGCCGAATACCTCTCGCTCGACATCGCCGCCCGCGTGGTCGACACCCTCGAAGACGCCGTCACCCACATCCGCACGTACGGTTCCGGGCACACCGAGGCCATCGTCACCACGTCCCAGCCCGCCGCCAAGCGCTTCGTCGCGCTGGTCGACTCGGCTGCGGTCATGGTGAACGCCTCGACGCGCTTCACCGACGGTGAGGAGTTCGGCTTCGGCGCGGAGATCGGCATCTCCACCCAGAAACTCCACGCCCGTGGGCCGATGGGGCTTCCGGAGCTCACCTCCACTAAGTACGTAGTCGTCGGCGAGGGCCACCTCAAGGGAGCCTGACCCGGCAGGAACGATCCGACAGGACCTGCAGGACCTGCAGGACCTGCAGGACCGGCGGGAACGATCCGGCGGAAGCGGCAGACGATTCTGCGAAAACGGCCGGGACGGCGGGGACGGCGGCTACCTGGCGTTACTCATCGTGTGACAAATTGGCTATTGATGTCACGTCAATAGGTATGGTCTGATCTCGGCTGTGACAGCTGAGATCAGCCGCCGCCGCGTTCTCAAGAACGCCGCCCTCGGCGCGGGGATCACCTCCGCAGGCTTGACCGCCTTCCCTGCCCGCCCCGCCGCCGCAGGTGCCGCCCCCCGGCTGCGCGGCCCGGTCGCGGGCACCACGCTCGAACGCACGCTGCTCCTCGGCCGCCCCGGCGCTGGCGGCTACCGCAAGATCGTTGCTGGACCGGGCGAGCCGCACCTGCTCCGCCGCGACCTCGGCGGGACGGCGGCCCCCACGCGCACGGCCCGGCGTCGTGGCCTCCTCGCGTTCGGGCATCTGACCGACGTTCACATCATCGACGCGCAGTCTCCGGCGCGGGTCGAGTTCCTCGACCGCTTCAAGGACGCCCTGAGCGTGCTCCCGGTCGAGGGCGCCTGGCGGCCACAGGAGATCCTGACGACCCAGGTCGCCGAGGCGATGGTCCGCGCGATGAACCGCGTCGGGCGGGGCCCGGCGACCGGTCTCGGCCTCGCGTTCACCATCAACACCGGCGACGCCGCCGACAACGTGCAGTACAACGAGCTGCGCTGGATCATCGATCTGCTTGACGGCGGCCGGATCCACCCCGACTCCGGTGATCTCCGGCGCTTCGAGGGCGTCCAGGACTGGGCCGCATACGACACCCGCTACTGGCACCCGGACGGCCCGCCGCCCGGCGCCAAGCCCGACGTGGCACTGGCCCAGTACGGCTTCCCGCGTGTAAAGGGCCTGCTGGACGCAGCGCGCCGCCCGTTCCAGGCGACCGGGCTCAACTCGCCGTGGCTCGCGGTGTTCGGCAATCATGACGGGCTCATGCAAGGAAACCTGCCGCCCAACCCGCTCCTGTCCGGGCTCGCCACCGGCGGCATCAAGATCGGCGCTCCGGCGAGCGACGCCCAGGCCGAGCAGCTCGCGCGGATGCTCCGTACCGCCGACGGCCGCGAGCTCGTCCGGCTCAGCACCCAGCGCGGCAGCGGCGGCGCCGGGTTGTTCCGCCAGGTCACGCCCGACTCCAAGCGCCGAATGTTGTCGCGCGCCGAGGTCGTACGGGAGCACTTCACGACGAGCACGTCACTGCGCGGCCATGGCTTCACGCAGGCCAACCTGCGCGACGGCACGGCGTACTACGCGTTCAACAAGGGCCTTGTACGCGGCTTGGTGCTCGACACGGTCAACCCGAACGGCTACGCCGAAGGCTCTCTCGACAGAAACCAGTTCGCCTGGCTGGAGGCGCAGCTCCAGGCCGGCAGCAGCCGCTACTTCGACGCCAAGGGCAACGTCGTACGGCGCCCGGTCGTCAAGGACCGCCTGTTCGTGCTCTTCAGCCACCACACGATCGACTCGATGGCCAACCCGCTCGGCGGCGGCCGCGTGCTCGGCGACGAGGTGAAGGCGCTGCTCCTGCGCTACCCGAACGTCGTGCTGTGGGTGAACGGGCACACGCACGTCAACGAGGTCATCCCGCACGCCCGGGCGTCCGGCGGCGGCGGTTTCTGGGAGGTCAACACGGCGGCGCACGTCGACTTCCCGCAGCAGAGCCGCATCGTGGAACTGGCCGACAACGGCGACGGCACCCTGTCGATCTTCGCGACGGTGCTCGACTCGGCGGGCCCCGAGGCGTTCGGCGGAAGGATCGGTGACCCGGTCCGCCTGGCCTCACTGTCGCGCGAGCTCGCGGGGAACGACTGGCAGGACCGCGAGGAGGACCGCCGCGGCGAACGCAAGGACCGCAACGTCGAACTCCTGCTCCCCGCCCCGTTCTAACCCGCGAAGCACACCCTGCAGGGCTCTGGCCTCTGACCTCTGGCCAGGTGGAAACAACAAAGGGATCAAGCGCGGGGCTGCGCGCTTGATCCCTCAGGCTCGCCGACTGCTCAGTGCAGGCCGACTCAGTTGGTCGACCGCTCAGTTGTCAACGGCCCGCCCGCCGACAGCTCAGCTGCCGACGGCTCGGCCCGCCGACCGCTCGGGCCTGCTGAGGGCTCGACTTGCTGACGGCTCGGCTTACCGACAGCTCGGCTTACCGGCGGCCGGCCGACGGCTTAGTTGGAGCCGCTGGTGGGGCCGTTGTCTCCGCGGTTGCCGAAACGGTCGAAGAGCCCGCCGGCGGCCGAGGCGGCGGCGTCGGCGACGTCGCGGACCTTGCCGATGAACGGGTCGGCCGTCTGCTCCCACGACTCACGGTAGGACTTGGCCGCGTTCCGGATCTCGTCGGTGACCGAGGCGCTGCCGTCGTCGTCGCGGCGCGGGTAGTCGCCCGCCAGGATGCGCTCGTACTCGCCGCTGTGCGCCCACTTGTCGATCTCGGCGAACCGCATCACCGCGTACGGGTGCGTCTGCGGCAGCAGGTTGAGGAACTTCAGCAGCCCGTCGCGCACGTCGCCCGCCGCGTCGTACTCGCGCGCCTGCTCAAGGAACGCCTCGCTGCTCATCTCCTGCAGGCGCGTGCCACCGGCCAGCTTCATCATCGTGCGCTTGGCGGCGTCCAGGTCTTGTCCGGCCAGCAGCCCGGCCCGGTCGGACGACAGCTCGGCCTTCCGGAACCACTCCTTCAGCCCGATGATGATCGCCGCGATGCCGAGGTTGCCGAGCGGCAGCCAGGCCAGCCGGCTCCCGAGCGAGAGCAGGATCTGCATCATCGTCTGGTAGACCGCGTGGCCCGACAGGATGTGCCCGACCTCGTGCGCGACGACGAACCGCAGTTCCTCGTCGTCGAGCAGGTCGATCAGTCCCGTGTTGATGACGATGAACGGGCGGTCAGAGCCGAGGGCCATCGCGTTCGGCTCCGGGCTCTGCCGTACGTACACCTCGGGGACCTCGGGCAGGTCGAGGATGTAGCAGGCGTCCCGGACCAAGTCGTGCAGGTTGTGGAACTGGTTCTCGCCGACCCGCACGGTGCCGCCCAGGAACATCAGACGGAATGCCCGCTCGTTGAAGAGGCCGGACATCTTGCGGAGGACTGTGTCGAACCCCGTCAGTGACCGGAGCGCCACCAGCGCCGAACGGTCTGCCGGGTGTTCGTAGGCCCGGGAGCTGATCCCCGGGAAGCGCGTGCGTGCTCGATCCGGTGTGTTCGTCGTCATGTCCGGCATGGTAAGTCCGACGAACCACCTACCCCCAGGGTTCCCATCGTTGGCGCGCCGACCAGGACCGGCCCTCCGGGTCTGATCCTGAAGGGCTTGCGCCCGGAGCGTTGCACGCGCTCTACTTCCGGCAACCGGGGTCGGCGGCCGGGGTTGGCGGCCGGTCAGAGCTGACTGTCGGCAGTCGGCGCTGACCGTCGGCCGGTCAGTGCTGACCGTAGGCCGGGGTGGGGCGCAATGGGGCGCGAGGAGGGGCGATGTTCGATCCGAAGGCCGAGGCGATGTCGCTGGACGAGCGGGCGGCGCTGCAACGCCACCGGCTCTGGGGCCTGGTCGACAGGCTGATCGCGGTGGGCGGGGTGCAGGGAGACCGCCTCAAGGACGCAGGTGTCACCGGCGGCGCGGACATCCACCTCGCCGATCTGCACCGGCTGCCGTTCACGGTCAAGCAAGACCTATGGGACAACTACCCGTTCGGCATGCTCGCCGTTCCGCAGGAGCAGGTCGTCGCCGTGCACGGATCCAGCGGTACGAGAGGAAGGCCGACGCTCGTCGCGTACACCCGCGCGGATCTCGATCTCTGGGCGGCGATGTGCGCCCGGTCGCTCTCGTGCGCGGGCGCGACCGCCGACAGCATCGTGCACAACGCCTACGGGTACGGCCTCTTCACGGGCGGGATCGGCATCCACCAGGGCGCGGTGGCCCTCGGCGCGACCGTGGTGCCCATGTCGGGCGGGATGACCGAACGGCAGGTGCGGATGCTCGCCGACCTGCGGCCCGACATCCTCACCTGCACGCCCGCGTACGCCCTCCGGCTCGGCGAGGCGGCCGCCGAGAGCGGGGCCGACATCTCTTCTCTCCGGGCCGGGGTCTTCGGGGCCGAGCCGTGGTCCGAGGAGCTGCGGGCCGCGATCGAGAAGGTGCTCCCGATCAAGGCAATCGACATCTACGGCCTCTCGGAGATCATCGGCCCGGGTGTGGCGACCGAATGCCTGGAGCAGAACGGGCTGCACGTCAACGAGGACCACTTCATCGTCGAGACGGTCGACCCTGAGACCGGCGCCCCCGCCGACGAAGGGATGCCCGGCGAGTTGGTCTTCACGACCCCCACCAAGCAGGCTCTGCCGCTCCTGCGCTACCGGACCGGTGACATCGCCTCCCTCACGCGCGGCGAATGCCCGTGCGGCCGGACCCTCGTCCGGATGAGCAAGATCCGCGGCCGTGCCGACGACATGCTCGTGATCAGGGGCGTCAACGTCTATCCCAGCGAGGTCGAGCGCGTCCTTCTGGGCTCCGGCCTCGTCGCACCCCACTACCAGCTCGTCGTGGACCGGCGGCAGGAGGCGGCGGTGCGGCTGATCGTGGCCTGCGAGGCCCTCGGCTCCGGCGACCCCGAAGCCCGTCTCGTCGCCGATCTACGTGCCGACCTGGGCCTTCACGCGGACGTAAAGGTCCTTCCGGCGGGCACGATCCCGAGGGTGGAGATCGGCAAGGCTGTACGCGTAGTCACGTGGGGACGAGGGGAGCCCCCACTACCCGGCCTGACCTGACGGCGCCGGCCCCCGCGTGCCGGTCCGGACGTGAAATGCCAGGTGGGCTCGTGACCTCGGACACAACGGGCAGGGCATGTCTTAGCGGATCAGGGGCCGCTGGCTATTCTCGTCGGCATGACGCAAAAGCGACGGTTGGGGATCATGGGCGGCACGTTCGACCCGATCCACCACGGCCACCTCGTGGCCGCCAGCGAGGTCGCCCACTTCTTCTCGCTGGACGAGGTCGTCTTCGTCCCCACCGGGATCTCCTCCCACAAGCCCGACCAGAAGATCGCGCCGGCCGAGGACCGCTATCTGATGGCCGTGATCGCCACCGCGTCCAATCCCACGTTCTCCGTCAGCCGCATCGACATCGACCGGCCCGGCCGCACCTACACCGTGGACACCCTGCGGGACATGCGGGCCCTCCACGGACCGGACGCCGATCTCTTCTTCATCACCGGCGCCGACGCGCTCGCGAAAATGCTGACCTGGCACGACACCGACGAGCTCTTCGAGTTGTCGCAGTTCATCGGGGTCACCCGGCCCGGCCATCAGCTGGCCGACCCGGGCCTGCCGAACGGCCGGGTCAGCCTCATGGAGGTGCCCGCGCTGTCGATCTCCTCCAGCGAGTGCCGCGACCGGGTGCGGGCCGGCGAGCCCATCTGGTATCTGGTGCCCGACGGCATCGTCCAGTACATCAACAAGCGCGGCCTTTACCGCGATCCTGCTGCCTGAACAGGCGCATATTGATTACCGGGCTTTACTTTCCGCCCATACCCTGGATGGTGAACGCGTTGTGGCCAAATCCGGATCGCAACGTTCAAGTGCCGACAAAACAGGGTCGCATCCGGGAGCCGTGAGAGGGTAGAACCGGGACCGTCCCCGACAGGGAGGATCGCGAACACATCGTGACCGCATCCGACAGGGCCGCACAGCTGGTCCGAGTCGCCGCCGAGGCGGCGGGCGACAAGCTGGCCGACGACATTCTTGCCTACGACGTGAGCGAGCAGCTCGTCATCACCGACGCGTTCGTGCTCTGCTCGGCGTCCAACGACCGCCAGGTCCGCGCGATCGTCGACGAGATCGAAAAGCGTCTCCGCGAGGAGGCGGGCGCCAAGCCCATCCGCCGCGAAGGCGAGCGGGAAGGGCGCTGGGTGCTCCTGGACTACGCCGACGTCATCGTGCACGTCCAGCACGAGGAGGACCGCCTCTTCTACGCCTTGGAGCGGCTGTGGAAGGACTGCCCCCTCCTGGAGCTCCCGGAGAGCGTCAACGCCCACTCCGCACAGCGCAGCCGCAAGGTCGGGAGCGCGAGTGAGTGACGTGCCCCGGCGCGAGCCCGGCAAGCGCCGCCTGGTCCTCTGGAGGCACGGCCAGACCGCCTGGAACCTCGAACGCCGCTTCCAGGGCAAGACCGACATCCCGCTGGACGAGACCGGCGTCGAACAGGCCCACCGCGCGGCCCGGCTCCTCGCCGCCCTCCGCCCCACCGCGATCCTGGCCTCGCCCCTGCAGCGCGCCGCCGACACCGCGCAGGCCCTCGCCGACGTCACCGAGCTGCCGGTCGCGCACGACAAGGACCTGATCGAACGCGACGGCGGCCAGTGGGAAGGCCTCACCGCCCGGGAGATCCGCGAGCGCTTCCCCGCCGAGCACGCCCGCTGGCAGCCTCCAGGCGGCGAGACCAGCGCTCAGGTCGCCAAGCGCGTCGGCACCGCGCTGGAACGCGCCCTCGACGAGCTGCCGCCCACCGGACTCCTCGTCGTGGCCTCACACGGCGCCGCCCTGCGCCTCGGCATGTCCAATCTCCTCGGTTTCCCCGAGGAGATCTGGGAACGCCTCGGCGGCCTCTCCAACTGCTGCTGGTCCGTCCTCGCCGAAATGCGCGACGGCGGCTGGCGTCTCGTCGAGCACAACGCCGGCACCCTGCCCGAACCCATCCTCTCCGACGACCGCACCGACAACGGCGTCTAGCCCGGCAATCGATTCGAGTACGACCCCCGCCTTCCTATACACTGGCGAGGCGCTGCGGGATGTACGTCCACGCAGCTGCGGGGCTATGGCGCAGTTGGTAGCGCGCCTCCATGGCATGGAGGAGGTCTGGGGTTCGAATCCCCATAGCTCCACCTTCGGAGTTGGGAGTGGTGTGCCTGCGGAAAGCGCAGGCCGCCACTCCTTCGTCATGTTTACCTGGGGGGCGCCCCCAGACCCCCGATGCAGGGGCTTCGCCCCCGCACCCCCGTCCCTTCCGGGGTTCTCTTTCAGAGATGCAAGATCGAATCGCCTGGTCTTGTGTGGCGGATGGTTTTATTGCGGTATGGGCAGACACCGCAGGGGCGCGCGTAGGGAGGTCACGGTGGCGGACCTCATCGATGAGCTGAGCCAATTCGACCCTCATCTGGAGGTTCGGCTGGCCGTTCAGCCTCGGCTGCCGCAAGAGCACCTGGTAGGGGCGATCGCGGAGGCCGACGGGATGGTGTGGATCGGCGAGGGCGGGCAGCAGGGGTACGCGCCGGACGAGGTGGGCGAGCAGCTCGGCTGGCGGTAGCGCGTACCGACCAGGGGTCGGCGTGCACTAAGCTTTTCCAGGTCGGCCGGAAGGCCGCACGGGGCTATGGCGCAGTTGGTAGCGCGCCTCCATGGCATGGAGGAGGTCTGGGGTTCGAATCCCCATAGCTCCACCAAGGAAGACTTACTAGAACAAACGGCCGCATCAAGGTCGCCTAGCAAGACTTTCACGGTGTCCGTCCAAGTGAGCCTTCTCTCCTCTGGGAGAGGAGGCTCACTGGCGTTTTATGGCCTAGTAGCGGACGCGTGGCCCTCGTCGACAATCTTGCTCACCTCCGCGTGTTCTGCACCGCCACGTGCCTCCTGAGACGTGTGCAGCCGTGCGAACGGCTTCTTCAAGAAGTCCCCCGGCTCTTTGGCGTCTGGCTGCGGTGCATGCCGGGCCTGGCGCTCGACCGCGGCCCGGGCGCCTGGATCGAGCCTGGCCGGGCACCGGTCCTGAGGCAATGAAACAAGTAGCCGATGACCGGACGTTGGACGTTCTGTGGTTGGTTTCCTTGAGGTTCGGCACGGTGAGTGGGGTGAGGGTGCTCACTGGCCCCGATCGGCTGTTCGTGCCACCGGAGCAGAGTGAGTTGAGGGAGTGATAGAGGGTGTTCTCCTCGATGTGTGTGGCCACACCGGGGTAGGGTGTGGCCACACGCCTGGGAGCGAGAGGTGCCGGCCCCATGTGGCTCGAACTCACCAACTATGAAGCCCTGCATGGGTGGGGCGTCGTCAACAACAGTGCCGATTGGCATGCTCAGCGCAACCGCAAGCCCCCTGCGGCCGAACAGGCAGTCGGAGACATCCTCTTCATGGCTTACGACTGCCGAACTAACACCACGACCACGGTTGAGCTCAGCGACGACGAGCGTGCGAGTCTCGCCCAGCTGGTCAGCGAACACATCGCAGCATGGGTGAAGCGCGGCCAGGATAACGCCGCAACCCCTCATCTGCGTTCGCTGGTCGTGAAGCTGGGCGGCTGACATGCCTACAGCAGGCAGCCCACAACGGAAGTTTCGCCTCGCCGACGATGCCCTGTGGGCGGAGTACGGCCAGGCGTGCCGTGACGTCAACGGCAGCGCGGACCGCAGTGACGACATCCGCAAACACGTCGAGGCCGTCGTCGCCGAATGGAAGAAGCGACGCGAGCAGAGCTGATCTCCGAAGGGGCAGTTCGTCCTCAGGGACACTTCACTTCAGGGAGCTGTTCTGATCCAGGTTTACGGAGGTGGCCGTACGGCACCTGCGCGGGCCGAGGTGTGGACTCCGTCTCTGGGGTTCCTGGAGGCTGGTGTGCCTGAGGGGTCCGGGATGTCTGTCAGGTGTTTCGTGAGGGTGTTGCACGTCGTGCGGAACGATGCCGTTCGACGCTCCTGCTGCGTGTGGCGGGCACCGCAGGGGAGGCGCGGCGTGTCCGCGGGCGGTCCGTCCACGCGGGGGAGATTCCGGCGGCGGTGTGGGACGGGGTACGGGCGCCGGTGATGCGGGCCAGTTCGGTGTCGCCCGGGCGCACGCTGGTGGTGCGCGGAACGATGCCTGCCGTGGTCATCAGACGGTTCATGTCGCGACGCTGGGAGGGAAGAACCAGGGTGACCACGGTGCCGGGCCGTCCGGCGCGGGCGGTGCGGCCGCCGCGGTGCAGGTAGTCCTTGTGGTCGGCGGGCGGGTCGACGTTGACGACGAGGTCCAGGTCGTCGATGTGGATGCCGCGGGCCGCGACGTCGGTGGCGACCAGGACATCGACCTCTCCCGTGCGGAAACCGTTCAGGACGCGGTTGCGCTGGGACTGGGACTTGCCGCCGTGCAGCGCGCCGGCGCGGAGCCCCTGGGATGCCAGCTTGCGGACGAGCCGGTCGGCGCCGTGCTTCATGGCGACGAACATGATGACCCTGCCGTCGCGGGCGGCGATGTGCGCGGTGGTGTCGTGCTTGTCGGCGTCGGCGACGTGGAGAAGGTGGTGCTCCATGGTGGTGACCGCTGCGGCCGAGGGGTCGACCGAGTGGGTCAGCGGGTCGTTGAGGAAGCGGCGTACCAGCCGGTCGATGTTGCGGTCGAGCGTCGCGGAGAACATCATCTTTTGACCGCCGGGCGCGACCTGCTCGAGGAGGCCGGTGACCTGGGGGAGGAAGCCCATGTCGGCCATCTGGTCGGCTTCGTCCAGCACGGTGATCGCCACCTTGTCGAGCCGGCAGTCACCGCGGTCGATCAGGTCCGCGAGGCGGCCCGGCGTGGCGATCAGGACCTCGGTGCCGCGTTTGAGCGCGTTCGCCTGGCGCGGCAGTGACATGCCCCCGACCACCGTGGTCAGCCGCAGCCCGACGGCGTCGGCGTAGGGGGTGAGGGCCTCGGTGACCTGCTGGGCGAGCTCCCGGGTCGGGACGAGGACCAAGGCGAGAGGGTGTCGCGGTTCAGCGCGGCTGCCCGCGGTGCGGGCGAGCAGCGGAAGGCCGAAGGCGAGGGTCTTGCCCGAGCCGGTGCGGCCGCGGCCGAGGACGTCCCGGCCGTTCAGGGTGTTCGGCAGGGTCGCGGCCTGGATGGGGAACGGGCTGGTCACCCCATGCCGGGACAGCGTCGTCAGCAGCGCCGAGGGCATGTCCAGGTCACGGAACGCCGAGATCGGGGGGAGAGATGGCGTGGATGTGTTCGGAAGCGTGAACTCACCGCTCGGCCCAGTCGGCGACGTACGGTGCTCGGTGCTTCGGGATGAACGGCCGCGTACGGGCCGTCGGGTGTTACGGGACATGTCTGTGGAACCTTCCTCGAATCGGCGCGTATCGAGGAGGGCTCCGGGGTCACGAAGACGAGCGGAGGTTTCTCAAGAACGAACCGGAAGACGGCGGGCGACAGGTATGCGCCCAGCCTGGTGAAATAGGGCAACGATCGGGGTGACGGTGCCGCCGCATCAGGCGGCGTCCGCGACGGGGCGGCCCAATGCCACGCCCGCCGCGACGCCGTCAGCGCGATGTTCAGGCGGGAACGATGTTCTCCGCCTGGAGGCCCTTCTGGCCCTGGGTGATGTCGAACGTCACCTTCTGGCCCTCTTGGAGCTCGCGGAAGCCCGAGGCGGCGATGTTGGAGTAGTGAGCGAAGACGTCGGCGCCGCCGCCGTCCTGCTCGATGAAGCCGAAGCCCTTTTCGCCGTTGAACCACTTGACGGTGCCGGTGGCCATGGTGATCTCCTTCTGGTCGGGCCCGGCCGTGCACTGTGCAGGGCCGGGTGCCGCGATGAGCCCATCCGGAAGATCCAGAGCAACAAAAAGGCGCCTGAGGTAGGGACCGTCAGGCGCGCACAAAATGTCTATGGGAACCGCAACTGATCCCTACCTTAGCACGCAGGTGGGTGAACGGGCGGGAATCGCCCGGTGAGCGGTGTGATTCCGCGAAAGACAGGGAGAGTTTCGTCCCGACCCCCCATCGCGAGCGCATACTGGGGGAATGAGGACTTCCCGGCCCGCCATGCGGCGGCATCTGCCCACCAGCCCCTTCAAACGCCCGCCCGCCCCGGTCTTTGACGAGTACGCGCCGGGTGAGCTGGTAACCCATGACAAGTACGGCCTCGGGCGTGTCCTGAAGGTCGAGCACCAGGCGGTCGTCATCGACTTCGGTCCCCAGAAGACGCGGATCACCGAACCGTACGCCAGACTCTTCAAACTCTGAACTTTCCGCGAGCCGTCGAACCGACCGGTCGGGCAGGCCGGTTGCAGCACTTGTGCAACAACGAAATCGGCCCGCACGATGATGGGTTGCACTGCCGGGAGTGCTTCACCAGTTCTGTCTCTCAATCGACAAGGGGCCGGGGGCTCTCATCGTGCACCCATTGGTTGTCATGGGCGTTTGACGCAGTAGGACCTCGCCGCCTAGATGGCCTCCGGCACCTGACCCACCCACGAATCAAACCGAGCCCAGGCAGCAGGACCAGGCGCGCTGGTCTGCCGACAGCGACGCGCTCCGGGGACTGCGACGATGGTGGCGGGCCGTCGGTCGTCCACTCCGCGGGAACATTTGTCCAAGACTGATAGCCGACCGCCCGTGCATAGTCTCCGCATGAGTAAGTACGACATTGAGCACTCGCATGGGATGCACGTGGTCCATGACGGCCCGCGGCAGGCGCCGCCGTTGTTGCTCATCCACGGGTCGGGGGCCTCGGGCGGCTGCTGGAGCCCGCTGGTCACGGCATTGGCCGACCACCATCACGTCATCCGGGTCGATCTCCCTGGCTGCGGCCAGTCCCCGCCCGCGGCGTCGTACGACGTGCCTGCGCAGGCAGGCCAGGTCGCGGCGCTGCTGGACGACCTCGACCTTCGTCACGTCGCCGCGGTCGGGCACTCCAGCGGCGGCTACGTTGCCACCGCGCTTGCCGAACAACGCCCCGACCTCGTGGGTTCGCTTGCATTGATCAGTAGCGGACCACGTCTGGGTGCGCTCCTTCGGCAGCCGTTCATCCTTCGGGTCCTGTTGGCCCCGCCTTTGGGCCCGATCCTGTGGTCGAGGCGTTCGGACGCGATGATCCGCAAGGGGATCAGCGCGACGGCCGTTTGCCCGGTGGACGTCCCGGACGACGTGGTCGCCGACGTACGGGGCATCAGCTACCGCGTGATGAGGACGGTGCTGCGCCGGAACACCGCGTACATCGCCGAGCGGAGCGTGCCCGAACGTCTCGCCGCCCTCGAGGTCCCCGTACTGGTGATCTTCGGCGCTGCCGACCCCCGTTGGGAGCCGTCGTCGGCGCACCAGTACGAGGCGGTGCCGAACGCGCGGGTCGAGTTGCTGCCCGGCGTCGGGCACCTACCCATGTTGGAAGCGCCCGAGACGACCAGCAAACTGCTGCTGGGCTTCACGGCAACAGGCCACCCATGATCCCTGAGGCCTAGACTGGTCACGTGTTGTCGGCCGGGACGCCACCTGACCGGGCGTGGGTGGACGTCGCGGTCCCACGCCCGTCGGTTCGCCTGCCGGGGGTCAGCATGGCCGGGTTCCGCCATCGTGCCCCGGACTTTGTGGACATCGCCATGGTCGCGCACCCCTCCGTCACCCTGCTCGTCGATCTGAGCGAGGGAGATGGCGTCGTCTACGAAACCCATGGCCGGCACGAGCGCGGCAGTGTCGTCATCGGGCTCCTCCCCGGCGATCTTCGGGCAGCCGGCTGGGGAGCCGGCGAGTGCCTCCAGATCCGGCTGGATCCGGTCGCGGCGGCTGCGTTGTTCGGCGCATCGCCCGAGCTCAGCGGAACGGTGGCAGCCCTTGAGGATGTCTGGGGCCGCGACGCCGGGCGAGCCGAGGACAGGCTGCGCGCCGCCGCGTCGTGGGACGAGAGGTTCACGATCGCGGTGGACATCCTCGGCCGTCGGCTGGGCGCCCACCCACCGGTCGATCCGCAGGTCGCCTACACCTGGCGGCGGACGCTCACCAGCCGGGGGCAGGTGCGGGTCGACGGCCTGGCGGACGAGGTCGGCTGGAGCCGCAAGCGCCTGTGGTCCCGCTTCCGGTCCCAGCTCGGCATCACACCCAAACGCGCCGCCCAACTGGTGCGCTTCGACCACGCCGCCCACCTTCTCGCGGCGGGTCATGCCGCCGTCCGCGTTGCCACCGAGAGCGGCTACGTCGACCAGTCCCATCTCCACCGCGAGGTCACGACGTTCGCCGGGCTCACGCCCACGGCCCTGGCCGTCGCGCCGTGGCTCGCGATCGACGACGTTGCGTGGCCGGCTTCATCGCCAACCCAGCGCCCCGCGAAGGGTGGCGAACGCATCCCCGACCTTCGTTGAACAGCTTGCCCACTGAGGACCGGCCGCCCCGGCTCTGTCCGCGCTCGTCACAAGCCGGGGTTATTGACCGTCTATGAGCGAGTCGCCTGGTAATCGGGGAGTGCGGCCGGCGTGGTCCGGGTTGCCGGGCGCATGGTGAGGATGAGTACGGCCAGCCCGGCGAAGATTACTGCGGCGACGACGCCGGTGACGTGCAGGCTGGTGGTGAACGCTTCCCGCGCGGTGTGCAGCAGTTGCGCGCCTTGATCGGCGGGTAGGTGCCGGCTGGCGGCGACCGCGGCGGGCAGCGAGTCGGACGTGCCGTCCATCCGGCTGCGGTAGACCACCGCGGCCACCACACCGAGCAGCGCGAAGCCGAGCGAACCGCCGAAGTAGTTGCCGGTCTCCGACATCGACGCCGCCGAGCCGGCGCGCTCGGGTGGTACCGAGCCGACGACCAGCCCGGTGCCCAGTGCGAACAGCGGGCCGGTGCCCAGCGCCAGTACGGCGATGCCGATCATCACCAGCGGCAGGGTGCCGGTACCGCCGGCGCCGACCAGCAGCAGGCTGCCCAGCGCCGACCCCGCCAGCCCGCCGGCGATCGCGGTCGTCTGCTTCATCCGCCGGGCCAGCGCCGGCGCGGCCATGGTGCCGGCCGCCACACCCAGGCCCATGGGTGCGAACAGCATCGCCGACGCGACCGGCGAGAAGCCCAGCACGCTCTGCAGGTACTGGGTCACCAGCAGGCCCGTACCGGCCATGGCGATGCCGGCGAAGACCAGCGCGACGAGTATGGCCGTGAACGGGCGGCTGCGGAACAGCCGCAGGTCCAGCAGCGGCGTCTCCAGCCTCAGTTGCCGGCGTACGAACAGGACTCCGATGGCCGCGCCGACGATGAGGGCCACCGCCGGCACGGCCCGCGCGTTCTCGACGGTCAGTTGCTTGATGCCGTACACCATCAGGAGCACCGCCGCGAGCGACAGCCCGACGCTGGCCGGGTCCAGCCGGCCGGCCTGGTCGCTGCGGAACTCCGGCAGCAGGACGGGCCCGGCGAGCACCAGCAACGCCATCGCCGGCACGGCGGCCAGGAACACCGATCCCCACCAGAAGTGCTGGAGCAAGAGTCCGGCGAGTACGGGGCCGAGCGCGCCGCCGGCGAACTGGCAGGTCGCCCAGATCGCGATGGCCTTCCCGCGCTGTCGTTCGTCGCGGAACATGTTGGTGAGCAAGGCGAGGGTGGACGGCGCCAGGGTCGCGCCGGCGACGCCCAGCAGCGCACGCGCGACGATCAGCATCAGCGGGTTGGTGGCGAAGGCGGCCACGACCGACAGCACCGCGAACGCCGCCGCGCCGACGATCAGCAGCCGCCGGCGGCCGATCCGGTCGGCGAGCGTGCCCATCGTGATGACCATGCCGGCCACCAGGAATCCGTAGCCGTCACTGATCCACAACTGCTGGACGCCGGTGGCGCCCAGGTCGGCGCTCAGCCGTGGGAGCGCCAGGAGCAGCGCCGTCGTGTCCATCGCGACGAGCAATGTCGGCAGCATGAGGAGGGCCGCTCCCAGCCACGCCCGATTGATTCGCATATTCGAAGCTCTCTGTTCTCTCGACGTTTCGCCGGTGGGTCGGAGCAGCCGAGGGTTTCTTGACATGGGTGCGGGAAAAATCTCTGCGAAAGTTCTGGCGGGGATGTCAAGACGGCGGCGGCGGGTCCGACCAACCTGTCGAAGGGCCCGGCCTGGGGCCGCGAACGACGAGGGGCACGAGATGAAATTCCTGATCAGCATGCACATCAACCCGGCCGTGCTGGACGCGCTGACCGATGAGGAGAAGGCGGCGATCGGCGAGGGCCACGGCGCGTTCATCGAGGCGCTGAAGAAGTCCGGCGAGCTGATCAACACTCAGGCGCTGGTCGACCCGTCGCAGGCCGCCGTGGTGTCGGTGCGCAACGGCCAGCCGGTGGTGAGCGACGGCCCTTTCCTGGAGGCCAAGGAGTACCTGGGCGGCTTCTACCTGATCGACTGCGAGAACAAGGAGCGGGCGATCGAGCTGGCGGCCCAGATCCCGGACGCCGCGATCGAGGGGCTGGGGGTCGAGGTGCGGCAGGTGATGTTCGCTGACGGACAATTGGAGGCATGACGGCTCCGCCCATCGAGGACCTGCTGCGTGAGCTCACGCCGCAGGTCCTCGGCGCGTTGGTACGCCGGTACGGCCAGTTCGAGGAGTGTGAGGACGCCGTACAGGAGGCCGTCCTCGCCGCCGCCGTGCAGTGGCCGGCCGAGGGTGTGCCGGACAATCCGCGCGGCTGGCTGGTGGCCGTCGCGTCCCGGCGGCGCATCGACCAGATGCGCAGTGACCACGCGCGTCGCGAGCGGGAGTCGGCGACGGCCACCGAGGTGGCGCCCGAGGTGCCGGATACCGACGACACGCTCGTCCTGCTGTTCCTGTGTTGCCATCCGACGCTGACCGCGGCCTCCCAGACCGCGCTGACGCTGCGGGCGGTCGGCGGCCTGACCACTGCCGAGATCGCCCGCGCGTTCCTGGTGCCGGAGGACACGATGGCGGCCAGGATCAGCCGGGCCAAGCAGCGCATCAGGGCCGCCGGCAGCTCGTTCGGCCTGCCGGACGGCGCGGAGCGCGAGGAGCGGCTACGGGTCGTCCTCCACGTGCTCTACCTGATCTTCAACGAGGGTTACACCGCCTCCTCCGGCAGCGAGCTGCACCGCGCTGACCTTGCGCACGAGGCGATCCGGCTGACCCGGATGGTGCACGCGCAACTGGCCGAGAACGGCGAGGTGACCGGGCTGCTCGCGCTGATGCTGCTGACCCACGCCCGCCGGGAGGCGCGCACGACGGCGGCCGGCGACCTGGTGCCGCTGGGCGAGCAAGACCGGACGCAGTGGGACCGCGGAATGATCGACGAGGGCATCGAGCTGGTCAAGGCGGCGCTGGCCGGCCCGGCGCTGGGGCCGTACCTGCTCCAGGCCGCCATCGCCGCCACGCACGCCGACGCGGCCACGGCCGAGGAGACCGACTGGGCGCAGGTGCACGCCCTTTACCTGATCCTGGAACGGATCGCGCCCAACCCGATGGTCACCCTCAACCGGGCGATCGCGCTCGCCGAGACCGAGGGCCCGCCGGCCGGGCTGGCCCTGCTGTCCACATTGGACAGTGACGAGCGGATGGCCGGGCATCACCGGCTGCTGTCCGTACGGGCGCATCTGCTGGAGAAGACCGGCGACACGGCCGGGGCGTACGAGCACTACCGGCGCGCCGCCAAGGCCACCGCCAGCATCGCCGAGCAACGCTACCTGGAGTCCCGCGCCAGCCGGCTGAGAACATAGACCCCGCCCTCTTTCACGAGCCGAGACGGGCGGCGCGCAGCGTGAGGTAGTCGCGTTCGGGACGGCTCGCGGTCATCTTGGCCGCCCGCAGGTAGCTTTCGCGGGCGGCGGCCACGTCACCGGCCTGATCGAGCAGGTGGGCGCGGACCGCTTCGAGACGGTGGGTGTGTGCCATCCGGTTGTCGCTGTCGAGTGTGCCGAGGAGTGCCAGCCCGGCGCTGGGGCCGTGCACCATCGCGAGGGTGACGGCACGGCTGAGCGTGACGAGCGGACCGGGTGCGACGCGGTCGAGGACGTCGTAGAGGGCGAGGATCTGCGGCCAGTCGGTGTCGTCGGCGGTCGCGGCCTCGTCGTGCAGAGCAGCGATGGCGGCCTGGATCTGGTACGGCCCGACCGGTCCGGTCCCCAACGTCCGGGTCACCAACGCGACACCCTCGGCGATCGCGGACGCGTTCCACAGGTCGCGTTGCTGCTCCGCGAGGGGCACAATCGCGCCGGCGGCGTCGGTGCGGGCGGCCCGGCGCGCGTCAATGAGCAACATCAGCGCGAGCAGCCCGGCGATCTCGCCCTCGGCGGGCAACAGCCGGTGCAGCAGCCGGGTCAGCCGGATCGCCTCAACGGTGAGGTCGGTGCGGTGCAGGACGGGCCCGGCGCTGGTGGTGTAGCCCTCGTTGAAGACCAGATAGAGCACGTGGAGGACGACGTCGAGCCGCGCCCGCCGCTGATCTGCAGCGGGCAGCTCGAACCGGGCTCCCGACGCGCGGATGCGCTGCTTGGCGCGGACGATCCGCTTTGCGATCGCCGCCTCCGGCATCAGGAACGCGGCGGCGATCTCGGCGGTGGTGAGCCCGCCGACGGCGCGCAGTGTCAGGGCGAGCTGGGATGAGGGTGACAGGTCGGGGTGGCAGCAGAGGTACAGCAGGACGAGCGTGTCGTCGACGTCCGCCGTCTCCGCCACCTCGGCTGGCTTGAGCGCGGCGGCTTGTAACTCGCGCCGCCGCCGGGCACTGTCGCGGCGCCAGAAGTCGACCAGCGTCCGGGTCGCGACGGTCAGCAGCCATGCGTGCGGCCGGTCCGGCACGCCCTCGATCGGCCAGCGCTGGGCCGCCGCGAGCAACGCCTCCTGCACCGCGTCCTCACACGCATCGAATTGCCCGTGCCGGCGTACCAGCGTGCCGAGAACCTGCGGCGCGAGCTCACGCAGTAGGTTCTCGGCACGCTGGTCGTTCACCACTCGGTCACGACTGGGCTGGCTGGTGGTCCATGAGGCGGCGGACCTCCATCGGGAACTCGATGTAGGCGACCGCCCGCGATGCGATCTCGATGGCCCGCTCCTCGCTCACGTCGACGATCCAAAAGCCCGCAAGGGACTCCTTCACCTCCGCGAACGGCCCATCGGTCGGCAGCGGCGCGCCGTTGTGGAATCGCACCGTGGTCGCCTGGGTCGGGTCGACGAGCGCGTCGCCGGCCACCAGCTCGCCGTTCTCGCGAAGTTCGCCGTCGATCTCCATCATGAGCTTCTGCATGCCGCTGATCCACTCCGGTGACCGGTTCGCAAGCGTCTCACCGAGCCCACCGAACATCATGATCATGTACTTCATGTCGCGTCCTCTCCCTCCAGCGCCCTCATCCGGGGGCGCGGCTCCTGGTCGAAGCCACCACCCTGTTATGGACGTCCGGACCAGAATTTTTTCCAGCGGTCGCCCGCCGTGGCCACGCGCCTCGATCAGCAGGCCCGCCAGTGCGCCCGCGACGGCTGGAGGACGGACGGCCAGCCACCCACTTCCAATGACCAATTCGCCGCGTAGAGCCCCACGGCTTCGTCTACTGCTCGGGGGGAGAGAGCGTTGAGAGCGGCTCTTTGGAGCAGCTCTTATGGTTTTAGGCGTATGGATTTAGGCGTATGGAGAGGTGATGGCCTCCAGGTTGTGGCCGTTGGGGCTGTCGAAGTAGACGCCGCGGCCGCCGTAATGGTTGTTGATCTCGCCGGGCTTCTGGTGGGCGGGGTCGGCCCAGTAGGTGATGCCGGCCTCCTTGATGCGTGCGAAGATCTGGTCGAACTCCTCGTCGGTGACCAGGAAGGCGTAGTGCTGGCCCTGGATCTCGGTCGAGTCCATGAAGTCGAACGTGACGCCGTTGTCGGCTTCGACCGGGACGAACGGGCCCCATGGGGCACCGACTTTCAAGCCCAGGATGTGCCCGAAGAACTCGGCCTCGGCCTGCTTGTCGCGGGCGTGGACGATCGTGTGGTTGAGATCGATGGACATGGCTGCCTCCTCCTCACTGACAAGTCCACTACGGCGGAGGCAGTGACGCCAGGGTTGGTCTTCCCGGGCAACTCGAAGAAGACCCTCGTCTACTGATGGCGGGTGGCGGAGTCCGTGTAGCGGAGAATGGCTCCGATCTTGGACTGGTGGAGGAGGGCCAGGTTCCCGTCCGTGGCGGCGACCGCTCTGATGAGGGCGGCGTCGGCGCGCTCCTCGACCGGGTCGGTCACACCCATGCGGTGGAGTTCGCCCAAGTCGACAGTGATATCGGTGGGATTCGGGCCTACCCAGACACGAGCGGGTGAGTGGTCGGGCAGGAGCAGGGTCTCGATCTGCCCGCGCCTCGCGGCGCCAACGGTCGCGCTCAGGCCCTTGACGGCGCGCTGGCCGTGGGCGAGCTCCCGTTCGTAGCGTTCGGCGATGGCCGTGAGGCGTTCGGTCTGCTTCAGCTCCAGGAGCTCTTCAACGTCCTTGGCCTCGACCGTGTGCTCTAGGAGAGGCTCTGGAATCTCCTCCATCAGCGCGCTTCTGGCCTGGGGATCCCCGGAGACGAGGAGGAGTTCGGCGCCGCACTGCTTGGCGGTCTGGCCCACCTCCCGACCGACCTTCTTGGCGTTCGCCTTCCAGACGTTCTCGGCGGCGCGCTGGAAACGGGACTGGTTCCAGTCGCCGGCCTTGACCTTGCGGATCGGGTACTCCTCATCACCCTCCACATGGATCGTGGTGCGGCTTCCGTCGGGTGCGACGCAGCAGATCTCGCCGCCCCGGCGGTCCACGGTGACCAGGAGGTACGAGAAACGTTCGCCGCGGTCGGCGAGGAGCGGGAGTACGTGCGGGAGCGGCGAGACGCGGGCCAGTTCGTTGGCGGGCGCGCCGGGCAGGCGGGTGATGCGCGCGACCTCGCCCGCGGCGGCGAAGATCACCAGGCCTTCGGACCGCTTCTCGGCGAGCTCCTCGTGGACGGTCTGATCGATCGCGCGCAGCGTCCCCTCCGGGGCACCCTCGGTGTGCAGCGTCTCGCGCAGCGCCCGCCACCGCAGCTCGGGTGCCTTCGGCGCCTCCTCGGTCGTCCTGGTGAGATCGGCGTACACGGACGCGTACGGTCCCGGTCGGTCATAGAGCGATTTGAGGAAGGACAAATCCATAAATCTGGCCCTACCCGCCCCGCCTCTGTCAAACCTCCTGTTGCAGCCGGGCGTAGGCGAGCTGGAGCCAGTCCGAGCCCGCGACCGCCGTCATTGTCGTTCCCACCACGCGGGTGGCGGCGGGCGCGAACAACATTCCGGCCGTGTAGCCGGTGGCGACCCACTGCGACAGGCAGAAGGGGCAGGTCACGAGCTCGCCGACGGCGTGCCGCGCACCGTGGCCGCGTACTTCCTCGTGCAGCTCGGCGGGGCCCGATGTGCCCTCATATCTGGTGAACGGCGCGCGCAGAGGGCTCGTCACCGGGTCCTTGGCGATCAGCCGCGACAGCTTGTGCGTAGTGATCGTCATCAGGGCCAGATCGCTGAAGCTGACACGCGGAGTCCGGCCGCGCGCGAGGAGCGCCAGCCCCGCCGCGCTCAGGCCGTAGACGGCCAGCGTGCCCAGGTACGAGCCGAGAGGGCGGTCCGCGCCGCGGGCGTATGCGTGCTTGTGCTTGCGTGCCGTGTCAACGACAGACGTCATGAATCAGTCCCCGGGGTTGACGATCAGGCAGAACTCGTTGCCTTCGGGATCCGCCATCACCGTGGTGGGCCAGCCGCCGTCGACGAACGGACCGCGGACGATCCGGGCGCCGAGCGCGGTCACCCGGTCGATCTCCGCGTTCATGTCCTCGACGCGCAGATCGACATGCATGCGATTCTTGGTGATCTTGGGTTCCGGCACCTGCTGCAGCAGGATCTCCGGGCGCTCGTCCTGCGGATCGACCAGATGGGCGTAGGGCGGATGGAACGGGCCGCGCCGGTACCCCAGGATCCCGGCCCAGAAATCGGCCAGGCCCTCGGGGTCGGCGCAGTCCAGGACGAAGACCAGCTTCATCGGCTCAGTGGTCGCGCAGGGCCTTGACCAGCTGAGACTTGTTCATCGACGAACGTCCCTCGATCCCGATCTCACGGGCCCGCTTGAGCAGGTCGTCCTTGGACCAGTCGTCGTACGACGGGTTCTTGCCGCCCTTGCGCCCGACCTTGCTGCTGCCCTGCCCGGCCTGGGCGTTGGAGATGCGAGCGGCCTTCTCCTTGCTCTCGCCCTTCTCGCGAAGCTTCTGGTACTTCTTCTCGTCCTTGATCTGTGATCTTGGCATCGTCGGTCACCTCCTTCTCCATCCCACCTACCCCCTCTCGGCAACTCACACATTGAAGGGGGAGGGGAGGTGCGGGGTGGCCAGGGTGCCGCCGCGTTCACGGATCCTCGCCAGCAGAGCGGTACGGGTGACCCGGGCGGCCTCGGAGTCCTCGTCGTACAGGTAGGTGATCGAGGGATCGGCGAGCTGGACCGGATGATGCAGGATGTCGCCGGTGACCAGCATCTCGTCGTCGCCGACCATGATCGACTGATGGCCCGGCGTGTGGCCGGGTGTGCGGATGAGCTGGACGTCCGGGGCCAGCCTGAGGTCGCCGCTGATCGTGTCGACCAGGCCTGCCTCGCGGAGGGGTTCGAGGATCGCGGCGAGGATGGGCTCGCGCGTGCGTTCCAGCCAGGCGAGCTCATCGTTCTGCAAGACGTGGCGCGCGTTGGGGAAGACGGGCCTGCCGTCGGCCACGGCGCCGCTCGCGTGGTCACTGTGCAGATGGGTGATCACGACGGTGCCGATCTCGGCGGGCGCGACGCCGGCCTTGCTGAGGGCGGCAACGAGATCGCCGGGGACGGGAGCCCAGGTCGCGGCGGGGGAGTCCAGCGGGCCGAGGCCGGTGTCCACCAGGATGTTCGGGCCGCCTGGAACGCGCAGCAAGTAGCAGTAGAAGTGCAGGACCCATTCGCCATCGGGGCCAAAGGCCTTCGGCTCGTCGGCCGTGACCCGCTCCCACAGCTCGGCGGAGCCGCCCGGGAACAGCTCCCCGGGCGGGCGGCGGAGGGCTTCGCCCATGGGACCGACCGCGTCGAGAAGCGGGACGATCTCAATGCCGGCGGCGACGCGCGGTGTCAGGTTCGGGACGTCCATGCCCTAACGATCTCAGGTGGTGTCCCGGTCGGGGAGAATGACCCGGTGCGCATCGGCATCCTGGGCCCGCTGGAGGTATGGGACGAGACCGGCCGGACCGTCGAGGTCAGCGGCCGTCGGCTGCGTGCGCTGCTGATCCGGCTGGCGATCGAGGCGGGCCGGGCGGTGTCCGCCGAACGGCTGCTGGACGATCTCTGGGAGGGCGCACCGCCCGCCGGAGGCGCGGGCGCGTTGCAGGCACTGGTCTCGCGGTTGCGCGGTGCGGCGGGCCGGGATCTGGTCGGGTACGGCCCCGCCGGTTACCGGCTCGCGGTCGAGCCCGCGGAGATCGACGCCGTCGCGTTCGAACGGGCGGTCGGTGCGGCGCGACGTGCACACGAGCCCGAGCCGCGTGCGGACAGGCTGCGCGACGCGCTCGACTTGTGGCGCGGCCCCGCACTCTCGGATGTCTTGGACGCGGCGTTCGCGTCGCGGGAGGCGAGCCGCCTCGGCGAGTTGCGGCTGTCGGCGATCGAGGACCGGGTCGACGCCGAGCTGGCGCTCGGCCGCCCGGCGGCACCGCTGGTACCTGAGCTCGAGGCGCTGGCCGAGGCGCATCCGCTGCGTGAACGGCTCCGCGCCCTGCTCATGCGTGCTCTGTACGGGGCGGGCCGGCAAGCCGACGCGCTGGAGCTGTACGAGGAGAGCCGGCGGGAGCTCGCCGACCGTCTCGGCGTGGACCCCTCCCCTGAACTGGCCGCCGTGCACCTCGCCATCCTGAGGGGCGAAGTCACGCCCCGAGCATCCGTGTCCGCCGCGGCGGACGTCCGCACGACGGCTCGTACGACCAACACGACGCCCGGGACGACCAATACGACGTCTCGCACGACCGGCACGACGTCTCTTACGACCGACACGACGCCTCACACGATCGACACGACGCCTCGAACTACCAACACCACGCTTCGCACGACCAATCTGCCCTCCCAGCTGACCAGCTTCGTCGGGCGGGAGGAGGAGTCCGAACGCCTCGGCAAGCTGCTGCGGGACGGCCGGCTGGTCACCCTGACCGGGCCGGGCGGCGCGGGCAAGACCCGGCTGGCGACCGAGGCGGCGGCTCCGTTCGTTGCCGAGTTGCCGGACGGGGTGTGGTTCGTTCCGCTGGCCTCGGTGAGCGACGCGGGCGAGGTCACCCAGGCGGTGTTGACCGCGCTCGGCGTGGTCGACGTGGTCAGGTCGGCCGAGAGCCGTTCGACGGTACGGCCCGCCGACCGGCTGGCGGACTTCCTCGCGGGCAAGCGGATGATCCTCGTCCTGGACAATTGCGAACACCTGATCGATGCCGTCGCGGCGCTGGTGGACCGCACGCTCAGCGACGCTCCCGGTGTACGGGTCCTGGCGACGAGCCGCGAGCCCCTCGGCATCACGGGCGAGGCGTTGTGCCCCGTTCCGTCGCTTCCCTTGCCACCGGCCGGTTCTGACGCGGATGAGGCGATGCGGTACGCGTCGGTGCGGCTGTTCGCCGACCGTGCCTCCGCAGCCCGCCCCGGCTTCGCGGTGGACGACGCGTCGGCGCCGCAGGTGGTGGCGATCTGCCGCGAGCTCGACGGCATTCCGCTCGCCATCGAGCTGGCGGCGGCCAGGCTGCGGTCGCTCACGCCGACGCAGATCGCCGACCGTCTCGGCGACCGGTTCCGGCTGCTCACCGGCGGCAGCCGTACGGCCCTGCCGCGGCACCGGACCCTCCGCGCCGTCGTCGACTGGAGCTGGGACCTGCTCGATGACGACGAACGGACCGTACTGCGGCGTCTCTCGGTATTCGCAGGGGGAGCGACACCGGATGGCGTCGCACGGGTGTGCGCGCCCGGGCAGCTCACCGACGACGTCATCGATGTGGTCGCCGCGCTGATCGACAAGTCCCTTGTGCTCGCGGACGGGCACGCCGAGGTGCGGTACCGGCTGCTGGAGACCGTGCGCGCGTATGCGGCGGAGCGGCTGGAGGAAGCAGGGGAGGGCGACCGCATCCGGTCCGCGCACGCCGCGTACTTCCTCGAACTCGCCGAACGTGCCGAGCCGGAGCTGCGCCGCGCCGACCAGCTCCTCTGGATGAACCGGCTGACCGCCGAACGCGACAACTGCAGCGCCGCGTTCCGCCACATCATCGAAACCCGCGACGTGACCACGGGGCTGCGGCTGGTCGCCGCGCTGGTGTGGTTCTGGGTCATGCGGGACCTGGAAATGGAGGCGGGCACCTGGGCGGTCCCGGTCGTGGACATCGCCGGTGACACCGCACCGCCCGGACTGGAGGAGCAGTACGCCATGGTGAAGTGCGCGGCGTCGCTCATGAACGAGATGTCGTCCGGGCGCGGGCCGACGGTGGAGAACATGCGGAAAGCCCTGGACGTCATCCTGGCCGTGGTGCCCGAGGAACCCCGGCACCCCGCGCTCGTCCTGGCGCGCGGCGCGGGGACGCTCCTCACAGGAGACCTCGTGGCGGCGGAGCGCGGGATACGCGACGTCTACGACCACCCTGACCCGTGGATCCGCGCGATGGCCCGCGTGGGGCTCGGCGTCATGGCGTCGAACGACGGCGATGTCGAACGGGCGGGTGCCGAACTCGGCGCGGGCCTCGCCGCTTTCCGCGAGCTCGGCGACCGCTGGGGGATGATGACCGCGCTGAGCGGTGTGATGCAGGTGGCGCTCGCGCGTGGCGACGCCGAGGAGGCGGTACGGCTCGGCGAGGAGGCGTACGGTTACGCCGCGGAAGGGGTCAGCCCAGAGCAGGGTGGCACCGTGCTCCTTCTCGTGGCGCGAGCCCGTGCGGAGACCGGCGATGTCGCCCGCGCCCGTGCGGAAACCGAACGCGCCATCGCCGACATGGAACGGATCGGCGAGTACGCGGACGCAGCCAACGGCTACCTCAACCTGAGCGAGCTGGCTCGCCGTGAGGGAGACTTGGCCACGACCCGGCTCCTGCTCGAACGGGCACGTGAACTGGTCGAGCCGCGCGCCGACCGGGCCGACGTCCGCTCGGTGTGCGCCCGTACGTTCAGCCACCTGGGCCGCCTCGCCGAACAGGAAGGCGACCTCGAAACGGCGGCACGATTCCACACTCGCGCCCTCAGTGACATCGCGGAAAGCGTCCTCGTCGGCAGCCCCACGCTCGCCGAGATAGTCGAAGGCGTGGCGGCGCTGGACGCCGCGCGCGGCGACCACGAACGAGCCGCCGAACTGCTGGGCGCCGCCCATTCGTTGCGTGGCTACAAGGACCGCTGGAGCATCGATGCCACGCGCGTCACGTCCGCCGCTATCGGCGCCCTCGGTGAAAACGCCTTCGCGGAGGCGTACGACCGTGGCCGTGCCATCCCCCGCGAAGACGTCCTCGCCGTAGTGCCCTAGGTGCAGTGCACCGTGGTGCACCTAGGTACGGCGCGCGTACAAACGCAGCGCCAGTGGAAACGTCACGAGTACGATCCCGGCAGCCCAAGCGAGGGTGTACCAGGCGTGGTTGCCCATGGGCCCGCCGATCATCAGCGCGCGCAGCGACTCGGCCAGATGCGTGACCGGATTGACCTTGACCCAGGCCTGCAGCCAGCCCGGCATCGTGCCGATGTTCGGCATGAGGACGCTGCTACCAAACGTCAGTGGCATCACCAGGATGAACCCGATGCCTTGCACGCTTTCCGGTGACGGCGCGAGCAGCCCGACCAGCACGAAAATCCAGCAGACGGCCAGAAAGAATACGTAGGCCAGCGCCAGCGCCGCCACGATCGACAACGGGTCGCTGTCGAACCGGAACCCGAGAATCACGCCGAAGCCGACCAGCATCGTCATCATCACGCAGAACTTGATCGTCTCGCCCAGCACCGAGCCGACCAGCGGTGCCGAACGTGCGATCGGCAGGCTCCGGAAACGGTCGAAGACACCCTTGTGAATGTCCTCGTTCAGTGCGACGCCCAGGCCCATCGTGCCGATGAACGTCATCTGGGCGACCAGCCCCGGCAGCAGCTGTTGCAGGTAGGAATGCGTATCGCCTGCCACTGCTCCGCCGAAGACGTACAGGAACAGCAACAGGAAGACCACCGGCGTCAACGTGGTGTCCAGCAGCTTCTCCGGTGAGTGCTTCAGCTGGGCGACGTTGCGCCAGGCCAGCGTCAGCCCATGCCGCAGCGTCCGCTGCGGGCTGATCCGCCGAGGGGGTACGGCGATCGTCGTCATGCCGGGGTCCCTTCCAGCTCCTTGGTCGTGGTCGTCGTGGTTCTTGCTTGGTCGGTCAGGGTGAGGAAGACCTCGTCGAGACTTGGCATGCGCAGCGCGAGTTCGGCGGCCACGATCTGTGCCTCGTCCAACCGTCGGACCACAGCCGACAGAACAGCCGGGTCGTACGCGGGCGCCGTCACCAGACCAGTCCCTTCGTCCACATCCGGCCGTTCACCGGTGAGCTCCGCGACGATCGCGGCGAGCTGGGCGGTCCGGTGGAGCTTCGCCGTCCGTACCGCCAGCGTCTGCAAGCCGATCCGCGACTTGAGCTCCGACGGTGTGCCCTCCGCCACGACCCGGCCGTGGTCGAACACCGCGATCCGGTCGGCGAGCGCGTCCGCCTCCTCCAGATACTGGGTGGTCAGCAGCACCGTGGCCCCGTCGGCCACCAGATCGCGGACCGTGTCCCACACCTCGTTGCGGGCCCGCGGGTCCAGCCCGGTCGTCGGCTCGTCGAGATAGATGACTGCAGGCCGGTTAACGAGGCTCGCCGCCAGATCGAGCCTGCGCCGCATACCGCCGGAGTACGTCTTGACCGCACGGCCGCCCGCGTCCGTGAGCCGGAACCGGTCCAGCAGCTCACGCGCCCGGACCCGCGCCGCGCCCCGGCTCAGATCCAAGAGCCGTCCAATCATGATGAGGTTCTCGGTCCCGGTCAGCTCCTCGTCCAGCGACGCGTACTGCCCGGTCAGCCCGATCATCGCGCGCACTCGTACTGGGTCCTTGAGCACGTCGTATCCGCACACCTCGGCCCGCCCGGCGTCGGGCTTGAGCAGGGTCGCAAGCACCCGGACGGCGGTGGTCTTGCCGGCCCCGTTCGGCCCCAGTACCCCCAGCACCGTGCCGTGGCGTATGGCGAGGTCGACTCCGTCAAGCGCCTGCGTGGCCCCGAACGACTTCCGCAACCCCTCGGCCTGGATCACATGGTCCATGTCCTGCCTCCCGTTGGATCTCCGTTTCATCGAGACCCACGTTCGGCTGCCTCACTGACGCGACACCGATGCGGCGCTTACATGCCCTGACATCCGGCCCCGGGAAGGGACCCGCTCCACCAGCCGCGTGACCTCCGGCCAAGGTTCGAACGATCGCCGCAGCAGCCGGGTTCTCTTGCGGTCCCGTCCCGGGGTGCCACCGCAAAGAACTCGACGGCCGTGGTGCTCAGGTGAGCGTCGCCCAATCAGCGAAGGCCAGGCCGTTTGCCGCGGAACGCGGCGCCCGACGCCACATGGGCAGTCGCGGTCATCCGGGCGGTCGCGGTCATCTGGACCACCGCGGCGAACGAGCGCGTCTTGGGCGAACGAGCGCGTCTTGAAGGAGACGTGGCGTCGTCAACGCGCAGGTCGGGCCCTTCGTATACGGCCAGGTGGACCAGTCGGCCGTGATGCATGTGGAAGGTCTCTTACCCAGCTGTGCATCACTTTGCTGAGCTGTGCATCACCTTGCTGAGCCCTGGAGGGCGGCGGCGTCATGTCGTCGTCCTCGTGGCAGACGGTGAAGTCGTCGAACGCGCAGCGAAGTCGTCGAACGCGGCGCCCGCCCGCACTTCCGACGACAAGGCGCGTCCACCGGCGGATGGCAGCCATGGCAGGAACGCCGGTGCTTCACACTCCACACCAGCCGGTGTCGGCGCTCGTGCTCGCAAGCGGTCAGCTCTGACGGCCTGGAGGGCCATCGGCCATCGCGAGTGCACGCCCGGTCGATCGCCTGGCCTGCCGTGGTCGGGATGTGCACTGAGTCATAGTCACGGCGCGTTCAGCCAGACGCGTGACGACGTGCCGGGGTGAAATACGTGGTGAGGGACGTGGATTGAAGAGACGCCAGAGCGGACCGCGTGTCATCTGTTCGGATCGTTGACCAGCAGGTTTACCGGTCGACGATGCGGGGTAGGTGTTTCGATTTGACGGGTGACTCGGGAGTACCTAATGTTTCGAGTGCCCCGAGGGGATGCAGGACGCCGAGAGGCGGTCGGCCCTGGCGGGGAAGCCACTCAGATAAAACGGTTCGAAGCTTGCTTCGAGTCGAGGTACTCTGGAGTGGTCAGCCCAGACGGGATGCAGGACGCCGCAAGGTGGCCGGCCCGAGGGACTCCTCCGAAGATCGATTACAGGCGGCACTGAGTCGCCCGTGATAATGCACGGTGGGTGGGCTGCGCTCCGATCAGTTCGATCTAGCCAGATCGGTTGACAGGAGCGAAGATTCCGGTAAGGTAGAAGGGTTGCCCCGGAGCCGGGTGCCGCGGGAGCGGTGGTTCGGCGCGGTGGGTGTCCGTTTCTTGAGAACTCAACAGCGTGTTAAAAGCCAGTGCCTTTATAGGCCAGGCCGTCTTTGATGGTCTGGTCTCCCCGTGGCCATGGCCCTCTTTTGGGGGGTTGTGGTTGGGGA
>NZ_JBIRAZ010000048.1:0-40453 GCF_044326415.1 Actinomadura sp. 6N118 | reverse complement strand
CACGGTATGGTCCGCGACCAGCACGGCAAGAAGATGTCCAAGTCGTTCGGCAACGTCGTCGACCCGCTCGACTGGATCGACCGTTACGGTGCCGACGCCACCCGCTTCACCCTCCTGCGCGGCGCCAACCCCGGCGGGGATGTCCCGGTAGCGGAGGACTGGGCGCAGGGCTCGCGCAACTTCTGCAACAAGCTGTGGAACGCCACCCGCTTCGCGCTCATGAACGGCGCGCACGTGCGCGGCCCCATGCCCGCCCCGGCCGAGCTGTCGACGGTCGACCGCTGGATCCTGTCGCGGCTCCAGACGGTCGTCGCCGAGGTGGACGACCAACTGGAGCACTACGAGTTCGCCAAGGCCTGCGAGACGCTCTACCACTTCGCGTGGGACGAGGTGTGCGACTGGTACGTGGAGCTCTCCAAGGTCCAGTTCGACGACGAACGGGCCGAGGCGACCCGCCGCGTTCTGGGCGAAGTCCTCGACACGCTCCTCCGCCTCCTCCACCCGGTGACCCCGTTCGTCACCGAGGAGCTCTGGACGTCGCTCACCGGCGCGGAGACCCTCGTCAAGGCCGCCTGGCCGGCCGCCGACAACGACCTGCTCGACAAGGACGCCACCGAGGTCGTCGAGTCGCTGCAGCGGCTGGTCACCGAGGTCCGCCGGTTCCGCTCCGACCAGGGCCTCAAGCCCGGCCAGAAGGTCGCCGCCGCGCTCGACTTCGGCGGCTCGCCGCTCGCGGGCCATGAGGAGGGCATCCGTTCGCTGGCGCGCCTCACCGCGCCGGGCGAGGGGTTCGCCGCGACCGCGTCGCTCCCCGTCGAGGGCGTGACCGTCCGGCTCGACACCGCCGGGGCCATCGACGTGGCGGCCGAGCGCAAGCGCCTGGACAAGGACCTGGCAGCCGCCCGCAAGGAGGTCGACCAGGCACGCAAGAAGCTCGGGAACGAGGCGTTCATGGCCAAGGCACCCGAGGCCGTCGTGGCGAAGAACCGCGAGCGCCTGGCCCAGGCCGAGACCGACATCCAGCGCCTGGAGGCCCAGCTGGCGGCGCTGCCTGCCGGCTGACGAACGAGCGACCAGGGCCCCGGCGGTGATGCCGGGGCCTGACTCGTCGGCGTCATTTCGGCCACACCGCTCAGAACGGGACGGGTGTGCGCGCGGGCCAGGCTACGATCTCTCTGATCGGCTGCGCTTTGGGTGGGATTGTGGGGGGTGTGATGGCGGATTCGGTCGCCAAACCCGGCCTGCCGGATGCTCCAGAGGACATCGATTTCGATGATGATGATCTGGACGCTCCGCGGGTCATGCCGCAGATGATCGACGACATCGAGGCCCCCGACGTGCCGCCCGACCTCGAACTGCTCCCGGACGACCTGGCCGAGGACCTGTACGACGACTTCCCGGAAGACCTGCGCGACGACCTCCATGACGACCTGCGCAACGACCCCCACGACGACCGGCGCGACGGGCAAGCCGAGGGGCAGCGTCGCGAGTTGCGCGACGAGGAGATCGACGAGGGTTACGAGGGCGAGCCCTGGTGGATGTCGGCGCCCGACGTGCGCGTGGCCGAAGGCCCCATCCCTGGTCCGCCCGCGACCCTGATGGACGGGGGGCACGGGTCCGGCCCGATGCCCGTGCTTCCCGTTCAGGCACCGCCGCCCCTGCCCGAGCACCGAGTGCCGGACTCCCAGACCTCAGGCGGCTGGCAGGTCGTGCCGGACGGCCCGGTCGAGGGGCCCGTGCCCCCGCTGCCCGCGCCGTACCAGCCCAAGCAGCGCAGCCGTGGCGGCCTGCTGATCGGTACCGCCCTGAGCGCCGGGATCTGCCTGCTGGCCCTCATCGCCGCCGGAGTCCTCTACACCGGGATGGACGGCGGTTCCGCCTCCCCGCCCAAGCTGACGCGTGCCATCGTGATCGTGCCCGTGGCGGGCGGCCTGACCAAAAGCCCCGAGCCCGCCGCCACCACCGCGGCCTACCCGTTCCTCCAGGCGGGTGTGCGAGCGGCCGGTGCCGAACGCCCGCGCAACGTCGCGGCCGTCTACTCCGGAGTCCCGATGGCCCCCCGGAACGTCGTCTTCTACGGCGGTACGGGTGACCTCGGGAGCCCCGAGGCGTTCCTCCGCAAGTCCCGGCCCAGCACCGTCATCGCCACCGTCAAGGCCAACCCCGGACGAGGCGGCGGCCAAGGTCTGTGCGGCACGTTCGCGGTCCTGAGCGACGTGCACGTCTACTGCGCCTGGGCGACCCGGACCTCGTTCGGCATCATCGCCGACAACGCGCCGACGGCGGCACCTGACACCGCCGCAATGGCCGTGCTGATGGCCCAGATGCGGCCCGATCTGGAGAAGAAGGCCTCCTAGGAGATCCCAGGCGTGTGACGGCCGCCTTCAGGCATTTCTCAGGGTTCTTGCATGGTGCCCTCAGAGTCGAACGGCACGGTCGAACTGCGGCCAACAAGCCGCGCAAAACCGACGCCAGTTAACGAACGGGGGCAGCATGAGCGAGGAGAAGAAGGTCGCACCCGAGCCTGCGGAACCGCAGGCTCAGGAGCAGCCGCAGGCTCAGACTGGGGATCAGCCGCAAGCCCAGCCGCAAGCCCAGGCTCAGGAGCAGCCGCAGGGGCCGCCGCCGCAGGCACCACAGGCGGAGGCGCAGGCACCGCAGGCGGAGGCGCACCAGCAGCCCGCCTACGCGGCTGCCGCGCCGGCGACGGGGACGGTGCGGAAAGACGGGGGCTTCGCCAAGTTCGTGCAGAACAGGGCGGTCCAGCTGGCCGGGGCAGGGCTCATCGGCGTCTTCATCGGCGGCGGAGCCGTGGCCACGGGGGTCGCGGTCGCCAATGACGGCCATGACCGTCCTGACCGGTCCGGTTTCTCACGTCAGTGGCAGGTTCCGGACAGGCAGCAGGGTGGCTTTCGGGGCGGTCCTCAGCGAGGCTTTGGCAACGGTGACGGCGCCCCGGTGTTTCCCGGACGCCCGGACGGGTCACAGGGAGGCTCCGGATCCGCTTACTGAACGGGAGGTCATGGGGGCCCGCGCCATCCATGACCTCCCGTGATCTGCGTTGTGGCCCTACGGCGCCGTGAAGAGACGCGTGGTGTCGGCGTCGACGAGATCGAGGACCTGGCCGATGAAGTAGACCGTGCCGAGGGCGACGACGTGACGCCCCAGGCCGGCCAGGCGATCGGGGGTGAGCTCGGCGGCGTCGATCACCTTCCAGGCCGAGGGGAGCGGCCGGGTGAAGCGCAGCCGTTCGTACGGCAGCCGGACGAACGTCACCGGCAGCGCGCCGAGTGCGGCGATGGCACCGTCGAGGTCCTTGTGGTCGGGCAAACACAGCACGACGTGGTCGATGTTGCCCCACCGCTCCCGGGCGGTCACCAGCGCCGTGGCCACACCGGCGCCATTGATCGCGCAGTCAGCCAGCACCTCGGTGTCCGTGCCGGGAAGCCGGTGCCACGAAAGGCGGCCGGGCAGAACGACCGTGGACAGCACGGTCTTCAGCCGGTCCGCGTCCGGATCGTCCTCCAGCAGCCTCAGCGCGGCGGAGCAGCCGACCTCGGCGGCCCGCCGGCCGAGACCAGACGGCAGGTGTTCCTGGGGGACATCGGCGCTCTCGACGTACTCCACCAGCCCCTTCCCACCCGTACGGGCCTCGACGGTCCGCTCCAAGGCCTCGGCGACCGCCGGAGTCTGCGGGGCCGACACGACGCGCCGGGTCAGCGCGTCCACCACTCCGGCCTTCTCGGCGGCGATGGCCGCGGCGGTGTCGCCGAGGACGCCGAGATGCTCACCGAAGATCGGTGTGATCGCGACGACCTCCGGCCTGAACAGCGAGACCTCGTCGCCCCGGCCGCCCATGCCCGCCTCCAGAACGAGGACGCCCGCACCTCGTTCCAGGGCCTGCACAACCCCCGACAACGTGAAGAGACCCGTCGGCGCGAGGTAGCCGCCGGTCCCGAGGTGGTCGCCGGTCCGCGGTGGCAGGGAGCCGATGGCCCGATCCAGCCGTTCGGCCAGCGACGCGAACTCCGCCTCGCTGACCGCCTGCCCGTTCACACGGATGCGGTCGCGGTTGCTGCGCAGGCCCGGGCTGGTCACCGTGCCGACCCGCAACCCCGCTGCGGCCAGACAGGCGGAGGCGTAGGTCGCCGCCGTGCCCTTGCCCTTGGAGCCGACGACCACGAGGACGGGAACGCCCGCCGGAAGGATGCCCAGATCCTCCGCCAGGGCGCGGGCACGGGCCAGGCTCCGGGTCTCGCCTGCGCCCCGCGCCTGCCATTCCCGGAAGAACACCTCGTCGGCCGTCACCCACTCATGGTTCCAGGCGGCTTCCAGGGCGTCGCGGCCGGGCCGCAGACCCATGGCAAGTAGGCTGCAAAGGTCACTTTCCGCAGGCATGGAGCAACGTGAGCCAGGTAAACGAGCCGCTCGACTACCGCGACGCCGTCAACGAGATCATGGGCCGCGGAGTCGAATGGGACATCGATCCCACCCTCGACCGGATCCGCGATCTGGTGGACCTTCTGGGGGAGCCGCAGCGCGGCTACCCCGTCATCCACGTCGCGGGCACCAACGGCAAGACCAGCACCGCGCGGCTGATCGAGGCGCTGCTGCGCGAGCGCGGCCTGCGCACCGGCCTCTACACCAGCCCGGAGATGACCACCCTCCGCGAGCGGATCGCGATCGACGGCGAGCCGATCTCCGAGGAACGCTTCGTCGAGACCCTGCAGGACGTGCTCCCGTACGTGCGGCTGATCGACGACAAACATGGCGTCCGGCTGTCGTTCTTCGAGGTGCTGACCGCGATGGCGTACGCGGCGTTCGCCGACGCTCCGGTGGACGTCGCGGTGGTCGAGACCGGCATGGGCGGCGCCTGGGACGCGACCAACGTCGCCGACGGGACCGTGGCCGTGATCACGCCGATCGGCCTGGACCACACCCGCTATCTCGGTGACACGATCGAGGACATCGCGGCCGAGAAGGCAGGGATCATCAAGCCCGGCGCGATCGCCGTCCTGGCGCAGCAACCGGTGGCTGCGGCCGAGGTGCTGCTGCGCCGCGTCTCCGAGGTGGGCGCGGTGGCGGCGCGGGAGGGCATCGAGTTCGGGGCGGTGCACCGCGACATCGCGTTCCGCGGCCAGATGGTGCGCATCCAGGGCCTGCACGCCATCTACGACGAGGTCTTCCTGCCGCTGTTCGGCGACCACCAGGCGAGCAACGCCGCGTGCGCGCTGGCCGCCGTGGAGGCGTTCGCCAGCGGCGCGCCGACCAGGGGAGAGGCCAACCTGGAGGCGACCACGCGGATCGCCGCGGGGGAGTCCTACCTGGGAGGCGACGAGGGCCAGCTCGACCCGGCGCTGGTCCGCAGCGGCTTCGCCAAGGCCGGTTCGCCCGGCCGGCTGGAGGTCGTCCGGACCGGGCCGACGGTGCTGCTCGACGCGGCGCACAATCCGGCGGGCATGGCGGCGAGCGTCGCCACCGTGACCGAGGAGTTCGACTTCACCCGGCTGGTCGGCGTCTTCGCCGCGTTCGCCGACAAGGACGTCACCGGCATGCTTGAGGAGCTCGAACCTGTCCTTGCCGAGCTGGTCGTGACGCGCAACTCCTCGCCCCGCTCCTTGCCGGCCGAGGAGCTCGCCGAGATCGCCGAGGGCATCTTCGGCGCTGACAGGGTGCACCTGTCGCTGCGCCTGGACGACGCCATCGACCGGGCGATCGGGCTGGCCGAGGAGACCGGCGAATATCAGGGCGCGGGCGTGCTGATCACCGGCTCGGTGGCCACCGTGGGCGACGCGCGGACCCTGCTGCGGGTGGAGGGATCGAAGTGAACGCGGGCGGAGCGGGCCGGTGAACGCGGGCGGAGGCGAGCCGATGAACGCGAGCGGAGCGAGCCGATGAATGCCGCACGGAGGTTGCTGGCGACGGTGCTGACCTGCGAGGCGATCGTGATCGCGCTCGCGATCCCGGTCGCGGTCTCGGTGCTGGACGTGGACGGCGCGCTCGCGGGACTGGTCTGCGGCGGTCTCGCGGTGGCCTGCCTGCTGCTGGCGGGTCTGCTGCGCTTCCCGTGGGCGGTCGCGGCGGGCAGCGGGCTGCAGGTACTGATCATCGCCACCGGCTTCATGGTGCCGACCATGTTCTTCCTTGGTGCCCTTTTCGGGTTGCTTTGGGTAACGTCCATTTGGCTCGGACGCAAGGCGGAAAGCGTGCAGGCACGCTAAATTCGCGGGAACGGCGTTTAAACTCATCCGCCGATATTCGCGATTCCAATTTATCGCACAAATCCGACATTGCACTTTTGCGGGAAGTGCCTCGGTGGATGACGCCCTCTTGAAGGAGAAGGCCGTGTCCCCCCACGAGGATCCCAGCGAATTCCCGACCGGCGACCCCGCCGACCGCACCGTCACCTTCGACCGTCCCGACGGTTTCACCATCCCGGTCGAACGGCCCGTCCGCCGGGAACGAGCCACCACCGAACCTCCAGCCGATCAGCCCCTCGCCCGGCCCACCGGCATGCGCATCGGCTCGCCCGTCGGCCTGCGCGCCGATCCGCCCCCCGACCCACCCGCCGACTCGTCCGACGACCCGCTCACCGGTTCGCAGACTGGTTCGTCCGCAGAGCGGTCGGCAGGTTCGCGCGCTGGTTCGTCCGAGGGCCGGCGTGCCGGTCAGCCCGCCGATCCGCGCCCCGACTCGTCTGCCGACCCGGTCACCGGTTCGCCCGCCGGTCCATCCGCTGGCTCGGTCACCGGTTCGTTCGCCGAGCCGTACGCAAGTTCGTCTGCTGAGCCGTACGCAGGTTCGTCTGCTGAGCAGCGCACGGATCCGTCCACCGGTCAGTCCTCTGATCCGGACGTTGACAGGGCCGGTGCCGAGGTGCGGCCGGGGCGGGTGCGGGGGTGGTTCGTTTCGATGGGCGTCGTCCTGTTGACGCTCACCGCGTTGCCCGCGATCGCGCTGGCGCTGCCCAACACCAGCATGAACGGCCTGGTGCCCGCCCGCGACGCCCTCGGTCTCGACAACGCGGGCATGCCGGGGCTGATCCGCGCCGCCGGGCTCGCGCTGCCCGCGCTCCTGCTCGCCGTCCCGGTCTTCGCCGTGGCGTCCCGCCGGTTCTCGCCGCGCCTCGTCCTCCTCTTCGGCCTCGCCCTTCTGCTGGGCGGTATCGGGGCGGCACGGTTCGCGGAGACGGTGCCGGCGATCGCTGGCGGCCGCGTGCTCCAGGGCCTCGGTGCCGGTGCCGTGCTGCCCGCGGTCCTCGTTCTGGTGATGGAGAGGCAGAGCCGCTTCCTCGCCGTGATCTGGGCGGGCACGCTGGCCGCCTCACTCATCGTCGCGATGCCGCTGGCGCTCCATGCGACACCGCTTCCTGGCGGCGGAGCCCCGCCCGCCGACTGGCGCGTGGCGTTCGCGCCGTACCCGGGCATCGCCGCCGCCGCACTCGCCGCCGCGTTCCTCTGCGTGCTCCTCAGGAGCCGCAGCCGGCTGTCCTCGGCACGGCGGGCCGAGCGCGGCCAGCTGTTGCTGCCCGCCGTCCCCGCCGCCGGTTTCGCGTTCCTCGCCGTCGTCACCACCTACGGCTGGTCGCCGGGTGCGCAGCTCGTCGTCGGCGGCATCGCGATGACCGCGCTGCTCGGCCTCGCGATGGTGGGCAGCCGCGACACGGCCACGGGCAGCCCGCTCGGCTGCGCGGTCGTGATGGTGACCACCGGCCTGCTCACTTATCCGTTGGCCGGGCCGCTGTCCGGGCTCGCGAACGCGTCCGCGACGATGCGGGGCGCGACCGACCCACGCCTCCATCTCGTTCCGTTCGCCGCCGCCGCTCTCGCCGCGCTGCTGGGGGCCATCGCCACGGTACGGATGTCACGGGACGCAGCGCGCGGAGCGGTGCTGAGCGGGCACGGCCTTGCCATCGTGGCGGTGCTGGTCTGCCTGGCCACCGACACCGCCTCGGATCCCTGGCTGCTCCTGGCGCCGCTCGTTCCTCTGGGTGCCGGCCTCGGCATGGCGCTCGCCGCCTCGCTCCGGGACGCCGGGGTGGGCGCGGCGCTGTTCGGCCTGACGCTGGGCTTCCCAGCCGTCCTGGTCGGCCAGCTGCTGGTGCTCGCGCTTCAAGCAGGACAGATCCAGCGCCTGCGCCCGGAGAACGGCGCGCAGCAGCTCTACGGTCTCACCGCGGGATTCCGCATCTGGGTGATCGTGGCCGGTGTCCTGACCGTGCTGCTGGTCGCCGCCTGCGTCCGGGTCACCGCGGCACGCGAGCGGGCTCCCCGTTCCGAGGGCCGCCGCCGCGCGGGTAACCTTCTCGCGTAATCCCACCTGTACGAGGAGAACTATCCGTGTCCGAGCGCACTCTTGTTCTGGTCAAGCCCGATGGCGTCCGCCGTGCCGTGGTCGGTGAGGTCATCTCCCGCATCGAGCGCAAGGGCCTGAAGATCGTGGCGCTGGAGCTGCGCACGCTGTCCCGGGACACCGCCGAGGACCACTACGGCGAGCACCGCGAGCGCCCGTTCTTCGGCGAGCTGGTCGAGTTCATCACCGGCGGCCCGCTGGTCGCGATGGTGGTCGAGGGCCCGCGGGCGATCGAGGCCTTCCGTGCGCTGGCCGGCGCCACCGACCCGGTCAAGGCCACGCCCGGCACCATCCGCGGCGACCACGCCCTGGAGATCGGCGAGAACATCGTGCACGGCTCCGACTCGCCCGAGTCCGCCGCGCGCGAGATCAAGCTGTTCTTCCCTGAGCTGGGCTGACCCCGCAGAGGCGTCACAACCGCCCCGACCTGTCCATGCGCCCGATCTGTTTCAGGGTTCAGATGACGGGGAAAGCTGACACATGCGGGCCGGAGAGATCCGGCCCGCATGTCTTTTTGCCGAAACTGGCCTGGTAGCCCTCTGATTTTTAGGCAAGACGCCCCGGGGCGGTGTCTGCCTCGCACCGCTTCAGCGCGTTACGATAGGTACGCCGCTCTGCACGCCCGCCAACATGAAGGGCTCCCTTTCTTCATGGGTAACAAGCTGTCTTTTCTTGGCCGTGACATGGCGGTCGATCTCGGTACCGCTAACACGCTGGTGTACGTGCGCGGGCGCGGCATCGTCCTGAACGAGCCCTCTGTGGTAGCGATCAATACCAACACAGGCAAGATCGTTGCGGTGGGCATCGAGGCGAAGCGCATGATCGGCCGCACTCCCGGCAACATCGTCGCCGTGCGTCCGTTGAAGGACGGTGTCATCGCCGACTTCGACGTGACCGAACGAATGTTGCGCTATTTCATCCAAAAGGTGCACAAGCGGCGGCATTTCGCCAAACCGCGCATCGTGGTGGCCGTGCCCAGCGGCATCACCGGGGTTGAGCAGCGCGCCGTCAAGGAGGCCGGCTACCAGGCCGGCGCCCGCCGGGTCTACATCATCGAGGAGCCCATGGCCGCCGCGATCGGCGCCGGGCTGCCCGTCTACGAGCCCACCGGCAACATGGTGGTCGACATCGGCGGCGGCACCACCGAGGTCGCCATCATCTCGCTCGGCGGCATCGTGACCAGCCAGTCCGTGCGTGTCGGTGGTGACGAACTCGACCAGGCCGTGATCTCGTTCTCCAAGAAGGAGTACTCCCTCATGCTCGGGGAGCGCACCGCGGAGGAGATCAAGATGGCGATCGGGTCGGCGTATCCCGGCGGCGAGGACGAACCGCACGCGGAGATCCGTGGCCGCGACCTGGTCAGCGGGCTGCCCAAGACCGTGGTGATCTCCTCCGAGGAGGTGCGCCGCGCGATCGAGGAGCCGGTCAACGCCATCGTCGACGCGGTCAAGACCACCCTCGACAAGTGCCCGCCCGAACTGTCCGGCGACATCATGGACCGCGGGATCGCCCTCACCGGGGGCGGCGCCCTGCTCAAGAACCTCGACGAGCGGCTGCGTGAGGAGACCGGCATGCCGATACACCTCGTCGACAACCCGCTCGACTCGGTCGTCCTCGGCACCGGCAAGTGCGTCGAGGACTTCGAGTCATTGCGGCAGGTCCTCGTCCCCGAGCCGCGACACTGACCGCCCAGCCCCCTTCGCGCACGGAAAAAGGGAGGTCAGTGGGTGAAGGACACCCGACGGACCCGCTTGGTCCTCGGCTTGCTCCTCGTCGTGGCGCTCGCGCTCATCACGGTCGACTATCGCGGTGGGGAGAGTTCGCCGCTGCGCGGCCTGCGCGGGGTCGGCGCCGCGGTGTTCGGTCCGGTGGAACGGGCGTCGGCGGCGGTCGTGCGGCCGATCGGCAACACCTTCGACGCGTTCACCGACGCGCCGGGTGAACGCCGGCGAGCCGACCAGCTCGAACGCGAAAACCAGCGGCTCCGCGAGCAGCTGCGCGCGAGCCGGCTCGACCAGCACCGCGCCGCGCAGCTCGACCGGCTGCTGGGCTCGGCCGGGATGGGCGGCTACAAGATCGCGGCGGCGAAAGTGATCTCCGCCGGGCAGGGCTTCGAGGACACCGTCACCATCGACGTGGGCTCGCGCAGCGGCGTCCGGCCGGAGATGACCGTGATGAGCGCCGACGGCCTGGTCGGCCGTGTCGTCCGGGTCGGCCCGGCCACCGCCACGGTGCTGCTCGCCACCGACGTGACCTCGCAGGTCGGCAGCCGCCTGGAGGACTCCCAGGAGATCGGCATCGTGCAGGGCCGCGGCCGCCGCGGTCTCGGCGGCGGCGGTGACACGCCGCTGCGGTTCCAGCTGCTCAACGCCAACGCGCCGATGCGGGTCGGCCAGCGGCTGGTGACGCTCGGCTCCCAGGCGGAGCGGCCGTACGTGCCGGGCGTGCCGATCGGCGTCATCGAACGGATCGACCAGCCGGTCGGGGACCTGACCCGCACCGCCTACGTGCGCCCGTTCACGAAGTTCACCAGCCTTGACGTCGTCGCGGTGGTGGTGGCCCCGCCCAAGGTCGATCCGCGTGACGCGGTGCTGCCGCCGAAGCCCAAACCGACGCCGTCCGCCACCCCCTCCGCCACGCCGAGCGGCAAGCCGGACGACGAGGGCAAGCCGGCCGACCGCGAGCCGGAGGGCGAAAGCAAGCCGACCAACAAGCCGACCAAGAAGCCGTCCACCAAGCCGTCATCGGGGGATTGATGTGCTGAACACAGCGGAGGTGTCGCCGGCCGGCCGCAACTTCCTGACCGCGGTCGTGATCGTGGTCGCGCTGATCCTGCAGGTGTCGGTGGCCAACCGGCTGCCGTTGCCCGGTGGCGTGACGCCCGACCTGGTCCTGCTGACCGTGGTGGCGCTGGCGCTGGTCAACGGCTCGCTGACCGGGCTGGTGGCCGGGTTCTCCGCGGGGCTGGCGGCCGACATCATCCCGCCCGCCGACCACACGATCGGCCGGTACGCGCTGGTCTACTGCCTGATCGGCCACGTCTGCGGGCTGGCCGCAGGTGAGATGGACCGCCAGTCGCTGGTGCCGTTCTTCGCCGTCGCGGCGGGCGCCCTGGTCGCCACCGTGCTGTACGCGGCGACGGGGATGTTGCTCGGTGACCCGCGTGCGAGCTGGACGATCGTGACGCGGATCGTGCCGTTGCAGGTGCTCTACGACGTGATGGCGAGCCCGTTCGTGGTGTGGGCGGTGCTACGCGTGACCCGCCGCTTCGAACGCGGCGAACGCCCGTCCCGGGATCGTTCCGTGGTGCCCGCCGCGAGCTACCGGAGCGGAGTGGGGACGCGGCTGTGAACTCCAGGACCCACTTCCGGCTCGTCGTGCTCTACGTGCTCGTCGGGGCGATGCTGCTGGTCCTGATGGGACGGCTCTGGACGATGCAGGTCCTCGACGGCGCGCACTACCGCCAGATCGCCGCCGAGAACCGCACCCGCGACATCGTGGTGCCCGCCGTCCGCGGCATGATCCTCGACAGCTCGGGGCGGGCGCTGGTCCGCAACCGCACCGCGCTGGTCGTCTCGGTCGACCGCACCTCGCTCTCGCGGCAGAAGGACAAGGGCAAGGGCGTCCTCGCCCGGCTCGCCGCGACGCTCGGCACCACCCCCGCCGAGCTGGAGAAGCGGATCCGGCTCTGCAGCCCCACGGTCAAGCGGCCCTGCTGGCCCGGCTCCCCGTACCAGCCGATCCCCGTCGACGACCGGGTCGACCCCAAGCGCGCGCTGCAGATCATGGAGCGGCAGGAGGAGTACCCCGGGGTGACGGCGGCGGTCCAGCCCGTCCGGGAGTACCCGGAGCCCGAGGGCGCCGCGGCGGTCCAGGCCCTCGGCTACCTCCAGCCGATCACGCAGGAGGAGCTCGACAAGCGCAAGGGCCTCAAGGTCACCGGCTACAGCGGTGTCGACCTGATCGGCAGGGACGGCCTGGAGGCCACCTACGACGGCGATCTGCGCGGCGTGCCGGGCTTCCGCAAGGTCCTGGTCGACAGCCATGGCCGCGTGACGGGCACCGCCCGGGAGAAGGCCCCGATCCCCGGCGGCAACCTGGTCACCAGCATCGACGCCAAGGTGCAGGAGGCGGCGGAGAAGGCGCTGGAGAACGGGGTCAAGAGTGCGCGCTCCCAGGGCAGGAAGGCCGACTCCGCCGCCGCGGTCGTGATGGACGTGCAGACCGGCCGTGTCGTGGCGCTGGCCAGCTACCCCACCTACGACCCGGCCGTCTGGACCGGCGGCATCTCCGAGGCCGAGTACGAGGGGCTCCTCGGCAAGAAGAAGGGCGAGCCGCTGATCTCGCGGGCCACCCAGGGCCAGTTCGCCCCCGCGTCCACGTTCAAGGTCGCCACCCTCACCGGCGCGATCGCCGACGGCTACTCCCTAAACGGCACCTACAGCTGCCCCGGCTCCTACATGGTCGGCAGCCGTGCGTTCCGCAACTTCGAGGGCCAGGCCCACGGCAGCATGAACCTGCACCGTGCCCTGGTGGTCTCCTGCGACACGATCTTCTACAAGTTCGCGTACGAGGCGTGGCTGCGCGACGGCGGCATGAAGCCCAAGAAGAAGCCCGCCGACCCGATGGTCACCATGATCCGCAAATGGGGCTTCGGCTCCCGCACCGGCATCGACGTGCCGGGCGAGACCCCGGGCCGGATTCCGGACCGGCAGTGGAAGCGCGACTACTGGAACGCCACCAAGAACGCCGACTGCAAGGCCGCCAAGGAGGGCTATCCCGACCTCGAGCGCAAGGATCCGGGACGCGCCGCCTACGTCAAGAAGATCGCGGCCGAAAACTGCCTTGAGGGCTTCGCCTGGCGTGCCGGTGACGCGGCCAACCTCGCCATCGGCCAGGGCGACATGCTCGTCACGCCATTGCAGCTGACCAGGGCGTACGCGGCGGTGGCCAACGGCGGGCGGCTGGTGGTGCCGCGGATCGCGAATGCGGTCGTGCGGCCGGACGGCTCGGTCGCGCGCCGCATCGAGACGCCGGCGGCGCAGCGCCTTCCGGTGGATCCCAAGGTGCTCAAGTACATCCGGGACAGCCTGGCCGACGTGCCCAAGTCGGGCACCGCGCGCGGGGCGTTCGCCGGCTTCGACCTCAAGAAGGTCGCCGTGGCCGGCAAGACCGGCACGGCCGAGGTCTGGGGCAAGGACGACACCTCGTGGTTCGCGTCGTACGGCCCGGCCGGCAAGCCGCGCTTCGCGGTGGTGGCGATGTTCTCCCAGGGCGGCACCGGCGGCGGGCTCGCGGCGCCCGCCGTCCGGGAGATCTGGGAGGCGATGTACGGCCTGGGCGGCAAGAAGGCGGCCCTCAAGGACGGCAAGCTGCCCGAGACCCTGCCCAAGCTGGGAGTCGGTTCGGGCGGCGTCACGGGCAGGCCCGGCACCGGAGCGCCGTCATGATCGGCAGCATCGGCGGGATGGGCGGCGCCGGGTCGGTCGGCGGCTACGGCGACCAGGGCGCCTGGCGGCGGCGCCTGGCGAGCCTCCGCACGCTCGACTGGACGCTGATCCTCGTCGTGGTGGCGCTGTCGGTGGTGGGCGCGCTGCTGGTGCGGTCCGCCACGTTCCAGCTCCTGACCGAGCAGGGCAAGGACCCCGAGGCCTTTTTCAAGCGGCACATGCTCAACCTGGTCATCGGCTTCGTGCTGGGCGGGGTCGCGACCATGCTCGACTACCGGCTGCTGCGCGCGTACGTGCCGATCCTGTACGTGCTCGCGTGCGTCGGGCTGGTACTGGTGCTGACGCCCGTGGGCTCGACGATCAACGGCTCGCACTCGTGGATCGTGATCGGCGGCGGGTTCCAGATCCAGCCGTCGGAGTTCGCCAAGGTCGGCCTGGTGGTGCTGCTCGCCATGCTGCTCGGCGAGCCGCGCGACGGCGAGGTCGGCCCGGGACGGCGTGACATCCTGCTGGCGCTGGGCCTGGCGGGGATCCCGGCCGTTCTGATCATGATGCAGCCGGACCTGGGCACGACGCTGGTCTTCTGCGCCGTGGTGCTCGGCATGCTGGCCGTGTCGGGCGTGCGGAAGCGCTGGCTGACGGGGCTGGTCGGCGGCGCGGTGCTGGCCGCGTTCTCGGCGTGGTTCTTCGGCCTGCTCAAGCCCTACCAGCTCGCGCGGTTCACGGCGTTCCTCGATCCGTCGGCCGACCCGCGCGGCGCGGGCTACAACGCCCAGCAGGCCCGGATCGCGGTCGGGTCGGGCGGCGTGACCGGCAAGGGGCTCTTCCAGGGCGAGCAGACCGGCGGCCACTTCGTCCCCGAGCAGCAGACCGACTTCATCTTCACTGTGGCGGGGGAGGAACTGGGCTTCCTCGGGGCCGCGGTGATCATCACGTTGCTGGGCGTCGTGTTCTGGCGCGGGCTGCGCATCGCGACGCAGGCCGCCGACTTCTTCGGCACGCTGGTCGCCACCGGCGTGGTCTGCTGGATGGGCTTCCAGACGTTCGAGAACGTCGGCATGACGCTGGGCATCATGCCGATCACCGGCCTGCCGCTGCCGTTCGTCTCCTACGGCGGCTCCGCCACGTTCGCCAACATGATCGCGCTGGGCCTGCTCCAGGCCGTCCACGTGCGCCGCAGGGCCTTTGACTGACGCTGACCGACGCGCGTGGGGGTACGCTGGGCGGATCCCACACAATCCTTCCATGGAGGACTCCCCATGCCAGTTGAGTCGATCTTCCCGCGCCTGGAGCCGGTGCTCCCGCGCGTGCAGAAGCCGATTCAGTACGTTGGCGGCGAGCTCAACTCCCAGGTCAAGGACTGGGACGAAGCCGAGGTCCGCTGGGCCCTGATGTATCCCGACGCCTACGAGGTCGGGCTGCCCAACCAGGGCGTGCAGATTCTGTACGAGATCCTCAACGAGCGTGCCGGCGTCCTCGCCGAACGTACCTACAGCGTCTGGCCGGATCTTGAGGCGATCATGCGGGAGCAGGGCATCCCGCAGTTCACGGTCGACGCGCACCGCCCGGTCGCGGCGTTCGACGTGCTGGGCGTCTCGTTCTCGACCGAGCTCGGCTACACCAACATGCTGACCGCGCTCGACCTGGCCGGCATCCCGCTGGAGGCCGCCGACCGCAGCGACGAGCACCCGATCGTGCTGGCCGGCGGGCACGCGGCGTTCAACCCCGAGCCGATCGCCGACTTCCTGGACGCGGCGGTGCTCGGCGACGGCGAGGAGATCGCGCTGGCGATCACCGAGGTCATCCGCGAGTGGAAGGCCGAGGGCAGCCCCGGCGGGCGCGACGGGCTGCTGATGCGGCTGGCGGCCTCGGGCGGCGTGTACGTGCCGAAGTTCTACGACGTCAGCTACCTGCCGGACGGGCGCATCCAGCGTGTCGCGCCCAACCGGCCCGGCGTGCCGTGGCGTGTCGAGAAGCACACCGTCATGGACCTGGACGAGTGGCCGTACCCCAAGAAGCCCTTGGTCCCGCTGGCCGAGACCGTCCACGAACGTTTCAGCGTGGAGATCTTCCGCGGCTGCACGCGCGGCTGCCGGTTCTGCCAGGCAGGCATGATCACCCGTCCGGTGCGGGAACGGTCGATCTCCACGATCGGCGCGATGGTCGACGAGGGCCTCAAGCAGAGCGGTTTCCAGGAGGTCGGCCTGCTCAGCCTGTCCAGCGCCGACCACAGCGAGATCGGCGAGGTGGCCAAGGACCTGGCCGACCGGTACGAGGGCACCAACACCTCGCTGTCGCTGCCGTCCACGCGGGTCGACGCGTTCAACATCACGCTGGCCAACGAGTTCTCGCGCGGCGGGCGCCGGTCCGGGCTGACGTTCGCGCCCGAGGGCGGCTCCGAGCGCATGCGCAAGGTGATCAACAAGATGGTCACCGAGGACGACCTGATCAGGACCGTGACCACCGCGTACGAGAACGGCTGGCGCCAGGTCAAGCTCTACTTCATGTGCGGGCTGCCCACCGAGGAGGACGAGGACGTCCTCGCCATCGCCGACATGGCCAAGCGCGTGATCAAGGCAGGCCGTGAGGCCACCGGCCGCCGTGACATCCGTTGCACGGTCTCCATCGGCGGTTTCGTGCCCAAGCCGCACACCCCGTTCCAGTGGGCCGCCCAGTGCGACCACGAGACCGTGGACCGGCGCCTGAAGGCCCTCAAGGACGCGTTGCGCCGCGACAAGGAGTACGGCCGTGCCATCGGCCTGCGCTACCACGACGGCCAGCCGTCGATCGTCGAGGGCCTGCTCTCGCGCGGTGACCGGCGTGTCGGCCAGGTCGTCCGCGCGGTCTGGGAGGACGGCGGCCGCTTCGACGGCTGGAGCGAGCACTTCTCGTTCGAGCGCTGGCTGGGGAGCGCCGACAAGGTCCTGGCCGAGCAGGGCGTCGACGTCGACTGGTACACCACCCGCGAACGCGACGAGGTCGAGGTGCTCCCATGGGACCACCTGGATGCCGGACTTGACCGCGAGTGGCTCTGGCAGGACTGGCAAGACGCGGTAGACGAGACCGAGGTCGAGGACTGCCGCTGGACGCCCTGCTACGACTGCGGCGTCTGCCCCACCATGGGCACGGAGATCCAGATCGGCCCCACCGGAAAGCGTCTGCTTCCTCTCTCGGTAGTCTGAGCTCAGGCGGGCCAGGGGTTCCAGGCGAGGGACCCCGCTGTCCGAGGCCACGAAAGCGGTGAGCACCACCGGGAGCCCCGTACTCTATAGAGAGACGTTTTCGACTCGACGCGAGTAGGAAGGACGAGTGCCCTGGCTCCCATGCCGGAGGGCCCTGCGCCGGCCCCTGTGGTCCAGCGCCTGCGCGTGCGCTATGCCAAGCGCGGCAGGCTGCGGTTCACGAGCCATCGCGACATTTCCCGGGCCGTGGAACGCGCCGTTCGGCGTGCCGGGATTCCTGTCGCGTTCAGCGCGGGATTCACTCCGCACCCCAAGATCTCGTATGCGGGTGCGGCGGCAACCGGGGTGGCCAGTGAGGCCGAGTACCTCGAGATCGGGCTCACCGAGTCCCGCGACCCTGCGCGGGTACGAGCCGATCTCGACGCCGCCCTGCCGGGCGGTCTCGACATCGTTGATGTCGTGATGGTCCGGCCGGTGCGCACCGGCGAAGCCCAGGCCAAGCCGGGCGCGCTGGCGGATCGGCTCGAGGCGTCCGAGTGGCGGATCCGGCTGGACGGTGTCGCCTCCGACGACGCCGCCTCGGCCGTGGCCGCCTTCTTGGCCGCCACCGAGATCGAGGTGGAACGCCTCACAAAAAAGGGACGACGCCGTTTCGACGTCCGTGCCGCCGTGTCCGCTCTGGAGCTGGACCGGCGTGCCGGGGAGACGGCCGATGCCCCTTGTGCGATACTTCGAATGGTTGTTCGGCATACAACACCTGCCGTACGACCCGACGACATCCTCACCGGACTGCGCCAGGTCGCCGACCTCGCGCCGCCGTCACCGCCAATGGTGACCAGGCTGGCGCAGGGGCCCCTCGACGCGGACACCGGTGGCCTCGCGGATCCGCTGGATTCCGACCGGGAGAACGACCAGCCGTCCGGCGATGATGCCGAGGCGGCCCATGGGTCTGCTCTCCCGATCTCCGGCGAAGCCGTGAGCGCGGATGCCGTCAGCGCCTGATCGACGGGCTGAAGCCGTGGCGCCGCCACGGAACCGGCCCGCAGGGAAAGATCGGCGCACCCCCGACGACTTTGTCGTCGCTGCCGGGCCACGGCCCGGACGCGACGGCGCCGACGACTGACGGAGTGTTCCCGTGCGGCGCACCGCACCGACCCGCCCGAGGCGGTAGGACGGTCGCGCCCGGGAGCCTGACGGGAGATTGCCCGGATGCTTGATAACGAAGCCGATTCGGCGAACGCCGAAGGCACCGATAACGCGACTGACGTGACCAACGCGACGACCGGCGTGCGGACGACAAGGCCGCGCCGGCGCGCGGCCAGCCGCCCGGCCGGTCCGCCGCCCGAGATCGACGACAGCCCCCCTGCGGCGACCGCGACCACCGCTGCCGCCGCTGCTGCCGCCGCGTCGGAGACCCCGCCGCCGGCCAGTGCGGATCCGGAGGAGGCTGCGTCCAACGAGGCTGCGTCCGACGAGGCCGCGCCGCCCAAGAAGACCACCCGCACCCGCGCGAGCCGCGCGAAGACCACCAGGGCCAAGGCCATCGAGACGGCTGCTGACCAGCCCGAGCAGGCCGCCGAGGCCCCGTCCGCCGAGTCCGCCGCCCCGGCGGAGGAGCCGGTCAGGACCACCCGGACCCGTACGCGCCGCAAGAGCCCCGCCGCCGAGGCTCCGGCCGTTCCCGCGGTCCCCGTCGTCCCGCCCGTTCAGCCGGAGACCGTGGCGGACGAGGGCGAGACGGCCGCAGGGGGAGCGCCCTCGGTGAGCTTCCAGCCGCCCATGGTCGTCTTCCAGGCGCCGGAGCCCACCGCCGCCCCGGCCAAGACCAGGTCCAAGGCCAAGCCCAAGGACGAGCCGAAGGACGCCGACCTCGCCGAGGACGAGATCGACGAGGCCGGGGCCGAACACGACGAGGACGACGAGTCGGGCGACAAGCCGTCGCGCCGTCGCCGCCGCCGTGGCGGCCGCGGCCGTGGCCGCACCGGCAGAGAGGGCGACGAGGAGGGTCTGGCCGACGAGGCCGAGGCCGATGACTCCAAGGAGGCCGAGCAGCCCAAGAGCACCGAGCAGGCCAAGGGCACCGAGCCGTCCAGGGGCACACGGGCTTCCCGTTCCCGCAAGGCCGCCCAGGAGGCCAAGGAGGAGCAGGCCGCCGAGAGCGACCAGGCCGATGAGGGCGACGACACCGATGAGGACGACTCGGCCAACGGTTCGAGCCGCCGTCGCCGCCGCCGTCGCCGCCGTTCCGGCACCGCCGACGCCGACGTCATCGATGACCCGCCCAACACCGTCACCCACGTCCGCGCGGCCCGGAGCGCCGAGTCGCGCGCGGCCGAGGACGAGGTGCAGTCGGTTCGCGGCTCCACCCGCCTGGAGGCCAAGAAGCAGCGCCGCCGCGAGGGCCGCGAGCAGGGCCGCCGCCGCCCGCCGGTGATCACCGAGGCCGAGTTCCTGGCCCGCCGCGAGGCCGTCGAGCGCGTGATGGTGGTCCGCCAGGAGGGCGAGCGCACCCAGATCGCCGTGCTCGAGGACGACGTGCTCGTCGAGCACTACGTCAACCGCGCGACGCACCAGTCGTACGTGGGCAACGTCTACCTCGGCAAGGTCCAGAACGTCCTGCCCTCGATGGAGGCGGCGTTCGTCGACGTCGGCAAGGGCCGCAACGCCGTCCTGTACGCGGGCGAGGTCAACTGGGACGTCGCCGGCCTGGAGGGCCAGCCGCGCCGCATCGAGTCCGCGCTCAAGTCCGGCCAGTCCGTCCTGGTGCAGGTCACCAAGGACCCGCTGGGCCACAAGGGCGCCCGCCTGACCAGCCAGGTGTCCCTGCCCGGCCGCTACCTGGTCTACGTGCCCGACGGCTCGATGACCGGCATCAGCCGCAAGCTGCCCGACAAGGAGCGCAGCCGGCTCAAGTCGATCCTCAAGAAGGTCATGCCGGAGAACGCGGGCGTCATCGTCCGTACCGCCGCCGAGGGCGCGACCGAGGAAGAGCTCTCACGCGACGTCTCCCGCCTGGCCGCTCAGTGGGACAACATCCAGAGGCAGGTCAAGACCGCTTCGGCGCCCTCCCTTCTCTACGGCGAGCCCGACCTGACGATCCGCGTCGTCCGCGACATCTTCAACGAGGACTTCACCAAGCTCGTCGTCGCCGGTGCCGACGCGTGGGACACGGTCTCCGACTACGTCCAGTACGTGGCGCCGCACCTGGGCGACCGCGTCGAGCGGTGGGCGGGCAACCATGACGTCATGGGCGCGTACCGGATCGACGAGCAGATCGCCAAGGCCCTCGACCGCAAGGTGTGGCTGCCGTCCGGCGGCTCCCTGGTCATCGACCGCACCGAGGCCATGACGGTCATCGACGTCAACACCGGCAAGTTCACCGGCCAGGGGGGCAACCTCGAAGAGACGGTCACCCGCAACAACCTCGAAGCGGCCGAGGAGATCGTCCGCCAGCTCCGCCTGCGCGACATCGGCGGCATCGTCGTGATCGACTTCATCGACATGGTGCTGGAGAGCAACCGCGACCTGGTCCTGCGCCGTATGGTCGAGTGCCTGTCACGGGACCGTACCAAGCACCAGGTCGCCGAGGTCACCTCGCTCGGACTGGTCCAGATGACCCGCAAGCGCGTCGGCCAGGGCCTCCTAGAGGCGTTCTCGGAGACCTGCGAGTCCTGCAACGGCCGCGGCATCCACGTCCACCTGACGCCTGTCGAGCCCAAGCCGGACGGCAAGGCCACCAAGGAGAGCGGCCGCCGCCGCAAGCGCAAGGGCGAGATCGAGAAGGCCGTCGAGGAGAAGCTCGCCAAGGACGACGAGCCCGTCGAAGAGGCCGCAGCCGAAGCCGCCGAAGCCGCGATCGAGGCCACCGAGACCGTCCCCGGCACCCTGGAGCCGGGCTCGGCCGAGGCCGACCTCAACGGCGCCGCCCCCGCCGAAGAGGACACCGCCGCCAGCAACGGCCGCCGCCGCAGCCGCAGCCGCCGCCCCCGCGCCAAGGCCGAAACCACAACCGAAGACTGACGATCTCAGTAGAGCCGTCGTGGTTTGACGACAACGCCCCGCCGTTCACTCGTGAACGGCGGGGCGTTCTTGGAATCAGCGCCGGAATCCCTGAATCAGCTCCGGTGAATCTTGCGGATCAGCGTCACAGCGTTGTTGCCCGGAATCCAGTGTTCAGCGGGGTGGCTGGGTCTGGCCGAACCGTTCCGCGACGAGCCTGTCGGCCCAGATGCGCAGCGCGTCCTGCACGGGCGGGTGGGCGATCCCGGCGGCGGCCGCCAGCTCATCGGCCGATGAGGTGTCGTAGCGATCTTCGGAAAGGAAGGTCAGCGTCTCGGGGTCGGCTCGGGTGATCGCGCGGGGCAACCGTCGTACGAGGGCGAGTGGCAAGATCAGCCGTGGCGGGCGTACGCCCAGGTGCCGTGCCAGGAGCGCGACCAGGTCGGGCAGCGGTGGGGTGGCGTCGTCCAGGAGCCAGTGCGCGCGGTAGGGCTCACGGTCGTGCTCGGGTACGGCGGCCAGGAAGCGGGCGAGGTGATCGACGGTGACCACGGGGATGAACGTGCGCCGGCTGCCGGCAAGGGCGGGGAGCCGTCCGGTCCACAGATCCTTGACCATGTCGGCCAGGCCGATGTACTGACCGGCCTCTCCCGTGGACGAGTGCCCGATCACGGTGGCTGGATTGACCACGGTCAGCGGGATTTCTTTTTGTGCGGCGATGGTCCGTACGGCTGCGTCGCCCTCGCGCTTTGACGCCTCGTACGCGCCGAAGCGCTGGTAGAGACGGGTCAGCTGATCCTCGGGGGCGGGGAAGGGGAGGGCCTCCGCCTCCGCCGCGACGCGGTAGCCAGATATGTGAATGAAGCGTCGCAGGTGCGGGCGTGCACCGGCCCAGCGGAGGACGTTCACGGCACCGTCGACGTTGGCCTGCCGGGCCTCTTTGCGACCCATGCCGAAGCGATAGATCCCGGCGGCATTGAAGACGTCCCGCACCGAACTCAGCTGGTCTTGGTCTTCAGGGGCGATCCCGAGCCCTGGCTGGGTCATGTCAGCGGTGATGACGGTGAGTGCTTGATCGTCTATTTCGTGCTGCCGTAGCCAAGTGCGGAGTTCGGCGTCGCGAGCGGGCCCGCCTCGGACGGTCACCGCGACCGACCGGCCCTGAGCCAGCAGTTCCGCCATCAGCCACCGGCCGATGAGACCGGTCGCGCCGACGACCAGCGTGTCGGGTTTGTTGGGCATGGACGTCTCCTAATAGACCGATCTGCATATTTTGACGCCGGGAGGGGTCCGAGGTCGTGGTGAACTGGGTGTCAGGCGTCGGGTGTCAGGCGTCGAGCAGGATGATGGCGGAACGGCGTGCCCGCTCAATGGGCGTTCGACTGCGCTGGGCGCGGGCCAGGACAAGGGCGCCTTCGATCAGGGCGAGCACGGAGCAAGCCAGATCCTCGGCTTGGTCGTGTGGATGGCCATCGGCGACCAGACGGTCCGCAAGCGCCCGCTGCCAGCTGTCATAGGCGTCCGCGCAGACTTTCTGCAGCGAATCGTTGGTGGCCGCGACCTCCAGGGCGACCGTGGCGATCGGGCAGCCCTTGGCGTAGTCGGCCTTCTCCATCCGATCGGCCAGCGCGTCCAGCACCGCCTCGATCAATGTTCTCGTGTCGGGAACGGAGACGGCGAGGGCCCGGATCAAGGAGTCGATCTCCTGGCCGGAGGCGGCGAGGGCCTCCGCGGTCAGTTGATCCTTGCCACCGGGGAAGTGGTGGTAGAGCGAGCCGCGGGGAGCCTTGCCGGCTTCGAGTACTTCGTTGAGGCCCACGCCGAAATAGCCGCGCGCCTCGATCAGCGTGCGCGCAGCGTCGATCAGCCGTGCCCGCGTCTCGTCACCCTTGACCGCCATGCGCCTAAATTAGACCGATCTACATAATTTTGTCCAACTGAGGCAAGGTCGGTTCGCTACGGTCGTGTGCATGGCTGGAGATGACACCTCCCGAGCCGACGCCGAGTTCCAGCTCGCCGCCACTCGTTATGAGGATGCCCGCAGGCAGGAAGAGGACGCCAGGGTCGCGCTCTTCGACGCCGCGGCTGAAGCCGTGCGGTCCGGCACGAGTGTCGAGGAGCTCGCCGCCGAGACCCCGTTCAGCGCCGCCGAGCTCCGCCGTCAACTCCGCGACCGGGGCATCGATTAACCGATCGTGTGTTGGGCGGTCGGGTGGCCGATCGCGCATCTGGCGGACGGGTGAGCGATCGCGCGTCTGGCGGACGGGTGACTGATCGCGCATCTGGCGAACGGGCGCGACCTTGATCGAACGGGCACGTTCGGCGGAGGTGGCTGGGAGGATCTGCGGCGTGACGGATCTTGATTCTCTCGTTCAACGGGTTGCGGCGAAGGCTCGCGAGGCCACCGCTGAACTGCCTCCGGTCCTCTCCGCCGTAGAGGTCGCGGCGGCCGAGGAGATTTTGGGATTCCGACTGCCGCCTCTGCTCGCGCGGCTGTACAAGGAGATCGCCGACGGCGGCTTCGGCCCCGACTACCAGCTCTTTCCGCTGAACGCGGGTGAGCGCACAGTGATAAGCGCCTATCTGGCGGAACGCGCCGAGTCGTCTGACGGGGACAATCCGCATTGGCCGGCGGGCGTCGTACCGATCCTCGACTGGGGCTGTGGCATGTACGCCGCGGTGGACTGCCAGAGCGAGCGGGCCTCCGTTCTGCTGTTCGAGCCGAATGGGTTCGACGGCGACTGGACGAAGGCCTGGTCCGTCGATGCCGCGTCGCTGGAAGACTGGCTGGAGAGCTGGCTCAGCGACAGTGGCTGGTTCAGCGTCGATGAATATGACGGCGACGAGGAGCTGCCGGAGCCGTCGCCGTGGAGCCTCGCGGCCGACCGGCTGGCGGTGAGCTGAACGGGGTGGATATGCCGGATACGCCGGAGGAGACGTCGAGGCTGACGGGATTCCTGTACGAGATCGGGCTTCTCAAGCGCTACAAGCGGACCGGGTGGCTCGTCGCGGGAGTCGGTGACCCCGAGAGCATCGCCGATCATTCGTTCCGTGTGGCGGTCATTGCGGGTGTCCTCGCCGCCATGGAGGGCGCGAACCCCGACCGTGCGGTCATGCTCAGCCTCTTCCACGACAGCCAGGAGACCCGGCTCACCGACATCCCGTACCTCGCCAGGCCGTACGTGACCAAGGCGTCGAACGAAGAGGTCACCGAGCACCAGACGCGCGGCCTGCCGGAGCCGGTCCTGTCGATGGTCACCGGGGCGGTGGGGGAGTACGAGGGCGGGGTGAGCCGCGAAGCCGTGTGCGCACGCGACGCCGACAAGCTCGAATGCCTCATCCAGGCGATCGAATATCGGGAGCACGGCAACCGGAACACCCAGCCGTGGATCGACAGTTCGCTGGCCCAGCTCCAGACCTCCTCCGCCCAGCGGCTGGCGGAGGAGGCCCTTGCGACCGGCTCGCTGGAGTGGCTGGCCCAGGCCCTCGGCGACGCCCCGTGATCAACCCACGTTGTTGATCACGATCGGTACGTTCTTGCTCTTGCCGACGAGCCACAGGGCCGGGCTGCCGGGGATGGCCGTGCCGCTGGTGACGTTGCCGTCGGCGGGGACGGGCAGTGCCACCTTCGTCCAGGTGTCGCCGTCCAGCCGGTAGAGGTCACCCCAGAATGTCTGGAGGGCCCACATGGTGCCGTCGCCGGTCCGGATCAGGTTCTCGTTGGAGGGTGTGGCGGGCACATCACGCCACGTCTGCCCGTCCCAACGCTGCGCGACCCGCCTGCCGACGGGCTCGTTCGTGCTCTTGTAGCCGGTGGCCCACACCTCGCTGTCGGACACCGCCAGAAGGCCAGTCCAATGCGTGTTGGCCGGACTGAGCACCTTGCTCCACCGCTGGCCGTCCCAGTGCAGGACTCCCCAGATCGCAGAGGCCCAGACGGAGGTATCGGAGACCACCGAGATCTCGGTGATGGAGATACAGCAGTTGTCGGGCGCGCCGGCCTCCTGCTCTGTCCACTGCCCGTTCTCCCACCGGTAGAGGCCGGTGCCGCAGGCGAACCACGCGCCGGTGGAATCAGCCGCCGGCTTCCTCGGCCCGCAACCATTGTCGGGACCCTGCACCTGCTCCCACTTCACCCCGTCCCACCGCGCGACGTACGGCGCCAGCTTGCTGCTGTCGTGGGGGTGCAGCGTGCCGGTCACCCACACGTTGTCCGGCGCCGCCGCGTCGATCTCCTGGACCACCGCGTCCCCGCCGAGACCCGGCAGGTCGTACGTCTTCCATGACGACCCGTTCCACCGGACGACCGCGCCCTTGGGCGGCAGGACGTGGATGGTCCCCGCGCCCCACCCGGGAACCGACCAGTCGATGCCCTGATAGCCCTGGTAGCCGGCAGCCCAGACATCGTTCGGCCCGGTGGCCGAGACGGCCTCCAGCCCACTGCGCGGCCACAACCACGGAGTGGCTGCGCTGCGAAGCTCCCGCGGCTCCGCCGCCAACGCAGGCGGCCCGACAAGCAGGCTCGCAACAGCAAGGACGAACGCGACGAACACAGTTGGTCTCACCGGCTGCTCCCTGGAATGGACGAGGCGCACTGCCGAGATTCAACCATGCCAGTGTTTGCTGGGATAGTCCTCAGTCGCCCGTATCTCCGTAGGACTCGAGCAGGCGGCACAACATGGACGCGAGCTCCCGGTTCTCCCCTTCGCCCAGCGCCTCCAGGAGGCGCGCCTCGTTCGCCAGATGCAGCGGAAGCACCTGGTCGATCACCTCCAGGCCGTGCGGGGTGAGCCGGATCTTGACCGAACGCCGATCGCCTTCGTCGCGCACCCGCGTGACCAGCCCCTTGGCGTCCATCCGGTCGACCCGCAGAGTGATCGCTCCCGTGGTCACCAGTGAGGCCTTGAGGAACGTGCCGGCGGTCAGCTCAAAGGGCTCTCCCGACCGCCGCAGGGTGGACAACATGTCGAACTCGCCCGGCTCAAGGTCATGTCGCGCCAGGAAGTCTTTGATCTCCTTGTCCCACAGCCGGGAGATCCGCATGACCCGCGCCACCACTTCAAGCGGTGAGACGTCCACATCGGGCCGCTCCCGCCGCCACTGCTCGATCACCGCCGCCACCGCGTCGGCCATGACACCTCCGAATAGATGAGCGCTCATCTACTTGACACTCACACAAACGCGAATTACCTTAGCGCTCATCTTACCAACGCTTAGGGAGTTGCCATGTCATATCCCGCGTCCCGCTACTTCGGAGACAAGGGCGAGATCAATGCCACCTTCCGGCCCGCCACCACCGAGCCGGACTTCATCTCGACCCCCGTGTCCTCGACCGGCCCGACCGTGAGCCAGGGCACCGCGTACCACTACCTGTCCACGACGGTTTCCACGAACGGGGAGTACGGCCTGTATCGCGTGGACATGGGCCCGGAGGCGGGCGGCCCGACCACCCACTTCCACAAGGCGATGTCGGAGTCGTTCTTCATCCTGTCCGGCACCATGCGCCTCTTCGACGGCGAGCGCTGGGTGGACGCGACCTCTGGTGACTACCTCTACGTGCCTGTCGGAGGCCTGCACGCCTTCCGCAACGAGTCCGGGGAACCCACGTCCATGCTCATGCTCTTCGCCCCCGGCGCCCCGCGCGAGGAGTACTTCGAAGGCATCACCGGCCTCGCCGACATGACTGACGAGGAGAGAGCAGAGTTCTTCGTCCACCACGACAGCTTCTTTGTCTAGAAGAGCCCGCCAAAGCCCCAAAGGGCTCGCCTGCAAGAAGGTCCGCGCCCGCGGCGCCTCTTGGGGAAAGTGATCCACCGCTTCGGGTGATACCGGAGCGGAAGGAGATCAAATGCCCCCTAGACGTACCGCCCGCGCCGCAGTCGGCGCGGGCCTCATCGGAGCTCTCGCCGTGCCGCTCGGCCCGACCCTCCCGGCGGGCGCCGACACGGCGCCCGCCCCGGCCGGGCCCACACGGACCGTGACGCTCCTCACCGGCGACGTGGTAAAGGTCCGGCCGGTCAAGGGCCGCCTGCCGCTCGTGTCGGTCACCCCCGGCAGCGGCCGTAAGAACCGGATGTTCAGCACCAGCATCCGGCCCGACGGCCACGTGGTGGTGCTGCCCGCCGACGTGACCGGGTTGGTCGGGAAGGTGATCGACCCCGCGCTGTTCGACGTGACCGGGCTGATCAAGCAGGGGTACGACGACGCGCGCAGCCGCGAGCTGCCGCTGATCGTCCAGCGCTCGGGAACGGCCCGCGCCAAGGCCGCCCTCGGCGGGGAGCTGCGGGAGACCCGGGCCCTGCCGAGCATCGGCGCGGTCGCCGTCCGCCAGCCCCGGGCCAAGGCGCCCAACCTGGGCAACGCGCTCGCCGGGCTCCGCACGTCCCCCCGCGTGCTGACCACCGGCGTCAAGCACATCTGGCTCGACCGCAAGCTCAAGGCCACCACCCTCCATGCCGGTGCACGCTCGGTGACCGCCCTACCCGGCAGTGCGCCGGTCGCGGCGACGCCCGGCAGTGCGCGGGCCGCGGCGACGCCCGGCAGTGCGCCGGGCACGGCGACGCCCCGCAGTGCGCGGGCGGCGGCGACGCCCGGCAGCGCGCGGGCGGCGGCGACGCTCGACCGCAACCTGACGCAGGTCGGGGCGCCGCGGGCATGGGGAACGGGGGTCACCGGGCGCGGGACCAAGGTCGCCGTGCTGGACACCGGAGTGGATCCGAACCATCCGGACCTCAAGGGACGCGTCGCCGAGAGGGCGAACTTCAGCGAGTCGCCCGACACCGTGGACCGGTTCGGGCACGGCACGCACGTCGCCGCGACCATCGCGGGGACCGGCGCCGCGGCCAAGGGCGAACGCAAGGGCGTCGCCCCGGACGCCGAACTGCTGATCGGCAAGGTCCTCGACGACGACGGCAACGGAACGGACTCGGGCGTGCTCGCGGGCATGGAGTGGGCCGCCCCGCGCGCCAAGGTCGTCAACATGAGCCTCGGCGGGGAACCGACCGACGGCACCGACCCGCTGGCCGAGGCCCTCAACACTCTGACCCAGAAGCACGGCACGCTGTTCGTCGTGGCGGCGGGCAACGCAGGGGCGATCTCCTCCGTCTCCACCCCGGCGACGGCTGACGAGGCCCTCGCGGTCGGCGCCGTCAACGGGTCCGACAAGCTCGCCGAGTTCTCCAGCCGAGGTCCGCGTACGGGCCGGTACGCCGCCAAGCCCGAGATCGTCGCACCCGGAGTCGACATCGTCGCGGCCCGCGCCGAGGGCACCAGGATGGGCAAGGTGATCGACGCCGACTACACGTCCTCTTCGGGCACGTCCATGGCGTCGCCGCACGTCGCGGGCGCCGCGGCACTCGCCCTGCAAAAGCACCCGAACTGGACACCCCAGCAGATCAAGGCGGCGCTCGTCGGCTCCACCGACCCGGCCACCGGCGGCGACGCCTTCGAACTGGGCTCCGGACGCCTCAACGCGGGCACGGCGGTGACCGCGCCGGTCGTCGCGGCCATGGCCGCCCCGCACCTGGGGACGTCCGCGTACCCCGCGCACCCGGCGCTGTCCGCCAAGATCGGCTGGAGGTCCACGGCGGGAGCGGTCTCGCTCGACCTGTCCGTCAAGGTCACCGATCGCGAAGGCAAGGTCATCTCCGGCGTGGCGTCGCTGCCCGCGAGGGTGGACGTCCCAGCGGGCGGCAGCAACCATGTCGCGTTGGAGGCCAAGGCACCCAAGGCCCCTGGCCTCTACACTGCGGAGGTAACTGCCAAGGGCGCGGGCACGACCGTCCGCACGCCCGTCACGTTCTACGTCGAGCCGCCGAGCCACACCCTCACCATCGTGGCCAAGCCCCTCCCGAACTCGCCCGAGGGGAAGACCACGGCGCAAGCCGAGATCATGAACCTCACCGACGCCGCGATCTACAGCAACTGGACTGAGGTCAGCACCGAGGGGACGACCCAGGTGCGCGTGCCCGCAGGCCGCTACGGCGTGCTCGGCAAGGTCTACGACACCGACGGCAACGGTGAGGTCATGCGCGGCGCCATAGCCGGTACTCCCGAGGTGCTCGTCGACCGGGACCTCACGGTCACCCTGGACGGATCCGTGGCGAACCCCGTCAAGGCGAGCGTGCAGGGCCTGGAGACCAAGGAGGTCACGACGAATGCCGCCCTCCTCCGGACGCTCCGACAGGGCTCCTGGGCCACGATGCTCTACAACGGCATGGCGGAGGGCCATTCCGTTCACGTCCAGCCAATGGGCGGCGTCCAGACCGGCAGCCTCAAGGCGTACGGCGGTCACCGGCTGACCGCGCCCGGGAAGGTCTACGACCTGATCGCGCCCGTCCCGACCGGCGACCCCGCCACCGTGATCACTCCGGCCGACCAGGCGCGGATGGCCCAGGTGGAGCAGCGGTTCGGCGCGTTCGACGGCGACACCTCCCAGGACATGCGCGAACGGCGCATCGGGGTCACGCCCGAGGGGCTGCAGCTGGCCGACTCGTCCGGCGATGTGCCGGCGGGCTCCACCCGGACCGACTACCTGCTGGCGCCGGCCGGCACGATCTGGTTCGGCTATGGAGCTCCCGGCACCATCGAATGGGTCGATCTCCCTCCGGCCTCCGAATTCAAGCCGGGCAGCAAGACGACCTTCACCTGGGGCCGCCAGCCGCTGAGGCCGGGTCCCGCCAACCAGCCGAACCTCACCGACAACCAGTGCCAACCCGCGCCGACGGCCCGTACGCGGGGTGAGATGACGATCGCAATCGTCGACATGCAGGCGCGTCCGGACGGCTGGGACTGCATTCTCGACGGCGTCAAGGGCCAGCACATGGTGCTCAGCGCGGACGGCAAGAAGATCGGCGAGTACGACGGCGACAGCCATGACCGTCCCGCCCGCTTCGCCGTTCCCACCCGCGCGGCGAACTACGAGCTGACGTACGAGAACGACGCGTCCGACGTCCTGCCCGTGTCAGTGCGGACCTCCACGAAGTGGACGTTCCGTTCGGCGGCGCCGTCGGGGCAGGAGAGTGCGCTCCTCCCGCTGGTGACCGTGGATTACGACCTGGCGCTCGACCTGCTGGGCAAACCCACGGGCCGGCCCGCCACGTTCGACGTCCCGGCGGGCAAGAGCCTGAAGCTCTGGACGTCTCTGGACGACGGCAAGACCTGGCAGTCCGCGCAGGTCACGTCCCTGGGCTCCGGCCGCTTCAGTGCCCCCCTGCCCAAGATGACCTCTGGCCAGGGAGTCTCCCTTCGCGTCCACGCCACGGACGCCAAGGGCAACGCCATCGACCAGGACATCATCCGCGCCTACAGAATCCGCTGATCCCCTCTGAACCGGCCCCGTGCGAGACCCTCACCGGCCCTTCGCGCGGGGCCCTTCCCCGCCAGCCAACGGACGCCCGCGCCAGCAAAAGGGTAAGGCCCTCGCTGACGCTCGGACAGCCCCATCGGGGCTCCCGCCCCGAGCCCCAAGCTGGGGGCTCCGCCCCCAGACCCCCACCCCTTCAGTGGCCCAACCCCTTCGCAAGAGGCCACAGGATCGCCGGCCGCGCCATTAGTGCCCGAAAAGACACGGTCCGTCCGGCCCCGGTGGCGCGGTGGGGTCGGCGGTGTTCAGCGTGTGATGATGATGGCCAGGGCCAGGTATTTGTTTCCTACGAGGGGGAAGCCCCAGGACAGGTCTGTGCCGTGCTGGAGGTCGGCCAGCGCGGACCCGAACCAGTCGCTTCGGCTGATGCCGCTGGTCTGTGAGTGAGTCATCTTGGGGGCGTGCTGGTCGAAGGTCTCTAGGAGCCAGTTCACGGCGTCCTGGGGTGTGGTGGTCTTCCTTTGCAGCATGCTTTGTGGCTTGTTCAGCCAGTCGCGGGTCATGACCGGTGGCGTGGTCATGTTGAGGTCACCGCACAGAGCGTCCCGCTTGGGTCCTTGGGCCGTGGCGGTGTCCCCGTGCCACAGATAGCAGTGGAAGACCATCGACAGGTGTCCTTGGAGGAGGGCAGGCCCCGCCTTGTGCGGGACCTGCCTGTGGGGTGGTGTGGTTAGGCGGGGGCGGCGGTCAGGGCCGGGGAGTCGTGCGGCAGGTCGAATTCCCCTGCTTTCGCTCCGGTGATGAAGTTGTGCCACTCGAAGTGGTCGAACTTGGAGACGTTGCCCTGCTCGTCGGTGACGATGACCGCGTCGCGGACGATGGCGACGTTCACGCACCCGCAGGTCTCCTGTTGCCCGTCGCACGAACTTGACTTGATGAACACATGGCCTCCCTTGAGCCTTCGGGGTTGTTTGAACCGGCCGACCGCGCCGCGCTGTTTGTCAGGCGTGATCGGCTGGGGATCATGGGGTTGGAGGACGGTGCCCAGGGCACAGGTCGCCCGCCTGTGGGGGCGCGTGTGTTTCGGGCTCCTGGGTGTTGATGGTCTCGACCATCGGGGCGGCGTTGGTGCCTCGGGGCGGAGATGTCGCCTGGTGGGGGTTGCAGGCCACCGTTGCGCCGATGTGTTCCCACCAGCCGGGACCGTAGGTGATGGGTTTGCGGCAATGCCGACAGAGCGGCCCGTCAGCCATGGCCCTGGACCGTCAGAGCGCGCACGCCCATAACGCGCGCCACCGAGCAAGCAACCTGCTGAACGTCCCTCACGTGCCCGATGCGCTGGGACTGCTTGTCGGCCCGCAGCCAGACGAACCACCAACCGGTCCCAGCATCGAAATCACACCCAACTTCCTCACGAGCATCGGATTCGTGCTTGGTGACCACGAGGCGGGCCGGCAGGCTGGCTCGTTCGACTCTCAGGTCTGGCCAGACTCGGGTGATCTCACAGCTCAGCTCGTCTAGGAGCACAGCTCGCTGGTTATCCGGCGTTGGCTGGTCCGGGCGGGTCTCTCGGTGCTGAGGTCCCTCGAAGCTCATGCCTCGAAGTTAGAAGCGGCATTACGGGGGTAGCCAGGAAGTTGCTTCAGGTTCCTTGGAGACGGCTACGGGCGGTCTCAATCTCTTCCCGAGCGGCTGCGCCGAATACCGTTTGGTTCCGCAGAGTTGCGAAGACGCGGAGGAAGTAGGCGATGTTCTCTGGTCGGGATGTCTGGAACGCACCCGACCAGAACTCTTGCTTGAGCAAGCTCTCATCAAACAGATAGAACCCCTCACCGGGGTACAACGACCTAGCCCTCCCCTGAGGAATGATGCCCACCGAGACGTACGGGAGAGTCGACACCTCCTTGAGGTAGTCGAGCTGGCCGTTCATCACTTCGAGGCCGCCTGTGTTGTTGGTAAGGGCGGAGGCTTCCAGCAAGAACGTGAACATGGGTGCCCCGGTGCCGAGGAACCTCTTGCGAGCCATCCGGTTGTGGGCGGCCTCTTCGACGTCTTCGAGTGGCAGGCCGTGAAGCCTCGCATGAATCGTGAACTGAGCCTTGGCGTATTCGACCGTCTGCAGGAAACCAGGGATGAACAGGGACTCATACACCCGGATGAGCTTGGACTTGGCGTACAGGTCCATGGCTTGGAACTGAAGCCGCTTCATTCCTGGCCGATGCCACCGCTTGTAGTCGGTCCACATCTGCTCGATCTCACGGCTCGTGGCTATGAGTTCGGGGATCAACCCCTCAGCGTTGCAGGTGTCCGCCCACTTGCGGATGTCTTCCTCGGTAGGGCTCTGCGTCCCATGCTCAATTTTCGAGACCTTGGTCTTATGCCATCCGCATCGACGCGCAAGCTCGACTCCGGTGAGTCCTGCGTCAAGGCGAAGCTCTTTGAGCTGAGTCCCGAACGCGCGCTTCGCGGACTCGGACGGCTGCTGGTCAGACACCTTGCGAGGGCTTGTATTCGCCGTTGGGGATGCCCAGCGACCACGCCCGCTCAAAAGCTTCGACGCAGAACCTCACCTCGTCCGGATCAGTCGAGAGCTGTATGTCCGTCTGCTGGTTGTCCCCGCCAATGAGATTGAAGATGACGAGATCATCACGGATGAGGCAGTCGTTCCCCGGCAAGGAGACGGCCGACGCCTTCGGCCGAGGAAGCCAACGGAGTCGTTCGGCAGGATCGGCCAACTCAAGGGCCATGCGCTGATACTCCGATGGCGGTTCGGAGATGACCCGCACTCGCCGGTATGGGAAGCCCTGACTGGCTCTCTGCGTGAGAAAGTCCCGGTGACCACGCATCGTGTCTTCGACGGTCTCACGGTCGCCTGAGCGCCACGCTTCGAAAAGAGGCCGGTCTACCTCGTAGAAATCCCGAAGCTCTAGCTTTCGGATCTCTTGGGCAGGCTCGCCGAACAGCAGCTCAAGACGGCGTGACGCCGATATCAATTCCATAGCGCTCCCTGACGTACTTCCGACCCGCAGCTGTCACCGTGGTCAAGAGTCTTCGTGGTGTCACCTTTGTTGGAGCCTGGGGTCGGCACCCGGTCTGGGGCTCCGCCCTTAGATGCCTTCTCCGCGTAGGTGTGGATCAGGGCCACCGTGGACGGTATTGAGCAAGGCTTCCTCGTAGGCGGCCCTGACGACGTCCACGGCCACCAGCAGCATGGCCCGCTGTGACTCCCGTCCAATGTCATCGGCCGTCACGGCTGATCCGGCTGGATCGGCAGCGACGCTTGCTCGATCTCGGACATCTGCCGCTCCAACTCCGCCTCGGTCCTTGCCCGGAGCATATGACCGCCGCCGCCTATCCACACCGGATAAGCGATGAAGCGCGTCTCGTAGACCGACCAGAGCACCATCCACCGACCTCGGTGTTTCTGCCGCAGTTCTTCTGCCCGCTCTTGTGGAGTTTGGAGGGCATTGCCCTTATTGTCGTTGTTGTATTGTCTGTCGTAAATCACCGCGTCACCTCTTGCTCGTCTATGCGACTTCTGGTCATCTGCTGACGAGCGTGGCTCCACAGGCCTACGTTGTCACCGTTGAAGCGGATTCCTGAAACACCTGGGAGCAACCGATGCCTCGTCGAGAGTCACTTGATCCGGACTCCTCGATGTGGGACTGGATGGCGGTTGACCTCAGGTTCCACCGCCTCAAGCACGGGCTTTCAGGGTCCCAGCTGGGGCGGATCATCAACTGCTCCCGGCATACTGTTTCAAACCTTGAGGCAGGACGGCCCGGCTGGTGGCTCAAAGAAGATCAAGCAGTCAAGCTCGATCAGTATTTCGCTCTGAACGGCCACTTTAAAAGGCTGCTGCGCTATGCGCGCCTCGGCCATGATCCCGATTGGTTCAAGGCGCATGTCCAGTACGAGGCCAGAGCGACAGAACACAAGATCTACGAGCTTGGCGTCATCCCTGGACTCCTGCAGACCCCCGACTATGCACGCGCCCTGTTTCGGTCCTTCGGCTCCAAGGACGTCGAAGGCCAGGTGGCGACGCGCATGGAACGTCAACGAGCCGTCTTCGACGAGAATCCGCCCTTCCTCTGGGTGATTCTCGCTCAACCAGTTCTCGAGTGGCTCGTGGGCGGCCCCAATGTCATGCGTGAACAACTCACCCGACTCCTCGAAGTGGCCGAACAGCCGGACGTCATACTCCGCGTGGTCCACAAGTCGGCAGGCGGACATCCCGGCCTTGGAGGGGCATTCCAGATCATGACCGTCGAAGGTGCCGATCTGGTGTATACCGAAGCTCTAGGCGGTGGAAGACTGGTGGAAGGAGGCTCCGAGGTGCAGGCTTTTGCGCGGCGCTTTGGGCGCATCGGTGCACAGGCCCTGACTGAGAGTGCTTCGCTGAAACACGTCCAGCAAGCGATGGAGACCTTGAGATGACTCAGTGGCGCAAATCCAGCCAGAGCCTGGGCGAAGACAACAGCAACTGCGTTGAGATCGCCCGCCTAGCCGAAGGCATCGGGGTCAGGGACTCCAAGGCGCCCGACGCTGGGGACCTCGCCCTGTCAACTGAGAACTTCGCTGACCTTGTCGCCCGTGTGAAGCGGGCAGAGTTGAACCTGTAGAAACTTGGACAAGCCCTGTGGGCCCCGGCTGCACCAGCCTCGCTGGCCTTGCGGAGGGGTTGGGCCACTGAAGGGGTGGGGGGTCTGGGGGCGGAGCCCCCAGCTTGGGGTTCGGGGCGGGAGCCCCGATAGGGCTGTCCGAGCGGAGCGAGGGCCTTGCTTTTGAGGGTCCACGGCGCCTCGCTTATGAGCGGGTGCGGCGGGCGATCACTAGGAGGTCGATCGTCGAGACGGCCACGATCACGGAGCAGACCGCCTCTTTGCCTGAATCTTGGCGTGGAAGGGAAGGCGCCAGGCGGCGGGGTTCAGGAGCCGCCTAGGCCTGCTTCTCTGGCTAGGACTATGGCTTGGGCTCGGTCGGCTACGTGGAGCTTCATGAAGATGTTGGAGACGTGGTTGCGGACCGTCTTCTGGCTCAGGAAGAGGGTGGCGGCTATGTCCTGATTGCTGCGGCCTTGGGCGATCAGTTCGAGGACTTCGCGTTCGCGTTCGGTGAGCTGGGGGAAGGCGGCCTGGCGGGGGTCGGGCATGTCGGTGAAGTAGGCGAGGACACGGCGGGCGATCTCGGGACCGTAGATGGCCTCGCCGGCGGCCACGGCCTTGACGGCGCGGGCGATCTCCTCGGCGCCGGACTCCTTGAGGAGGTAGCCGCGGGCACCGGCGCGCATGGCGGCGAAGACGGAATCGTCGTCGCGGAACATGGTCAGCACCAGGACGCCGATCCGCGGGCTCGTGCGGGTGATCGTGCGGGTGGCCTCGATGCCGTTGCCGCCGGGCATGTGGAGGTCCATCACGACGACGTCCGGCTGGAGCTCGGCGGCGAGTTTCACGGCCTCGGGCCCGTTCTCGGCCTCGGCGACGACCTCCACGCCGAGGGCCGTCAGGAGCCCCTTGAGGCCCTGGCGGAAGACAGGGTGATCATCGGTGATGAGGACCCGTATGCCCTCTGCGCTCATGTTCGTCCGCCTTTGCCGGTCGAAGGCCGATGCTACCCGGCACGGCGAGGGGAAGGCGCGCCGAGACGACCGTGCCGCCGCCGGCACGCGAGGTGATCGTGCAGCCGCCGCCGACCTCGGCTGCCCATTCGCGCATGGCCGCCAGGCCGCGGCCGCTGTGCGTGGAGCGGACGCCGTTGGAGTGGTGAGTGTGGCCGTTGCGCAGGCCCTTGCCGGAGTCCGCCACCGTGAGATGCAGCTCGGTGTCACGGCTCAGAAGGACGAGCGCGGTGCACGCGTCGGAGTGCCTGCGGACGTTCGTGAGGGCTTCGGCGACGATGTGGTAGGCGGCCACCTCGGTGGCAGCGGGGAGATTCGAGGGGTCGCCGTCGAACCTGACGTCCACCCGTTCGCAGGCGCCCTCCGCGAGGGATTCGATCGCGCCCACCAGCCCCAGATCGTCCAGCGCCGGTGGGCGCAGCCCGTGCGCCAGGTCGCGGACCTCCCCGATCGTCGTGGCGAGGCGGTCGCGGATCTCGCAGAGGATCGGGTCCACCCGGCCGGGATCGGTGGCGAGCATGATCCTGGCCTCGTCGAGCGACATGGCCACGCTGGCCAGCGTCGGACCCAGCTCGTCGTGCAGGTTGTGGCGGAGGCGGCGGCGTTCCTCCTCGTGGGCGGCGAGCATCCGCGCCCGGGATCGCTGGAGGTTCGCGGTCAGCCGTACGAGGTGCGGGATGCTCGCCAGGTGCGCCGTCACCGCCCCGGCGGTGAACGCGCCGGCCACGCAGGCCGCACGCGCCAGTAGCCCTCGCATCCCGTCCTTCCCCTCGCGCCGGTGTTCGGGCCGCCCTGATCGGAGCGGGTTCGTCCGGAACGACCCTGTCCGGTGGGGTGACCCGGTGTCAGGTGACCTGTGTCCCGAGCGCAACGGGAAAACGCATTCTGATCATGGTCCGGGGTCAGTCCTCGACGTCATCCCGCAGGTTGCGCATGGCGGAGGCCACGGTGACGCTGCTGTAGACGCGGGTGGACGAGAGGGCCGAGGACGAGTCCGGCGCCGGGTAGACGAGCCCGAACGTGCTGTCGGTCATCCAGGCGCACATCGCCGTTGAGATCGACGGAACGGAGGTGATGGTGGAGGTGTAGCGGATGCTCACGCAGGCCGCCTCCCCGTCGCCGCCCGCGTTGCTGACCGGCAGCGTCAGCGTGCTGAACCGGGATGAGGTCATCTCGCGGTCCACTGCCCGCCGGAAGCTCGTCACGAGGTCGTCGGGATCGAAGTCGCCCTCCGCGCCGACGAAGACGTAACGGTCGGTGCCCGCGCCATAGACGGCGGACTTGACCGTGTCGACCTTGTAGCCGCTGACCTGCTGGATGATCCGGCGCTGGCTGCTGATCGTCGTGCCCATCCGGACCTCGGCCGAGAAGTCGCGACTGCGGCCGCCCGCGACCGTCGGGGTTTCGATCGTGTGCTCGTTCATGCTGACGGCGACGACCGCCACGACGATGACCAGCACGACGGCCGCGACACCGGCGAAGATCACGCCCAGCACGCAGCCCGCGCTGGAGCGCCGCCGCGGCGGCGGCCCGTACGCCATCGGAGGCGGGCTGTAGCCGTAGCCGTAGGGCTGTCCGGGCGGCCCGCCGGGTGCGGGCGGGGGGTTCCAACCGCTCATATCAAGGCTCCTTCTCGGGCCGGGCGAGCGATTCAAGGGGATACTCGCCCGGCGGATTCCGATGCGTTGGACGTACGCGGCGCCCATCGCGTTTCGCCTCAGTGAGCGGTTTCTTGATTCTGTCCGAGTCCGGCCCTCCCTCGGGCCGGTCCGGGTGGGTCCTGCTGCTCGATGCGGTTCCTACTTCTCGATCTCGACGTCCTGCCGGAACTTGCGCATGATGTCGCCGGTCGCGGCCATCGAGGTGTTGGGAGCGGTGGGCACGACCACGCCGAACGAGCTGCTCGTGGCCCAGGCACACTCGGAGATCGTCACCCCGGACTGGCTGATCTGGCTGCAGGCGGCCTTGCCACCGTTCGGCCCGGGCGTGGTGTCGGTCGTCGGTGAACCGACCTTGCGTGCGGCCTCCTTGAAGCCGTTGATGAAGTCGTCGACGCCGCTGCCGAGGTCGCCGGTGCCGCCGATGAACATCACCCCGGCGGGAGTGGCGCCGGCCGACGTCCCGCTGGGGTCCTTGTAGAAGGCGGAGCGGAACGAGGTGATCTTGCCCTTGGTCTCGGTCTCCATCTGGCCGCGCAGTGTCTGGATGCTCGTCGCCAGCTGGTTCTCGGTGGACGAGTCGCGCTGCATGCCGGCCACGGACTGCGGGGTGGTGATCGTGTAGTCGGGCCCGGAGCCGCCGACGGCGATGAACACCGCCACGCCCGCGATCAGAACCACCACGACCGCGCCGACGATCAGGCCGATGATCAGGCCCGTACCCGACTTGCGACGCGGTGGTGCGCCGTAGGGACCGGGCTGGCCGTACGGACCGGGCTGGCCAGGTTGCCCGTACGAGCCGGGCTGGCCAGGTTGCCCGTACGAGCCCGGCTGACCAGGCTGCCCATACGAGCCGGGCTGGCCGGGTTGGGTGGGCGGACCGTACGAGCCTGGTTGCCCGTACTGGCCTGGCTGCCCATACGCACCCGGCTGCCCGTAGTCGCTGGGGCCGCCAGAGCCCCCAGACGGATAGCCCGGCTGTTGCGGTGGCTGTTGCGGTGGCTGTTGGCCATAGCCGCCGGGGCCACCCTGCTCGCCCTGACCGCCTTGCCCCGGCGGAGGGTTCCAACCGCTCATGTCATCTCCTCAGCACCGGAGCGGATCTCGACGCGAGGTCGGGGTAAGGAGCCGCACCGGCTGGTTCTGTTTCTATTGACGCATCCCAAGGGCGGCATGTTCTACATGTCGGCGCCCCGTAGAATCTGGGCCCGTGACACAGCCCAGCAGTGAGCGCGGCCAGGGCGCCGCCGACGTCGACCTGCCCACCCAGTACCAGCCGGCGAACGTCGAGGGCAGGCTCTATGAACGCTGGGTATCCGCAGGCTACTTCGCCGCTGACGCTTCTCGAGACCCGAGCGCCCCTTCCTACTCGATCGTCATCCCCCCGCCCAACGTGACCGGCTCGCTCCACATGGGGCACGCCCTGGACCACTCGATCCAGGACACGCTGATCCGCCGCCGCCGCATGCAGGGGTACGAGACGGCCTGGATCCCCGGCATGGACCACGCCGGGATCGCCACCCAGAACGTCGTCGAGCGCGAGCTGGCCAAGGAGGGCAAGTCCCGGCACGACCTGGGCCGCGAGGCCTTCGTCGAGCGCGTCTGGCAATGGAAGGCCGAGTCCGGCGGCCGCATCCTCGGCCAGATGAAGCGGCTCGGCGACAGCGTCGACTGGTCGCGCGAGGCGTTCACGATGGACGACGACCGCGCCCGCGCCGTCCGCACGATCTTCAAGCGGCTGTTCGACGACGGCCTGATCTACCGGGCCGAACGGATCATCAACTGGTGCCCGCGCTGCCTGACCGCGCTGTCGGACATCGAGGTGGAGCACGCCGACCGCGAGGGCGAGCTCGTCTCGATCCGTTACTCCGACGACATCGTGGTGGCGACGACGCGCGCGGAGACGATGCTCGGCGACACCGCCGTGGCCGTCCACCCCGAGGACGACCGCTACAAGCACCTCGTCGGCACCGAGGTCGAGCTGCCGCTCACCGGCCGCCGCATCAAGATCGTGGCGGACGAGCACGTGGACCCCGAGTTCGGCACCGGCTGTGTCAAGGTCACCCCGGCGCACGACCCCAACGACTTCGAGATCGGCCGCCGGCACGCGCTGCCCTCGATCACGATCATGGACGAACGCGGCGTCATCACCGCGCACGGCCCGTTCGAGGGGCTGGACCGCTTCGAGGCGCGCCCGGCGGTCGTCGCGGCGCTCCGCGAGGAGGGCCGGATCGTCAAGGAGGTCCGCCCGTACGAGCACGCCGTCGGCCACTGCCAGCGCTGCGCCACGGTCGTCGAGCCCCGTGTCTCGCTGCAGTGGTTCGTCAAGGTCGAGCCGCTGGCCAAGGCCGCCGGCGACGCCGTCCGCGACGGCCGCGTCGAGATCCACCCGCCGGAGATGGGCGCGCGCTACTTCGCCTGGGTCGACAACATGCACGACTGGTGCATCAGCCGCCAGCTGTGGTGGGGCCACCGGATCCCCGTCTGGTACGGGCCGGAGGGCGAGTCGTTCTGCGCCGGTCCCGACGAAGAGCCGCCCGCCGGCTGGACGCAGGACACCGACGTCCTCGACACGTGGTTCTCGTCGGCGTTGTGGCCGTTCTCCACGCTCGGCTGGCCGGACGGCACACCCGATCTCAAGCGCTTTTACCCCACCTCCGTACTGGTCACGGGCTACGACATCCTCTTCTTCTGGGTCGCCCGGATGATGATGTTCGGGCTGTACGCCATGGACGGCGTCGAGCCCTTCAAGACCATCGCCCTCCACGGTATGGTCCGCGACCAGCACGGCAAGAAGATGTCCAAGTCGTTCGGCAACGTCGTCGACCCGCTCGACTGGATCGACCGTTACGGTGCCGACGCCACCCGCTTCACCCTCCTGCGCGGCGCCA
>NZ_JBIRAZ010000047.1:0-40610 GCF_044326415.1 Actinomadura sp. 6N118 | reverse complement strand
AGACATCTCGAAAACAAGGCAGCCCGTAGGCGCCAGTTCCGATGCGGGTCATGCCCGAGTACCGGCGACAGCCTGGCAGCAACCCAACCCAGCCGGATCACCTGGATCAAGAATCACAGTTCCGATGCTCGTCGGCCCCGTATCCGGCTCGTCGTCGCGGACACTGAACGGTCCGTAGCCGTCACGGCCGGGTGCAGCCCCATTAGCGGCGGCTGCCCCCGGCGCGCGGATGTGGGCCGCCGTGGCGGCCACACCGAGAGCACCACGGTCGGCGGGAGGACTGTGTTCCTGTCCGTACTGGTCATCTCGGCGGACGGCGAACCGCTAGGCGTTCTCCTTCGCTAGTGCTTCGCGTATGGACGGGACGATCTCGCTTGACCAGCGGCTGAGGGTGCCGATGTCTTGGGTTCCGCCGGAGGGTGAGAAGAGCGTGAAACCCGACGCGCCGTGCTCCAGCACTGCGCCGGTCAGTTCCTCGACCCACTGGGCGACGGAACCGCCGACCCAGCGCCCGTCACGGTTGCGCGTGGCGGTCAGCGGCTGGTCGGTGATGCGTCCGGGGAAGTTGAAGATCGTGCGAATGTCGCGCGGATCGCGGCCTGCGGTCGCTGCCGCCTCGTCGATGACCGGCCGCGACGTTCGGTAGCGCTCGCTAAGCCAGTCCGCCGCGTGGCCCGGGATCCAGCCGTCGGCCACCCGGCCGGTGACGGCCAGGGACTTCGGGCCGACCGATCCCGTCCACACCGGGGGTGCGGCCACCGGAGCCGGCTCGATCTCGTTCACCTGGTAGTGGCGGCCCTGGTAGGTGACCGGCGGGCCGCCACCCGACAACTTCTTGACCAGGACGATCGCCTCCTCGAAGGCGTCCACGGCATCGGCCGGTGAGAGTCGCGGCACTCCCATGTCGGAGATCCGATCCCACAGCCCGCCCGCACCCATGCCGAGCACGACGCGGCCACCGGAGAGCGCCGACAGCGTCGTCACCGTCCGCGCCAGCATGGGGGCAGGCCGGGTCGGCAGGTTGGTGACGTTGACGAAGCCAGCGATGTGCTGCGTACGTCCTAGGAGGAACCCGAGGGAGGCGTAGGCGTCCAGGCGCTCGCCGATGTACGGGTGGTCCGACAGTGAGAAGTGGTCGAGCCCGTCACGGTCGACCTGTTGCACCATGTGCAGCAGTTCCGGCCCGTCGTTGACAACGCTGTGCGCCCCGAAACCGAAGACGACGTCGTTTACAGACATTGCTCTGCCTTTTCATTCGATGGGTCAGGTTGTGATCACCAGGCGTACGCCTCGGGGGCAGGCTTGGCCCCGTTCGGCGCGGGCGGCGGGAAGAGCTCGTCCAGCTTCGCCAATGTGTCGTCGTCCAGCGTGATCTCCAGCGCGCGCAGCGAGCCGTCGAGCTGCTCAGCCGTCCGCGGGCCGATGATCGGCCCGGTCACGCCGTCCTGCGCGAGCAGCCACGCCAGTCCGACATGGGCCGGGTCCTCGCCGAGATCGGCGCACAACTTCTCGTACGCCTCGATGCTCTCCCGGTGCTTCGCGAGCGTGGCGGCCGAACGTCCTGAGCTGCCGCGGGCGGCGCCGCCCTCCTTGTGCTTGCGCAGGACGCCGCCGAGAACTCCGCCGTTCAGCGGCGACCACGGGATCACGCCGAGCCCGTATGCCCGTGCCGCGGGCAGCACCTCCAGCTCGACCCAGCGTGTCATCAGGTTGTAGATCGACTGCTCGGAGACCAGGCCGAGGAAGTGCCGGGAACGAGCGGCCTCCTGCGCCTGCGCGATGTGCCAGCCGGCGAAGTTGGACGAGCCGAAGTAGAGGACTTTTCCCTGCTGGCGGAGGACGTTGAACGCCTCCCAGATCTCCTCCCACGGAGTGTTCCGGTCGATGTGGTGCATTTGGTACAGGTCGATGTGGTCGGTCTGCAGCCGCTTGAGCGACGCCTCTGCCGCACGCCGGATGTTCAGCGCGGACATGAATCGTTCGTTGGGCCCATTGCCCGTCGGGAGGTAGGCCTTGGTGGCCAGCACGGTCTTCTCACGCCGGTCGCCGCCCGTGGCGAACCACCGGCCGATGATCTCTTCGGTGACGCCGTCCCCCGGCGTCACGCCGTACACATTGGCCGTGTCGAAGAAGTTGATGCCGTGCTCGTGCGCGCGGTCCATGATCGCGTGACTGTCGTGTTCGGATGTCTCCGGCCCGAAGTTCATGGTGCCTAGTACGAGCCGGGACACCGAGAGGCCGCTGCGGCCGAGGCGGGTGTAGTCCACGGGCTCAGGCGGTGGGGCCGAATTGCTCGACGAAGCGGCCGGTGAACAGATCCGTGCCCTTGTACTCGGCGACCGTCGCGGCCGGGGGGACGAAGGGGCCATCGGGAGAGGGCAGCTGTCCGACACCGCCGTTCGAACCGAGCGGAAGCAGGATCATGGGGAAGGGCAGCGGCTGGTAGGTGGCAGTGGGCCGCTCACCGTTCAGCTGAGCGGTGATGTTCTTGACGACCACCTCCGCGTGCTGCATCGCGAAGGCGGCCATCTTGGTCTCCGCGACATCGGTGATGTCGCCGACCGCGTAGACGTGATCGTGCCCCTTGACGTTGAGGAACTCGGTCACGGGCACCCGTCCCTCCGGCGTACGGGTCGTGAGCTTGCCGTCGCCGAGGTAGTCGCTGTTGGTACTCACCCCGTAGGCGCGGAACCAGATGTCGGCGGAGATCTCGTCACCGTCGGTGGTGGTGACGGTGAAGGCGTCGACCAGGCCTGCCTTGGTGCTCGGCGGCGCCACCAGACCGGTGCCAAGGCGCACCTCGACACCGACGGCGTCGAGCTGGCCGCGCAGGTCCTCGACCACTTCCGGCTTGAAGCCGGGGAGCAGCTGCTCGGCCGGGTCGGCGATGGTCACGTGCTTGTCCGGCCAGACCTCCTTGATCTCCCCGGCCAGTTCCAGGCCGACTGGGCCGGCGCCGAGGATCAGCACCTTGTCGGCCTGGCGCAGTTCCTTGTGCGTCTGGCGGAGGTCGTCCAGCGCCTCGTCGATCGAATCGGACGTGGGCTTGGCCGGATAGGCATAGCTGGAGCCGGTGGCCAGGACCACGTAGTCCGCTGCGACATGCTCGCCCGAGGCAAGGGTGACGCCACTGGGGTTAACGGAGGCGGCGCGGTCGCGGATCACCTTGCCCTGCGAAAGCAGCGTTTCGAAGGGATAGAACATGTTGCTCGCCCAGTCGGGCTGGGTCAGGGCCCGCAACGATGCGGCCGCGTTGACGAACGCGTCCCGGGGGTCAATGAGGATGACGTCGGCCTCGGGCTCCAGGGCCTTGGCGACGGCAGCGCCCCCGTAACCTCCACCGACGATCGCGACTGTGCGGTTCATGATTTTAACGCTCCCACGAGTTGAAGGTTGCAGTTCGTGCTACGAACTGTATTAGTTCGTGGCACGAACTGCAACCCTCGGGGAGAGTGCGGCGCCTCAGTGCCTGTGGGCGGCAACTCCTTCATCCGGTTCCTGGAAGACCACCGGGACCTCGTTGTCGAGCACGATGCGGCTGAGCAGGTCGGAGAGCGTGTCGCGTTCGGCTGGGCTGAGGCACGCCGGCAACTCCTCGATCCGCCTGCAGGTCTCTGTGTAGAATTCCTCTGCCGTCCGTTCGCCCTGCGCAGTGAGCGCGACCCGCACCGCACGGGTGTCCTGGGGATCTGGTTCACGCTGGACGAGGCCGTTGCGCTCGGTGCGATCCACCAGGCCTGTGAGGCTCGACTTGGCCAACTTCAGCATCGTTCCCAGTTCGCTCATGCCATGCGGCCGGGCCATCAGTACACACAGCAACTGCCCCTGCTGAGGGGTCACTCCGTACTCCCGCCCCGACTCGGCGTACACGGCGTTCACCAAGAACGAGGACCGCACCAGTGCGGACACAATCCCGATTTGGCCATCTTCAGGCTTACCCACTCGCCCAGGGTAACACCGGAAGCCCTTATAATTCGCGCCACGAACTACCCTCTATGAGGCGATCGAGGACGGCCGGCCGCAGGACGCCGTTCGGGAATCGGCGTCGCCTCCGCGCCATGAGATGTTCATCTTCGGAGGGCCAACCGTGGTCGAATGACGTCCGTCTCGTTCATGTGAAGATCAATCGCATTCTTGTTGCAGCCGCTGTCGCGGCGGGCTCGGGCCTCGTGGCGGTTCCCCCTGCCGCCGCCGCCCCGGCCAAGTGGCGGGTCGGTTTCCGAGGCGAGGCCGAGGTCTCTGTCAATGACCTGGCGAGCACCGGCACGAAGAACGCCTGGTCGGCGGGGGCACGCACGACCAAGGAGTTCGACCCCAGGAACGGGTCCTACTTCACCGCCCCCCAGATCAGGCATTGGAACGGCAGCCGGTGGGCCGTGGCCAAGAACCCGGCCGGGCCCAAGGGATTCCCGCTGCGCGAGCTCTCCCTGATCGAAGCGTCCGGGCCGTCCAACGTGTGGACCGCGGGCACCGCCGTGGCGAAGGGACCGGGTGACATCGGGTCCAGCACGCGATCGGTGGTGTCGCGCTGGAACGGCAAGCGCTGGCAGCTCATGGCCACCGGCCGGACGACGGTCACCGACCTCGACGTGCTCGGTGCCGGGCACGCCTGGATCGTCGGGCGTGACAGCCGGACGGGAAAGGCCTTCTTCAAGCACTTCCGCAACGGCCGGTGGGGCGGTCTCCCGGCGCCCGGCGGGTTGCGCGAGATCAGCGTCCGGACACCGAACGACATCTGGGGTCTCGGACGTTCCTCGGTCCTGCACTGGAACGGCAAGGCCTGGCGCACCGTGGCACTGCCCAAGATCACCGTGCCCGTCGCGCCCAACCCCGCGTACGGGCCGGTGCGGCCGCGGATCAACGCCGTCCAGGTCGTCGCCGGGAACGTGTGGATCGCCGTCGGATTCCAGCAGGGCGACTGGTCCCAGCCGGGCACGGTCCTGCTTCGGCGCACGAAGGGCAAGTGGCACCAGAACCGGCTGCCCAAGGACGTCGTCAACACACTTTCGGGCGACGGCAAGGGCGGTATCTGGGCCGCGTCCTACCAGCAGTCCATCACCGCCACACCTGATGGGCAGGATCCCTACGCCTACACGACCCTGTCGATTGACGCTTTGCGCCACACGGGCGGAAAGCTGACCCGGCGCAACCTCACCCCTGTCGCGACGGGCTTCCAGTGGACGGATCTCGTCGCCGTTCCCAAGACCGATTCGGCGTTGGCCGCCGGCTTCAATTGGCGTCCTCCCCAGGGAAGCATCGTCTTCCGTTACGGCCGCTGACCACGGACGGACGCCGAAATCAAAGGCGGGCGCCGGTGACCGAAGACGGGCACCGCTGACCAAAGGCACTGCTGACACAGACGGGCGCCGGAGACCGTTCCGGCGCCCGTCTTGCCGTGGCTGCTCCAGCCGACACCTGTCCCCTGCGGTGCTCCTGCCGACACCCGTCGGCTGCGGTGCTTCTCCTGCCGAGACCTGTCAGTTTCGGTGGGGATGGGTCAGGTCAGGGCGGTCCGAGCACCTCGGGTGTGGCCAGGGCGCGGGCGGTTTCGGCGAAGTACTGCTCTGATGCCTGCTCGGCCAAGCCGAGAATGACCCCCTGGCTGAGGCCGACCATGAGTGCCCGCAGCGCGGTCGCCACGCGCTCCGCCTGCCGCGCCGTCACGACGGCCTCGTGATGTGATCTGCCGGTGAACAGCTCAGCCAGCCGTTGCTGGTGTGCCCGGATGGACGCGGCCAGCTTGGCCTGCAGGTCGGGGTCACGCAGGGCCATGTCCTGCAAACTGATCTCGAACGCCAGATGCCGCAGCGCCTCGGGGTCTTTGCAGGTGCGCTGGTAGTAGCGGGCGAAGGCGTCAATGGCCTCCAGCAGGTCCAGTTCAGCAGGGACGGCCTGCTCGATCCCTTCGTAGTGCGGGCCGAGGTAGTCGATGACCAACGCGATCAGCAGGCCGTTCTTGCTGCCGAACAGCGAGTAGACGGCACCGGTGGTCAGGCCGGCCTGCTCGGCGATCTCGTCCAGCCGGGCGCGGTGGCCGTCGCGGGCGACGATCCGCCGTGCGGCCTCCAGCAGGGCGCGGCGGTTACGTTCCTTGGCCTCCGCCCTTGTCATTCTCATAATCTCATTATTACAGTAACCGTGTTATGAACGTAGCGGAGTACATGAGCCGGGTGCCCGGCTACGCGGCCTTCCCGTCCGTGGACGCCTTGTATGCCGAGCTCGACGCGGCGGCTGCCGCCCACCCTGACCTGGTGAAGGTCCGGCACATCGGTGCCTCGCGGCTGGCCGAGCCTCTGCGCGTGCTGACCGTCGGGGACGGCCCGGCGGACGCGGTGGTCATCGGCGGCCCGCATCCCAACGAACCGGTCGGCTTCCATACCGTCACCACCCTGATCACCTTGCTGTGCCAGGACGCCGCACTGCGCACGAGGCTGGGGTATCGCTGGCATTTCCTCGCGTGCGCCGACCCGGACGGCGCCCGGCTCAACGAGGGTTGGTACGGCAGGCCCGGTGACCGCCGCGCCTATGCCGAGCACTTCTACCGCCCGGACCTCGCCGACCAGGTCGAATGGACCTTCCCGCTGACAGCCGGCGACTACCGCTTCGACCGGACTCTGCCGGAGACGGCGGCGCTGATGCGGTTGATGGACGAAGTGGAGCCGTCGTTCGTCTGCTCGCTGCACAACGGGGAGCATCAGGGTGCGTTCTTCTATCTCAACCGTGATGACGCAACGCTCGCCCATCGGCTGGCTGAGCTGCCCGGCTTGGAGGGCCTGCCGCTGCATTATGGTGAGCCGGAACTGCCCGGCTCGCAGCCGATCGTCCCCGCCGTCTACGCCACGCCTAGCGGTGCAAGGGTTGGCGCGGCCTTCGGAGCAGGCGCCAGCAGCGCCGACTACGCCGCCCGGTTCGGCGCCCTGCACCTGGTGACCGAGGTCCCGATGTGGGCCGACGAACGGGTGTCCGACAAGACCGAGACCGGCACCGGCTACCAGGAGATCGTCGCCGCCGCGATGGCGGCCCGGCGAGAGCTGATCGACACACTCGAGACCGCGTTGAGCGCCGTCGCGGACGACCTGACCGTACGATCGCCGTTCCGCCGCTCGACTGAGGCGACCCTGCGGACCTTCCGCACGCTTACCGAGCATGCCGACGAGCACAGCGAATCGCTGTCCGGCCCCGACCGCCTCGACCGCCCCGCCACGGTCGCCGAACGGTTCGACCACCGCCAGTCAGTGCACCTGTTCCGGCTCCGCCTGCTCGGAACGTTCCTGCGCATGCTCGACGCCGAGATCGCCGCGGGCAATCCCACTCCAGCCATCCATACGCAGCGCCGCCTGCTCGCCGAACGTCTCGACCGCTGGGTGCAGGAAGCCGAAGCCGACTCCCCGAGCCCGGCGACCGAGATCCGCAAGCTGGTAGCGGTACAACTGGGCGCCATCCTCCTTGCCGCCGCAGGAGGGGCGCCTCATAAGCGCCGCGAATCATAAGCGCCACGAACGGTCGGAGGTCCCCCGAGTCTCGGGGGACCTCCAGCGGCGTGCGGCGACGGCGTGGGCTCAGCTGGGTTGGCCGGTGGGCATGATGGTGACCTGCTGGAGGTTCACCCGCGGCGGGAGGGACGCGACGAAACCGACGGTCTGAGCGACATCCTCGGGGGTGAGCCATTCCATCGTCTGCCGAGAGCCCTCAAGCCATGCCTGCGCGCCCTCATCGGTGACGTGGTTCTGCAGCTCGGTGCCGACGATGCCCGGTTCGATCGCCGAGACGCGTACGTTCTTCGCACCGAGCTCAGTCCGCAGGTGGCGGGAGAGGTGGGTGACGTAGGCCTTGGTGGCGGAGTAGACGGCGAAGGTCGGGAAGATGTTCTGCGCTGCGATCGACGACGTGTTGATCAGGTCGGCCACCCCCCGCTCCCCTGCGGCCACCAGCTGAGGCGTGAAAGCGCCGATGATGTTCATCAAACCGGTGATGTTGAGGTCGATCTGGCGCTGCCACTGGTCGGTGGCCAGCTCCTCGACCGGGGCGGGCAGCATGACGCCCGCGTTGTTGAAGAGCAGATCAGCGCCGCCCAGCTCGTTCGCCACACGTTCGGCGGCCGCCCGTACCGCGGCCACATCGGTCACATCGACCGCCAGCGCCAGGGCGTGGCCTCCGTTCTTCTCGATCCGGGCGACCAGATCGTCCAGCCGTTCCGCACGCCGCGCCAGAACGACGACACGGGCACCCAGCTCGGCCAGATGCTCGGCCGAAGCCTCGCCGATTCCGCTGGAGGCGCCAGTGACGACCGCCACGCGGTCGGCGAGGGGACGAGCAAGGGTCTGCGTGGTCATAGTGCACACCTTCCGGGTGAAGTAAATCCCGCGGCAGATCGCCGCGTTCCGTTCACTACGAAACCAGCCGTCACACCCCCTGCGAGGCACCGGAAAGTGCCCTGACCGGGCAGGTAACCGCAAGGCAGGTACCGGCAGTACCACCCCCGCAAGAGGCGCAGCACGCGTGGGTATGCACACTGGAACACATGGACCGCACTCGCGAGCTCGCCGATTTTCTGCGCACCCGCCGTGCCCGGCTCACCCCGGACCAGGCGGGGTTGCCCGCTGACGGCCGCCCCCGTCGCGTGCCCGGCCTGCGTCGCGACGAGGTCGCCAGACTGGCCGGAGTCAGCACCGAGTACTACACCCGCCTGGAACAGGGTCGCGCCGGCAACCCCTCTCCCGAGGTCACCGAGGGTCTCGTACGCGCGCTCCAGCTCGACCTCGGCGAACGCGAGCACCTCACCGATCTGCTGGCACGTCCCGTCCGGCGTGCCCCGATCAGCCCCCAACGGGTCCGGCCGGGTCTGTATCTGATGTTGCAGACCCTCGAGCACGTGCCCGCGTTCATCCTCGGCCGCCGCACGGACGTCCTGGCCTCCAACCGCCTCGCCCGCGAGGTGCTGACCGACTTCGAGGCGCTCCCCGCGCCCCACCGGAACCTGGCCCGCTACTACCTGCTCGATCCCGAGGCCCGCGAACGGGTTGGTGACTGGGAGCGCATCGCCGCCGAGACCGTGGCCATGGTCCGCCTTGAGGCCGGCCGCTACCCCAACGACCGCCGGCTCTCCGATCTCATCGGCGAGCTCACCGTGCGCTCCCCCGAGTTCACGACCTGGTGGAACGACCATCGCGTGTTGCGCCGCACCCACGGCGCCAAGCACTACCACCATCCCCTCGTCGGCGACCTGCACTTCTCGTACGAGGCACTGCAGCCTCCCGGCGACACCGACCAGACTCTGTGCGTTTACAACGTCGAGCCGGGCTCCCCAACTGCCGAGGCCCTCCAGCTCCTCGCCAACTGGACGGCGCCTGAGCAAGAGCCCCACGCTCGTTCGGAACCCACCACCCCGCCCACCGAAACGCCATGACACGACGGCCCCGTTAAGGGGTCCTGTTGTCTTTGGCGGCGAGGGTGAGCAGGGCTTGGTCGAGGGTGTCGGCGTGCGGGATGTGCCCGTCCAGGCCAGTGACCCATAGCGCCCGTACGGTCTTGTAGGTTGCGCGGACCAAGACGAGGCGTTGGCTGCTGTTCGTCAGGCGCTTCCAATGCCGGATGAGCACAGCCATGCATCGGGTGTCCATGAACGTCAATTCGGTCATGTCGACGATCAGATCTTTGGAGTCCTGCCGGGCGGTGGCCAGGACGTTGTCGAACTCGCTTTGTTTGGTGACGTCGAGGATGCTGCGGACGGCGACGACAGCATGGTCCTTGCCTGGATCCAGAGGCCCCATCGTGGTCATCCCTCGGGGATCTCGCCGTCACGGGCGGTGCGGGGTCGGCGGTTGAAGTAGAGCCGAACGGCGGTTCCGTTTGGGTTGGTCACCGTAGGGCGCGGCCAGCTGCTGATCAACCATGCCGTGCCAGGCGGCCCCAAGCGGGCTGTTCGAGGCCGCCGACAAGCCGCCGCGCAGGCAAGGAACTCCCGCGCGGCGTCCATGCGTGAACGGCGCTTGCACGGCGTCCAGGCATGAACGGCGCTCGGACGGCGGCCGTGCGTGAACGGCGCTCGGACGGCGGCCGTGCGTGAACGGCGCTCGGACGGCGCGGACGGCGTCCACGCGTGAACGGCGCTCGCACGCGTGCGCGGCTCGCACGGACTCGTGATCCGTGATGGTTTCCGTGGTCAGCACGGAGGCGGCCCGCACTCCTGCTGGGAGAGGTTGTGACCACGGCGATCAGCCCGGCGGCGAACACCGCGGCGATCGTGACCCAGGACCCAAGGAGTGATCATGGCCAGCACCGCTACCAGCACGTACGAGGGATTCACGGCCGAGGAGCGGGCCGCGATGAAGGAGCACGCCCAAGACCAGAAGAAGGCGGCGCGCCGCGGCTCTCGCGCGGACAAGACGGCGGAGGCCGAGCGGGACGTGCTGGCGAAGATCGCCGAGATGCAGGACTCGGACCGGATCCTGGCCGAACGCGTCCACTCCGTCATCACGGCCAGCGCCCCGGTCCTCGCGCCGAAGCTCTGGTACGGGATGCCCGCCTACGCGCTGGACGGCAAGGTGGTCTGCTTCTTCCAGAGCGCGGCGAAGTTCAAGGCGCGCTACGCGACGCTCGGGTTCAATGACCCGGCGAAGCTGGACGAGGGCGCCATGTGGGCGAGCGCATTCGCCCTGACCGACGTGACGGCCGAGGTCGAGGCGCGGATCGCCGCACTGGTGAAGCAGGCGGTGAGCTGACCGGCGCTACCGGGCGGCTGTGGGGGCGAGGCCGAGGCCGGCGAGCGCGGCCTCGCCGGCGGCGGCGTGATCGCCCCCGGCCAGCACCAGCGTGCGGGCGGACTGGTAGTGGCAGCCGGCCGCGTCGAAGGCCTCCGTCGTGGCGAGGATCCGCTCCTGGTCATTGTCGAGCAGCGCTTCGGCCCGTTCCACGATGGCACCGGCGACCGGGTTTCCGGCCGTGATGGTTCGAGCCTCGGTCAGGCGGTCGCGGGCGTCGGGACTCCCGGCGAGCACGGTGGCCTCCGCGCGAAGCGCCACGTACCAGTGGAGCCAGATCCACGTGACCCACTTCCAGACTTCGCCGGGCTCAGGAGCCATCCGTTCCAGCGCCTCCGTCGCCCGCCCATGGTGGAGCAGGAGCGTCGCGTCGAAGACCGCCCCGTAGCCATAGGTGCGCTCCGGTGAGGTACCGAACTGGTCCAGGACCGCGCCCCATTCGCGCTGGGCGTCGTGGTCTTCGCGCAGGCTGTGGATCATCAGCACTGCGGCCACCGCCGGGCCGAGGGCCGATCTGGCCGGGCTGCCGGCCCGCCGCCACGCGTCGAGGAACCGGATGCTGCCGGTGAGCACCTGGTTGACGTTGCCCGACAACGCGTCGGCGACCAGCAGCCAGCTGATGGCGCGGTGCCCGACCTCGGCCAGCAACGGATGATCCGCGAGTTGTCGTCCCCACCGGCGGGCCCCAGGCAGGTCGCCGGTTCCGAGGCTGGCCTCGGTGGCCTCACCGAGCGCCTCGATCAGCTCGTGGGTGGCGGCCGGCGTTTCCGGTTTGGCCGCCAGCAACGTGATCCGGCGTCGGGCCGTGGCGGCGGCGGCGAAGCTGTCACCGGCCCAGCTCAGCGCGCCGGTCAGCACATCGAGCGCGGCGGATTCGGCGAGTGGATCACCCGTACGGTGGGTCAGTTCGACGGCACGTTCGGCGCGCGCGATCGTCTCTGGCACGGAGTCGTCGGGTTGGCCCTGAGCGGCGCCGACCGCGTCGAGGAGGGCACGCCCGGCCTCGGCCAACGCCACCGCGGCCTGTGCCGCCAGGTCATCGCCGGCCAGTTCCCGCGCCTGGGTGATGAGCGCGGCGGTCTCCTCCGGTGGCAGCTTCCGCACGAACTTGCTCGAGAACCGGCACGCGGTGGTGGCGATGGTCGCCAAGTCACAGGCCGCGCCAGCGGTGTCCCCAGCCTGGCGGGCGGCTTCCGCGGCCGCGCTGTGCAGGCGGTGCATGTCATCGCCACGCATCCGGCAGCCGGCCACGGCGGCGGCCTGCCGGAGCATCGACGCGGTGACGGCGGGGTTGTCGGCGAACGCGGCGGCCTGCTCATAGCGCTGCTGGGACTCGCCGATCAGGTGACGGGTGAAGGTCAGCTCCGCCAGGCGCCTGGCGAGGCGGTACGCGTCCGTGCGCTGTTCGGGCTGGTCGGCCGCCCATGCCAGGGCGGCGCGCAGATCGTCGGCCACCGCGCCGAACCGGGCGCGCCAGTCCTCCCGTACCACCGCCAGGCCGTCGGCCTTGGCCAGGCACCAGCGAACGTGGCGGGAGCGGGCGTCGACCAGCTCACCGGTCTCGGCCAGCCGCTCCGTCCCGTACTGGCGGATGGTCTCCAGCGCCCGGTACCTGGTCCCGCTCGGGGACACCGTCACCACCAGCAGGCTCTGTTCGGCGAGCCGTGCCAGCCCCTCGGCGACGATGCCTTCCTCAGACCCGGCGACCTCCGCCGCAGCGGCGGCGGTGAACGGCGCCACAAACACCGACACCTGGCGCAGCAACGCCCGGTCGGCCGGCTCCAGCAGGGCATGGCTCCAGTCCAGCGCGCCCCGCACCGAGCGATGCCGGTCATCGGCACGAGAGCCACCGGTCAGCATCCGCAGCGGATGGGACAGAGCGGCGGTGATGCCGTCCAGCCCGAGCGTGGGATACCGGGCGGCGGCCAGCTCGATTGCCAGCGCCATCCCATCCAGTCGCTCACAGATCGAGGCGATCTGGTCGCGCAGCGGAGGATCCACCGGCCAGCCGACCGCCGCCGCTCGCTCCATGAACAACGCGACCGCGTCCGACTCAAGTGACAGCGGCGCGACCTGATACACCCGTTCGAACGGCACCATCAGCCGTGCCCGGCTGGTCGCCAGCACCCTCACCCCCGGGCATGTCACCAGCAGCCGCTCGAGAAACAGCGCCACCCCGTCCACCACTTGCTCGCAGTTGTCCAGCACCAGCAGCGCCTGACGGTCGGCCAGCGCGGCGACCACGGACTCGGTCATGTCGCGGCCGGGCTGCTCACCGAGGCCGAGCGCACCGGCGACCGCGGTGGCGATCATGCCCGGATCGGTGACCGGGACCAGGTCGACGAACCACACGCCGTCGGCGTACTCGCCGACCGCCTCCGCGGCCACCGCCAGCGCGAGCCGGGTCTTGCCCACTCCACCGGGGCCGACCGCCGTCACCTGACGGTGTGCCTTGATCATCTCGGTCAGCTCGGCCCGCTCGTTCACCCGGCCGATGAACGAGGTCAGCGGGGCCGGCAGAACCGCTGCTGGACGGGACGGGCCGGCGCCGACCGGCTCGGGCGCACGCTGGGCGAGCGCCCGCCGATCAGGCACCTCCAGCTTGCGCAGCAGCGAGGAGACGTGACTCTCCACGGTACGCACCGAGATGTACAGCCGGGCCGCGATCTCGGCGTTGCTGAGATGGGCCCCGACCAGTTCCAGCACCTCGGCTTCACGAGGCGAGATGTCGACTCCTGTCACCACCGCCCCAGTTTGCCGCATCCCATCCGCTCCCCCATCGATCCGTGGCGTCGATCAGTGGCCGATTCCGTGGTCGCCACGGATGTTGACTGCCCACGCCGGGAGCAAAGCTTTGAACACGCACTCAGCGGGTCAATGCGACTCACGACTACAGGAGTGACCATGACTGGCTCTTCTCCCCCCGGAATCAAGACCCTTCTGCATCCCGTGTCCGACCTGGCCAAGGCCAAGGCGGTGTACGCGGCCCTGCTCGGCATCCCGCCGCAGACCGACTCGCCCTATTACGTCGGCTTCGAGGTCGAGGGCCAGCACATCGGGCTGGTGCCGGGCGGTGGACCGCAGGGCATGACCTCGCCGGTGGCCTTCTGGCACGTACCGGACATCGAGGCGAAGCTGGCCGAGGTGACCGCCGCGGGAGCCACCGTGAAGGAAGCCGCGCACGAAGTCGGCGGCGGCCGCATTGTCGCCACCGTCATCGACCCCGATGGCAATGTCCTCGGTCTCCTGCAAGACCGCTGAACGCGCCGCCCAGCCGACGAACCCACCTCGTTCAAAGGATCTGCCATGACCACTTTCGAATCCGTCACCTTGGAAGTTCCCGACCCCACCGCCGCGAACGCCTTCTACAAGGCCTTCGGTTTGGACTCGTACGTGAACGTCCGCGCCTCGGATGCGACAACGACCGGCTTCCGCGGGTTCGCGCTGTCACTCGTGGTGTCCCAGCCGGGCAACGTCGACGCCTTCATCGCCACCGCCCTCGACGCCGCCGCCACGACGCTGAAGCCGGCCACGAAGGGATTCTGGGGCTACGGCGGAGCCGTACGCGCCCCGGACGGGACGGTCTGCAAGATCGCGACCTCGAAGAAGAAGGACACCGGCCCTGCCGCCCAGCAGATCGATCAGGTCGCGCTCCTGTTGGGAGTGGCGGACGTCAAAGCCAGCAAGCGGTTCTACGTCGACCGCGGCCTGGCCGTGGCGAAGAGCTTCGGCGGCAAGTACGTCGAGTTCGCCACCCCGTCATCAACCGTCACACTGGCGCTCTACCCGCGTCGTGCGCTCGCCAAGGACACCGGCGTCTCCCAGGAGGGCAGCGGATCACACCGGATCGTGATCGGCAGCGATGCCGGGCCCTTCACCGACCCCGACGGCTTCGTGTGGGAGACCGCTTCCGCCTGAGGCAGCCAGGCCGCGCGCGTGACGCTGATCGTCAGCCTGAGGCGGGCCGCGCGGGCTGGATGCTGATCGTCAACCTGCGACCAGGTCCATGCGGAGGAACCGGCGGGATGGAGCGGGTCGGGTTGCCGGCCGCCAAAGGCCTACCTCGTGGCGCTGTGGGTTGCGGGTGTGGCGTGGCAAACCCCGCCTGCGGCGTCGAATGGGCAGGGCCGGAAGGCGGTGTTTCAGGTGGTGGTGAGGGCTAGGGTCAAGGTGGCGACTGCCAGGAGGAGGAACGGGTATTGCAACCCGAATGACAGGTTCGGATGATTCGGTGGAGGCCGCGGCGTGCCTTTCAGAGGACGGCGGCGCTGAGGCCGAGCGCGGCCGCGGCTACCAAGAGGTAGGCGGTTGGGAAGCTGTACTGGTGAAAGCGCGCTCGGATGTGGGCGATGAACGCGCCGAAGTAGAACAGGACGAGGCCGGTGGCGGCGGCGATGCCGATCCAGGGCACGAAGAAGCCGACCACGAGGCCGGCCACGCCGGCGGCCTTGAGCGCCGCCAGGGTGGGCAGCAGCGACTCGGGGACGTTGGCCTTGGCCATCTGGCTGAGGACCTTCGGGTAGCGGATGAAGTCACAGGTGGCGGAGAAGGTGTTCACGGCGATGGCCAGGACGACGGCAATGACATAGGCGGTGTACACGGGGGCTCCTTCAGTTCGTGACGCGGATGTCGGTTGGCGATGCCGATGGCTTGGTTGATCGTGTTGGGCTGGTCGAGGTCTCGAGCATGTGGTGGGCGATGTGGGCGCGTGCTGATTGCATGTGGTGGCTTGGGCCGTTGTCCGGCCGGGCTGCCAGCTGGGCGGGCTTCAGTAGGCGATGGTGACGATCTTGCCGACGGCCTGGTGCTGGTCGATGAGCTTGAGCATGAAGTGGGCGGCATCGGCTTGGCCGATGCGGAAGGCGGCGCGCAGGTTGTGCCCGTAGGCGGTGCGGTAGGTGCCGGTCTGTGGTTTGTCGACGATCAGTGGCACCCGCATGGCGGTCCAGTCCAGGCCGCAGCCCTGGAGGAAGTCCTCCATCATCGCGACGTCGACGAAGTGTTGGCCGAGCACGTGCTTGGCGAGCGGAGTGGTGAGGTATTGCATGACGGGGCCTGCGCCCGGCTCGCGTTTGGGCGGGTTCGGGCGGCCGGGTGTGGGGACGGTCGAGACGCCGACGCCGCTGACGACGATCAGGCGGTGCACATCGGTCGTCTTCATCGCGGCCACGATGGCCCGGGTTCCCGAGGAGACGATGCCGTGTTCGGCCTTCTTGCGCGGACCCAGACCCGATAGCACGGCGTCGGCTCCGTCGACCGCGGTCTTCAGCGTCACTAGGTCGGGTTTACTCAGGTCGGCGGTGACGATGCGTGCGTTCGGGGCGGTGTGCGCGTCCGCGTGGAGCTTGCCCGGAGTCCGGGCGACCGCTGTGACGTGGTGCCCGGCGGCGATGGCTTGCGTGAGGAGATGCTGTCCGATGCGTCCGGTCGGCCCGACGATCGTGAGCTTCATTGGGACTTGCCTTTTCTTGATGTCGGCGTGCCGGTTGGGGCGATCACACCCACATCTAATGCGGATGTCGTATAATTCGAGTACCGTAACATCTAATACGAAAGTCGTGCAATATGAGTTCCGAACAAGAGGCGAGGCGTGGGCGTCGCCAGCGGATCCGCGCGGTCAAAGAGGCGCTGCGCGACCTGAACCTCCAGCTCGCGTTGCTCAGTCGCCGGTTCGGTACGCAGGTCGACCTCAAGGACGTCGACTGGAACTGCCTGGACCTGCTCACCCGGCACGGGCCCCTCAGTCCCACCGCACTGGCGCACACGGCCGGGCTGCGCCCCGCCACCATGACCGGCATCCTCGACCGGCTCCAGCGTGACGGCTGGATCGTCCGCGAACGCGACCCCGACAACCCCGACCGCCGCGCCGTCATCGTGCGGGCGCGCCGCGAACGCAACGCCGAGCTCTACCGCCTCTACGCGGGCATGAACACCGAGATGGACCAGCTCTGCGCCGATTACACCGACACCGAACTCGAACTCATCGCAAGCTTCCTCCGCCGCACCACAGCAGCCGGGCGCCACGCCACCGACCAACTCGCCGACGGCTGATTCGGCCCAGGACGTCTGCCACCGAGCCCAGGTTGCGCTGGTTCGCGCGAGTCACGGCGAAGCGTCCGGGCCCTCCGCCGCAGCTGCCCCACCGGCAACGGCTGTGCGGCGGCGCCCCGGGCCTGACGGACTCTGTCGCCCCGGCATCGCGGCCGGCGCCGGAGGTGCTACGCCGACCGGATCGCCGCCGCCACAGGGGCACAGCGCGACGGCGATACCGGCGATCAAGTCACACCTGGACCCGTTCCAGGACTACTACGGGGATGATCCGCCGGGTCTGCGCCTCGTAGCGGTGGTACACCGGCGCCTGACGCGTCATCAACTGCCACAACGCGTCCCGCTCGCTGCCCTCCGCCGTTCGGGCGTGGGCGGTGAACTTCTCGCCGAGGATCTGCACGCGCACGACCGGGTCGGCGACAATGTTGAGGTACCACGAGGGGTGCGTGTGCGTGATGGCCGCGCCGGACGCGACCAAGATGTAGCGGCCGTCGTCCTCGGCGAAGAACAGTCCGGTACGTATCAGTCGGCCGGACTTTCGCCCGCGTGTGGTCAGTACGAGGTTGGTCATCCCGCCTTCCAGATAACCGTCACGGCCATCGGTCGCCAGGTAGCGGCGGACGTGTTCGGCGACCGAGTGGTCGGGACTGTCGTGGACGTCTGGTTCTGGCGAGTTCGTCGGTGGCATGGCTGAGGCCTCTTCTTCACATTCGTCTTCGTCGTGGATCCGCGGGCGCGCCGCAGGTGGGATGGCCGTTCGGGCGGAGCTGCCGGGGCAGGGGCGGTGATCGTGGTGGCCACGTTGTCGTACGCCTTGGGCGAAGTAGCCGGCCAGCGCGGGCCCGTCGTTGTGCCCGGCACTAACAGGCCTGGTATTTCGGGGCCGGTCGTTCGCGGAGACGATCTCGTGTGACGTGAGGTCCGGGCGTTCCGGCTCGGCGAGGTCGCCAGCGAACTGCACAGTTCACCTTCCGCTCATGCGCCACAGCCTGCGCCACGTCGTCCTGGGCGATGTGGCGCAGGCTGGAAGCTCGTTAGGCTGCCGCGAGTTCTTCCTGTTTCGAGGCTTCGGTCGTGGGTGCGGAGGTGTCGGCTGCTGGTATGTGGCGGAGCAGGGTGATGGCGAGGACTGCCGCGAGGGCGGTGAGGAGTGCGGCCCCGGCGGCGGCGGCGTTGAGGCCCTGGGTGAACGCGTCGCGGGCTTGGTCGACCAGCGCGGTGGCCTGCTGCGGGGGCAGTGTTTCCGCGGCGGCCAGGGCGTCGGGCAGGGTTTCGGCTGATGTGGCGGGGGCGTCGTCGGGCATCTGTGATCGGTAGACGGCCGCGCCGAGGCTGCCCAGCACGGCGATGCCGAGGGATACACCCAGGTCGCTGGCGGTGGTGTTGACCGCGGACGCCGCGCCGGCCTTGTCCGGCGGGGCGGACCCGATCACCAGGTTGGTGGCCAGCGCCATGGTCGGGGCGATGCCCGGATAGAGCAGGTAGAAGCCGGTGATCAGCAAGGGTAGCCCGGCCGCTTCGACCTGGGTCAGGACGAGGTACCCGGCAACCGAGAGCGCGGCCCCGGAGGCCACCACGTATGCGGGGCGGACTCGGCGGGCGATCTTTGGTGCGGCCATGGACACCGCGACCAGCGCGAGCGCGGCGGGCAGGATCCACAGGCCGGACTCCAGCGGCGACAGCCCGGCGACCAGTTGCAGGTACTGGGTGAACAACAGGTAGACGCCGCCGAGGGCGATCGCGGAGAGGAGGAAGACGGCGAGCGCTCCGCTGAAGGTGCGGTAGGCGAACAGCCGTACGTCCAGCAGTGGCGTCGCCAGGCGGAGCTGGCGACGGACGAACACCACGGCCAGCAGCACGCCGGCCAAGGCGGTCAGGACCGCTGTGGCGGTGAGCCCGTGCTTGGCGAATTCCTTGATGCCGTACACGATCGGCAGCAGCGCGGCCATCGACAACATCACGCTGGGCACGTCGAGCGTACCCGCGTCGTCGGTGCGGTGCTCGGGGACCAAGATCGGAGCGGCGATCAGCAGCAGCGCCATCGTCGGCACCCCGACCAGGAGCGCCGAACCCCACCAGAACGACTCCAGCAACATTCCGCCGACCAGCGGTCCGATCGCCACGCCGACCGAGACCGACGCCGCCCACAGCCCGATCGCGGTGCCGCGTTGCCGTCCATCGCGGAACATGGTGCTGATCAGTGACAGCGTGGAGGGCATCACCGCCGCGGCCCCGACGCCCATCGCGGCGCGTGCCGCGATGAGTGTGGCCGCGTCCGGCGCGAACGCGGCCACGGCGGAGGCGGCGCCGAACGCCGCGGCGCCGAACAGCAGGACCGTGCGCCGACCGATGCGGTCCCCCGCGGTCCCCATGGCGACCAGCAGTCCGGCCATCACCAGGCCGTACACATCGTTGATCCACAGTAGTTGCCCGCTGCTGGGCTTCAGGTCGGCGGCGATTTGGGGAGTGGCGAGAAACAACACTGTCATGGACAGGAACAACACGGTCGTCGGGAGCAACAGCACGGACAGGCCGAGCCACTCCCGTGCCCCGGCACGGGGTGCGGCGGCGGTTGGGCGCGTGGGCATATCACAACTCCAGGGTTGGCGGAGATCGGCCAAGGGCCGGTCTGTCAGGCGACGAGGCGGGCGTAGTGCTCGGCGATGTCGTCGCTGGTGGTCAGCCAGGCGTCGGGCTGCGCGGTGAGATAGGCCAGCGCCTGGTCCAGGTACTTCGCTCGGAACGGCTGGCCGATCGCGAACGGGTGCAGGGCCAGGGCCATGACCCGCCCGCCGCCGGACGCGGCGTCGGCGCGCAGTTGCTCGTACTGGTCCTTGACAATCTGCACGAACTGCGGCCCGGTGACCCCCTGTCCCAAGAGACCCAGGTCGTTGAGCTCGACCGTGTACGGGACGCTGAGCATCCCGGGCACGTTCAACGCGTACGGCTGGTCGTCGTTGGTCCAGTCCAGGACGTAGGTCGCACCGAGTTCCGCCAGCAGCGCCGGCGTGTCGAACGTCTCGGTCAGCCCCGGACCCATCCACCCGCGCGGTCGGTGGCCGGTCGCCGCGGCGATCGTGTCGAGGACGTCGGCGAGGACGGCCCGCTCGTCGTCGCAGGTCATGCCGGTGTGCAGGACCGAGTTGGTGCGCCCGTGCGCCAGCCAGGCCCAGTCGCGTTCCAGACCCGCTTTGATGATCTGCGGGTAGTGGTGGACCACCTCGGAGTTGAGCAGCGCGCTGGCCCGGATCCGGTGTCGGTCCAGGATGTCGAGAATGCGCCAGACGCCGACGCGAGGGCCGTAGTCGCGCCAGCCGTAGTTGAGCGGGTCGGGCACCAAGCCTGCGGTGTTGGGCCAGATGCTGGTGGACGGGCGGTCGATCCGGAAGTGCTCGATGTTCAGGCCGATATAGACAGCGACCTTCGCGCGGCGCGGCCAGGAAAGAGGGGGACGCTCGACGATCGGGCTGTAGCCGAACGGTTGGCCGTCTGGCTTCCGGGCGGACTCGTGGAGATGGTCATGGGATGGCATGCGTCCACTCTTGAGGACGAGACACAGGACAACGAGGCCGGATCGCTCTACGATCAGTGAGCGGAATTCACCGATGAGGTCAGGGCGAGACCGAAGGGCGGGTACGGCGATCATGGAACGTCATGAGATCGAGGCGTTCCTCGTCCTGGCGGAGGAACTCCACTTCGGGCGCACCACCGAACGCCTCGGCTTGGCCCAGGGGCGGGTGAGCCAGATCATCAAGAAGCTCGAACGCCGCCTGGGCGTGCAGCTGTTCGACCGCACGAGCCGTCGGGTCGAGCTGACGGCCACCGGGCGGCGTCTCCACGACGATCTGGCGCCGGCGTACCGCCAGATCCTGGAAGGGATCGCTCGGGCCAAGGCTGTCGGCAAAGGGGTGATTGGCACGCTGCGCGTCGGCTTCTCGTCCCAGTGGGCCAGCGACATCCTGCTCAAGACCGCCGAGGAGTTTCGCCGCGACTACCCGGACTGCGCGGTCGAGACCCAGGAGGTGCAACTCGCCGATACGTTCGGCCCATTGCGCGCGGGGTCCTTGAACCTGCAGCTCACCGAGTTCCCCGTCGACGAACCCGACCTGGTCGCCGGGCCCGTGATCTTCTCCGAGCCGCGCGCGCTCCTGGTGGCCGAGAGCCACCCGTTCGCCCGGCGTGGATCGGTCTGCACCGAGGATCTCGCGCGCACCCCGCTGATCGTCATGTCGGGCAGCAGCCCGCAGTACTGGCGCGACAACATCTATCCTCATGCAACTCCCCAGGGCCGCCCGATCACCCACGGCCTCACCGCGACCTACTGGGGCGAAGTACTCTCCCTCGTCGCATCCGGGCTGGGCGTATCCCCCGCCGCGCTGCGCGCCGCCCGATACCACGCCCGCCCCGGCCTCACCTTCGTGCCGTTCACCGACGCCCCGCCCCTGGAGTACGGCTTGATCTGGCGGCGCGACGGCTGCACGGCACGAGTGCGTGCCTTCGTCGAAACCCTCGTGCGGATTGCTGCCGCCCGCCCGGTTGAAGACCACGCGGTAGCGACGCCGCAGCGAACCCGCGCTGAATCGGTGTCAGCACTGCGATCCACACGGCCCGTGGCAGGGGCTCACTGACCCTCCTTGGGAAGGACCCGCCCGCGGCGGCATGACGACCGCGCCCGTGCGCACGTCGACCGTGTGGACGACGGAAACGTGCGCAGACCCGCGATCGTATTGCTTCGACCGCCACCGGCACGGAGATCGGGACATCACGGTTCCTGGCTCTGCTCGTTCGTCATCACGCATAGCTGGTCGCTCCTCACAACCGGATGACGCAGGACAACACGTCACGGGGTTGCGGGATTACTTAGGGCACATTTGCCCGGGGCGGAGAAATTCTGGCCCCAAGAGATCATCTTCGGGACGGGCCTCGTTTACCAAGATCGTGATTCTCTTTCTCCCGACCAACCCGCGATGATCTTTGTCTTCCGAGATGAGGACCCACCTTGATGACTCGACGCGGCACCGTCCTGCTCGCGATGGCCGTGGCCGCCCCGCTCACCGCGGCCCCCGCCCACGCGCTCGACGCCACCGATCCTTGGGCCGCCATCACCGGCACCCAGGGCGCGATATCGGCCTACTCCTCCGTCGAGGTCGAGGCGTACTGGACACCCGAACGCATGGCCGCCGCAATTCCGGTCGAGCCCCCCGCGCCGACGGCGGACGACAGCCCTGCACCTCCGAGCACGAGCGGCGAAAGCGGCGACGGCTTCATCCCAGCGGCGGTCACCCCTCAGGCCACACCGGGGACGATGGCGCTTGACTACTTCGCCGCCTCCAAACTCTGGTCGGGTCACGGCAAGATGCCCGCCAGCACGATCGGCAAGCTCTTTTACACCAACAACGGCACCGGCTACTCCTGCTCGGCCGCAGTGATCAACTCGTCCAACCGCAACACGATCTGGACGGCTGGCCACTGCGTCAGCAGCGGCAGCAAGCGCTGGTACACCAACTTCGCGTTCGTGCCCGACTACCACGACGGACAGCGGCCTCACGGCACGTGGACGGGCAAGAGCTGGTCGGTGCCGAACGGCTACCACGACGGCAAGAAGCACCGCTACGACATGGCCGCCATCGCGCTGAACACCTCAGGCGGCCGCAAGGTCGGCGACGTGGTCGGCTACCAGGGTTACCGGTTCGGCGAGGCTCACAACGAGACGACCTTTCACGACGTCCGGGCGTTCGGCTACCCGTCGAAGACCCATCCGCCCCGCGACGGCATCAGCAGCCAGAAGCTGAGGTTCTGCGTCGGCGCAGCCACGCCGGACGCCCTCTACCGGCGGATCGGCTGCGACATGGGCGCGGGCTCCAGCGGTGGGCCATGGATCACCGGCATGCCCCTCTCCCGCGGCTGGGGCTACATCGTCGGTCATCAGGGCTGGAACGAAGGCACCGGCGTCGCCCGGGAGTGGAGCCCCACCCTCGGAACAGCCGCCATCAACGTCCGTAACGCCGTCCACCGAGACTGACCGTCACCCGAACCAACCGCCACGCCGGCCCAGGGCCCGGGGAGGTTTGCCCCAGGCCCCGGCCCCGGGGCCTCGCCGGCGGGCGCTTCAACCGGGCCGGCTGTGGCGAGTTCGTCACGGCTGGACGCTGCACCAGCTTCGCCACTCCGCGCTGCAGCACCTTGGCGACCGCCGGACGCACCGCCGCCGATACCCAAGCCAAGTCCCGCCACGCCCACCGGGCCAGCCTCGGCGCCTACGTCCGCCTCGGCGAACAGACCTCAGCCAATGTCACTGCCGACGCCGACCCTGCAGCCCGACGCCGAACACGCTGACCGAAGCCGAACGTGCTGACCGAAGCCGAACGTGCTGACCGACCGCGTCGGCACTACCGCCTAATCCTGTCCGATCCTCCTCGAAGGCCCTTGTCCCAGGTCGGCAGCCGTGACTCAGCGAACCCTCCTTTGCGTTCATTTGTTGTGTGACGTGATGGGCCTGTCGCGGCGTCTGAGGTGTAGGAGAGCGAACGACGACGTTTTGGGAAGGCCGATGGTCAAGGAACCGGATGGGTTTCAAGAGTTCGCCGTTGCGCGAGGTCCCGGCCTTTTCCGCACCGCGTGGCTGCTGTGCGGCGACTGGCATCTGGCGGAAGACCTGGTGCAGACGACGTTCGGCAAGCTGTACGCGTCCTGGCGGAAGGTGCAGCGCGCGGACAGCCCCGAGGCGTACGCGCGGACGGTGTTGACGCGCACCTATCTGTCCCACATGCGCAAGCGCAGCAGCCAGGAGGCACCCAGCGAACGGCTGCCGGACGCGGCCGGGGCCGAAGCCGACCAGGCACTGAGGGTCACGCTGCTGACCGCGCTGGCGAAGTTGCAGCCCCAGGACCGCGCCGTGCTGATCCTCCGCTACTGGGACGACCAGAGCGTGGCCGAGGTGGCGAGGGCGATGCGGCTGAGCAGCGGGGCTGTCCGCAATCGGAGCATGCGTGCGATGGACCGGCTCCGCGAGGTGCTCGGGGACGAACTGGTGCTGCTCGCGCGATGACGAAGAGAACTGAGGGAACGAACATGGAAATGGAACTGGCCGAGGCACTGCGCCGGACGGCCGAGTCGGTCGCCCCCCAGGTCGCGGATCTGGTGGACGGGGGCGTGCGGCAGGGGCGGCGGCGGGTGCGGCGGCGCAGGGTGGCCACCGTGTCGGCGGTGACCGCGGTCACCGTCGCAGCCTCCGTGATGACCGGGCTGGGCATGGCGGGAGGCGACGGCGGCCTGGGCGCGACGGATCCGTCCAGGCTGCGGCTGGCGAGCGCGACGCAGGTGCTGGAGCGGGCGGCCGAGAAGGCGCAGGCCCGGCCCGAGACGCGCCCGCGTCCCGACCAGTGGGCATACGCGAAGACCCTGGAGCAAGGGGTCGCGACCGAACACGGCGAGCGGCCCGTGACCGAGGAGACCTGGACCCGGATCGACGGTACGCAGGACGCGTCGTTCAAGGACGGGAAGCTGGCCGTGCACCGGCAACCAGAACAGGTGGCGGCGTCCGCGAGCCGCCGGTACGCGCGCCTCGGGACGCTCCCCACCGACCCCGGCGCGCTCCGCGCGGTCATCTACAAGGACGTCGACGCCGTCCCACAGCGCGACCGGCAGCGTCCCGACCGCGACGGCGAGGCGTTCCGGACGGCCACCCAGATGCTCTGGGACGCGCCGCTGGGATTTGCGCCCAAGACTCAGGCCGCGCTCTACCGTGTGCTCGCCGGCATTCCAGGCGTGCGCATGGACGCCAAGGTCAAGGACGGCGCGGGCCGTCCCGCCATAGCGATTTCGCGCGGGTTCGGTGACCAGTTCCTCCTCGATCCCGCCACGTACCAGATGGTGGGGCAGCGGACCGTCAGCAACGGACGGAACGCACCGCAGTCCAAGAACGGCACCGTCGATCGCCGGTTCGCGGTGCCGCCGGGCACCGTCACCTACTCCCTGACCCTGCTCACCGTGAAGGTCGTGGACAAGGCGGGCCAGCGGTGATCATCTCCAAGCGCAGGACGGTCGTTGCGGGCGGCCTGGCCGCGGCGGCGATCGTGCCCGGGGCGGCTCTCATGTCCGGGGCGCCCACCACCTCCGCCGCGCCGGCCGCCGCCCACTCGTCCGTATGGCGTCCCCACCAGACGCCCGTGCAGGGGGACGCGACCCTCACGAGCGTCGCGGCGACGGGCAGGGACAACGCATGGGCCGCAGGGTTCACGGTCCCCGACACCGGCCCCGACACCGAATCGGCCCGCCGCTCGGCACGCATGCCGCTGCGTGCTGAGATGCGCAAGTCGCTGAGCGCGGAGGAGTGCTGGTCCGCCGACAGCTTCCCCTCGCTCATGCTGCGCTGGGACGGCCGCACCTGGCGGAACATCGCCGTACCCCGCCTGGGCAGGATCAACTCTGTCAGCGCAACGCGACGGAACGACGCGTGGGCCGCCGCGGACTGTGGCCTCTCGCGCTGGAACGGCCAAACGTGGGCTGCCGCGCCTCATGCCGCCGTCCCCGGCGCGCAACAGACCGCAGTCGGGGCCGTCGCCTCGTCCGGACCCGAGAACACCTGGCTGGTCGGAGACTTCTTCAGCGGCACGCAGTTCGGCTCGTTCGTCCAGCGGTGGGATGGGCGACGCTGGACGAACATTCCATTGCCCGCTCTGGGCAACGACTTCACGCTGTACAAGCTCGACGTCCGCGGGCCCGGCGACGTCTGGGCCGTGGGAGTGGACTACAGCGGCCAAGACCAGCACCCCGAACGCCTGATCCTGCTCCACTGGAACGGCCGCGTTTGGAAGCGGCTGGCGGAACCGGCCTCCGGCCAGTGGACCAAGCGGACCACCTCGGTACGGATCCTCGCCTCCGACGACGTCTGGGTGACCGGCTGGACCAAGCTCCGTCCCGACGGCGACGAACCCCGCCGTCCGCTCGCGTTGCACTGGGACGGCCGCGCCTGGACCACCGCCGCCCTCCCGGACGGACAGGGCGAACTGTCGGGCCTGACCCGCTGGAACGGCGGGCTGCTGGCCGTGGGCGACACCTTCTCCCCCGCGTCGCCGTCCTACGGGATGTACGCGCTGCACTGGACCGGCAAGCGGTGGACCCGCGACACCGTACCCGCTCAGGGCACCGGAACGCTCTCGTCGGTGACCGCCATCCCCGGTGGCGGTGTTTGGACGGTCGGCAGCGTCGGCGAAGACCCGCACCCGCGCCCGTTCATCGCCCGCAGACAGTAAAGCCCGAGCCCCCGTTCAACCTGCGGAAACCGCAGCGACGCGCGGGTGCCAGACGACACGCGCCGCAGCCCTACCGTTGACGCTGGCCGGACCGGTGCGAGCGATCGCGCCGGGTGCGGCTGGCCTTTGTCAGTACTGGCCGATGTAGTGCTGGACGCGTTCTCCCTTGGGAAGACGCTGTGCCCACTGGGCGACTGTGCTCGGGGATGGGGAGCCGGAGAGGACGGCCATCGCCAGGCCGGGCAGTGTGATGTCTCGCCGCCACAGCTCCAGCCACTGCTCGTACGACATCGACAGGTATCGCAAACGGTCAATCCGGCCCAGCGCAGCCAGGTCTAGCGCCTGCGCTCCGCCCAGATCCAGCGTGTGGAGCCGGGGAGCGGTGACCAACGGTTCGAGGTCGACCGCGTGATGCACGCGCACGGTCACCGCGCGCAGCGTCGGATGGCCCGCGAGCGGCGACAGGTCTACGGCCTCCATGTCCAGGAGGGTCAGTGCCTCGACGGGTGTGTCCCGCAGCGGGCTGAGGTCGGCCGACCGGCACTCGGCCAGCTTCATCTGCAGCAACCGGGTGCCGCGGACGGCTTCGAGGTCGATGTCACCCCCGCCCGTCACACCCAGAACCTGGGTGTTCACGCTGGGATTCACTGCGTCGCGGTCGCCCCAGAGAGTGGCCTCGCCAGGTTCGTTCTCGCGCTCCCGCTCGTAGGACATTTCGCCCAGATCGATCCTCAGATCGCCGTCCTCGTGCACCCAGTCGCCCCGGTCGAGCGCCTCGACGTGGCGGCGGAGCAGCGAGGTGACCGAGTCGGCGACGTAGGCGGGGTGGCTCCGCCGCAGGCCGATCCGGATGACCTGGCCGGGCCGCCCGCCCGGCCCGGGGTCCATGTCGACGGCGAGGTAGTCGTTGTTGCCGGCGTCGGCGAACGGAATCCAGCCGGCCCGGTCGAGCGAGCGCCGGACCGACCAGGGCGGGCCTGGGTCCAGGATGGTGCTCCACGGGCGGGTGTCGGGCAGCACGCCGTCCATCCAGTAGTGGTCGCCGCCCATGTGAAGGAAGGACAGATCCGACGCGGAGAACCACTCGTAGCCGTTGTCGATGAGCCCGGCGTCGCCGTCGCCGTCCGCCACCTCGTAGAGGGCGCGCAGGTCGGCAGGGAGCGAGTGGCCCAGGTCGGCGAACTCCTCCTCGCGATCCTCCGCCGGCGGGGGCAGTTCCTCGGGGCGGCCGAGGATCGCCTCGCGGCGCTGGAGGTAGGTGCCCAGCAGCCGGACGGCCTCGTCGGGATCGCCCGCCTGGGTCGCATCGGCGGGTCCTTCCTGATCATTGCCGGGGTCGTTCGGCAGTGCCTCCTCGTCGAGGACGAAGGCCGCACCCGAATCCTTGTCCAGGCCGAAGGAGGCCTCAAACCAGCCCGAGGCGTGCACGGCCATCCTGATCACCCCTGCCCGGCCATGCGTGGAGGGCAGCCCTTTGTGGAGGACATCGAACGGGAGGGCGCTGTGATCTTTGGTGCCGTCGGCCAGTATGAAACTGCCGCTTCCGCCCCAGCCGCTTCCCCAGTCGCTAATGCTCCAGTCGAGAGCGAGCTCGGCTCGGCGCCAGCCGTCCGGGGCTTGAGCGGCGACCTTCGCCGCGAACCGCTGCAGCACGCCGGTGGCCTGGGGATCCTGCTCGTTCTCGTCTGCCCGGGGACGGGTCAGCCGCTGGAAGCCTTCATGGCCGCGCAGGCCGTCGAGGTCAGGGTCGCTGAGGATCTCCTCGGTGATGCACGGGTCGAGGCGGATCGCCTCGGCGAGATCGTCGAGCGCGGCGTCATCGTCCCCGAGCAAAGTCCGAACGTAGCCACGGTAGTAGCGCACCTCGGCGTCAGGGTGGAGGGACGCGGCCTGGTCGAGCACCCGCAGCGCGTCGTCGAGATGTCCGGACTTGGCGAGCCTCAGCCCTCGTGTCAGCCAGCCGGCCAGGAACGCGGGGTCCTCCCGAGTGGCGCGCTCCCAGTCCACCGGCCGGATGCTCCCCAGGAGACAGATCGCCGGGCCCGCCATGCCGCCGTCAGCGGCCCGTTCCAGAGCCTCGGCGGCCTTCGCCGGATCGGCCTCCATGAGCAGCCAGCCCCTCCACAGCTCGGCGAGCCCGGGCTCCGCCCCGGCGGCCAGCGCCCGGTCGAACGCCTCAAGCGCCACATGCAGCAACCTCGCATCCAGCGCGGAGAACGCGACGTCCAGCCAGCGATCGGGTGACCCGTCCGCGGCGGCGACCGCCGCGCCGAGGGGACCCGCCGGGCGGCGCGGCATTCCCTCCACTATGAGCCCGACGGGCCGCAACGACCGCTCCCTGAACACCGCCGCATGGACCATCAGCGGCTTCAGAACGTTCCTGACGAAGCTCCTGCCCGCCGATGCCGCAGCGAGGAAGTCGAGCACGACGGCCGTCCGGTCCGCACGGTCGAGCACCATGCCCTCCGGATCGGTGAATCCGAGCACGTCGACGATGTAGACGTCCTCGTCCGTCTCGAAGATCAGCCCTTCCGCGATGTCACCTTCGCACCGTCCGGCCTTCGTGGGCCCGTAAACGCAACGCCAGCGCGTCCCGTCCGGCCAGACGCGCTCCATCGTCCCGTCCGCGCACGGTTCCCAGCCCGCCGCCGCCAGCAATTCGCGCACCCTCGCGTCCGTCATGACGCCCATTATGGACATCAAGATCACGCATGGGTGCGGGATGCCGAACGGCGGGGACGCGACACCGGGGAGCTGCCGCGGCCGGCCTTTCGAAGGCCGGCGGCCAGGCACGGGTTCCAAACGACCCCAACCTCGCAAGGCCGGGGGCCGCGTTCGCGCCCCGACGGGGAAGTGTCAGAACGGCGTGCGATGCCTGCCGACATAGCGCCGGTCGGCCCGCCGGTCGGCTGTGTACGCAGTTACGGACCCTGCCAGCAGCAGCACGCAAGTACCGATCATCGCGGCGCCGAGTGCGGTCACAGGGTCACCCCCGGCTTACCGTCGAGCAGCGTCTTGACCGCCATCACGACATCCATGACGCGGCGCGCTTCCGCCAGCGGGTACCCCCACGACGTCCAGACCCACTCTCGCCCCGCGTCGTCCTCACGTGGCCGGACGACCAGCCGGGCGGACGGGTGCTCTTCCCCGCACCACCACGCGTCCGGGTGGACCACGCGGCAACCGGGTACGTCCGGGTTCTCCACGTACAAGCCACCGCAGGTCATGCGCGCGCGGAACATGTGCGCTCGCAGGACGGTACCGAGCGCTTCCAACTGCGCTCTACGCTCTGGGGTCATGGGTCGTTCGCCTCCCTAGAGGGCGTTCGGTCCTAGCCCCGTCCGGGCGGTTGCGACGTCCGGGCGGGGCGCTTGTGTGCCTGGACCCCACAGCGTTCCATACCGTTCTACTCTGTGCTGGCCAGTTCGGACAGTATGCAGCGTTCTAGCACGTCAGAGCACGTTCTATGGTGTACGTGTGATCGACTTCGACGCCCCGGAACCGCTGTATGTCCAGATCGCGGACGACCTACAGCGGCGCATCGCGGCGGACGAGATCGGGCGACGGCTGCCAGGCGTCCGCACCATTGCCGAGACCTACGGCGTAGCGCACGCCACCGCTGCGCACGCCGTGCAAGAACTGTCGCAGCGAGGGATCGTCAAGACGACACCCGGACGCGGCACGTTCGTACAGCGCCCCGCACCCGAGCAGGCACAGCCGGACGGCGATTAACCCGAGCTTGTGCAGCGACGTAACGTAGCGCCATGGGTAGCTTGGACGGCATCGCACCGTTGCGAGATCAGCTTGTCGCGGTGGTCCGCGAGCGGATCGAAAGCGAAACGTACCCTCCTGGCACGAAGTTGCCCACGGCACGCGAGCTGGCCGACGAATTCGACATCTCCGCGCGAACCGTGACGGATGCGCTGGCCATCCTCCGCGAGGCCGGGGCCCATCCCATCATTGCTCCACGACGATGGCGACGATGTACCGGATAACGTGCCCGAGCGGCGCATCGGCTGCAGCGGCGGATTCCCAGGTCGCCCGTGATCGCTCAGCACCCATGTACGGGCGAGCGGTTCGGGGCTGCCGGGGAGCGGGCTTCCCGTGCCCTGATCAGATGACGTTGACGGCGTCGAGGAAGCGGGCGGCGAGCTCGGTGTCGCCGGTGACCGTCACGTCGCTGTCGCGCCAGGACGACCGCTGTGTGCCCCAATCGGGGAAGGTCAGCGCGGGGGCGGTGACGTGCGCGGCGACTGCGCCGTTGGATGGAGGCAGGACGCCTGCCTCGTCGATCCACCAGGTCCCGCCGCCGGGGCCGGTGAGAGTCAGTGCGATGCGGGCGTCGAGTCCGGCGATTGGCGCCTGCGCGACCTGGTTGCTCAGTACGGCGATCATCCACGTCAGGACCGCGCGCATCCTGTCTGCATCGGTGGGCGGCACGAGCCGGCCGAGCGCTGGGGCCATGTCGTGGCGCAGGTGCGTGTGATGGTCGAAGACGAGTGCGCCGCCGATCACCAGACCCAGGGGGTAGCGGCCGAGTTCGGCCAGCCGTACCCGCATCCGGGTGGCGGGCGTGCGCCGCACGACGTCGAGGAGCGTGGTGGCTCGCCGGCTGGCGCGCTGGTACTCGGCCATGACCCGCGCCCGGCTCCAGTCGCGTCGCCGGGCGACCGGGTCTTCGTTCAGCTGTTCGAGGCTGGTGGCGAAGGCCGCGCGTAGCCCGGCGGGTGTGTAGATGCCACGCGCTGTGACGCCGATGTGGGCGACGACGTCGGCGATGCGCCATCCCGCCGCGGCACTGGGTGCCGTCCATTCGTCGTCGCTGAGGCTGGTGGTGAAGCCGAGCATTGCGGTGCGTTCCGCGCGGAGGGCGGCGACCATGTTCCGCAGGTCCGCTGCGGGAAGGCGCTCAGTCATGTCGTCTTCCTCTCTTTGGTTCTCGTGCGGGGTTTCCGCGGTCGCCGAAGACAGCGGCGGGCCTGGTGTCGTTCTGGCTCGTCGCGCGGTGGGGCCGGGCTTCAGGCCGGGCGGCGGATGGCTCCCACGGCCGCGTCGTAGAGGTCGAACAGGTCGACCTGTCCGCCCAGGCGCGCCCACTCCTCGTTCGCTGCCTGGAGGCAGGTGATCGCCGCGGCCGCGATCGCGCGTGCCTGCAGGGCGCGGCGGTCGGAGTCGGGCAGTCGCGGCTCGATCAGCGGTGCGAACAGGTCTTGCCAGCGAGCCTGCTTCTCGGCGTGCCCGGCGCGCAGAGACTCGTTGCCGAACAGCAGCGTGACCATTTCGAGCCGGCGCTCGGGCGTGGTGTCGATGTCCTCGAGCACCTGGAACGCCGCGCGCAGTGACGTCCAGGGGTCCTCGTCGGCCGGGCGTTCGGCGAGCCGCGCGGCGATCAGCTCGCCCTGCTCGGCCAGGCCGCTGAGCGCGAGGTCTTCTTTGTTGCGGAAGTAGTTGAACAGGGTCCGTCGGGAGACACCCGCTGCGGCGGCGACCTCGTCGAGTGTCGTGTTGTCGTACCCCTTGGCTGCGAACAGCTCGATAGCGGTCCGAGCCAGCAGCGAGCGGACCACCGAGCGGGTCTGTTCCCGCAGAGGTGTCGATTTCTGAGCCATGCATCGATGGTACGGATATTCATGTGATGTAGCAACTTGCACTCAGTGCAAAGTTGTGCTTAGAGTGTATGGCATGACCAAGATTGATTACCGCCGCCAGACCGTCATCGTCACCGGCGCCAGCTCCGGCCTCGGCGCCGAGTTCGCCCGTCAGCTGGCCCGCCGCGGCGCGGATCTCGTACTCGTCGCCCGCCGGGCGGACCGGCTCAAGAACCTGGCCGACGAACTCACCCACGCCCACGGCGTCACGGTGACCGTCGTCGCCCGCGACCTCGGCCTGCCCGATGCCGGCCGCACGCTGCGCGCCGAACTCGAATCCCGCGGCATCTACGTCACCGGACTGGTCAACAACGCCGGCTTCGGTACCCACGACGCGTTCACGGATGAGGATCCAGACCGCCTGCAGAGCATGATCGCACTGAACGTCGGCGCGCTGGTCGACCTCAGCCGCGCCTATATCGACCCGCTGGCCTCCGCCGACACCGGCGTCCTGATCAACGTCGCGAGCCTGCTGGGCTTCCAGCCGACCCCGTACATGAGTGTCTACGGCGCCACCAAGGCCTTCGTCCTCAGCTTCACCGAAGCGCTGTGGGAAGAGAACCACGACACCGGTCTACGCGTCCTCGCCGTGTGCCCCGGCGCCACGCGAACCGAGTTCTATGACGCCGCCGGCAGCCAGACGGCCGACTACGGCGCGAAACGAGCCGCCCCCGCCGACGTCGTCAAGACGGCCCTCGACACGCTCGACCGCCGCTCCGCGCCCCCGTCGGTGATCACCAACGGCCGCCCGCTCGCCGTCGCCAGCAAATTCCTGCCGCGCCGCCTGATCGTCCGGTTCATGGGCCGGATGGCCCGCCGTCAGCGCACGCAGCCCCCTGTCGCCCTCACTAACGGCTAAGGAACGACATCATGACCATCGCAGAAGTCGCCTCACAGCCCACCGACGCGGAGCGCTTCGGTCACATTCTCCAAGTTCAGCGCGCCGCCTATCTTCGCGACGGAGCGCCCTCAATGGCGGCGCGGCGCAGCGATCTCAGCAGGCTCAAGGCGGCGCTGATCGCCCGGCGCAGCGCCATCGAGGAGGCGATCAACACCGACTTCGGACATCGCTCGCGACACGAGACCGCGATGATGGAGCTTGGGGGCGTCGTTCAGGGCATCGACTACCTGGAGCGCAACCTCCGTCGATTCATGCGCCCGACCCGCCGCCACACCGCTCTCATGCTGCGTTTCGGCACCAACCGCGTCGAATACCAGCCGCTCGGAGTGGTCGGGGTCATCTCGCCGTGGAACTACCCCGTCAACCTGTCGCTGATGCCGGTCGTCACCGCGATCGCCGCCGGCAACCGCGTCATGCTCAAACCATCGAAGTTCACCCCGGCGACGAACACCGTGCTCGCGTCGATGCTGAGCGAGGTCCCCTTCCCGGTTGCGTCCACCGGGGTGGTGTACGAGCGAGCGTGCCGGCCAGTCCGCGGCCCCGTCGGCCGGGCTGCCGCCTACCTGGCCGGCTTGGTCCAAGGCCTCTGAGCTCGACTGTCTGCGCCTGCTTCGATCGGTTCGGACCGGTCGGGGTGAGCTCAGAGGTCGGGGAGTTTCTCGTAGCAGTCGTAGTTGCGTTGGCCGCAGATCTTGCCGTCGCGGAAATCGAGGAAGGTCGCGATGTGGGCGCGCAGCGTCGGGCCGGACTTGAGGGTGCCGGTCCATTCGATCTCTAGGGCGACGGTGTCACCGAAGGCGACGGTGTTGTGGACTCGGTAGGTCTGGGAGGCGAGCTTGCCCTGTCCGCGTTCGGCCGCTGCCAGGATCGCGGGCAGGTCGCTGAGGTTGCCGTCGGGGAAGAACAGGTTCGGCAGTTCGTGATGGACGAAGTCGGGCGTCAGGTAGGCGGCGAGGTCGGCTCCGGTGGCTCCGCTCTCGACGGCCGCGTGGTAGCGAAGGGCGAGTTCCGTGTTGGCCTCCATAAACACAACCATAGCTGTACAATCTCAGTTGTGGAATTGGACGTCCAGACCCTCGCACTTTTCGTGGGCTTCGCCGCCGCTGATCGGGTGCAGGACGCGCTCGCCCGCCAGGGGTACGGCGATCTGCGCTTCAGCCACGGCTTCGTCTTCCAGCACCTCATCGAGGGCGAGCCGACCATCGGCGAGCTGGCCGCTCGGCTCGCCGTCACCCAGCAGGCCGCCTCCAAGACCATTGCCGAGCTAGAGTCCCTCGGCTACACCGAGCGGGTTCCCGACCCCGCCGACGCCCGCATCCGCCGCGTCCGCCTCACCTCCCGCGGCCGCATGGCCATCGACGCGGCCCGCCAGGCCCGCGCCACCTTGGAGGCCGAACTCCTCCAACGCGTCGGTGACGACGCTCTGGCGACCACCCGCGCCTGCCTCCACCAGATCCTCAACGACCTCGACGCCCTGCCCGCTGTCCACCGCCGCGACATCCGCCCACCCCGCTGACCGCCCGGCCTGACGCTCAGCCACCCAAAGGGCATCTACGTGCAAGGCCGCTGGAACGCCGCCCGCCTCTTGCACGCCCCATTCGGCAAGCGAACCGACGCTCTTCTCAACTTCTTCCTTCGATAACCGGGTGCCGCGCCGTCGGCCGGCCTTTTCGAAATTGGTGGCCGATGATGTCGGATCGGGCCCTCGCCCGTTCGTCTGGGGGGTGAAGACTCATCCAAGAACGGAAGGGGCGGGCCATGAACCCGACTCTCAACACCATCGACATCGTGGTGGCCGACATCCAGGCCTCGATCGCCTTCTACGGCCGGCTCGGGGTGGAGTTCACCGTCGACCCGGCCTATCCCGATCACGCGGGCTGCGACCTGCCGAACGGCATTCACCTGATGCTGGACACCGAGAAGTTCCGCGGCTCCGCCCAGACCAAGGGATGGAGCCGTCCCTCGGGCGATCCGCGCAACTTCCTGGCTTTCCAGTGCGACACCCCGGCCGCCGTCGACGCCAAGTACGCCGAGCTCACCGGAGCCGGCCACACCGGCGTCCAGGAACCCTGGGACGCGTTCTGGGGAATGCGGTACGCCACCGTTCTCGACCCCGACGGCAACGGCATCGACCTGTACTGCCCGCTGCCCACCGCGTAGGCAAGCCGTCCACCAGGCACAATTCTGGGAAGGAGAGATAAGTGAAGTACGTACTGATGTTCGTTGAGACCGATGAGTTCGCGCGCGAGCTTGAGGCGATGAACGACGCCGATCGGCAGGAGGCGTTCGAGGCGGTCGGGCGCTGGTTCATCGAGCACGCGGCGCAGATCACCCACCACGCGAAACTGCAGCCCGCGCAGACGGCCACCACGATGCGGCTGACCGGTGGGGACGCGATCGTCACCGACGGGCCGTTCGTGGAGGGCAAGGAGGTCGTGTCCGGCTACGCCGAGATCGAGGTCGCCGATCTGGACGAGGCGATGGCCATCGCGCGGTCCTGGCCGGCCTGCCCGATCGTCGAGATCCGGCCGATCACCTGACCTGTGATGAAGGTGCCGCACGACCCCGTTCAGGGGCACGATTCCGTTCAGGGGCACGATCCCGTTCACCCGCAGGACCGGGCGCGCCCGCAGGACCCGGCGCACCTGCAGGACCGGGCGCGCCTGCAGGACCCGGCGCGTCCGCAGGACCCGGCGCACCCGCACGAGCAGGTGCGCGCCGAGCTGGCCCGTGTCGTCCGTGAGCACGCGGGCCGGCTGACGGCGTGCCTGGTGCGGGTGCTGGGCGACTTCGCCGCCGCTGAAGACGTCGTCCAGGACGCCATCGAGACCGCTCTGCGACGCTGGCCGGACGAAGGCATCCCCGAGCATCCCGACGCCTGGCTGCTGACGACCGCCCGCCACCGCGGCGTCGACATCCTGCGCCGCCAGGCCGTCTACCGCGACAAGCTCGCCCAGCTGACCTGGCCGGTCCCCCACGACCCCGACGACCGGCTGAAGCTGATCTTCACCTGCTGCCACCCGGCGCTGCCCCGCACCGCGCAGATCGCGCTGACCCTGCGCACGGTGTGCGGGCTGACCACCGCCCAGATAGCCGCCGCGTTCCTGGTGCCCGAGGCCACCGTGAGCCAGCGCATCACCCGTGCCAAACGCAAGATCACCCAGGCGGGCATCCCGTACCGCACTCCCGCCGACACCGAGCTGCCCGACCGCCTGGGCGAGGTCCTGGCGGTGATCTACCTGCTGTTCAACGAGGGCTATCTGACCAGTTCCGGCGACCGCCCGCATGCCCGCGACCTGGCCGACGATGCCGAATGGCTGGCCGCCCAGCTGGCCTGGCTGATGCCCAAGCAGCCCGAGGTCCTCGGCCTGCTCGCCCTCATCCGCCTGCACCAGGCCCGCATCGGCGCCCGCTTCGACGCCGCCGGCGGCCTGGTCCTGCTGCGCGACCAGGACCGTAGCCTGTGGGACCACGAGGCCATCGCCGACGCGACCCGCTTGATCGAACGCGCCGCCGCACTTCGCCGGCCCGGCCCGTACCAGCTCCAGGCCGCGATCGTCGCCTGTCACGCCGAGGCTCCCACGTGGGAACGCACCGACTGGCCACAGATCGTCGTGCTGTACGACATGCTGCTGGCCCTGGCGCCCTCCCCCGTCCACCGATTGCAGCGCGCCATAGCCCTGCACCACCACCCGGGCCCGCGCGGCGGTCCCCGCAACGCGCTATCCGACCTGGACGCCCTCCCGGACGCCGACCGCAAGGCCCTGGAGCATTACCCGCTCTACCACGCCACCCGCGCCGAACTCTTGCGTGCCCTCAACCAACCCGACGCCGCCCGCGCCGCCGACCAGCGCGCCCTGGCCCTCACCGCAAACCCGGCCCAGCAAACCCTCCTCCACCAACGCCTCACCTGGGACTGACCACCGCCCTCCGCACCGACGACGCGACTTTCCACCGCCGGTCGCCGCGAGCCGCTTGCCGGGTCGAGTCCCCCGGCGTCTGGGAACACATCAACTTCCACGGCACCTACCCCTTCACCGGCCCCGAGACCCCCGGCAGCCTCCGACCGCTCCGCGACCCCAGCGCCGAGGACGACGGCTAGAACGGGACAGCCTCGAACCGGACTGCGAACACGCTCGCGAACGAGACCAGGGTTCTCACAACCCCTCCCTCCCCCCTTTCTGAGAACCAGGCCGCCGGGCGTTGGCGCTGGCTCTCGTTGCTTGTCTTGTGGGGCTGTTGGGCAGGTCTGCCTGTGCGGTTGCCCGGCGGGGCAGCCGCACAGGCAGGCGTGTTCAGTTCCAGGTGGTGCCGGCTGGGGCGTTAATGATGTTGTTGATGGTGTTGAACAGGTTGCTGGTGGCCATCCAGAGGATCAATGTCGCGCGCTGTCGCTCGTCGTAGTGCTCGACGAGGTCGTCCCAGACCGCGTCGGGGATGGCGTGGCCGGACCGGTCGTTCATGCGGGTGGCGGCCTCGGCCAGTGCCAGGGCGGCGCGTTCGGCGTCGGTGAAGAACGGCGACTGCCGCCATGCCGCGACCGCGGTCATCTGGTCGCCGGTGACTCCGGCTTTGCGGGCTTCGGCCGCGTCGGCGTACAGGCAGGCGCTGCCGCCGTTGATCTGGCTGCCGCGCATGCCGGCCAGCATGAGCGTGGCGGCTGGGACAATGCCTTGGTCCATATCGTGCTGCAAGGCCTGTATGAGGGCGCCGATCGCCTCGCCCGCGGGCGGTACGAGGTAGGCGGGGTTGCCCATTCGTGCTTGCATGGTGGGGTTTCCTCGTCGGTGTGTCGGTGTGTCGGGTGGTCCTGGGGTGAGGGCCCCTCACCCCAGGCCGGTTGGGGTTACTGCCTCCACTGCTGGGCGGGTGCCACGCCAGGGAGGGGCTTGCCAATGAGGGCGAGGGGGATGAAGAACCCGACCTGGCCGATCGCCATGGTGAGCGTGGCGAGGGCCTTGTCGTCGTAGTGAGCGGACGCCTGCGCGTACAACTCGTCGCAGACGCGCTCGCCGTGCGGGTTGGGGGTGAGGACGGCCTCCACCAGCGCCAGCGCGACCCGCTCGGCGTCGGTGAAGTAGGGCGCGTCCTGCCAGGACGCCACGGCGGTGATGCGCTCTTCGGACTCCCCGGCCTTGCGGAGGTTGCCGGTGTGCAGAACGGTCAGGTAGGTGTTCCCGACGATCTGGCCGGCGCGCAGCTGCACGAGGCTGATGGTGGCCTGCGGGACCGAGCCGTTCCCCGTGGCCTTGAACAGGGCCCGGCCGATCTCCCCCAGCTCGGGGACGAGCGCGGCGGGGTTGGGCAGCCGTGACTGGGAGGTCTCCTGGCCGATGGTGGCGGTCATGATGGGGTTTCCTTTCGATCTTCAGCGGTGTGTCGCTTGTCTGACGGATGGTGGGCTGCGGATGTGACCGGTGGTCGGGTCCGAATGTGTGGGCGGCCAGGTCACACGGGAGAGCTGTGCGCCTTTTCGGGCGTGGTCGCTTGCGGGCTGCTGTGGCCGGGGCGTGGCCGCATGAGGAGAACGGTGGCCAGGATGGCGGCCAGGTAGAAGACGCCTGCGCCGAGCAGGCCGGCGGTGTAGCCGTGGGTGAGCGCGTCGGGCGGCGGTGTCGCGCCGCCCATGCCCTGCAGCACGCGGGCGGCGATCAGCGTGGCGCCGTTCTGGGCCACGCCGCCCAGCAGGGAGGCCAGCAGGAACACCACCAGTCCGGCTTGGAACAGCCGGCGGCGGCCGAACACATCACCGGCGCGGCCGCCGGCCAGCAGCATCCCGCCGAACGCCAGCGCGTAGGCCGTCAGGACCCAGTCCAGATCGGCGGCCGCGATGCCCAGGCCGGAGCCGATCACCGGCAGGCCCACGGTCACGATGGTGCCGTCCATCACGATCAGCAACTGGGCGGCGGCGATCACCGGCAGGGCCAGGCCACCGCGCGGGGAACGGGGCCGGGCGGGCGATGGCTTTCGGGTGTGCGAAGGCATTGCAGCGTCCCCTTAGAAGGCGGTGGCCGCGGAGTGGACCGCGGCGGCCAGCCGGTCGTGTTCGGGGTAGGACCAGTTGAAGGAGAAGCGACGGCGGGTGTAGCCGAACGCGATGCCGCTGACCGGGTCGGCGAAGGCCTCCGAGCCCGCCGAGCCGCCGTGGCCGAACGCCCGCGCGCTCAGGAACGGGTAGCGCAGCCCCTTGGCCTGGAACCCCAGCGCGTACTGGCCATGGGGACCGACGACCAGGTCACCGCCGGTCGAGTGGAGCATGGCGAACTCGCCGAGGGTGTCGGGCTTGAGCAACGCGGCGTGGCCGTCCAGCCCGGAAACCGCCGCCGCGTACATGGCGGCCAGTCCCCGCGCGCTGCCCACCCCTCCGGCCGAAGCCTGGCCCAGTGCGCGTACCCGCCGGGTGTTGATGAAGGCGATCTGGTCCAGCGGCGGGGTGGAGTTGAGGCCGTACCCGATCCCGGTGATGCTGTGCGGACCGGGAACGCTCGCCCAGAACGCCGCCAGTTCCTCCGGGCTCGCCAGGCCCGGCAACACCTCCCGGTACCTGTCCTCCAGCGCCTCCGGCAGCCCGAGGTGGACGTCCAGGCCGTGGGGTGCGCGGACCCGCTCCTCGAAGATCTCCTGCAGGGAGCGGCCGGTGACCCGGCGGATCACCTCGCCCACGATCGCGAACGACACGAACCCGCCGTAGCCGTAGGCGGTGCCGGGCCGCCAGTACGGACGCTGCCCGGCCAGCCGTTCGGCGATCACCCGGTCGTCGGCGAGCTCGGCCGCCGTCAGACCGCCGTCGACGCCGATCACTCCGGACCGGTGCGACAGCACCTCCCACAGGGTGATCGGGCCCTTGCCGGCGGCGGCGAACTGCGGCCAGTGTCGGGAGACCGGCTCGTCCAGGTCCAGGACGCCGTCCTGCACCAGCAGCGCCACCACCAGGGTGGCCGCGCCCTTGGTCGAGGAGTACACGCCGGTCACAGTGTCGCCGGTGACCCCGTCCCCGGCCCACAGATCGACCACCTTGCGGCCGCCCGCGTAAGCCGCCAGCTGCGCACCGGACTCGCCGTCCTCGGCGGCGACCGCGACCGCGAACTCCTCGCGCACCGCCTCGAAACCGTCGGCCACCGTCCCGTGAATCTCGAACTTGCTCATATTGCTGCTCCGTTCGTCCGTTGATCGCAGCCATGACGAACGGGCGGCGGCGAATGTGACCGGAGGCGTGCGTCACATCTCCGGCGTGCGGTTCGTCAGTGTCGCGAGCTTCCGCACCGGCAGCCGACGACGAGAGGCGATCATGGACGAAAACGACTTCCTGGCCGAACGGTTCGAAGAGCACCGCACTCATCTCAAGGCGGTGGCCTACCGGATGCTCGGTTCCCTGACCGAGGCCGATGACGCCGTCCAGGAGGCATGGCTGCGGCTCGCCCTCTCCGAGACCGGCCAGATCGGCAACCTCGGCGGCTGGCTGACCACCGTCGTCGGCCGGGTCTGCCTGGACATGCTGCGCTCACGCACGCAACGAGGCGAAACCTCACTGCAGGCCCGCCTGCCGGACCCGATCGTGAGCCAACCGGCCACCGACCCCGAACACCAGGCGCTGATCGCCGACTCGGTCGGGCTGGCCCTGCTGGTGGTGCTGGAATCGCTGACCCCGCCCGAACGGCTGGCCTTCGTCCTGCACGACATGTTCGGCATGCCGTTCGAGGAGATCGGCCCCATCATCGACCGCACCCCGGTCGCGGCCCGCAAACTCGCCAGCCGCGCCCGCCGACGCGTCCAGGGCACCGCGCCCGAACCCGAACCCGACCCGATCGCCCAGCGCCGCGTCGTCGACGCCTTCCTCACCGCCGCGCGCAGCGGCGACCTCGACGCTCTAGTTGTATCCGGCCAATAGGTTGGTCACAGTCGGCTGGCCGGGGGGTGCCCACCGAGTGCGCTGTGGCGGCGTCGATTGTTGTAGTAGTCCAGCCAGGGTGCAAGAGCGTCTGCTCGTTGGGTGTTGCTG
>NZ_JBIRAZ010000046.1:0-40999 GCF_044326415.1 Actinomadura sp. 6N118 | reverse complement strand
GGTCGTTCGGTGGTTATGGCGAAGGGGAAACACCCGGTCCCATCCCGAACCCGGAAGTTAAGCCCTTCAGCGCCGATGGTACTGCACGGGAGACTGTGTGGGAGAGTAGGACACCGCCGGACACATACAGGTAGAAAGGCCCCGCCTCACGGCGGGGCCTTTCTCATTTCACCTGCCAGGTGACTCCGAAGGGTTCCAGGAAGTTCAGGAAGTCGGCCGGATCGAAGGCCTCTGCGGGTGTCCGGGCTCCGCGCGGAGCGCCTCCTTCGGCCAGACGCCGGGCGCCTTCGACGGCGATCACGGCGGTGAGGCGGTAGGCGTCGAGGCCTGTCACCCAGCCTTGTGCTTGACCACCCTGCGCATCGGTGGCCTCGGCGAGCATGAACCATCTGCCCATGGCTCGTTCCTCCGCATCCGGAACCTCTGGCACACTCTCGATCACGTCGGCGCCCAGAGACAGGAAGAGCTCGGCGACTTCCTCACGGATTGCACTGCGCACGCGTGCCGCCTGGATGTGCCGGGGTGCCAAGGCCACGCCGGGCAAGGCGAAGTTCCGCACGGCGACCTCGGCCTCCTCTCCGGGAACCTGGATCGTCGATCGGGCGCCCGCGTTCACCGGATGCCAGTCGCCGTCGGCGAATTCGAGCGGTACCTGGGTGGCGACCGCAGCCATTGACCGGGCCGTGCCTCTGGAGGCGGCACCTGGGCCGCGGAGGTCCGCGATGAGCAGGTCCGCGGGGGAAGCCTCCAGGCGTTCGGCGGTGAGACGGGCGATCAGGTCGCCGGGGGCTCCGTCGTCGGCCATGGCGGGGACGATGGTGATTCCGCTCTCCTCGCGGAAGGTGGTGAGGATGTGGTGGACGTAGCGTTGCTCTCCGGCGGTGTCGACGTAGTGGGCGCCGGCGGCTATCGCGGCCCGGACGACAGGCTCGCCCCAGAGGGTGAACGGCCCGGCGCCGTTGACGACCGCATCGCAGTCCTTGAATGCCGCGGCGAGGGTGTTCACGTCCTCCAGTCCCGCGACCCGGACATCGTCCGCCTCGACCTCCGCGGCCACCCGGCGAAGGCGTTCCTCGTTGCGGCCCACGACCACGGTCGTGACACCACGGCGGTGCAGTTCATGGGCGGCAAGCCCTCCGGTGAATCCGCTTGCTCCATATACAGCGATCTTCATGGGAACCACGCTAGGGAGAGTCGACGAGACTCCCTATGCTCCAGGATCCAGGAGCCATATCCGTTCGTCTCATGAAGGTGGATATGCCTATACGCTCGATGCATGGACGTGCTCAGTGACGCGATCGGGGCGATGCGGCTCGGCCGGCCGCATTCCTCACGTACGGTCCTGGAGTCTCCTTGGGAGATCCACTTCGAGCCTCAGCAGGGAGCCGGGTTCCATGTGATCCTTCAGGGCTCCTGCCGGCTGATCCCCGCTGTGGGCGAGCCGATCCTCCTGGGCGTGGGAGACGTGGCGTTCATGCCGCGCGAGCTGGGCCATGGCATCGCATGCCCTGAGGATGCCGGCGTCACGCAGATGCTCTGCGGTGCGTACGGCCTCGACCAGGCCAGAGCCCACCCGCTGTTCGCCGAGCTCCCGGAGGTCGTGCATCTCCCGGCGCGCGTCGGCCGTCACCCGTCGCTCCAGGGCGCGATCGAGCTGCTCGGACAGGAGTTGGACCGCGACACCCCGCTCGGCGGCGATGCCGCGTTGCCCGCCTTGCTCGATCTGCTCCTGCTGTATCTCGTTCGGGCCTGGTACGACGGCCGGCCCGGTGACACGGCGACCGGCTGGGCCGCTGCGCTCCGGGACCCGGCGGTCGCAGCCGCCCTGCGCGGCATCCACGAGGAACCCGAGCGCCTCTGGACGGTCCAGTCGCTGGCCGGTCACGCGGGCCTGTCCCGGGCGGCCTTCGCGCGGCGGTTCACCGAGCTGGTCGGATCGCCACCGCTGGCCTACCTCACCTGGTGGCGCATGACGATGGCCGCGCGCCTCCTGCGCGACACCGACCTGCCGCTCCGCGCCGTCGCCGTCCGCACCGGCTACACCTCGGAGTTCGCCTTCGCCAGGGCGTTCAAACGCGAGTTCGGCGCCGCGCCAGGTCAGTACAGGCACGCGCCGCGACAGCGTGAGCCGCTAGGTGCTGCGCAGGAAGTCGGGTCGTGACTCCGTCCAGCTTGGAACCTTCAGCTCGTTGAGGGCGGTGACGATGCGCCGCTCCTCGAACGTGAAGTGCGACTCCATGATGGCGGCGAGGCCGTCGAGCTCGCCGCGCACCTTCGCCGCCTCATCCTCGCCCAGCTCCGCCGGTTCGCTGAGACCGCCGACGAGAGCCTCGATCTTGCGGAGGATCCCGTCCACCAGCTGATGGTCCTGCTCCAGCTGTTCGATCACGGGACGCAGCTCGGGGAACTGCTCGGCGAGGGCGGGGAAGGCCCCCGCGTCCTCGCCGGTGTGGTGACGCTCCAGCGCGGAGCAGAACGTCAGACAGTGCGCCCGCAGCTCGCGCGGGCGCTCGCCCGTTCCGTCGAGGAAGGCATCGACGTTGTCCTGGAGACGGGCGAGCTCCTCGCGGAGCCACAGGTGGACTTCGATCAGCTGGGTGCCGAACGCCGCGAGGCGGCCGTCCGGATCGGCGTGCGTGGTCATCGCCGCCGATTATGCCGGACCGTGCCGGCTTTGCCTGACTGCTCAGAACGCCTTCCTGACGAGGGTGACGAGCTCGGCCGAGGTGGCGAAGTCGCCGCTGACGGTGTTCTTGGTCAGGGCGAACGCGACGCCGGTCGAAGGGTCTCCGAAGCCGAAGCTCCCGCCGGCACCGCCCATCCCGAAGGCCGTGGGGGAGTCGAGCGACGAGTCGACCGGCAGGCCGAGGGCGTATCCGAGCCCCCACGTGGCCGGGTTGCCGAAGACCTCGTCGGTGCCGCTGATCGACACCGTGGTCACCTCCTCCAGGCGTTCCGGCGAGATCAGGCGGACGTCGTCGACCTCGCCCATCATTGCCGCCAGCATGCGGGCGGTGGCACGGGCTGAGGTCTTGCCGCCCGCCGGGATGTCCGCGACCAGGACGTCCGTGCGGTTGCCGAACTCGGCGGTCGGGAAGAGCTCCATCGGCCCGGCCCGGAACATGGGGGAGTCGGCAGGCATCTCCGGCCACTCCTCGCCTGCGCCGTCATCGCCTGCCGCGTCCTCCAACGTGGCGAGCCTGCCGTGCTCGGACTCGGGCATGCCGAAGTAGAGCTCGCCGTCCACGCCCAGGGGCACGGCGTTGTCCTCCCGCAGCACTTGGGAAATGGGCTTCCCAGTCGCCCGCCGCACGACCTCGCCCGCGATATAGCCGAAGGTGTAGGCGTGGTAGCCCGTCTTCGTCCCCGGCTCCCACCACAGTTCGGCGTCGGCGACGGCCGCGCACATCTTGTCCCAGTCGCAGACGTCTTCGACGGACGTGTCCAGCGGGATGCCGGGGACACCCGCCGAGTGGTCCAGCACGTGTCGCACTGTCACCTTGTCCTTGCCATGGGCACCGAACTCCGGCCACACCTCGACGACAGGCATGCCGTAGTCGAGAACACCGCGTTCGGCGAGCACGTGCACGACGGCTGACGTCGCGGCCTTGCCGATCGAGAAGTTGTAGAAGACGGTGCCCGGGGTGACGGAACGTCCGGTCGCGGCGTCCGCCACGCCCGCGACCGCCTCGACCACCGGCTCGCCATGGCGGTACACGGAGACCTGGAGGCCGCGTTCCGCGCCCGACTCCACGAGGCGGTCGAGGGTCTGCTGTACCTGCTTCTGGATATCGCTCATACAGGGGAGACTCTCGTCCGCCCGCAAAGTCATCGCTCCTCGGCGAAGACCGTCCATCGCTGATTCAATCAGTGATTGACGCGTAGGTGACCCGGTGTTTCACTGGGCGGGTGCCGCCTGAGGAGCATGTCCGCCGCCGCCTGCTGGACGCTGCCGAAAGCCTCTTGCGCGATCGGGGATACGAGAGTCTTTCGGTCCGCGCGGTCAACAGGGCGGCGGGGATGAACCCCGCCGCCGTCCACTATCACTTCGGGTCGAAGCATGCGCTGGTCACCGCGTTGCTCGAACGGCGCCTGAGGCCGGTCTGGGACGGCCGGCTGGCCGACCTGGACAAGCTCGCCGGGGCGGGCACGCCGCCGGACATCAGCGATCTCGCCGCGTTCCTGGTCGAGCCGATGGCGCGGCTCGCCACCGACGAGGACGAACGCTGGGCCCTGGCGCTGCTGGCCCGGCTCGTCCTGACGGACGCCGCGCTGCCCTGGCAGTCACCCTGGTCGGCTCCCGGACCCTGGATCGCAATGATCCGCCGGGCTCGGCCCGAGCTGCCCGCCGGCGTGGCGGCGGAACGCTGGCGGCTGGCGCGGGACCTGGTCCTGGTCACCTACGGCGCGCCCCTGGCAGAGCCGGGTGAACGGCCCGCACCGCCTTCTCCGGAGGTGGTCACCGCGTTCGTCGCGGCGGGACTCGCCGCGCCCCATCCCCGCGCGGAAGGTAACGGCGCATGACCAAGGTCTTCGAACCGGCCCGCCTCGGACCTCTCACTCTTCGCAACCGCGTCATCAAGGCCGCGACGTTCGAGGGGAGGACTCCGCGCGGGGCGGTCACCGACGAGCTGATCAGATTCCATCGCGGCATCGCGGCCGGTGGCGCCGCGATGACGACCGTGGCCTACTGCGCCGTGGCACCAGAGGGGCGGACGGAGCGGCGGCAGATCCACATGAGCCGCGAGGCGGTGCCCGGCCTGATCCGGCTCGCCGAGGCCGTCCACGCCGAGGGCGCCGCGGTGTCGGCTCAGCTCGGCCACGCGGGACCGGTCGCCGACGCCCGTTCCAACCGGGCGCCCGCGCTGAGCGCCTCCCGGCGGCTGAGCCCGCTGACCGGGCGCTTCATCCAGGCCGCGAGTGCCGATGACATCGACCGCGTCACCGCCGCACACGCCGACGCCGCCGTGCTCGCCGCGGAGGCCGGGTTCGACGCCGTCGAGCTGCATTTCGGGCACAACTACCTGATCAGTTCCTTCCTGAGCCCGCGCCTCAACCGGCGCGGCGACGGCTGGGGCGGGACGCTGGACAACAGGGCGCGCCTCGGCCGTCAGGTGGCCGAAGCGGTGCGGGCCAAGGTGGGCACGCGCATCGCGGTCACGGCGAAACTCAACATGGACGACGGAGTCCGCGGCGGCCTCCGGCCGGACGAGAGCCTGCGGTTCGCCCAGATGCTGGAGGCGGACGGGCACCTGGACGCCATCGAGCTGACGGCGGGGAGTTCCCTGCTCAACCCGATGTACCTCTTCCATGGAAGGGCGCCGGTCAAGGAGTTCGCGGCCGCCTTCCCGCAACCACTGCGTTCAGGGCTCCGGCTGTTCGGCCGTTTCTTCCTGCGCGAATACCCGTACACGCCGCTCTATCTGTTGCCGCTGGCGCGCGAGTTCAGAACGGCCCTCCGTATGCCGCTGATCCTGCTCGGCGGGGTCACCGATCACGCCGGGATGACGCGGGCCATGGAGGAGGGCTTCGAGTTCGTGGCCATGGGCCGCGCGCTGCTCATGGAGCCCGATCTCATTGAACGAATCCGGCGAGACACCTCCACCGCCTCGGCGTGCATCCACTGCAACCGCTGCATGCCGACCATTTACCGGGGGACACACTGCCCTCTCGCGGGTTGACCTCCACCTGAGTCGAGGTCCTACCGTCGTGCGTGACGGAGGCGGCGAGGGAGCGCCAAGCGCAGCTTGTCCGTTGGACAGGACGGCTGGGTGGGGGCTGAGAGAATGCGGGCATGGGGATGAGCAGTGAGACGGGCAGTGAGACGGGCCCGGCAGAGATCGTGCGGCCGGGTTTCGAGGCCGTGCGTGAGCTCTTCGCGGAGATCGCGGCGACGCGGCCGCAGGTGAACGCGGCGCTCGCGGCGTACGTCGACGGCGAGCCCGTCGTCGATCTGTGGACCGGTCCCGCCTACCGGGCCGACAGCATCCAGGGTGTCTACTCGGCCACCAAGGGCGCGGCCGGCATCGCGCTCGCCCTGCTGATCCAGCGCGGGCTCCTCGATCCCGACGCGCCGGTCGCCGACTACTGGCCCGAGTTCGCCGCCGCGGGCAAGGATGCGATCACGGTGCGCGGGCTGGCGTCCCACCAGGCCGGGCTGGTGAACGTGGACGGCGGGTTCACGTTCGACGAGTTCACCGGGCACACACGGCTGGCCGAACGCCTCGCGGCGCAGCGGCCGTTCTGGGAGCCGGGGACGGGCCACGGCTATCACGCGCTCACGATCGGCACGCTGGTCAGCGAGCTGTTCCTGCGCGTGACCGGGCAGCCGGTCGGCGAGTTCTTCCGGCGGGAGATCGCCGAGCCGTACGGCGTGGACTTCTTCATCGGGCTGCCGGAGCGTGAGGAGCCGCGGGTCGTGCCGAGCCTGCCCATCGACATCGGGGGAGACGGCCCGCCGCCGTTCGACATGCCGCCGTTCTTCCGCCAGGCGATGAACATCGGCGTGGACTTCGAAGGAGGCAGCAACCTGCCCGGCCTGCGGTCGTTCCGCGCCGCCGGGGTGGCGTCCATCGGCGGCTTCGGGAGCGCCCGCGGCCTGGCCAGGCTCTACGCCGTCGCCACCCAGGAGGTCGACGGCCGCCCGCCGCTGCTCACCCCGGAGACCCGGGCGGCGGTCGCCGAGGTCCAGGTCTCCGGCGCTGACCTGGTGCTGCCGTTTGCGACCACGTACTCCATGCTCTTCGAGCTGGCCGCTCCCACCGCTGGGCCTGGGTCGTTCGGCCACTCGGGCGCCAACGGCGCCCTGGCCTACGCCGATCCCGGTCTCGGGCTCGCGTTCGGCTACACGACCGACACGCCCAGCTCGGTAGGCGGCGCCGATCCGGTGACCGCCGACCTCTCGCACGCCCTCGCCGCCGCCATCCGCCCCTAACACCCGGCTCGCCCGGCTCGTTCGGCGTGGAGTTCGGCCGCGACTCCGTAGTGGTCGGACAGGTAGTCGCAGCGGCCGTCGGGCAGCCTTACACGATCCTGGAACACGAGCTCGGCGCTGCCCGTGAACCCGCGTACGAAGACATGGTCGATCGGGGGAAAGGGCGTGCTCCCCGGCTCTGGCCGGAACGTCGGCCGCGTGTCGTTCTCCAGGAGGTCACGCATCCCCGACCTGGCCGCGAACTCCTTCAGCAGCGGCGATTCGCGATGCACGTTGAAATCGCCTGCCGCGACTACGGGAAAGTCCTTCGGGATGCCGGCGATGATGCCGCCGAGCCGATGCAGTTCCCCTTCCAGCACCGGCCTGTAACGGCTGCCTGGGGACCAGTCGCCGTCCCGGTTGTAGGTCAGGTGCGTGTTGACGACGGCCAGATCCCCGCCGGGCGCACGGACGCGTGCCACCTGCACACCTTTGCGCATGAGAAACTCCGGACGGGGCGGTCCCGCCATGGAGTACGGCGTGAACTGGAGGCGCTCGATCGGCCATCGCGACAACATCACCAGTCCGCCCTTGAGCATGAAGACTCCGTTCGCGGCGCAGTGCGGGAGACACCGGCGCACGAGCGGCAGGTTTGGGCGGTAGGCGAACTCCTGCAGGCAGACGATGTCGTAGTCGTCTCGTTCAAGCTGGTCGGCCAGGCCACGCAGACGCGACCGTGCGGACCCGCGGAAGAGCGTGTTGAACGTCAGCAGTCTCATCCGGCCTCAACCTCGCAGAGATCCTGGCGTACGGCCCAGGAGACGGCGTGCGAGCCGGGTGAAATGGGCCTGGTCAGCGAAGTGGCCCGCGTTCGCCGCCATCGCGGGGGAGACGGTGCCGAGCTGGGCCACCGCGTGCCGGAGCCGGTGCCACTGGCGGAGACGGACGAGCGGGATCCCCACCGCGCCGTGCACGAGGCCGCGCAGTCCGGACGGCGACAATCCGACGTCGTCGGCGAGCGTCATGATCGAGGGCCGGTCGAGCCGCTCGAGCACGTACGCGAGACGCGGATCGAGTGCGGGCGGTGATCCCAGAAGCGGATCGAGGGCCTCACGAAGGCCGTCCGCGTCCGCGAGGTCGAGCAACCGGCGTACTGACCGTTCATCGAGCTGCCGTACCCTCTCGCCTCTGCCCGGGCCGGTCCTCCAGAGATCCACGAAGACCGCGAGGTAGCCGGTCGTGGTCGAGCACGTGTGCGCGTGCTGCGGCGGGATGACCAGACCCGGAGCGCTGACGGCCCGCCTCCCGTCCTCCTGGGCCGTGGTGGCGCCGCCGTCGCAGAGCACGATCTTCCAGGCGGGATGTGCGTGCCTCGTCACCTGGGCAGCGTGGTCTTCCCCGAAAACGGTGGCAAAACGTTCAATACGCAGTGTCCCAGTCGTTTCCATGCTCACGTCATGGAATCTATCGCTGCGTATGTCCTCGGGTTCTTCCTCCTCGTGGTCGGCTCCACCCACTGGCTGGTCCCCCGCTATTACTTGAGGCTGGTGCCGGCGTGGACGCCGTATCCCAGGTATCTGGTGGCGTTGAGCGGGGCCGCGGAGGTGATCATCGGGGTCCTCGTCCTGCTGCCAGGCACCCGGTCCCCGGCGGCATGGGCCGCCGCCGCGCTGATCACCGGGTATCTGGTGTCCCACATCGACGCGCTGGTACGGGCGGACGCCGCCAAACCGTGGATCCTCGACCGCCCGGCGGGCGCTGCCGCCCGGATCGTGGTGAACGCCGGTTACATCGCCTTCGCCGTTGTCGTTGCGATGGAGAATTCACGGTGAGTGAGGAGGGTATCACTGGTCGTATGAAGGTCAAGGTCCAGACCGGTTTCACGCCGGTTCAGGCGACACTGTACGAGACGCTGGCCGGGCGGGCCCTGGACAGCCGCGCGCGGCGGCCCATCCTCGGAGATCCGACGGCCGTGGACACGGTCCGGAAGGTCGACTTCGACTTCAGCCGGCTGAAGATCGGCAGCGGCTTCGTCACCCGGGTGGCCATCCAGACGCGATATCTCGACAAGGCGGTACGGGGCTTCGTCACCGCCCATCCGGACGCGGTCGTCGTGGACCTGGGCGCCGGGTTGGACGCCCGCATCTTCCGTGTGATCCCGCCCTCGTCCGTGGCGTGGTTCGACGTCGACTTCCCCGAGGTCGCCGCCGCCCGGCGGCGGGTCCTGCCGGAGCATCCGCAGGCGCAGCAGATCGGCACCTGCCTCACCGACCCGCGCTGGCTGGACCAGGTCCCGGATGATCGGCCGGCCATGGTCGTCGCGGACGGTCTGCTGCCGTTCCTGACGCAGGAGGAGATCAAGGCCCTCGTGAACCGGCTGACCGGGCACTTCCACCGGGGGGAGTTGGCGTTCAACGGTGACCACCCGAGCGTCGCGGCGCTCGCCAGGTACCTCCCCGCCATGAAGAAGGTCGCCGCCCTGGTGCGGTCGGCCCCGTTCGCCGACCCGCGCGAGCCCGAGTCGTGGGCCCCGCGGGTGCGGCTCATCCAGGAGACCAGCCTGGCGCACGTTCCCGAGGTCGCCCTGTTCCCACCCGCCATCCGGCTCGGGACGCGGCTCGCCGGGCGCAGCAGCACGCTGTCACGGTCGGTGAGAGTCCTCAGATACCGCTTCTGAGTCCCGTCCCGACTGATCACCTGACAAGGGATCTGTTACACATCGTAATGGGACATGTCCATGAAGTATTCAGGGTAGAACTGCCACATGGGGGCCATGGTGGTGCTGGGAACGGTCACAGCGGACCGGCGGCCCTCGACGGTCGAGTTCCTGCGCCGGTATGTGGACGGCACTCTGGACACGGCGGGAGTGGACGCGGAGGACGCCCGGCTCGTGGTCAGCGAGCTCGGCACGAACGCCGTCACCCATGGCTCGGGTGAGCTGGTCGGGCTCTTCGTCGCCGCGGACGAGGACTGTGTCCGGGTGGAGGTCACCGACGGAGGCAGCGGAAGCCCGCGGGAACGCCGCGCGGAGGCCGAGGACGAGGGCGGCCGCGGCCTGATGATCGTGACCGCGGTCGCCGAGCACTGGGGGGTGCGCCGCGACGAACGCGGCACGACCGTATGGGCCGAGGTGGCCCGCAAACCGCGCTGATCAGCGCTGATCCAGCGCTGATCAGCCCTAGATGGGCGCGCTAGATCAGGACGGCGTGCGCGGCTGCCGCGCGGAGCACGCGGCCCACCGCCGTCCCGGCCCAGTCGTGTTCGGTGACGCGCTCGACCCGTTCGCGCAGCTCCTTGCCCTTGATGCCGAACAGCCGGCTGGTGAGGCCGGACGCGTGCGCCAGCGCCAGCAGCGTGGTGGTGCGGTCGTCGGCGTGGCCCGCGTCGAGCGCGGCGGCGAGCCGGGTGCGGATCTCCAGCTCGGGTCCGGCGTCCCGCTCGGGGTAGCGCTTGCTCGGGATGAGCCCGAGGATGCGGAACGCCTCAGCGTCCAGGATGCCGCGCTCGGTCAGGCGTGCCAGCCGCTGTTGGGCGAGTTCGTTGTCGATCAGGCGGCTCACCCACCAGTCGGGTTTGCGGGGCTTGGTCTCACGGGCGATCCGGGCGAGCACGGCGTCCAGATCGGCGTTGTCGAGCGAGCTCACGTCGCTGACGGTGACGTGGTCGTCCGCCAGCGTGATCCGGCCGGCGAGCGACAGCTCCGCCAGGAAGGCGCCGGCCAGCCCGGCCCGGACCACGGACGACTGGACGAGCAGGCGTCCGTCGTTCTCCCGCAGGGCGAGCAGGAGGAACTCGTCGGCGAGGGGCAGCGCACACTCCATAGGTGTCTCCTGTCCTAAAAATCGTCGGCAAGAATGAGACGTACTCCGGAAGGGACCGGTTCGGGCCATAGGCTGCACGGGTGACCGAGAAGCTGTGGCAGATCGAACCTTCCGGACCGCTGCGCGGGGACGTCACCGTCCGTGGCGCCAAGAACGCGGTCAGCAAACACATGGTGGCGGCGATGCTCGGCGGCGCGCCGAGCACCATCCGCAACGCCCCCGACGTCGGCGAGGTGGGCATCACCGCGGCGATGCTGGAGCACATCGGCATGACGGTCGAACGCTCCGGCGGCGAGATCACGGTCGTGCCGGGACCCGTCACCGACCCGAGCGTGGCCAAGGCGTTCACCGGGCTCAACCGCATCCCGATCCTCATGCTCGGCCCGCTCCTGCACCTGGCCGGCGAGGCGTTCGTGCCCCTGGTCGGCGGCGACCCGATCGGCCGCCGGCCGGTCGACTTCCACGTGGACGCGCTGCGCGCGTTCGGCGCCGAGGTGGAGATCGCCGAGGACGGCATCCACGCCCGCGCCAAGCGGCTCCGCGGTACGCGGATCAACCTGCCCTACCCCAGCGTCGGCGCGACGGAGACCGTGCTGCTGGCCGCCGTGCTGGCCGAGGGCCGGACGGTCATCCGCAACGCCGCCACCGAGCCGGAGATCATCGAGCTGGCGCTGTTCCTGCAGCGCATGGGCGCGGGCATCGAGTTCAGCCCCGACCGCCGGATCGTCGTCGAGGGCGTACCCGAGCTCAGCGGTGCGCAGACCCGGCTCGCCGGCGACCGTATCGAGGCGTTCTCCTATCTGGTCGCGGGACTGGTCACCGGTGGCGAGGTCCGGGTGCACGGCTGCCCGCAGGACCGGCTGGTCACGCCGATCACCACGCTGGCGCGGATGGGGGCCCGGTTCGAGATCACCGACGACTGGATCATGGCGTCGGCGCCGAATCTGCTGAACCCCGCCGCCGTGCAGACCGACACCCATCCCGGGTTCGCCACGGACTGGCAGACGCCGCTGATGGTGTTGTTCACCCAGGCCGACGGCATGTCGGTGCTGCACGAGACGGTGTACGAGAACCGGCTGGCGTACGTGCCCGCGCTGCAGAGCATGGGCGCCGAGATCGAGGTGTACGACACCTGCCTGGGCGGCCCCGCCTGCCGCTACCACGACGCGGGCGCCAAGCACTCGGCGGTCGTGCGCGGCATCTCCAAGCTGCGCGGCGGCGACGTCACGATGCCCGACATCCGGGCGGGGTTCTCCGCGGTGCTGGCCGCCGCCGTCGCCAACGGCCCGTCCACGCTGCGCGGCGTGCACCACATCGAACGCGGCTACCACCACCCGGTCGAGCAGTTCCGCGCGCTCGGCCTCAACCTCTCCAGCCGGGCGGTCTAGCCGGGCGGTCTAGCCGGCGAGCCGGGCGAACTCCCACGGGTCGTGGGCGGAGAAGACCGTGACCTCGTCCCCGTGGTCGCGCACGAGCTCGCGCAATCGGGCCTGCGTGCCGAGCCGCAGGTCGTGGTGGACCTCGGCGTTCGTCTGCACGAGGTCCATCAGCGGGTGCGGGTGGGGGCTCGGCTGTAGCTCGCGGTGGTAGTAGTACGCGTCGCCGCAGTGCAGGAGCCAGCGGTCACCGTCCTGGACGGCGACACCGGCGTGACCCGCGGTGTGCCCGCCGAGCGGGATCAGCCGGATCCCCGGCGGCAGGCCCTTCGGCTGGACAGAGGTGAAGCCGAACCAGTCGTCGCCCGGCTCGGGGCTGTAGGTGACCCAGTTCGGGCCGTGCGCCCAATGGGCGGGCCGGTAGCGGCGAGTGGGGGCCTCCGCCAGCGCCGCATCTAGTTCGGCGGCGAGCACATGGACGTGTGCGTCCGGAAAGTCCGGAAGGCCGCCGCAGTGGTCGACGTCGAGGTGGGTCACGATGATGTGCCGCACGTCCGAGGCCTGGAAACCGAGCCGCTCGATCTGGCGTACGGCCGTCTCCTCCTCGCTGAGGACGGGCTGAGCCATCTCGACCCACTCGGCGCCGAGGGTACCGTCCGGATCCCGCACGTCGTCGAGCCCCAGGCCCGTCTCGACGAGGACCAGCCCGTCGCCGGTCTCGACCAGCAGGCAGTGGTTCACGGCGTGCGCGGGCGGCGGCCCGCTGTAGGTGGCTTCGATCTCCCGGACGGACCCGCAGTTCAGGTGGTGAATGTTCATGACGGCTAGAGTGCGACTTGAAGCGCGCTTCAAGTCAAGGGGGACGATCATGTTGCTGGACATCGCCGAGGTCGCCGAACGCACCGGACTCGCCCCGTCGGCCCTCCGGTACTACGAGAAGGAGGGCCTCATCGAGTCCAGCGGCCGCAACGGCCTGCGCCGCATCTACCACCCCGACGTGCTGGAACGGCTCGGCCTGATCACGTGCGCCCGCAGCGCCGGATTCTCGATCGCGGAGATCGGCCGGTTCCTGGTCGCCACACCCGAGGACGGGCCGATCCTGCGCGAGCGCATGGGCCGGAAGGCCGCCGAGTTGGACCACAAGATCGACCAGCTCGTCCGGATGCGCGCCAGCCTCCGCCACGCCGCGACCTGCACGCACGAGCCCATGGTCGACTGCCCCGACTTCAAGCGCGCCGTCCGGAACGTCTACGCCCCCGAAGAGACCGCAGAACGCCAGCCTGCCGCCACTTCGTGAGTGAAGAGCCACGCGGTGGCGCGTTCGTAGAAGAGCTTGACGAACACGGGCATCACCGCGTTGCGAAGGCGGCGCCCCACCGGGCCCGCTGTCTTGGCATCCCGGTTGGCGCTCGCTGACTTGACCAGCTTGGCGATCCGCTTCCGGCGGGCCGCGTCGTACGCCGCGAGGGCGGCCGGGACGTCCGGCGCGTCCTCCAGCGACCGGGCGAGCACGACCGCGTCCTCGATGGCCATGGATGCTCCCTGACCGGCGCCCACCGGGTGGCCGGAATCGCCCACCAGCACGATCCGCTCGTCATGCCAGACGGGGACTTCGGCGAGGACGTGCATGAGCGTCGGCCGCTGCATCGTCGCCGCCGCGCCCAGCAGGGCCGACGGCACCTCTTCGTGCCGGTAGACGCCCTTGAGAAACTCCAGATCGACCGCGTCCAGGTCGGGCTCCTCCGCGGCTGAGACCTGCGCCGCCCACCAGACGTCGCCGCCCGGGACGGGGATGTAGGCGAACGCCCCGTTCCGGCCGAACACCATGTTGAACGTGCCCGGTTGGCTGAACGTGCCGGCGTCCACGCCGCGCGTGACGCCGGAGACGGTGTAGAGGCCCGCGTACACCGGCTCGGGCGCTCCGGTGTCGAGGATGCGGCGTGTCGCGGACCAGATCCCGTCGGCCCCCACGAGCAGGTCGGCCTCCGCCGTCCGCCCGCTCTCGAACTCGGCGCGGACCTTCGCGCCGACACGGGTCGCGCCCACGAGCCGTTCACCGGTGACGATGTGGGCACCCGACTCGACGGCCTTGTCGCGCAGCGTCTCGACGAGGTGCCCGCGCATCAGGCTGATGCTCCGCAGCGGCTCGTCTGACAGGCGACCGCGCGGCGTGTCGCCCAGCAGGCGGCCCGAGTCGGCCCACAGCCGCTGCCGCTCCACCTCGAAACCGGCTGCCTGGACCGCCTCCAGGCAGCCGAGCGCGTCCAGCGCCTTGAGCCCGTTGGTCGCCAGGCTCAGGAACGAGCCGACCGTGCCGGCCGGGTCGGCGTACGCCTCGTACACCGTCACCTCGGCTCCCGTGCGCCGAAGTGCGAGCGCGCTCGTTGTGCCCGCCACTCCGCTGCCCACCACGATGACCTGCATGTTCATCTCCTGAATAATGATTCACTGAATCTATATTCGGTGAATTTAAGCTCAGTATGATGTCGTCCGTGAGTGAACGTCAAGGGGGAGTGCGCAAGGCGAAGGCGGCCGAGACCCAGGCCGCGCTGAAGGACGCCGCCCGCCGCCTGTTCATGGAACGCGGCTACCTCAACACCAAGATCACCGACATCACGGCCGCGGCCGGGCGGGCCACCGGCTCGTTCTACGACCACTTCACGAGTAAGGAGGAACTGCTCAAGGCACTGATGGCCGACATGGAAGGGCAAGCGGACGCCGAGATCGAGTCGGCCGGGCATCCGCGTGATCACGACCTGACCGACCGGGGCCAGCTGCACGATCACCTGGCGATCGCCTGGAACGTGCTGCGCGACAACCTTCCCGTGGTCGTGGCCCAGATGCAGTCGGTGATCGCGGCGAGGCCGGCCTCCGGGCTCGCGTGGCGGAGCCTGGCCGCGGAGACCGAGACCTTCCGCGACCATCTGGAATTCCTACGGGAACGCGGGAATCCCCTGCCGGGCGATCCCACCCTGGTCGCGGCCGCGATGGGGGCGATGATGTCGATGTTCGGCTATGCCGTCCTCACCGCCGGCGAGCACGGCCCGGAGGCCACCGAGGACGAGATCGTGGACACGCTGACCGACCTGCTCCTGCACGGCCTGGCCGGTCCCGCGTCAGCCTGAGGGGTCCGCAGACTCCGGTGCAAAGCCGTCGATCATTGCGTGGACCGCCAGGCCCCAGCGGCGGTCCACCGACGCCTGGGAGGTGCCGAGCCAGCCCGCGGTCTCCTGCGCGGCCATGCCCTGGGCGAGCGCGAGGAGAACGTGGGCCGCGTCGGTGGGGTCGCCGCTCATCTGGCCCGCCGCGACGCAGCGACGCACGCCGCCGACGAAGAACTCGCGGACCGCGGCGGCGGCCTGGAGGTCCTCGGCCCCCGGATCGAACTCGGCGAACGGGCGGGCGAACATCACCTCGGCGAGCACGGGGTTGTCGAGGACGAAACCGCGGAAGACCTGGACGACCCGCTCCAGATCGGCCCGCGGGTCGTCGGTGGGCGCGCCGTCCTCCAGGCGGTGCAGCAGCCGCCGGAACCCCTCGAAGAAGATCTCGCGCACGAGCCCGGCCTTGTCGCCGAAGAGCTCGTACACCGCGGGGACGGAGGTGCCCGCGCCCTGCGCCACCTTGCGGGCGGTGAAAGCGGTCACCCCTTCGTCGGCGAGCATCGCCATCGCCGCCTGGAGGACCCGGTCTCGCAGCTCGGGCGTTCGCAGCTTGGCTCTCGGCACGCGGGGACCCTATCGGGCGGCGCCGGCCCGGAAAGTGAGGGAGTCGGCGTCGATCGCCTGGCGCACGCCCGCCAGGGCACCCTCGCGGGCTCGCAGCTTGGTCGCCGCGTGCGCCTCCATGTCGAGGCCGGCCATCGCCACTGCGGCCGTCCGCGCGGCCTCGGCCAGCTCCGTCGCAGGCACGATCTGGTCGAGGAATCCCGCTGCCACGGCGCCCTCCGGCTCGAAGGCCTCGGCCAGCGTCACGGCGCGGTTGAAGGCGGCGGGCGTCAGCCGCTGCCGGAGGAGCTCCACCGCCGCGCGCGGCACCGTGATCCCGATCGCCACCTCGTTCGCGCTGATCCGGTACGACCCGGTGGCGCCCATCCGGTGGTCGCCGGCGACCAGCAGGAACGAGCCCATGGCGATCGCGTGGCCCGTGCAGGCGACGACGACGGGATAGGGGAACGACAGGAGCCGGGCGGCGAGCTCGAACCCGCTCCGGACCATGTCCAGCGCGGCGGCTCCGCCCGCCCGCAGCGTCGGAAGGTCGAAACCCGCGGAGAAGAGACCCTCACGCCCGGTCAGCAGGACCACCGCCCGGTCGGCCAAGGCCCGGTCGAGTGCCGCGTCGAGCTCGGCGAGCATCCGCGGCGACATCACGTTCACCTTGCCGTCGTCCATGGCGATCGTGGCGACGGATCGCTCCAGCGTGTATGTGACGACCATGCGCCGACCCTAACCGGAACAACGTTACGGAATCAAGTTCCGATTCAACCCCGGCTCATATGGGACATAGATTGGCCTAAATGGCGCCTAACGTCGGCACCATGAAGATCTTGGTGACCGGCGCGACCGGATTCGTCGGGCGGAACGTTGTCGGCCAGCTGCTCCAGAGAGGCGTACGCGTCCGTGGGCTGACCCGTGACCCCGCCTCCGCAGGTCTGCCCGAGGCCGCCGAGGTCGTCCGGGGCGACCTCACCCGCCCGGACACCCTGGCCGGCGCGTTCGAGGGAGTGGACCGCCTCTACCTCTTCCCGGTGGAGGAGACCGCCGGCGAGGTCGTCGCCATGGCGAAGCGGGCGGGGGTGACGCGCATCGTGGACCTCTCCGCCGCGTCCGTCACCGTCGGGTTGCACACCAACCCGGTGGAGCAGGTGGTCGAGGAGTCGGGCCTCGAGTGGACGCACCTGCGGCCCGGCGGCTTCATGGCCAACATGTTGCAGATCTGGGCGCCCTCCGTCCGTGCCGAACGGGTCGTGCGTTACCCGTTCGGCGACGAGCCGCAGAATCTGATCCACGAGGGCGACATCGCGGCCGTCGCGGTCACGGCTCTCCTGGAGGACGGCCACCACGGCGCCGCGTACACCCTCACCGGACCGGCGACGATCACGACCCGCGAGCAGGTGCGGGCCATCGGCGCCGCACTGGAGGAGGAGGTCCGGTACGAGGAGGTCACGCGTGAACAGGCCCGGGAGCTGATGAAAACCCAGGGCGGCTTCGCCGCCGAGGCCGCCGACCTCATGCTCGGCTTCGCCGACTACGGCGGCGAGGAGGCGTCAGGGGAGGGCGGCTACTCGGACCAGGACTGGTCGGCGCTGGACAAGCCGTGGCCCGACGTTGAGCGGGTCCTCGGGCGCCCCGCCCGCACCTACGCCGAGTGGGCCCGCGATCATGCGGCGGACTTCCGCTGACTCAGGCGATTGCCCCAGGCGCTCAGGGCCCGTCCGACAAGGCCCGTCCGAAGCGCTCACCCAGGTCGGCTAGGCGTTCCACCGGTTCGTTGGCGAAGACGAGACGGAGGTAGTGATCGCCGCTCGGGCCCCAGCCGTTCATCGGCGTGGCGGCGACCTTGCCGTGCTGGAGGAGGCGACGCGACAGCTCCCCGGGGGACAGGCCGAGCGGCCGCGTGTCCACGAGCAGTGACCAGCCGCCGTGTGGCCGGACGACCGGATGGCCGGCGAGCTGGTCGAGGACGACCTCGCACCGCTCGCGCCACACGGCGGTCGCCGCCGCTACATCGGCGTCCGCATCGGGGGCGGCCAGCGCGGTGGCGACCGCGTTCTGCGCGATGCCGACCTGGCAGACGACGTTGGTCAGGCCGACCAGGCGGATGTCGGCGAGGATCGGCGCGGGCGCGGTGACCCAGCCGACCCGCCATCCGATCATCCGGAGCTCCTTGGCCGCGGCGCCCACGGTGATGGTCCGCTCGGCCAGTCCCGGCACGGCGGCGACGGGATGGCCGGGCGGGCGGCCGTCGAAGCGGATGCGCTCCATCGCCGCGTCATAGATCAGCCAGGCGTCGTGGCGTTCCAGCGCCGCCGCCAGCGCCTCCCAGTGCTCCTGCCCGAGCACGAGGCCGGTGGGCATCGCCGGGCCCATCATGAGCACCGCGCCCGTGTTCGGCCCGACGGCCTCGGCGAGCCGCTGCGGGTCGACCGACCAGCCCTCGGGGGACGCGTCGCACGGGACGAATCGCGTGACGCCGCCCGCGAGCCGTACGCGGTTGACCAGCCCGGCGTAGATCGGATCGCAGAGCACGACCTCCTGCCCCGGCTCGATCGTCGCCAGCAGCACGTTGAAGACGCCGTTGAGACCGCCCGCCACGCTGACGCACTCCGTGTCGGGATCGTAGGCGTGACCGGCGATGCGGCCGACGTGCGCGGCGGCGGCCTCCAGGAGCGAACGGTGGCCCTGGAACGGCAGGTAGCTGTTGGCGTCGTCGTCATCGACGGCGGCGCGGGTCGCCTCGAGCGCCACCGCCGGGGGCCGCAGGTCGGTGTCGAGGTTCTCGAGCCGCAGCAGATCGGGGTCGTGCGCCGCGTCGGCCGCGTCCCCGACCTTGTCCACGCCGATGCCCGGGATGGCGCGGAGTCTGGAGACGGTCATGACCCGATCATGCCCCGCGGTCCTCCGGTCAAAGATCGGAAATCTTGGAATAGTGCTCGGGGGTGCCGGGTTGCCGGTCTGTATGGGACACATCGGCAACACTGACCTGGAAGTACGGCCGTTCGCGCTGGGCGGCAACGTCTTCGGCTGGACGGCGGACCGGGACGGCTCGTTCGCGGTACTGGACGCCTACACCGAGGGAGGCGGCAACTTCGTCGACACCGCGGACGGCTATTCCGCGTGGGTGGAGGGCAACTCCGGCGGGGAGTCGGAGACCGTCATCGGTGAGTGGATCAGGGCGCGCCGCAACCGCGACGACGTCGTGATCGCCACCAAGGTGGGGGCGCATCCGCGGTTCCGCGGGCTCAAGGCCGACACGATCAAACGCGCCGCCGAGGAGTCGCTGCGCAGGCTCGGCACTGACCACATCGACCTCTACTACTCGCACTTCGACGACCCGGAGACGCCGGTGGCCGAGACGCTCGGCGCGCTCGACCAGCTGGTCCGCGAGGGCAAAGTGCGCTACATCGCCGCCTCGAACTTCACCGCCGAACGGCTCGCCGAGTCGCTCTCGCACTCGGAGGCTGAGGGCATCGCCAAGTACGTGGCCTTCCAGCCGCACTACAACCTCGTCTCCCGCGACACCTACGAGGGCGAGCTCGCCGAGACCGTGCAGGCGAACGGCCTGGCCGCGCTGCCCTACTACGCGCTCGCCTCGGGCTTCCTCACCGGCAAGTACCGTCCCGGTCAGAAGGTGGAGAGCGCGCGGGCCGGCATGGCCGCCGAGTACCTGGCGAGCGAACGCGGGCAGAGGGTGCTCACCGCCCTCGACCAGGTGGCCGGGGAGCAGAACGCCGAGATCGCAACCGTGGCGCTGGCCTGGCTCAAGTCCCGGCCCACCGTTGTCGCGCCGATCGCCAGTGCCCGAACGGTCGAGCAGCTGGGCCCGCTGCTCGCGGTGGCCGACGTGGATCTGACGTCCGGGCAGATCGCCCTGCTCGACGACGCCTCCGCCTGACCAGAGGTGATTCCCTCGCCCGGCCGGTTGTTCTAGCGTTCATCTCGGCGCGAACGACCTCTGGAGGACCAATGGAGACCGGACCGGCCTACACCCCGCTCACCCCGCTGTCGTTCCTGAAACGATCGGCGGAGGTCTTCCCCAGTAAGACAGCGATCTCTTACGGGGAACGCAGCGAGACGTACGCGACGTTCGCCGCTCAGGTCGTCCGCGTCGCACGGGGTCTTCAGGCCCTCGGCGTCGGGCCGGGGGACCGCGTCGCCTATCTCGCGCCGAACGTGCCGGAGATGCTGGTCGCGCACTTCGCCGTGCCGCTGGCCGGGGCGGTCCTCGTCGCGATCAACACGCGGCTGGCGCCCGAGGAGGTCCGCTACATCCTCGATCACAGCGGCGCGAAGGTCCTGGTGGTGGACTCCGGCCTGCATCCGACGGTGGCGCCGCTGATCGGCGGTCTCGCCACCGTGCGGGAGATCGTGACCGTCACCGATCCGGCGTCCGGCGCGGCGCCCGATCCGGCCGTGGGCGGCATCGTCTACACCGACCTGCTGGCCCAGGGCTCGGACGAGCCGCTGCCCTGGGAGGTCGCCGACGAGAACGCGATCATCTCGATCAACTACACCTCCGGCACGACGGGGCGGCCGAAGGGCGTCACCTACACGCACCGCGGCGCGTACCTCAACGCCCTCGGAGAGGTGACGCACTCGCGGCACACCCCGGACAGCGTCTACCTGTGGACGCTGCCGATGTTCCACTGCAACGGCTGGTGCACGCCGTGGGCGCTCGCTGCCATCGGCGGAACGCAGGTCTGCCTGCGGGCGGTCGACGCCGGACGCATCTGGCAGCTGATCGACGACGAGGGCGTCACCCATCTGAACGGGGCGCCCACGGTCCTGGTGACCATCGCGAACGCCCCGCAGGCCCACCCGCTCGAACGGCCGCTGGTCGTGACCACCGCGGGCGCGCCGCCCAGCCCGACGATCATCGGCCAGATGGAGGGTCTCGGCGCCCGCATCGTGCACGTCTACGGCCTCACCGAGACCTACGGCCCCTACTCGGTCTGCGAGCCGCAGCCGGGCTGGTCCGGGCTGGAGGCGGCCGAGCGCGCCCGCCTGCTGGCCCGCCAGGGCGTCGGGATGCTCCAGACGGACGGGCTGCGCGTCGTGGACGCGGGCGACAACGACGTGCCGTGGGACGGGGAGACGCTCGGCGAGATCGTCATGCGCGGCAACAACGTCATGGCGGGCTACTACCGCGACGAGGAGACCACCGCCAAGGCGTTCCGCGGCGGCTGGTTCCACTCCGGCGACCTCGGCGTCCGCCACCCGGACGGCTATGTGGAGCTGCGTGACCGGTCGAAGGACATCATCGTGTCCGGCGGCGAGAACATCTCCACCGTCGAGGTCGAGCGTGCGATCGACTCGCATCCGGCCGTGCTGGAGGTCGCGGTCGTCGCGGTGCCGGACGAGAAGTGGGGCGAACGGCCCAAGGCGTTCGTGATCACGCGTCCGGGCGCCTCGGTCACGGCGGACGAGCTGGTCGAGCACGTGCGGGGGCGGCTGGCGCGCTTCAAGGCGCCCGACCGGATCGACTTCGTCACCGAGCTGCCCAAGACCTCCACCGGGAAGATCCAGAAGTTCCAGCTCCGGGAGAAGGAGTGGGCCGGGCACGACCGCCGCATCAAGGGCTGACCGAATCCCTGCGAAGATGTGCATAGCCCGTCGTGAGGGGGAAGGCCGCCTACGAACCCTGATCGAGATCGGAGGCGTGCGATGCCTGCCACCGGGAACGTGCTGATCGTGGGGGCGGGCCCGACCGGGCTGCTCCTCGCCGGAGATCTGGCGGACGCCGGTGTCGCCTGCACGGTGCTGGAGCGCCGTGCGGAGGAGCTCAACCTCACCCGCGCGTTCGCCGTGCACGCGCGCACCCTGGAACTGCTCGACGCCCGCGGTGTCGCCGAGGAGCTCGTCGCCACCGGGCAGCGCGTCGGGCGCGTCAACCTCTTCGGGCGGGCCGCGCTGGATCTGACGCGGCTGCCGAGCCGGTTCCCGTACGTGCTGGTCACACCGCAGTACGAGACGGAGCGGGTGCTGGAGGAGCGAGCCCTCGCCGCGGGGGCGGAGATCGTGCGCGGCGCCGAGGTCACCGGCCTGCGGCAGGACGCCGACGGCGTCGAGGTGGACGTGCGATACGGCGACGGCACGACCGGCGCGCGCCGCGCCACCTACGCCGTGGGCACGGACGGTGTTGGGAGCACGGTGCGGCAGGCGCTGGGCCTGCCGTTCCCCGGCAACTCGGCGATCCGCTCGGTGATGCTGGCCGACGTGCGGCTGACCGACGAGCCGCCCGAGGTGCTGACCGCCGGCGCGACGGGCGACGCCTTCGCGTTCATCGCTCCGTTCGGCGACGGCTGGTACCGGGTCATCGGCTGGAACCGGCACCACCAGGTGCCCGACACCGAGCCGGTCGACATGGACGAGCTCCGCGACGTCGTGCGCCGTGCGCTCGGCACCGACCACGGCATCCACGGCGAGCGCTGGACCTCGCGGTTCCACAGCGACGAGCGCCAGGTGCCCCGCTACCGGTCCGGGCGGGTGTTCCTCGCGGGTGACGCCGCGCACGTGCACTCCCCGGCGGGCGGGCAGGGCATGAACGTGGGGATGCAGGACGCCGCCAACCTCAGCTGGAAGCTCGCCGCCGAGCTGCACGGCTGGGCGGGGCCCGGCCTCCTGGACACCTACGACGAGGAACGGCATCCGGTGGGGCGGCTCGTGCTCCGCGGCAGTGGCGCGGCGCTGCGCGCGGCCCTGGTCGAGCCGCCCGCCTTCCGGTTCGCGCGGACCGTCGGCGCGGGAGTGGCGACAAGGTTCCGGCCGGTGGCCCGGCGCCTGGCCCGCGCGGTCTCCGGCATCGCCGTCTCCTACCCGGCGCCGCCCGGGGCCCATCGCCTGATCGGCAGGCGCGCGCCCGACGTACCGCTGTGCGGCAAGCCGTCGCGGCTGTATGAGGCGCTCCGGGAAGGGCGTTTCGTCCTCGTCGTCGCGGCGAACGACCCGGCGGTGACCTACCTGGCGACCAGGAGCTGGACGGACCGTGTGCACTGCGACGTCGCGAACGGTGTCACGCACACGACGGCGCTGGTCAGGCCGGACGGGTATGTCGCCTGGGCGACCGACGAGACGGCTCCCGACCGGCGGGCCGCCGCGATCCGCACCGCGCTGACGCACTGGTGCGGGGCCCCCGTCGACCACCATCACTCACACGGCTCAGGGAGTCTCCTGAGCTGAATCGTGCTGCTGAGCTGAATCGGGCAGTTGAGGTGAGGCGGGCTGCGTGGGTGAGGCGGGCTGCTGGGGTGAGGCGGGCGCGGCGACGGCCACGGTCACCTGGCCGGTCTCGTGCTGGAATGAGAGCCGCTCGGCGGGGAGCCAGCGCACGTCGGTGTCCTTGGCGATGAGGAACTCGGGCGCCCCGCCCGCCGCGGCGCCGAGCCGGACGCCGACCACCCGCCAGCCGGGACTGTCCACACCGTCGAGCACGGTGGCGTGCAGGCCGGGCGGCAGCGCGACCAGCCCGTCCGGTCGCCCGGCGGCGATGCCGCGCGCCAGCGCGTCGCTCGCCGCGACGACCGACCAGATGAACCCGGCGCCGAGCACGAACGCCAGCTTCTGCGCGCCCGACAGCCCGTGCCACGGCCCGCTGTCGCCGAGCTGGTCCAGCAGGAAGAACGTGCCGATGAGCGCGACGGCGACCGTGCCCAGCCCACGGGTGACCAGCAGCGTCCCGGATTTGATGGCCTCGTTGGCCGGATCGCCGGCGACCATCTTCTTGATCTTGTCGATGGGTGGTTCCGCCATGATCGCCTCCACGGGCCGGGGGGTGCTCCTTCCAGCGTCGCACCCGGCCCCGGTCCGTGACAGGCGTTCTTCCCCCGTGGATCAGAAGCGGTGGATCAGAAGCGGCGGTTCTCCTGGCCGATGCCGAGCTCACTGGTCACGTCGGCAAGGTTCTCGTACTGACGGTTCGGCAGGTTTCTCAGCGCGGCGACCGCCCCGTCGGGCGCACCCTGGGCGGCGGCGTGCTCAGCGATCTCCCTGCCCGACGCCGGATAGTGCACGCCGACGATCATTCGCGCGAACGCGGCACGTTCCTCCACGTCATCCGGTGTCATCCCGGGAGGGGTGCCCTCTTCCCTGGGCGTCGTCCCGGCGGTCGGGTCACGGCCGGTGTCGGTGGACACCGGCTCCGTCTCCTTGAACTCCTCCGCGTGCGTGGGATGGCCGCCGCGCACCAGTCCCTCCGTTTCGTGCTCCATCTGGTCATCCAGCTTCGGGCCGTGCTTGCTGCTCTTGTCAGTCATGGCCTTCTCCCTTCACGCCGACTCCCTTCACGCCGACTCTGTTAACGCCGACATGGGGGGATGCGCCGGTCCCGGGTCGGTTTCGGGACCGGCACACCACGCCTGCATCCGGTGGTCCCCCGACGGCCACCGAGGTCTGTCGCCTCGCTGTTTCCCCATGTGAGGGGATCGTTCCCAGTCGGCGTCGCCTAAACGGGCGGTGTTCTGGTGCGGGCCCGAACGAGTCGGCGAGGATGGCGGGATGAGCGGACATATGACACCGGACGAATTCCGCAGGTACGGCAAGCAGGTCATCGACTGGATCGCCGACTATCACGAGAAGATCGAGTCCTATCCGGTCCTGTCCCAGGTGCAGCCGGGGGAGGTGGCCGCGGGCCTGCCCGATCATCCTCCTGAGCAGGGTGAGGGCTTCGACACGTTGCTGGCCGACCTCGACCGGGTGATCATGCCGGGGATCACGCACTGGCAGCACCCGGACTTCTTCGCCTACTTCCCGTCGAACGTGAGCGGCCCCGCGATCCTGGGCGATCTCCTTTCGGCCGGGATCGGGATTCAGGGGATGTTGTGGGCGACCAGTCCGGCCTGCACCGAACTGGAGACGCGTGTGCTGGACTGGCTGGCGGAGCTCCTGGACCTGCCCGCCCGGTTCCGGAGTGACGGGCGCGGGCGCGACGGTGCCGGCACCGCGGGCGGCGGGGTGATCCAGGACTCGGCGTCCAGCGCCTGCCTGGTGGCGATCCTGGCTGCGCTCGAACGCGCGGGCGGCGGCACGGCCGCGAGGGAGGGGATCGCCCGGCGTCACACGCTCTATGTCAGCTCGCAGACGCATTCGTCGCTGGAGAAGGCGGCCCGGATCACGGGGATCGGGGCGGCGAACGTGCGGGTGGTGGACGTCGATCCGGTGACGCTGGCGATGGACCCGGCGCACCTGGACGCGCTGCTCGCGCAGGACGCGGCGGCGGGTGCGGTGCCGGTGCTGGTGTGCGCGACGGTCGGCACGACGTCCACGACGGCGATCGATCCCGTACCGGAGATCGGCGCGGTGTGCCGGGAGCATGGTGTCTGGCTGCATGTGGACGCCGCGTACGCGGGTGCGGCGGCGGTCTGCCCGGAGTTCAGGTGGATCAACGCGGGCCTGGAGGAGTACGCCGACTCGTACGCGACCAATCCCCACAAGTGGCTGCTCACCAACTTCGACTGCACGGCGCTCTGGGTGGCGGACCGGGAGCCCTTGATCGGCGCCCTGTCGATCCTGCCGGAGTACCTGCGCAACACCGCCACGACCTCGGGCGAGGTGATCGACTACCGGGACTGGCAGATCTCGCTGGGCCGCCGGTTCCGGGCGCTGAAGTTGTGGTCGGTCATCCGGTGGTACGGCGCGGAGGGGCTGCGCGAGCACATCCGGACCGGGGTCCGGCTCGCTCGGGAGCTGGCCGGCTGGATCCGCGACGACCCCGATTTCGAGCTGTTCGAGGACCCGAGGTTCGGCCTGGTGTGCTTCCGGCCCCGCTGGGAGGGGGTGCCGGACGAGGAGGCCGACACCGCCACGCTCGTGCTCATGGAACGGCTCAACGCCTCCGGGGACCTTTACCTGACCCACACCAAGGCTCGCGGGCGGGTCCTGCTGCGGCTGGCGATCGGCGGGCCTGCCACCGGGGACCGGCACGTACGGGCCGCCTGGGAGCGCATCAGGCAGGAATCCGGGCAGGTCCGGTTGGGCGATGGGGGCCCGGACATGCGAGGGTAGAGAGTGCTGGCATAGATTTTCTTCTTGGCATGAGAGCTGGAGGTCCGCAATGGCCGACTCGGCAGAGGATCGCGAGAACACCGAGGGCACCGAGGGCACCGAGGATGACGTGAAGCGCAAGTTCCGGGAGGCCCTGGAGCGCAAGCGCGGCGCGGCGGACCAGCACGCCAACGGCGGGGGCAAGAGCGGGTCGAAGGTGCGGGGCACTCACGGCCGCGCCGACCATCAGCGCCAGTTCCGCCGCAAGAGCGGCTGAACGGCTGAACGGTTCCAGAGAGCGGGGAGAGAACGCGACCCGGCTCCGGTAGGAGTGCGGCGATCCGGCGCGGGTGCGGCGATGCCGCGCCCGCGCCGGGTGCTTTCAGCCCGCGTACAGCTTTTTGTTGTAGTTGCCCTCGGAGTAGTAGGCCTCGAGTTCCTCGATGGTCTCCGTCGGCTTCTGGACTTCCTTGACCAGGCGGGCGTGGGAGGGCAGGTCGTCTGCGGTCCAGGTCTCCGGCTTCCAGAGCCCCGACCGCATGAACGCCTTGGCGCAGTGGAAGAAGATCTCCTCGACCTCCACGACGAGGGCCAGCTGGGGCCGGTGGCCCTTGACGACCATCTCGTCGAAGAAGGGCGCCTCCCGGACCAGGCGGGCCCGGCCGTTGATGCGCAGGGTCTCCCGCCGGCCGGGGATGAGGAAGATCAGCCCGGCGTGCGGGTTGACCAGGATGTTGCGGAATCCGTCCGCGCGCCGGTTGCCCGGGCGGTCGGGGATCGCGATGGTCGTGTCGTCGATGACGTGCGTGAAGCCCGCCGGGTCGCCCTTGGGCGAGACATCGCAGCGGCCCTCGAGGTCAGAGGTGGCGATCAGGCAGAACGGCGACGCGGCGAGCCATTCCCGGTCGCGGTCGTGGAGCCGCGCCCGCTCCTTGCTGACCGCCCGGGGCATCACCTCCCCGAGCAGTTCGCGCAGTTCGGCTTCGGACGTGACCTCGGTGAACTCCGCCGCGTGCGTCATCGCCGTCCCTCTCCTGGGGTGGATGGTCAGCTTGCCGGGGTCTCGTCATCGTACAGACGGGTCACGATCTTCCCGTCGCCGGTGACATAGCCGTTGATGATCCCCTTGGTGCTGTGCGGCGCGGCGAGATTGCCCCGCGGGTCGAGGGCGATGGCGCCGCCGGTCGCGCCGAGCGCGGGGATCTTCTGGGTGATGACCGTGGCGGCGGCCTTCTGCACCGGCATGCGGGCGTACTCCATGAGGGCCGAGATGTCGTACGCGGCGACGCCCCGGATGAAGACCTCGCCGGTGCCGGTGCAGGAGATCGCGACGGTGCGGTTGTTGGCGTACGTGCCGGCGCCGATGACGGGGGAGTCACCCACCCGGCCGACCTGCTTGTTGGTCAGACCGCCCGTCGAGGTCGCGGAGGCGACGTTGCGGGAGCCGTCCACGGCGATCGCGCCGACCGTCCCGCCGACCTCGCGGTCCTTGCTCGTGGGCTGCGCGCCGTTCTGGACCTTCGTGGTGCCCTTGGCGGCCATGAGGGAGTCCCAGCGGCGCTGCGTCCAGAAGTAGTCCTGCGTGGTGTACGGGACGCCGTTGCGGAGGGCGAAGTCGTCGGCGCCCTTGCCCGCCATGAACACGTGGGGAGACTTCTCCATCACCATCCGGGCGAGGGTGATCGGATTCTTGGTGTGGTGCACCCCGGCCACGGCGCCCGACTTGAGGTCCTTGCCGTTCATGATGGACGCGTCGAGTTCGTGCTCGGCGTCGGTGTTGAACACCGCGCCCTTGCCGGCGTTGAAGTTCGGGTCGTCCTCCAGGACGTTGACCGCCTTCTCGACCGCGTCGAGGACCGGCTTGCCGTCCTTGACCAGGGCGTAGCCGGTCTGCAGGGCCTTGGTGAGGCCGTCGCGGTACGCCTTCTCCTGCTCGGGGGTGATGCTGCCGCGCGGTATCGAGCCTGCGCCACCGTGCACGGCGAGGACGACGTTCCGGATGGTCGATGCCGGTGGGGCTTGTACGGAGGCCTGGGGCTGTACCGGGGCCTCGGTGGTGGTGGCGGCGCCGGCGGCGAACTGGGAGCCGGACAACCCGACGACCAGGGCGGCGAGACCGGCGGAGATCAGGAAGGAGCGCTTGGGAGTCGGCATTCGAACCTCCGTGTGCACGAGGCAGGGGGAAATGACCATGGTCGTCGTCCCCTCGGTGACCTCCGGCGACACCCGCAATTCCTGCCAAAGCTCCGACACGGGGTGGAGGTTCTCCCAGCTCCGCTCCCGCGTGATCTCCCGGCATCGAGGGCCTGTCTCCGATGACTTTCCGGTCGGTCGCGGGTCTCTATAGATGAAGGGAGGCCCCCGATGAAGACGACCGTGCGGCGCGGCCGATGAACGCGGCCGAGGCAGCGGCGCTGCAGAGCTACAGCGCAGGTTTGCTGGAAGGTGCGATCGGCTTCGCCTTGGAGGCGGTGGAGGACGTGACGACCGCGGCACTCGCCCGCCCGACGCCCTGCCGCGGCTGGAACCTGCGCATGTTGTTCCTGCACGTCAACGATTCGCTCGACGCCCTGTGCGAGGGCATCGACCGTGGCACCGTGATGTTGTTCCCAGACGGAGAGCCGGACGTGCCCGATACCGATCTGGTCGCCGCCTTCCAGGATCGTGCCCGCCGGCTGCTCGCCGCGTGGACCGGCGACGGCGGTCCCGGCCATGTGGTCACCGTCGCGGGCTGCCCGATGCGGGCGGGCGCGATGGCGAGCACCGGCGCCATGGAGATCGCGGTGCACGGCTGGGACGTCTCGCGCGCGTGCGGCAAGGACCGCCCGATCCCGCCGGAGCTCGCGCGGCACCTGCTGCGGGTCGCCCCGATGGTCGCCCGTGACGACGTCCGGCACGGGCTGTTCGCGCCGCCGGTCGCCGTGCCGCCGGAGGCCTCGCCGAGCGACCGGCTCGTCGGCTTCCTGGGGCGCGACCCGGGCTGGACGGGGCTCGCGGGGGACGGGGGGATCAGCCCTTGAGCGAGTAGCGGCGCACCCCGCCGGTCTCGGTCGCCTCCAGCACGCCCTGGTCGACCAGCACGTCGAGGTGGGCATCGATTTCGAGCACGGCCAGCATCTGGCTGAAGACGTCCAGGTCGTCGAGCTTCTTCTGCCGCCGCGTCCATGGCATGGAACGTGCCACCTCGAACGCGGTGGAGTGGCCGGAGCGCACCTGCCGGGCGGCGACGTCCAGCCGGGCCTCGTGGTGCCTGATCAGCTCGTCGACCCGGATGTGCACGCTGGGGGTGACCGGGCCGTGCGCGGGCAGCAACAGGGTGTCGGGCATGTCGCGGACGATCCGCAACGACTCCAGGTAGCTGCGTAGCGGCTTCGGCTCGGGCTCGGTCTCCAGGCCGATCGACGGCGTGATGTGCGGAAGCACGTGATCTCCGGCGAACAGCAGCCCCGCGCCGGCGTCGCGGAGCACGATGTGGCCGCGCGTGTGCCCGGGCGTCGCGAAGACGTCCAGGCCGCGCCGGGCCAGCGTGACGCACTCACCGTCGTCGAGCCAGGCGTCCGGCATGGTGTGCGGAATCTTGCGTTCCTCGGCGTTGACGCCGGCGGCGGCGACATGGTCCGCCACATCGGGCGCGCCGCAGCGGCGCAGCAGCTCGACCTGGCGGGGGTGGAGCCCCTTGGCGACGTCGAACGCCTGAAGGGAGGGCTGCTCGCCCCGGCCGATCCGGACCCGCGTGCCGAACGACTCCCGCAGGGCCAGCGCCTGGGAGTAGTGATCCCAGTGCGCGTGGGTGACCAGGAACTGCGTGACATCGTCCAGCCGGTGGCCGAGGAAGCGCAGGGCGTCCTTGAGGGCCGCGCGACTGTCGGGCATCGCCCAGCCCGAGTCCACGACGACGAGGCCGTCCGGGTCTTCGATCACGTACACGTTCACGGCGTGCAGCGACGGGATGGGCAGGGCGAGCGGGATGCGGTGCACGCCGGGGGCGACGGGATGGGCGCCTGGTTCGGTCCAGTCCGCCGGTTGCTCCATGACCGGTTCCGCCACCGTGGCCCCCTCAGTATTAGAACGTCGTTCGGGCAGAACCTACTGTATGTTTTGTTCCGTTTTGTAACGGGGGCCCTACATCTGGGCGGCTGCCGACTCGCGGCGGGCCTCCTCGGCCGCGCCCGCCGCCCGTTCATGGGCCCGCTCGGCCTTGTCGAGCTTGCGCTGAGCTGCCTCCTGGCGGGAGATCGCCTCGTCCAGCTCCCGCCGGAGCCCCGCCACCTCATCTGTGATCTTGTTCAGCTCGCGCTTGGCCCGGTTCAGCTCGTCCTTGCGCTGGGACAGGGCCTTCTCGGCCTCCCGCGCTAGCCGCCTGGCCTTTTCAGCGCGCCTCCGGGCGAGCTCGTCGGCCTCCGAGGCCTGTTCTGGTTCAGGCTCCGGCTCGGAGCGTCCGAAGGACCTCGCGGCCTTCGCTTTGGTCGCCTTCGCCGTTTTTACGCTCTTGGGATGCTCGGGGCGCTTCTGGGCAGGCACCGCCGGGAAGCCGAAACCGGCGGTGCCGAAGCCGCTGTGGCTGCGCGGCTGGGGGAGTCGTCCCTCCTGGACCTCCTCCGCCACGTCCTCGTCCACCGTGGCCGCCTGCAGGGTGTTCTCGACCTCCCGCACCGCCTGGTCACGCAGAGGATGCCCGGCCTCCCTCGCGAGCCGTCCGGCCGTCCGGACGAGCTGTGCGATCAGCTCGCTGCGCCGCTGCTCCAGCTCGCCGATATGTCCGCCGGAGGCCCAGGCGGCCCGCATGTCGGCACCGACCTCGAGCAGCTGCCCGAGCTCCTCTGCGGCTTCGCGGGACAGCCGATTGACCGCCCAGGCCGACACGGTCGGGCGGCGCAGGGCGCCGATCTCCTTGGCCAGCCCGGCGTCACCCGCCGCCTTGGCCTGCTGCGCGAGGTCCTTGCGCGTGGCCACGAACTCCGGCGGGGCGACCCCGTAAAGCTCGCGTGCGGCGCTGGAGAGATCCACGATGGGATCTCTACCCGCTGTGGAGCCCGTCCAGCACGACGGCGAGCAGCCGGTCCGCCTGGCCCTCGTCGGCTGTGGCTGCGGCCGAGGTGGCGAGGGCGATACCGGTGATCAGCCGGAGCAGATCGTCCGCGGTGAGATCGGCGCGCACGGAACCTTCCCGCTGGGCCCGGCCGAGCACCCCCGCGGCGGCGTCACGGATCACCTGGTGGCAGTCGAAGCCCAGGTCCGGCGGCTTCTCGATCATCAAGTAGCCGGTCAGGCCGTGGTCGGTGCGCGCGTGGCGGAGGAAGGCGCGCAGCCATGAGGAGAACGCCTCGTCGGGTGACGCCGAGCCGGCCAGCTCCTCCGCGCGTTCGCACAACGTCAGGACCCGGTCGCGCAGCACGGCCGTCAACAGCGACTCGCGGTTGGGGAAATGCCGGTAGAGCGTGCCGGACCCGACTCCGGCCCGCCGGGCGATCTCGTTCAGCGACGCGTCCGGGCCCTCCCTGGCGAACGTCTCCCGCGCGGCTGTGACGAGCCGGTCGCGGTTCCGGCGCGCGTCGGCTCTCTGCATGCACCCATCCTAGCCAAACGGAGAGGTTCTCCGTATAGTCCCGGAGCGAACCGGAGAACCTCTCCGGAAAAGGGAGTACGCAATGACGATCAACGACCTCGGCCAGGTCGGCCTCTGGACCTTCACGTTCGAGGCGCAGCCCGCCACGCGGGTGCGCGAGGCCGCCGCCGAACTCGAAGAGCTGGGCTACGGGGCGCTCTGGTTCGGCGAGGGGCTGGGCAGGGACACCGTCAGCCAGGCGTGGCTGCTGCTGTCGGCCACACAGCGGATCGTGGTCGCATCCGGGATCGCGAACGTGGCGTACCGGGATCCGATCGCGATGGCTGCCGCGGAACGCGCACTGGGCGAGGCGTTCCCGGGCCGCTACATCCTGGGCCTCGGCGGTCAGCGGGTGGACGCCGTGAGCGGTGTCTTCGACGGCTACCCGATGCCGCCGGTCGGCCGCCCGGTGCCGATGATGTGCGGCTACCTGGACTCGATGGACGCCGTGCCCGCGCACGGCCCGAGGCCCGACCCGGCACCCCGCCGCGTTCTGGCGGCGCTCGGCCCGAAGATGCTCGAACTGGCCGCCGAACGCACCTGGGGCGCGCACCCGTACTTCGTGCCCGTTGAGCACACCGTCCGGGCCAGGGAGACCGTGGGACCGGACGCCTTCCTCGGAGTCGAGCAGGCCGTCGTCCTCGACACCGACCTCGGCCGTGCCCGCGAGGTGGCCCGGGCCCACGTGACGGGCTACGTCGAGGCCGCTCCGCACCAGGAGGCGAACATGCGGCGCCTCGGCTTCGGGGACGCCGACCTCGTCGGTGGCGCCAGTGACCGGCTGGTGGACGCGATCGTCGCGTACGGAGACACCGACACGATCCGCAAGCGCGTTCAGGATCACTTGAACGCCGGCGCCGACCACGTCTGCCTCCAGGTCATCACCGCCGACCCCTCGGCGCTGCCGATGAAGGAGTGGCGCGAACTGGCCACCGCCTTGTTGTGACCACCCCATGACAAGGGGTGGCCGTTCGTTCAGAGTGAGGTTCCGGGGCGAAGGACGGGGTGGGTCATGACTGAGGCGAGCGCGACGACGCTGCCGGATTTCCTCAAGGCGAACGAGATCGGCCGGCTGACGGTGGACGACCGGCGGCTGATCGTGCGGCAGGCACTGCTGATCCTTGAGCAGAACTACGCGCTGCTGCCGTTCAAGGCGGCGCGGTACGGGATCAACCCCGTGCAACGCCTGCGCCTGATGCAGGCAAGGCTGGGCCGTCCAGGGGACCAGGAACCGGAGTGGCGCTTCCACGCCGAGCTGGTCGACATCTTCAACTCGCTGCGCGACCTGCACACCCGCTACGTTCTGCCGCGGCCCTTCAGCGACGCCGTCGCCCGCCTGCCGTTCCTGCTCAAGGAGTTCACGGAGGACGGGCGGCGGCGCTACCTGGTGGGGCGGCGGATCGCGAACGAGCCGGAGCTCCCGCACGACACCTTCCGGTTCGGCGTGGAGATCACGCACTGGAACGGAGTGCCGATCGAACGGGCCGTCGAGCGCCATGCCGAGCGGTTCCCCGGCGCGAATCCCGAGGCCCGGCACGCCCGCGCGGTGGAGAGATTCACGGTGCGCTCGCTCGGCTTCGGCCCGCCGCCGGACGAGGACTGGGTGACCGTCCGGTACCTCCACGATGGCCAGCCGCAGTCAGTCAATCTGATCTGGGACGTCAGCTCGATCGTCCCCGAGTCGGCCGATCTCGGCGGCCAGCTGGAGACACCACTCGCCTACGACGTCGAAGGCATGCGCATCGCCCGGACGCGCACCCGGCTGTTCGCGCCGGAGTTCCTCGCCGCCGAGGAATCGGGCGAGCCGGTCGACCCCGGCCCCGAGGGCGTCACCGTCTCCCCGGAGATGGCGACCGTGTTCGAGGCACGCCGCGTGACCGCAGGGGGACGGGTGTTCGGCCACCTGCGCATCCGGTCGTTCTCCTTGCCGCCAAGCGGGATCGAGGGATTCGTCCGGGAATTCATCCGGCTGCTCGGCGAACTACCGCAGGACGGACTCGTCGTCGACATCCGCGGCAACCCAGGCGGGGCGATCGTCGCCTCCGAGCTATGCCTGCAGGCGCTCACGGCCAAGGCGATCGAGCCCGAACCCGCCCAGTTCACCGCCACCCTGCTCAACCTGCGTATCTGCCGGGCCAACGACATCATGGCGTCGTGGCTGCCGTCGATGGAGCAAGCCCTCGAAACGGGTGCCCCCTACTCCGCGGCCATCCCGTTCACTCCAGCAGAGCTACTCGCCCAAGTGCCCCAGTCGTACTTCGGCCCGATCGTCCTCCTGACCGATGCCCGCTGCTACTCGGCGGCCGACATCTTCGCCGCCGGGTTCCAGGACAACCGCATAGGCCTGGTGCTCGGAGTCGACGGCAACACCGGCGCGGGCGGCGGCAACGTCTGGCGGACAGCCAACCTGCTCGGCTCACTCCCCGCGGCCGACGACTTCCCCTTCCGCCCGCTGCCCGGCGGCGCCGACCTGTCGTTCGTCATCCGCCGCCTCCTCCGCGTCGGACCGAACGCGGGCACGCCGCTGGAGGACTACGGCGTGATCCCCGACGAACGCCACGTCACGACCCGCAAGGACATCACGAACAGCGACGCAGACCTGATGACCACCGCAGCCACCCTGCTGGGCAAGGGCGTACCCCGCCGCCTAGACGCCGAACTGTCCGAGGTGAACAGCGAACTGACCGTCACGTTCGGCGTCCTGGGCATCGACCGGGCCGACGTCATCGTGGACGGCAGGCCGCGCGTCACCGTCGACCTAGGCGGCAACCCGGCGCCGGTCCCGGTCCCGGGCGCCGGAACCCCACACACGGTCCGGATCGAGGGCTACGACGGCCAGGCCCTGGTCGCCGTCCGGACGTTCGTACGCACGGCAACGGGCCTGCAGTTGCGAACGACCTTCTGAGATGGCCGACAACATCAGGCTGCACGTGAGCGGCACACCCGACCAGGCCCGCACCGTGATCGAGCAGGTCCTCCAAGCCGACGGTTTCCGCTTCACCTGGGAAGGCCCCGGAAAAGCGGTGGTCGAGCGCGGCAGCCGCAAGAAGGCCCTGTGGCTCGGCGTGCTCGCCCTCCACTACAAGTACGTCCTCCTGATGTACCCGCAGGAAGGCAGCGTGGTGATCGACCTCGCCCTGGGAACGACCGGCATGCACGGCGGCGCCATCGGCATGGTCAAGATCCGCAACAAGCTCGACGAGATCGAGCACAGCCTCAAAGCCGCCTTCCACTCAGCAGGCACCCTCATCACCTGACCGTCCAGCTCGCACCAGACCGGTTCGCAGCACAGACAACTTGATCATTTGACAGATCACGAAGCACGGCCTGGGCGTCAATGTGACCGTACATCCGGCGGTGGGAGAAAGGGCTTTGCCGAGCTTCGCGCGAGTGTCCGTCGCGGCTGGTCTCTGCCAGCGTTCCTGTTTGCGGTTGCCGGGGTTTGGTGGGTTCGGCAGCAGCGGCTCGATGCGCTCCCGGAGACTGTCGGGCACGTCCACGGGGGCTGCTCACCCTACGCGCACCCCCATGGCACGCCTGCCATCACCATGCGTCGCGCTAGGACGCACATTTTGTTATCGCTTCCCTTCTGGCCGGCGATGGCCAGCCGCGTTCCGGTTCAGGCCCGCTCGAAGGTGAGGTCGAAGTCCTTCCGCCAGGTCTTGCCCTCGTCCTCGGATGCCTCCCAACGTCCGAGGATGCGATCCTTCTCGACGTCGGCTACGAAGCGCTGGTGGAGGTCCGGGTCCTCGCGGGTCATGGTCCAGTGCCCGCCGTCGAAGGTCATGGCGTACTGGCGGCATACACCGCGGTCGTCTTGGTAGAGCGCGACGTAGGCGTCGTTCGGGTCGCTGCGTCCGATGACGATGGTCATCTCGGAGTGGTCTGTGCGTTCGCCGAGCTCCGTCCGCACGACCAGGAAGGACTCCCCGAGCAGCTCGACGGTGGTCTTGCCCGGCACCTTGATGCCCGGCGGTTCGATGAACCAGGCGTCCGACATCGTTGTCGTCCACTCGCCGACGAGCCCGTCGAGCTTTTCGAGTTCGATATTGCGCATCGTTTCTCCGATCGGTTCGACCCGCGACGCGATCACCGATCGCTCGCGAAGGCAACGCCTCGCCTGTTGAGCATTCTCCTAGGACCCTAGCCGCGCTGCGCGCGGGAGGGTTGTGCCACTGCATCCCGGTCACGCTCACGGTCGCAGCCGCGCAGGGTCTGCGAGCTCGGCAGCGGTCCGCCTTCGCGTGGCCGTCTCCCGGCTGCGGCTGGGGTCAGGGCTCAGGCGCATCGGCGAGATGTGTGAGGGGCACAGCAGCGTGCCGAAGTGACTGTTCGCCGGACGCTGGTGAAGGGCTTTGCCGCGCCGGGTGCCTGGTGGTGGTGTATTCCGGCCAGGTTCGTACCGCGGCGGTGGGTGTGGCATGGACGTGATCGATGCGGTGTGGCGCACGTCGGCGCGCAGCGCAGACAATGAACCGTATTGCTCACCCTGTGGCGCCGCCGGTCACCCGTGGCGGCGAGGGTGAGCTAGGGCAAGGCACCGCGCCAGCGTGACGCCGGTGGGCAGTGATGGAAAGACCTGGCCGCGCTATGCGCCGGGAGCTTGTGCTGCTGCATCCGGCCATGGTTATGGCTGCAGCTGCCTAAGGTCTGCGAGCTCGGCATCAGTTATCCCTTGTGTGCGGGCCGCTTCCCCGCCTGCGGGTTACCGCTGGGCTGGTCCTCAGAGATCGGCGGCGAGGTGGGCGAGGGGTAGGGCTGGGCACTGCCGTGGCCGCGCATCTGGTGGAGGGAAGAGCCTTGCCGCGCCGCGCGCGGAGATGGCTGCTGCGTCCCGGCCATGTTGATGCCCGTAGTGACCTAAGGTCTGCGAGCCCGGCGTGAATGCCCCTTGTGCGGCCGTCGCTCGGCTGCGGGTTAACGCTGGGCTGATGTTCAGACTCGGCAGCGGGGTGAGCGGGAGGTGGAGCGATGTGCCGACGTGACTGCGCGTCTGCTGGTGGGGGAAGGGTCTTGGTGCGTTGCGCGGGGAGGTTGGTGCTGTCACATGCTGGCAATGCTCATGGCTGTGGCGGCCGAGTTTCTGTGAGCTCGGCATCGGGCCGTCCCTTTTGATGCGGCCGGTCGCCCGCCTGCAGGTCAACCCCGGGACTGGGGGCTCAATCTTGGCAGCGAGGCGAGCGGAGGGAAGGGCTGGTGGCGGGGCTGCGGACTGGGGCGGGATGGGTGCTAAGGCTGCCCGACGGTGACTGCGGACATGCTGAAGGGTGCAGCTCGTTCTGAGGGACCCGCTGAGCTGGACGGACGGTCACTGAAACGCTCTGCACCGATCGAACTCACAGGTCGGCGTCGGTGATGATCCGGTGCATCAGGGTGGGCGGCAGCGCGGAGTTGGCAGCGGCGTCGTCGGCGACCTCTGGGTCGGGATCGGAGAGCAGCCGTTTCAACAGCTCATTGGTGATGTTGGGATGGCGGGCGGCCCCGCGCGGCGTAGGAAGGGTTCTGATGCGGCGGCCAGGCGCTGGAGGGTTGTCACGGGTAGTTCGGGATCTCGCAGGGCAAGGTACTGCACGCGCGGGTCAGGTTCGTCGACGAACGTGCGCAGCCGGTGACGGGGAAAGTTGGGGTGCTCGACAAGGAGCGGTTCGATGTGGAGTACGTCGCCGTGAGCGCGCACCAGCCGTTCCAGGACTTCGGGAGGCGTGTCCGAACGGCGTGCGGCGGCACGGCGCACCGAGATGGCCGGGTCGTTGTCAAGCCGCCGCCAGGCCTCCTCGGGGAGGTCCCTGCGGGAGGCCAGAGAAACACCTCGTGCGGGCAGTCCAGGTAGGTCAGCCGCTCCTTGAGTGACAGTTCGCGCACCCAGTGCGGCTCGGCGAAATTCCAATCCAGCGCCACGCTGGCCGCGACGCTGCCGTCAGCCCGTTCGGTTTCCACCAGCGCGAACAGCCGGTTCCTGGTTTCGGCGGCAACGTGGCGGCTCAGCGCCACCGCCACCCGCACGATCGGATCGTCGACGCTTAGCAGTTGGACGACCATCTCAGCGGACAAGTGCGGGTTGTGGGCAACCGCCTGGTGGACCTCCTGATCCTCGATCCGCATGAGCTCGGCGAACTGGTCCATCGTCAACGGCATGTAGCGCGCCACGTCGGCGCGCATGGACGGATCGGCGATACAACGATCCGCCCATCGCGGGGGGATGCCCGGTTGTTCGCGCTCGGTAGCGGCCGCACGGACCCGCGGCTCCGGGTCAGCCAGCAGTGCCTCCTGCACGGCGACCGGTCTGTCGTGCCAGGTGCGCGCGATGGCAGCGCGCAGGGCGGGGTCCGGAGCGCCGGCCAGTGACGTCCGAGATCGACCGTAGGCCTCCTCCAGATCATCCATGCCGATCGTCACTTGGCGGTTCACGCAAGAGCGGACGAAATCCGCGTGGGCTCCACGGATCGCCGACTCGGGATGGTCGGCAATCTTTCGGCGCATCGCCGGGGACACTCGATCGCCGTGAAGGAGCGTCGCCGCGTTCTTGCCTCTGTGTGTCAAAAGGGCCTCGACGACGGCATCAGCGAGCCTTCCCTGACGCATTGATATCCCGTGCCTGCCAGCCGCATGCGCGGCCAGCCGCACCAGAATCCCTTCAGGGGCCGCCGGGTTGCGCCCCAACCCGGACAGCCGCGGATGAGCAAGGCTGGTCATGCGGCCAAGATAATCGGGTCCCTCCACGCCTGGTCCACGACGAAGGCCGATCACGCGATCAAACAGCCCTAGCTGCAACCCCCAGCTCAAAAATTCACCGCCTTCGAGTCGCGCCCAAGGGCCGCTATCGGACGCCGAGAAACCGGGTTTTGGCTCGTGCAGACCGCCGGTTACCCTCACGACCATGGTTGACCAGGGGCCGGCGGCCATGGCGGAAGGGCGGCCGACCACGGCTCGGCTGCAGAGCGTGCTGAACCGCGCCGCACGGGTCGTGCTCGTCGAGGGATCACCGGACCAGGTCGACTCCGCCGACCTGGCACGGACGGTGGTGACCGGGGCCGACATCGCCGACCTGGCTGGGCTGCTGGCCATTGTGGACGGCGGAACCGGTGACAGGTGCTTGTGCGCTGGGTGGCCGACGATCCTCGTTCACGATGTGCACGACGAGCTGATTGCCTGCTGGACGCTGCACCACCAGGACAGCATCCGCGGTGTCGGTGACTGCGACGCCGACCTGCGCGACGGTCCGGCGCTCACCGCCTGGCTGGCCGAGCGAGGCCTGACCGGATCTCAACAAGCCAAGGCGGAACTGGCGGCCCAGGACACCCGGGACCAACAGCGCCGGATGCGCTGGATGCAAGGCGCGCCACCGGGACTGACCGAGGCTGCCCGGGCCGTGGCACTTCGCCCGGAAGATGACCCGGTGGCCTGGTCGCACCGGATCCAGGCGGCCGAAGTCCATTTGGCGGCTCTCACGCGCCGCCGCTATCCCGACGGGATCGAACGCATCCGTGCCCTGCTGGCATGGGCAGGGCTCCCCGCTCGGGAACCCGGTGGCCTGTACTGGTACGACCTGGCAGTGCAGCGGCTGCTTCTGGCTGAACCCGCCGATCTCATCTTTGCCGCGCTCACTGCACAGCCCCCCAGCCCGGCCCAGCTCGACGGAGCGGCCGACCTGTTCGGCTGCCTGGAGTGGACCACCGCGCACGGCACGCATCTGCCCCCGTCACTGACGTCGATGCTGGTCGCGCACATCCAAGCCGACGGCACCGGCCCCATGAGGACACGGCTTGAATGGGGCTACTACGGCGCCGAACGGTCTGCCTGACGGGCCCAGCTCGGTCTAGGGGCCCACTGAGCTGGGCAGACTGGCCCTGCAGAAAAGCTGCACCCCATGCTAGTAGCGGGGGGTGGGGGCGTGCCTGTAGGCCCGGCACTGGGTCCGCGCCGGGCTGCAGGCTGGGGTGTGGGGGTGGTCAGGCCGCGTGGTCGTGCCAGGGATTGTCGGCCTGATCGACAGGTCTGCCGCGTCTGGATCTGGTGGTCCCGTCGGGTGGCAGTGCCCGATACCGGTAGCGGCCATCCTCGGTGGTGGTGATGTGTATCTGGTGGGGGTGGGTGTGTTTCCAGCGGTTGTGCCAGCCGCAGCACAACGCCAGCTTGTCGATGTCGGTGGGGCTGTTGCCCAGCGCCCACCCATCGACATGATCGACCTCGCACAACAACCCCGGCACCTCACAGCCCTGCACCGCACAGGTGTCATACAAGGTCTCCAGCACCCGGCGTTGCCCGGCGGTGGCGATCCGCACCGCATGCCCCAGATACAGCGGGACGTGGTCGGGGCTGAGGATCAGTGGGGAGATTCCGGCGTTGAGGGCGATGCGCCGCACCTGCGCCGCCGGGATCGGCGTGCCGTCACGCAGCCGCCCAGGCCGGTCATCGCCGGTCAGGGTCTGCAGGTCGGCGATGACAGTGACCCGGGTGTCCCTGTGCCCGCCCGCCAGGACGGTGGATAGGGCGGCGGCGGTGCGTTCGGCCAGGTCGCGGCGGTCGTCGGTGCCGGCGGGTTTGGCCAAGGGCGCGAGGGTGCCGTCCAGGATGGCGGTGTCTTCGGGGTTGAGCCACCCGTGCAGGTAGCAGCCGCCATCCAGCGACCGGCTGACGGTCATCCACGACCGCTGATACCCCCGCTGCGCGTCCTCGGGCGGCTTGTCTTCCCCGGTGAGTTCGGCGACCAGGTCATGCACTTTGCGGCCCAGCCGCGCCAGGTTCCGCGCCGACACCCCGCCAGCCACCGCCTCCAGCAGGATGCCTTCGGCGGCCGTACAGTCGTCATCGTTGAGGCGTTGTACGGCGTCGGCGATGGTGGCGGCGTACCCGTAGGACAGGTCGCCGGTGGCCAGTTGCTGGTTTACCTGCTGCAGGCGGGGGAGTTGGCGGGCCAGGGTGAGGCGTTCTTGGGCGCGGCCCTCGCGCATGCCCAGCCGGCACCGCAACCACGCCTGAGTGGACGCCAGACCCCAGTGCTTGGGCTCGCCGGTCCGGTCCACCACCGCGATCAACCCCGCCAGTGCATGCTCGCCCTGATCCAGCGCGGCGGCGAACCGTTCGGCCAACTCCATGCACACCGGACCCGACTCCGGCGCCGCACGCTGGGCGAGTTGCGCGTTGATCGCGGCGGCCGCTTCCACCAAGTCAGCGGTGGAAGCGGAGTCTAGTCCCGCCACGATCGAATCCATGCTGTTATTGTATCGCCACGTTCGGTGATGTGGTGGCGGAATTGAGTGACATTAATGTCCGTGTCTGGACACCCCCTCTTGTTGGTGGGCTGGGTGGGATGTCATCCCACGGCTGTCGGTGGTCAAGGGCGGGTGAATCGGAGATTAAGTCGGCTGGGAAAAGGTGACGGTTGAGCGGTGCCGAAATGACCCGCTGTGCTTCCGTGCAGCAGTTCGCGCCTTGCTGATGCTCCTATGTTGTCAATGGATTTGGGGTTGTGAGGATGTGGTAGATCTCGCGGGCGACATAGCGTTTGAGGCAGCGGATGATTTCTTTCTTGGACAGGCCGTCTTTGGTGCGCCGTTGCACGTAATCGCGGGTGCGGGGATCGCGGG
>NZ_JBIRAZ010000045.1:0-43620 GCF_044326415.1 Actinomadura sp. 6N118 | reverse complement strand
GGGAACGGCCCTCCACCACCACAGCAGTGATCACCAAACGCCTCATCGACATCGCCAGAGACTGACGGCCCGCTCATTCCGATGTCTTGAGACACCCCATTCCTATGTCCTGAGCGAACACACCGCCACCCCGACAGAAAATGCCAGCTCAGAGGCCGGTTCCTGAAGATCAGGAACCGGCCTCTGATCGTTTGTCCGTGATTCGTCCGTGGGATTGAACGTCACCCCCCGGCACCGTCCGTGCCCCCGAAGGCACGAAACCCTTACTCCCCCTCAGCCTCAGCAGCGCGGTCGTTCAAACGTGACCACCCGCCCGTAGGGGCACTGCCCTGAAGAGGGGCGGGCTCCGGAGTGGAACCCGCCCCTCTTCGGCACTAACCGATCAGACGTCTAGCAGGCGGTGGAGGTCGGCGGCACTGGCTGCGCCGGCGCGGCATCACGCCACGCATCGCCCGCCGCGGCATCGAGTCCTCGACCCGCCTGGGCCGGCACCGCTGGGTGGTGGAACGCACGGTGTCCTGGCTGAGCGGCTGCCGTCGTCTGCATCGGCGCTACGAACGCAAACCCGAACACTTCCTGGCCTTCGTTGGCATCGCCGCCGCGCTCATCTGCCACCGCCGACTCACCAAATGAGATGTGTTCTAACGTCGAACCTAAACGCGCACGCCGGCTCACAGGCCAACCCCGCGTGAGTTCAGGACCCCACCCGTCCGAGAATCCGCGAACCCATGCGCTTTTAGGTGGGTCCAGGCTGCGGATCCAGTAGGCCCTCAGCACCAGACGCACGCCTTGAAGATAGCTCTCGGGGCCCTACCCCGCCTCTGATCCAGTACAGAGGATAGCGCAGAGGCAGAAAGGGCTCACGTCCTGGCAGGAGATGAACGGCTACACAAAGTGGGTCTAATACCCCTCTGGTACGGCTCAGAGCACTAGCGGCACGCCGAGAGGGACGGTCAGGATGACCCGAACTCTCTCGGCCATATCCCCCGAAACAAGAGAGGCAGAGCACTTATGACCACTCGACGCAGGATGCTGGGCACGCTGATGGCGGGAAGTATCGCCGCGGCGGCGCTCACCGTGGGAACCGCGATTCCGGCAGAGGCCAAGACGTCGAATTTCAGTCAGGCCGTCTCAGAAAGAGCCTACTTCTACAGCGGCAAATACCGCAAGACCAGCAGCCCCAAGAAGATCTGGCTCCAGGTCACGTACATCAAGAACAAGAGGGCCAACGCCTACGTCACCGTGGTCAATTGCAAATGGCCCCACAAGAACCTCGGCCCCACGAAGTACAAAATGAAGGTCGGCAAGAAGTACCAGCTCACCACCAAAACACTCAAGAAGGGCACGTGCTTCCAGATTAAGATGGGTCAGGGATATGCCGGCCACATCAAGGGGAAGCTGAGCTACTGAGCCGAGTTCCTGCACGCAGGCCTCCTGTCCGGATTTGGAGGCCCGCGCAACGGGGACCATGGACGACGGAAGACCCCGCTGGGCTGATTGGTCCTACGGACGCGTCCTGGCTCTGGTCCACATTGCGAAATGTGGACCAGAGCCAAAAGTCATGTCCGTAGAACCAGCCGCATTTCCACCACGGCGAGCCCCTGGGAGGCCTCCGATGAACCTGCTGCCGTCGAGCGACCTCGTACTGATGCTGCGCACCGACTTCTCCGATCAGGCGGCGTGGGAGGCCATCTGCGAGACGGTCAGGTCACCGGACGAGGAAGCCTGTGTCGGCGGCGTCTGACATCTCCCTGAACTAAGAAGTCATCTCATTTGGTGTGGCGTCGGTAATCTGCCGGTCGTGGAGATGGTTGAACGCTTGGTGCCGGATGAGTTGTGGGAGTTGTTTCAGCGGGTGGTGCTGCCTGCTCCAACACGGCCGCAGGGCGGTGGTCGGCGCCGGTATGGGGATCGTGAGGTGCTGGCGGCGATCATCTTTGTGGCGACCACCGGCTGCACGTGGCAGCAGCTGCCGCCGGTGTTCGGCCCGTCGGGCCCAACTGCACATCGGCGCTTTGCCGAGTGGAGCGCGGCACGAGTGTGGGCCAAGCTGCACCGGCTGGTGCTGGATGAGCTGGGCGCGCGCGGCGAGCTGGACTGGTCTCGGTGCGCGATCAACTCGGTCAGCGTCCGAGCGAGCAAAGGGGGGAGCTGACAGGCCCGAATCCTGTCGACCGCGGCGAGCGTGGGTCGAAAATCCATCTACTAGTCGACCGTGCCGGACTGCCCCTGTCTGTCGGAATCTCAGCAGCCAACACCCACGACAAACTCGCCCTGCAGCCCCTGGTGCAGGGCATCCCGCCGATCCGCTCACGGCGTGGCCCGCGCCGGCGCCGCCCCGGCAAACTGCACGGCGACAAGGGCTACGACTTCGCCGACCTGCGGCACTGGCTGCGCCGGCGCGGCATCACACCCCGCATCGCCCTCCGCGGCATCGAGTCCTCAGCCCGCCTGGGCCGGCACCGCTGGGTGGTGGAACGAACAGTGTCCTGGCTGAACGGCTACCGACGCCTGCACCGCCGCTACGAACGCAAACCCGAACACTTCCTGGCCTTCGTCGGCATCGCCGCCACCCTCATCTGCCAACGCCGACTCACCAAATGAGATGTCTTCTAATCCTGGCCTCAGGTTGATCGGGGACAATGAGCGGCAAAAGCATCGGCTGGAAGGGGGCGGGCTGGCGTGCGGATCATGATCGCGGATGATGAGAGGGCCATCCGTGAGTCGCTGGAGCGGGTGCTCCAGGTCGAGGGTTACGACACCAGCACCGTCGCCAACGGTCTCGCCGTGCTCGACGGGGTCGGTGGGGCCGGCGGTGACACGCTGGATCTGCTGATTCTCGACGTGATGATGCCCCGCCTCGGCGGGTTGGAGACCTGCCGGCGGTTGCGGGCCGCGGGTCGGGATCTGCCGGTGCTGATGCTGACCGCCCGTGACCAGGTCTCCGACCGGGTCGCGGGGCTGGACGCGGGCGCCGACGACTACCTGCCCAAGCCGTTCGCCACCGAGGAGTTGCTGGCCCGGGTGCGGGCCCTGCTGCGCCGGCGCACGCCGCCCGACGAGGAGTCGCAGATCCTGTCGTTCGCCGACGTCCGGCTCGATCCCGACAGGTTCGAGGCGTGGCGGGGCGGGCGGCCGCTGCGCCTGACCCGGACGGAGTTCTCCCTCCTGCAGGTCCTCATGCGCAACGCGACCAGGGTCTTGACCCGCGACGCGCTGTTCGAGGCGATCTGGGGCTTCGACATGAGCGCCACCGCCAACAACCTCCAGGTATACGTGAGCTACCTGCGCCGCAAGATGGAGGCCGAGGGTGAGCCGCGATTGATCTACACGCTGCGCGGCCTGGGATACACGTTGCGGGAGACTCCTCCGTGAGCAGGCCCACCGGCCGGGAACCGCGCCGGCTGACCCGATGGTGGCGCCAGCGGTCCCTACGGACCAGGCTGACGGTGATCGCGGCGACGGCCATCACGGTCAGCGTGTTCGTGGCCTTCCAGGTGGGCATCGAGCTACTGAACTGGGAGCTGCAGGACACCGCCAAGAATCAGCTACGCGCCGACTCCCGCGTCCTGGCGACGAACGCGGAGCGCGCCGGTCTGGCGCAGGTCCAGCTACCGCCGTATCCCGGATCCGGTCAGCTGGTGCGGGTCATCCTGCCCGACGGCTCGACCCGGACGCCGGCCGGCCAACCCGCGCTGCCCCCGGTCAGCGAGCACGCCGGGCGCGTGGCGCAGGGCGCGTCGGCCGACCTGATGGAGTCGAACGACAGCGACGGCTCCTTCATCTACACGCTGCGGGCGGGCGACGGCGCGGTCCAGGTGGCCCGCGTCGCCGCCGACGACGACAGTCCGATCACCGAGTTCGGGTTGGGCATGCTGCTGATCGGGCTGCTCTGCGTGGTCGGCGGCGCCCTTGTCGGACTGACCGTGGCGCGGACCGGGCTGGCACCGATCGACCGGCTGACCGCCGCCGCGGTACGTGTCGCGCACACCCGGGATCTCGACGCCGACATCCCGGATGAGGGCGGTGGGGAGATCCGGCGGCTGATCCAGTCGATCAACGACATGCTCGCCGCGCTCCGGGACTCCCGGCGGGCCCAGCGGCTGCTCGCCGAGGACGCCGCCCACGAGCTCAAGACCCCGCTCACCAGCCTGCGCCTCAACGTCGAGCTGCTGATCCGGCTCGATCGGCGCGGCACCCTGGACAGCGCACTGCCGGCGGAGAGCCGGACCCGGCTGCTCGACGATCTCGGCGCCCAGGTGGCCGAGTTGAGCGCCCTTGCCGCCGAGCTGACCGACCTGGCGCGCGGTGACGTCAGCGACGAGAGCACCGAGCTGCTCGACCTCGCCGACGTGGTGGTGGCCGCCGCGACCCGGGCGCGTTCCCGCGTGCCCGACATCGAGGTCGCGCTCGACGTGACCTCCGTGTGGGTGAGCGGGCGTCCCGCTGCGCTCCAGCGGGCGGTGCTCAACCTCATCGACAACGCCGGCAAGTGGTCCCCCGCGGACCAGCCGGTCCAGGTCCGGCTCCGTGCCGAGGGCGCGTCGGCGGTGCTCGAGGTCGACGACGCCGGGCCGGGCATCGACGCCGCCGACGTACAGCGGGTGTTCGACCGGTTCTACCGTGCCGACAGCGCCCGGGCGTTGCCGGGATCCGGTCTGGGGCTGTCGATCGTGCAGCGGGTCGTCGACGCCCACGGCGGCCGGGCCACCGTCGCCCGCTCCGCACGCGGTGGCGCGCTGCTTCGGGTCGAGCTTCCGGCCGCGGCCCCGCCCGCCTCGATCGCGCGGCTCACCGCCGGGGAGGACACCGCGGAGCGCTGACCCGCCCCGGCGGCGCGGCGCAGGACAAGGGACAGCGGCCCTCAGGCATGGCCCCGCGCGGCTCACCGTCGGGGCAGGACACGGTGCGCCGACCCCAGCCCCGGCCGCACGGCGCAGGACCAAAGGGCGGCGGCCGTCGGGCAATGGCCCGCGCGGCCCACCACCGGGCAGGACGCGATGCGCCGACCCAGCCCCGGCCGCACGGCGCAGGACAAGCGGCCCACCACCGGGCAGGACACCGCGATGCGCCGACCCCGGCCCCGGCGCGTGGCGCAGGACCAAAGGGCGGCGACCGTCGGGCCCATGAAAAGATCCGGGACGGGCCTGGGTCCCCGTCCCGGATCTCGTCCGTGCCGCCGCGCTCACCGTTGCAGCGCGGGCTCCTCGTCGTCGGCGAGCGGCTGTCGACCGTCCGGCAGCTCCGCCGCTGGACCGGACAGCCGGCTCGGCCACCAGATCCGCCGGCCGATCAGCAGGGTGAGGGCGGGCACCAGGACCGACCGCACCAGCAGGGCGTCGAGCAGCACGCCGAAGGCGACCAGGAACCCGACCTCGATCAGCATCACCAGCGGAAGCGTGGCGAGGACCGCGAACGTGGCCGCCAGGACCAGGCCTGCCGAGGTGATGACGCCACCGGTGGCGGAGAGGGCTTTGAGCATGCCCTCTCTGGTGCCCAGACGCACGGTCTCCTCCCGGGCCCGGCTGGCCAGGAAGATGTTGTAGTCGACGCCGAGCGCCACCAGGAACAGGAATGCCAGCAGCGGCACCGAGTAGTCGACGCCCTTGAACCCGAGGATCGTGTCGAAGACGAACACGCTGCCGCCGTAGGCTGCGGCGAATGAGACGATCACGGTGGCCATCAGGACCAGCGGGGCCACGATCGCTCGGAGCAGTAGCCCGAGGACGATCAGGACGACGGTGAGCACCAGCGGGATCACCAGCTTCTCGTCGCGGCTGGTGGTGACCTCGGTGTCGAGGTTCTCCGCGCTCGGCCCGCCGACGATCGCCTCCGCCCCGCTCACCGCGTGCACGGCGGTGCGCACCCGCTTGATCGTGTCGTACTCCGCGACGGTGTCCGGCGCGTCCTTCGGGAACACGGAGATGTTGGCCCAGCCACCGCTGGTCTGCTCCGGGATGGCCTGGGCCACACCGCGAGTGTCCTTGACGATGTCGAGCACCCGCTCCTGGTGCGCCGGCCGCGTGAAGATCGTCATCGGCTGGCCGCCGAGCTCCGGGAAGTGCTGGCGGAGAACGGTGAAGCCGGTGACCGACTCCGGCGCGGACAGGAACTGGTCCTGCTCACGCAGGGCGCCGGTGTTGCCCGCCAGCCCGATGGCGAGCACGCCGAGGACTCCGAGCGAGCTGAGCGCCGCCACCCACCGGCGGCGGTTGATGGCGGTGCCGAGCCGTCCCCACAGCCCCGGCTTCTCCTCCACAGCCGTGCTGAACCGCGGGATGGCCGGCCAGAAGATCCGCTTGCCGAGCACCACGAGCACCGCCGGGAACAGCGTCAGCATGGCCACCAGCGCGCACAGGATGCCGGCCGCGCCGATCGGGCCCAACCCGCTGGTGCTGTTCAGGTCCGCGACGAGCAGGCAGAGCAGGCCGGCGACCACGGTGGCCGCGGACGCGACGATGGCCGGCGCCGCACCGCGTAGCGCGTGGACCATCGCGACCCGGACGTTCTCATGGTGGTGCAGGGCTTCCCGATATCGAGCGATGAGCAACAGCGCGTAGTCCGTGCCGACGCCGAATACCAGGATCGTCAGCAGCGCCGAGTTCTGGTTGTTGACCACGATGCCGAAGCCCTTGACGAGCAGGTAGACGGTCCCCATCGCGGTCAGTGCGGCCGCGCCCACGGCCACGAGCGGGATGAGCCACAACACCGGGCTGCGGTAGGTGAGGATGAGCAGGAGCGTGACGACGACGAGGGTGGTGAGCAAGACCTGCACGTCGATGCCGTCGAAGACGGCATCCATGTCGCCGTCGATCGCGCCCGGGCCGGTCACGTCGAGTTCCAGGCCGGCGGGGCGGTCCTTCGCGGCGTCACGCAACGGGCCGACGATGTCCTCCGGTCCGCCGTAGGTCGTGCTCACCTCGAGGGTGAACATCATCGCCTTGCCGTCGGTGGAGGGGCTCGTCGGTGGGCCCTCGTCGTCCTCGCCGGCTGCCGCCGCCTTCGGCGGGTACCGCTTGGCAAGGGTGTTGTAGTGGCGCTTGACCGTCGCTCGGTCGGCGTCGGTCATGCCGCTGGCGCGGTGGTACACGAAGGCGAACGTGTTGTCGTCACCGCCGGGGAGACTGTCCTCCAGCACCGCCACCTTGGTGGACTCGGCACTGGCCGGCAGGGTGTCTACGGCGCTGTCGGTGGTGACCGAGCTCAACTTTCCGCTCAGCGGCACCATGCCCGCCGCCAGCACCAGCCACAAGCCAATCACCAACCACGGCACCCACCGACCGGCCAACCGACCGGCCGGCACTTTCCCGGGCGGCGCTGCGTTGACTGCCATCACTAGCCTCCTACATACGGGTTACATCGCTGATCTGATGCCTGCTTCCTACCGAGCGAACCTGAGACGACTGTTAATACGGTGCTCAGGCCGGTTGGCCGAACCAGGTGCCCAGCGCACGCACCAGTGCGGGGGCGTCGAGGTCCTGCCCGGTAGGCAAGGCCCAGGCGACACAGCCGTCGGGCCGGGATGAGTGCACCGCACTCGAACCTGGCGTGTGCCGCGCAGATGCTTGGACATCACAGCACCAGGACTTAACCGAGCGGCGCGAGCGGGAGTCGTCCGGGTTGGGTGCACCGGTCGTGGCGGCCATCGCACAGTTCGGGGGCTCCGCGGCGTCGGAGTGCTCCGTGAACGACAGCACCGACGGCGAGGGGGCGATGCCGCCGGGGCGGCGCAAGGGCTCTTGAATCCTCGCTCGTGAGGCCAGGCCACCCATCGCCCGTGGAAGGAAAGACGGGTGGCCCGCCTGGGGGTCTACCCCGGCGCCAGATGGCACTCGGGGTATTCGCCGACCATCAGCAGCTTGACATGAATCCATGTCAGCGCGTCTACGGCACCGCGGAACGGCCGCGCCCGAAGGCCGCCGCGTCGGAACCGGTAGTCCAGGTCGCACTTAACTACTACCTACATGGGCCTGCGAACTTGACGTTACAAGGGCACCCCTTAAAGCTCCTAACACGATCTCCTAGCGGGTCCAGTTGATCAGTCGGCGCCAGCAGATCAAGACGCAGGCAAGGCTGACCAGGTCGTCGTGGATGTCGAGGCGACGTTCCCAGCGGACGGCGAGGCGGCGGAACTGGTGCAGTAGAGCGAACGTCTGCTCCACGACGTGGAGCAGCTTGCCCAGACCCTTGATGCCGGTAGTTTTGGGCTTGGGGATGATCGGTTTGGTGCCGCGCTCGCGGCAGGCCTGCCGGAACGCTGCACTGCTGTAGGCCTTGTCGGCCAGCAAGGTGGCCAAGCGGCGTCGTGGCCGGCCGGGACGCCCGGCGATCGATGGGTAGCTGTCGAGCAGATCGAGGGCGCGTTTGATGTCGGGAACGTTCGCGCCGCTGGTCAGCACGTAGATAGGGGTGCCGTTGCCGTCACGCCGGCCTCTGTCCAGCGTTGCAGCCTGCGCCAGCAGGTCAGTCCGGAACCGAAGCCCAGCTCCTGCGGCAGATCCTCCCAGCCGATGCCGGTGTGCAGCCCGAACAGGATGCCCTGCAGGCACAACCGGTCGGGGACTGGCCGTGGTCCCGGCGCCTTCGCCGGCCCTGGTGGCAGCACCGGCTCAATCAGCTTCCACAACTCGTCGTCGACGACCCACGCCTCGCTCACGCCGACCCGAACGAGACTGATCTTCACCTCGCAACGCTGATCAGCATCGATTCAGCAGATCGTGTGAGGAGCTTTCACAGCCAAAGCATTCTCCACTTCTGCCGACGCCGGCGCGTCACTTCACGGGCATCATTCTGCCCGTCGGGACGTGTCAGACTTTCATTCCGAACAGTTTTTCCGCATTTCGGAACGCGATTTTCTCCTTGGCTTCGCGCGGCAAATCGACTCCCCGGAACCAGTCGGTTTGAACTTTCATGTTCGCAAACGGGTAGTCGGTTGCGAACATCACTCGATCCACACTTATGTACTTCAGCAGGAGATCGAGCAGTTCAGTCTGGGGGAATGCGCTGGTTGTGAACCAGAAATTGTCATGGAAATACTGCTCGAACGACTTGTCCAGGCTTTTCTCGGTCACTTCGCTCATCTTCTCCAAGATGCGTTTGTAGAAGAACGGGAGGCCCTCTCCCATATGGCCGATGATAATCTGGAGCTTGGGATGCCGGTCGAATACCCCAGAGGCGATCATTCGGATGCACTGAGTAACGACTTCCTGGTGCCATCCATATGCAGAGATGCTGAGAACCTGGTCCTGGAACTCCTTCTGATATTCCGGCCGCATATTGCTGTAGTAGATTTGGAAAACCTCGTCAGGCGGCAGGCCCGGATGGATGTATATCGGCTTACCCAGGGCTTCGGCGCGTGCCAGCAGGGGCTCAAAGTCGGGATGGTCGAGAAATTTCTTCCCGATGATTCCATTGGTCAAACATCCCAGGAAGCCGTCTTCCCGAACTGTGCGTTCCAGTTCGTCTGCCGAGGCCTCCGGATTCTGCAGCGGCAAGGTTGCAAATGCCTGAAACCGCCCCGGATAGGTGGCCATCGGTCCATCGACGAGCAGCTTGTTGAGACGATGCGCAAAATCGATGCCCTTCTTACCTGGGACGTTCTGCACGCCTGGCGTATGTGCGGAGAGGATTTGAACGTTGATCCCCGCCTCATCCATTGCACCGATGCGGCGTGGGCCGAGCTCGGCAAGACCAGTATCCTCGAGGAACAGCCTGTCGTTCAGCACCATCAACTCACGGGTGGAAAAGGTCTCTTCCGTGCCGATGAAGCGCAGGTCCTTGTCTCGCAGTGAAATGTCCGAAGCCTTGTCCGAAGTCTCGTTCTCGTTCGCTGTCGCGCAGGAGGCAATGGCATGCGTGGACAAGCCGGCACCAACGCCAACTGCCGTGGCGGTCAGAAAGCCGCGGCGCCCCATGGATTTCATGTCAGTCTCTCTCCAGGTGTTTGTGTGGTGCGGTATCCGTGCGGCATCCATCTGCCAGATACTTCAGATCGACCCTTCGTCGTTACCAGGCGCGCCCAGGTATCCACCCACGCCGCGTCCCCCTCTTCGACCTAGGCGCCGACCACGCCGGTCCCGCCGAAACGCTCCCAGCCGAGACCAGGGGTCTTCGCGTCCTGCTCGCGCACCGCGGCAGCGCCGCCCGGCGACACCGCGTACACGACGGCGTGGTGCGCGATGGCAACGTTCTCCGGTGCGAATTGGGTCCCGGTCAGGAACGCCGTCTTGGTCAGGCCCGGATCGATCATCTGGCACCGGTACTCGTCCGAGCCGCCACCCTCCGGCGGCGCGGGCGTGCAGACTCCGGCCATCCTCAGGTCGAGGAACCGCTCGCCGACACGCAGCGGCCGTGGTGGAGATGACGACCCGCCCGCGTGCGCGCTGTCCGGGCCGGCCGTGGCAGGCCCCGCACTGTTGTCAGCGTGCGACCCGCGGCGGCGACAGGGAACGCCGTCGCCAGCGCCATGGTGGCTGCCCCGAACCTCAACCGCCTGGGCGGCGCTTTCCCTGACGACGCTGCGTTGACTGCCATCACTAGCCTCCTACACGCGGGTTACCTCGCTTATCTGGATGCCTACTTGATACCGAGCGAACCTGAGACGACCGTTAGAAGTGCAGCACCGGCTCAATCAGCTTCCACAACTCGTCGTCGACGACCCACGCCTCGCTCACGCCGACCCGAACGAGACTGATCTTCACCTCGCAACGCTGATCAGCATCGATTCAGCACATCGTGTTAGGAGCTTTTAGGTCTTCGGAGGTTGAGGTCTCCGCTGCGATCGAGATGTTCGCCGTGCACCGGGCGTGCCGGGCCAGCTGAGCGGGCTCGGTGGGGCGGGAAAGTCACTCCGGGCGAGGTCGGACGGGTTCGCCGAACGGATGGATTCCGTGATCCAACTCGTCGTTGAATCATGGCGGAGATGTTCGCTGGTCAACACGCTGGCCGCTGCTTGAGCGTCGCGGCACTGCCTGCCATGGAGATGGCCGATGGCGTCCGTGAGGCCGACGAGCGAGCTGATGAGATTCGTGACTACGCCGGTGGCGCCGGATCGGAGTTGGCCGACGAGGGCGATGAGGCGTGCAGCGGTGCGCAGGTCATTTCCAGCCGGCGTCGCCGGAGGAACGCGGCCATAGGGCATCCGGGCAGCGCGATCGTAGGCGTCGGCGGCTTGTCGCAGATGCTGGTTGCCCGTGGCCCGGGCAGCGGCGTGAAGAACATCGGCGGCTGCCCAGCAGGCATCACGTGCTGCGTACGGGTCGATGACCGTGCAGCGGCGGATCTGAGCGGTGGCGTAGGCAGCGGCACGGGCGGCGTCGTCATAGATCGCCTGGCGTTCTTCGCGACTAAAGTCAGCATCGGCGAGGCGGGCACTCGGAACGCGAAGGTCATCGTGCCATCTCCGTTGCAGGCGCGGCCAGGTGAGATCGTCGGCGAGACGTCCACCGGTGTACCAGATGGGACTTCCGTCGCTGTCGGAGTGCTCGGGCAAGCCGACTGCGTAGCCGGTGATCTGGTCTGAGTCGATGCTGCTGAACCGTTGGCGGATCAGCAGCCCGCTCTGGTGGAGTCGTTCGAAGAACTCCTCAGCGGTCCGTGCCTGGTCCGCCGCCTGGCGGACGATGGTCCGCAACACGGCTTTCGCGGACTGGCCGGACAGATGCCGTCCGGATACCCCGCAAGGAAGCGTGGGGCGCATGACCGCCCCTGTGCAGCGCGACGAAGCATGGTTCGCCGCCGCCTCCTCCGAGGACAGGTTCCGCGCGTACGAGGCGGGCGAGCTGGCGATGCTGCTCACCACCGCCCCGCCCACGAAGACCACGGCCACGCCACCGGCCGGGCAGCTCAACGAGGGCGCCCTCCGCACGCTGGCCCCCGAGAGGATCGTCGAAGCGTACGAGGCCGGCCGCCTCGATTTCGTGCTCGGGCGTATCTCCGGTACGGCGCAAGTCGATCAGGACGCGGATGTGTCTGCCCTGTAGAGGGCCCAGTGCTGGGCAGCTCGTACGACTGCGCGGGCCCAGGGGTGGGTGTAGGTCCAGAAGGCTTGCAGCCACGTCACCGCGACCGTTCGCGCGTAGTGGTCGATGGCCTTGGGCTCGGCATCGCGCCAGGCGGCCAGGTCGTGAACTACGGCTTCGGCTTCGGGCGGCGTGTGCCCGCACGCGATCAAGTTGATGACCAGGTCCGCGGGGTTGACGAACGCTGCACCGCGGCTGGCCATGGCCCAGTCGACCACGGCAACGGCGTGCGGGCCGACGAGGAGATTGCCGGGGTTGAGGTCGGTGTGCAGGATCGTGGTCCCGGCCAGGACGGGGAGTTGGCGGGGGTCGGCTGCGTAGGCCGACCAGCGGGCCTCGAACCACTTCAGCGGGACCTCGTCCGGGCACGACAGCGCGTCCAGGGCCGCGATCGTTTTCACCACTGCGGGCAGGTCGGGGGAGCCTGGCGCGTAGTTGGCGCGCCGGCCCTCGACGTAGTCGAACCCCAGGAGTCGCCAGCCCGCTGCGGTGATGTCGCACACCAACTCGGGCGCAACGGCGGTCACGTGGGGGGCGATGGCCGCCTCGCGGTCCAGGTCACCGACAGCCCGCAGATTGTCAGCCGAGGCGCCCTTGAGGAACAAGCGCTGCGCGCCCTTGGTGTGGACGGTGACGGCCAGCGCCGAACGGCGCCCCTCCGGACTCGGTTCGGCCTTGCTCACTGGGCCGATCTGGTCTTGTACCGCTTCGTGCAGCAAGGAGGGCAGGCTCCCCCACTCGATTCGGTCCATGTGGGAGAGCCTGCCATCCGATCGTGATCCGGTAGACACGAACACTTCCTAACTGACGTCCTCCTCATCGTTCTCGGCCGCCGCGACACACGGGTTGGGCGGGCAGCAGGGGTACAGGGCGCCGGTCCAGAACGACTCCTCGACCTCGTAGCCGGAGGCGTACATGACGGGGAGGGTGCGCGCGATCGTCTCGGCGTCCATGACATTGCCGGGCGCGGGCGGGACGTGGTGGAAGTAGCGGCCGAACTGCTCCTGGCAGAAGGCCGTGTACTCCTGGCTGTGCAGGATGAACGCATGCCAGCCGGGGTCCACCGAGTCACTCATCCCGAGCCGGACGGTCGGGTTCTCAGCGCACGCGTTGAGCCAGACGAGCGTCTGTTCGATCACGCTCTCGGCGTACGGGCGGGTGACGGACTGGTGCTTCTCCACATAAGCGGAGAGCTTCTCGAACAGCTCGGGAGTGACCAGGTGCCGGCCCTTCTTCCGGTCGGTGGTCACCCGTTCAGGGGCGATGGTCATGTGAGACTCCTCCTCACGGAACCGAGTGGTTCCTTCCACTGGTGGGCGTGGCGGCCGCGGGCTGTTGGGGTAAGAACCGCAGCCGCCACGCGTTGGGGTCCCGCTGCCCCAGATCCCCGCACGCTTCGGATCAGCCGGGGCAGCGGGACGTCTTTAGACCCCCGACTTTTGCGCCGCCTGCTCGCGTTCGCGTTGCCGCGCGGCGGCGCGCTCGATGATGGAGCCGTACGCAGCGATCTTGTTGTTGTCCTGTCGTCGCCCCAACAACCAGTACTGCTTGTCGGTGACGACCTCGTCGAGCAGCAGGTTGTAGGCCGCGAGCGCCTCACACAGGTCCCTGGTCCGCTCAGGCGGAAGCTTCTCCTTGGTCACCGCTCCTCACCTTCTGGCCGCTCGCCCATCGCGGGCGCCATCTCGGGGCGGGCGGGCTGCCAGGCCGCCCCGCCGTCGTCGTCCAACTCGTCATCCCAGCCGAGCGGAGCCGCCGCGATCAGCAGATGACGGCCCTCCTCACGCGCACCCGGATCACCGTCTAGCCCCCGGATCACCAGCACCCACATCTCCCGACCGACCGCGATCTCATCGCCGCCGACATAGGTCGCGTACGTCGAGCCAGACATCACCGCGCCCCATCACGAGCGACCAGCGCCCCCAGTAGCCGCCGCCCCAGGCCGCGAGGCGCACGATGCGACCGCCGAGACGCCCCAGACGCGCGAGACGGCGAGTTGGAAGGCGCACCGGTCGCGGGGGACTGTTGGGGACAGCGTTGAGCCGCGACCGCCACGCCGGTCTCTGGGGGTGCCGGAACCCACTCCGGCGCGAAGCCCTCAAGCGGAGCTTGGACGGCCGCACGGCGTGGGGCGCCCAGCTCCTCCAGGCACCGGCCGAGCGCTGCGGGAGTCCCGGCCTTGATGAGCCGTTGACGGCCCGGCGCGATCGCCCACCACTCCCCGGTGAACTCCCCGAACCACGCGCACACGCCCGGGAACCGGCGGCGCAACTCCGCGACCAACCGCTCAGGATCGATGTCCACGCTCGCCCACGGCGGGTGTTCAGATACCTTGCTCACAGTCGGACCTCCAGTATCCGGCGAGGCCCCGGAACCCCCGGTGTTCGCGCACCGGACCGGGGTCGTCCATGTCTCTGGCTGGAGCGCGTACCGCGCGTTGCCGGCCCGCGCCCCACTGGCCTCAGTCAAACCGCGTCATGCGACACCAAGACAGTGGAGAATGGCGGAGTAGGACCCGGAGACAAAGTCTCTTGGTACCCCCGGCTTCGACCGCGAGGTGTACGCCGATGACCGACAAGCCGCGCCCCACGTGGGCCATCCGCCTCCAGGCCGAACGCCAAGCACGCGGCTGGGGCAAATACGAGATGGCGCGTCAACTGATGCGCGCGGCCGGGCTCAAACAAGGCAAAGTCGCCAACCTCGCTCGCCAGATCCTCGACTGGGAAAAGGGCCTGCATTTCCCCCGAGACTGGGCCGACGCCTACGCCACTGCGTTCGAGATCGACTTGGCTGAGTTGTTCGGCCCTGGAATGGACGCTCAGACGTCAGCGAACCCCGATGGCTCCACTCATCCCTTGCCCCTGCTCCTCTCACCCCCCTCAGCCGAGGTTGAGTCTCCCCGCCCGCTGACGGTCAAGGGGGTTGAAGCGCTGCTCGGCAGGCTGTACCGACTCGACGACGAGTTCGGCGGAAACGAGCTGTGCCACGTGATCGAGGGACAGGTTCTCGCGGCCTTCCGGCTGTTCAACGATGCGTCACTCAAACTCCAGACCGAGCACCGGCTCCTGACGGCGGTGGCCGGGCTGACCCAGATGGCTGGATGGCTGTCGATCGACGCCACAAGGCACGGGGACGCCTCCCGTTACCTGTCCGCGACGGTGTACGCCGCACACGAGATCGATGACTTGGGCTTGGCCGCGCACGCCATGGGTTACATGAGCCTGCACGCCTTCTATCGCGACCGGCCCCAGCGGGCGCGCGCCCTGGCCGATGCCGCCCTCAGCCTCGCCCGCGCCGAGGCGACTCCCCGCACCTCTGCCACTCTGCACAACCGCGCGGCGCGGGCGTACGCCCGGCTTGGAGCCGTCGACGCATCCCGCGAACATCTCGACCTCGCTGCCACCATCTACGCCTGTGATGAGACCCACGACGAGCCTCAATGGACCGCCTACGTCAGCGAAGTCGAGATTGCAGCGCAGCGCGGCGCGTGCCTGCTGGATCTATCGCTAAAGGAGTTGCTGCCCCCAGTTGAGGCCGTCGATGCGCTCACGGACGCGGTTGCCCTCGCTGAGGCCACTTCACCGGACCATGCCCGCGACCTCGCCCACTACAAGACGCGGCTTGCGACCGCTCATCTCCTCCAGGACGAGCCGGAGCAGGCGGCCCGCGTAGCGGCCGAAGCGTACGACCTTGCGACGCGGATCGGGTCGGCGCGCATCGACGAGCGGTTCGCCGAACTGGTGGCACGGATGCAGCCCTATGACGTGCCGGAGGTGCGGGCGTTGGTGGATCGGGTCACGACCGGCTGACGTCGAGCACCGCCCGGACAACGGCGTCGGTATCGGTCAGGGATTCGAGGACCAGCTCCGCGCCGACGGCCCGCAAGTCCGTTGCGTTGCTGGCTCCGGAGGCCACCGCGACGATACGGGCGCCTCCTTGGTGTCCGGCGGCTACGTCGTTCGGGGTGTCACCGATCAGGACCGTGGTGGAGGCGTTGAACGTCTCGCCGTACTTGCGCCTCGCGCGTGTTTGGGCGAGCTTCACCAGGGGCGGCCGCTCAACGTCGTCCAGGCCGTACGCGCCGACCTCGAAGTCAACAAAGTCGTCCAGCCCGAACGCAACCAGCTTGCACACCGCGATCGGGTTCATGTTGCCGGTCAGCACCGACTGAATCACGTCGGCCCGGCGGGCGAGCGTCTCCATGGCGTCCCGCGCTCCCGGCAGGATTCGCCCGCGCGTCCTGATGTCGCTCTGCCGCGCCGAGAACGCCTCGGCCAGCGTTTCGGCGAAGGTCCGCATGATCTCGTCCGTGGGGGCGATGCCGTGAAGTCGCAGAGTCTCGGCGGTGATCGCGCGGTCGGTGCGGCCGGTCATGTCCGCGAGCTTGTCCAACGGGCGGCCGGTGACTTGATGGAACACCTCCGCGTAGATCTCGCCGCTGAGTCCGCCGATGCTGATCAGCGTGTGGTCTATGTCCCAGAGCACCAGGATGCGCACGCACGAATCGTAGGCGAAGCGCCATGCGGCAGCGCAGCCGCTCGCTACGCGATGCACTGGCGCCCCGCCGCGCTCATGCTGAGGGAGACGGGGCGCCTGTCTCATTCAAGGTCAGCCTGTCCAGTCGATCGGGAACGGGTTGATCCGGTCGTAGCCGCGGAGCGCACTTGAGGGAGTGAGCCGCAGTCGCCGCGAAACTGTCGTGCTGTCGGGTCGCTGACGCTCGGTGTCCCGGAAAGTTCTTTAAAGAAATCCGGGAGACGGTGTCGGATCGGGGCGGTGCTGTTCGTAGCAGGGGTGAGGCCGTCCACACGGGCGGCGCCAAGGCAAGGGGTCCGCGATCATGAAGCTGACGGCCATGACGCAGGTCACTGTCGATGGATTGAGGCGGGGAACGGTCTATCGCCCAGCCGGACCCCAGCAGTAGGCAACTGACCGAAGCGTGTGACAGAGCAGGACCGCAAGCCCATCCCTAGAACTGATGAGGACAGGAACGATGACCGATTCGACGGCAACTGGTGGAACCAGACCCTTCCGATTCGGGGTCGTTGCCCCGCTCACAACTGACCTGCCGACGTGGCGAGACCGGGTGCGCCGTATCGCCGACAGTGGCTACTCCACGCTGCTGATGCCCGACGTCCCGCAATGGCAGCCGGCGCCTGCCCCCACGCTGGCCGTCGCGGCCACCCTTACCGACCTGCGGGTGGGCACGTGGGTGTACGCCTCCCCGCTGCGGCCGGCTTGGAGCACCGCGTGGGAAGCGCACTCGCTGTCGGTGCTCACCGACGGTCGCTTCGAGATGGGCATCGGCACCGGCAGGCCCGGCATCGAAGACGAACTCCGCGAACTGGGACTGCCCGTCGCACCACCGAGTGAGCGGCTGACCCAGGTGCGTGAGACCGTCACGGCGCTGCGAGATCTCGACGGCCCCGACGTGCACACGCCGGTGGTGATGGCCGTGCGCGGGCCAAGGGCCCAGGCACTGGCGGCCGGCCTGGCGGACACGGTCGCCTTCGCACTGATGCCGGGAGACGACCGGGACGAAATCACCAAGGTGGTACGCGACTTCCGCGCCGTCCGAGACCTCGAACTCGCGCAGCACGTGGCGGTGATCGGCGACGCTGTCGCACCGTTCATGGCATCCCCCGACACCGACCCTGCCGCACTTCACGCGGCGGACTCACTGGCGGTGCTTCCGGATGACCCCACGGCCGCCGCCGAGGAGATCCACCGGCGACGGGAGGAGATCGGCTTCTCCTACTTCGTCGTCGGCGCCGACTTCGCCGACACGCTCGCTCCAGTCGTGGCAGAGCTGGCTGGACACTAGGCGCGGCGCGGGCCAGCTGACAGATCGCTGGACGGGCAACGGCACGTCGGCGCCGAGGCCCGCAGGCCCTGCCCGGGGTGGTGCCCAAACTCAGCGACACTTGGACCCAACGATCACCAACCGGTGCCCGAACCCACCAACAAACGGTGCTCGTACTCGTACTCGTCGGCATAGCCAACCTACCCATGGTGCCCCGGCTTACCTACCGCCGCTATCAGCACGAGAACCCTTCATGCTGCCCGTCCCCATGTGGCCGACCACCCACCCGTTGATACCACTCCGGACGGATACTCAAGATCGCCATCAAGAGCACAGTCGCGGCATGAGCGGATGTCCCGTTTGACGTCTTCGCAAGCTGAATGAGCACGCTTGGCCGACGACATGTCGGGATCGGTGTCGTGCTGCCGGAACGGGCCACAGCGGTTGATCTAAAGCCGTCAGGCGCGTTAGCTGACAGCGGCCAGTTCAGATTCCCCACGTACGGGCAGTTGCGATGGCACTCTCCGTTGTGGTTCGGTTCGGTCCGACAGCCTTGCCGAGACACGGCACGACGTTGCTTTCCAGTACCGGCGGCGGTGGAGGGCGCTTATCGGAACCATGGCTGCCGTCCGGGCCTGTGGGGGAACGTCCTAGCCCAACATCAGGCCGAAGATGCCGGCGAGCAGCCAGAACGATCCGAGGCCGACGGTCATCCAGGCGATCTGGTAGCCGCGCAGCCCCTTCTTGTCGATCCGGGCGCGGGTGGGCTTGTTGGGGTCGTACATCACGGTGATGTCATCACCTACCCCGACGTCCGTCCGGCCGGCTTGACCCAGGTGCGCCTCGGCGGTCACCGGCCTCCCCTCGAGGGTCTGGAACTCGAACTCGACCCGGCGCGAGTCGGACTCGTGCGTCCGCGCACCCTTGAAGGTCATGACCTTGCCCGGCACCCGGACCGCGCGTTTGGTGAACCAGCACGCCCGGAGCAACAGGAACACACCGAGCGCGAAGACGGGCACGCCTGGACAGATATAGAACCACTGTTCCATATCTGTATCGCCTCTTAGAGGGAGGTGTAGAGCGCGTACAGGGCGCGAGTACCAGGGCGGCGAGGTTGCCGCGGATGATCCGGCTGGTATCGGCTGGTAACGGCTTTCGAGACGGAGGCGTGGCCCGCTGCTCGGGCCGTTGGCGGCCTGGTTGCGGAGGGCGTACGGGTCAGATCGTGCCTTCGGGGCCGAGTAGCAGGGCCAGGATGATGCCGAGCATGATGAGAAGGCCGAAGCCGATGAGGACTCGGCCGACCCAACCGCCCCGCATCGACGTGCCTTCGATGTAGGCCAGGGTGGGCTTGTTGGGGTCGTACAGGACTGTGACCGGGCTCCCCTGACGAAGCCTGGGCTGCGACACGATGTCGCCGCCCTTGGTCGTGATCTCGCGCCCGTCCTCGGTGATGAACTCGACGGTCGCGTCCCGGGTGCTGTTCCCGTCGTCCCCATGGAAGACATCGAGCTTGGTGATCCGCCCGGAGACGCGCACCGCGCGGGCACGGAACAGCCAGGACCTGGCCAGCAGGACGATCCCGGCCAAGACGAGGCACGCCCCGAAGACCACGATGTACGACAGCTCGTCCAAGCAACTCTCCCAGTCGCCGGTGCGGCCCGTCGGCCGGTCCGTCCGCAGCAGGCTACAGAGCCCTGCGGCCTCCGGCACGCCGAGGCACCACCGGCGCAAACCGCTGCCGAACATCCAGGCTGCTGATGATCTGGGATGATGCTACGTCTGGCGAGCAGGGGGGTGAACGATCACAGGAGAAGCCATGACCGGTCAGTTCGAGGCGCCCACCAAAATCCGCTGGGTCGAGATCTCCAAGAACCTCGTGACGGCCCGCGAGGGCGGCTACGACCTCACCTCCACCCCAGACGACAAAACCCGCCTGCGCGTCTTCAACATCCTCGAAGGCCACGGCGTCGGCAGGCTCATCGCAGGCTTGGCCCTAAGCTCGGCACGCAAGGAGGCCGACGCCTTCCTCCAGCGCATCAAGGCGGCCGTCGAGGCCTCTTGAGCAGGAATTGACACCGCGAAGCCACGCCCCCTGCCGTACGACCCCCGCAAGCACGATCGGCGGCAGATGAGGTAGTCGCCTGCGGTGGCGATGTCTAGAGTCTGCGTCGTGACTGACACTGGAGCCGACGTCGACAAGCGCGTTGCCGAGGCGTGGGCGCGGATCGAGGCTGGCCTGAGTCGCGTCCTGCCGGCTTCCCTACGGCAGCTCAATGCGCAGGCCAAGGTACAGGCAATCGATGCAGTGGAGGCCGCCTTGGCTATACCACTGCCGCAGGATTTCCGCGTTAGTCTCCGCATTCACAACGGAACCGACCCCGGCCCGACACTGCCGCCCCCTGAGCCCAGCCCGGTACCGCTGACTTACCTCTGCGACACCAACGAGATCATCGAGATGACCCGGATGTGGCGCGACAACTATCATCTGGAGCCGGACTGGGACGATCCTCAGGTCTGGGCATACCTGGTCGATACGAAGATGCTCTGGCTGAACGGGCCGGTACGGCCGATCATCGGTTCGCCGGGCGCAGTGGTCGTGGGCGACATGAATGGCGACGTGCAGTGGCTGCTCGACTTTGATCCGGCCCCAGGGGGAACGCCCGGACAAGTGGTTCGGGTTGACGTCGAATGCGCCTCATGGGACGTGCTGGCTCCGTCCTGGACGCAGCTGCTCGTCCGCTACGCCGAAGATCTGGAACTGTACGCGGCTGATTCTGATAACTCGACTCTAGAGATCGATCACCTCGGACCGGCCTGCGAATGGGGCAGCACGCCGACGGACTCTTGGGGGATGCGTCCCGCATGGCTCCAGGACGTTCAACCTCGCAGTCCATACCCGACATGATGGCCCCCTGCACAGCTGTCCTCACGGCCGAGTGTGCCGCCCAACGCCTACATGACCTTGAAGAAGCGAATGCCCTGTCATCGGCATGACCGCGCGCGACGAAGAAGCACATCACGCTGCGCTACTGCTGCCGTCAGCATCTCGAAGACGTCAAGGACGCATGGGAACAGGGGAGCTTTCTCTCACCGAAAGTGATCACTCGTCGCTAGGCGAAATGGTGCCGCCGCCCACTCGGAGTGGCTGCGCGGCGTCCCGTGCGCGGACGCGTTCGCGCACGGTCTTGCTGGCGGACCGGTTGACCTTGGGCTTCAGGCTCCCGTCCCACCGCGGGTAGATGTGGCGCCGCAACGAGTCCGGGAGGATCAGGGGTGTCCTAGTCCGAAAGGCGATCTTCCAACCGTAGAGCAGACATCCGACAGCCCGCCAGAGCAATGTGGAAGCAGGAGGCCCGTGGCCTGGGAGTCGCGGGCCGCGAGGGTGTCAGCCTGCGACCTGTTGGGTGATATCAGCGCTCGCGGACGGCCTTGAGTTCGATGTCGAGGGCGAACGGCTGAGTTGCGATGATCCGATCGTGGTGCACTCCAGTCGCCACGTATCCGCCGGTCGCATCGTCAAGTTCGTAGGTATAGATCGCGAACGCCGGAGCGGTCTGATCGGTCTCCACTCGCCAGCAGTGCCGGATCCCAGCCTCCGCGTATAGGGCCGGCTGCACCCGCCGGTCCTTGCGCTTGGTAGACGGTGAGACGACTTCGACGACGAGGGTGACCAGATCGGCGGGGATGGGACGTTCGTAGGCGTCGTGGTCGGTGGAGTACACGACGATGTCGGGGGCGATCTCGACCGGCTCCACTTCGTCATCGTCCAGGAGGACGTCCACGTCGGTGTCGACCTGCCAGGCGTCGGGGGCTGCCTCTTCGATTCGGGTGGCCAGACGCCGCGCGATGCGCTGGTGAATCGGACGGGGCCGTGGGTTCACGACAAGTTCTCCGTGGATGAGGCTCACGCGTACCGGGAGGTCTTCGGGCAGCGCCTCATAGTCTGCCCGAGTCCAGGTGTCGCCGGACGGCAATGGGAGAGTCAGTGCAGGCATGGCTCCTGGCGCCTCCGGTCGGGCTGGTGCGGGTACTTAGTCAGAGTACCTTCGGTGCATTCTTCGCCGAGGTCTTCCGCGTCACCCAGATGACGATCATGCAGACAGCGATCGGAGCGGTCACGGCCGCCGGAGAATCGTGGGACCGCGTCGGGGCCGCGACCCGCTCGTTCCTGCGCGGCTACGTCACCGACAACGCGGCCCGCAAGCTGCTTCGCCAGGCCATCGAGGTTCTGGGCTGGAATCGCGTCCGTGCCCTCGACGAGGAGACCGCTCTCCCCCCGCAGTGGGGGACGTGGGTCTGGGCCATAACCGTTCAGGCTGAGGCGAATTGGCACTACTCGGGCATACCATCCGTTCATGGATCTCTCGCCCATCACGCGTGAGGCCGTGCTGGATGCGATTGCCGAGTGCGATCGCTTGGGGCGGGACCGCTTCCTCGATGAGTACGGCTTCGACCCTGCGCGTCGGTACTTGCTGCACTACGACGGCGGCTTTTACGACTCCAAGGCCATCGTGGGCGTTGCCTACCGTTCCGTCGCGGGTCGGCCGCTGAGCGCCGGGGAGTTCTCCGGCGGACAACAGACCGTCGGACGACTCCTTACCCGGCTGGGATTCGAAGTGATCACCGACGAGATCCTTCCGCCCTTTCCACGGTTCATGGCGCAGTTGCAGGGGTTGCGCGTCGCCAGCACCGCTGACGGACCGGCCAGGCATCAGCCGATCACCCTGCTGTGGGCACTGGGACGCGCCGCTCACCATGCCCCACGCCTTGTTTCCTGGAACGCGGCTCACACCGAACTGCGCGGGCTCCTGCGCGAGTACGGCCAGCCGCGTTCAAGGCCCCGGCCAGAGTTCCCGATCCTCGCCCTGGCCAACACCGACCTGTGGGAACTGCGTGGTCACACCGGGGCTATCCCAGCAGCGCACGGCGAACCCCTCGGATGGATGGAGGAGCACAACCCGCACAGCGGTCTGTTGCCCTGGGCGTATGAGCTGGCAGCCTCCTCCGAGGAGGCACGGGGCGAAGCCATCGCAGAACTCGGCCATCGATTCTTCGACGGCGCGATCCTCCAAGCGCTGCTCAGCGAGGTAGGCCTTCAGCCTGCGCAGGCAAGCCCTCCCACGCGACAGAACGACAGTGACCTCAAGGCCTACCAGCGCCTTTGCCGCAGTGTCGAAGCCGCCGAAGCACGTGGCGATCATGACCGCACCAGCCGTACGACTAGCGAGCGGCCCGTACGTTCCACGACTGCGGTCAGGGCTGTGCTACTGCGCAGTCGGGGCCGCTGCGAGAACCCCGTGTGCGCCGGCCAGCCAGACGACGTCACTGACCGCGGCGAGCCCATCCTGGAAGTCGACCATGTCGAGGACCGCGCGAACTGGGGCCGCGACCACCCCATTCAGATGATCGCGCTGTGCCCCAACTGCCACGCCATCAAAACCCGCGGCCAGACCCGCGAGCAGCTTCGCAGGCTCCTCCTGACCGAGGCCCGCTCCCGCCACACGGCCTGGGAGGCCCAAGCAAGATCGCTCGCCGACCTGACTGAAACAGGGGTGTGAGGAACCCTTTCGACGCTGATCGGCTCTACATCTGGCCGGGGCTGGACCACGTCCAACCCCTGCGGCACAGGGTTGCGTCCGGGACAGTCTTGATCGGCCTCGCTTTCACGTGCTGTTTCGCTGATCTCCGCACGTAAGAGGCGGTGTGCATGCTGGGTTCGAGTCCCGCCACCCTGACCGGGCATTACCCGGTCAGGGCCTGATCAAGGGAGTGGATCAGGCCCCTGACGGGGTTTCTGGAGATCGTTGGCCGCGGAGGCGGTTTGCTCAGCCAGGCCCTATGCGGCTTGGGATCACACTGGCACTGCGGCGGTTCGCGCCTCGGTGCCAGGGTGACGGGGCTGGCGGGTTACAGGTAGACGGTCTGAGTTTGCTGGTAGCCGGCTAGGCCCTCTGGGCCCAGCTCGCGGCCTAGGCCGCTTGCCTTGACGCCGCCGAAGGGGGCGGCCGGGTCGGGGATGTATCGGTTGACGCCGATGGTGCCGGTGCGGACGCGGTGGGCGACGGCTGCGCCGCGTTCCGGGTCGGATGTCCATACCGTGCCGCCGAGGCCGAAGTCGGAATCGTTGGCGAGGTGGACGGCGTGGTCGACGTCGTCGTACGGGATGAGGGACAGGACCGGGCCGAAGATCTCCTCCTGGGCGATGACGGAGGAGTTGTCGACGTCGGCGAAGACCGTCGGCTCCACGAACCAGCCACGGTCCAGGCCCTTGGGGCGGCTCCCGCCGGTGGTGAGGCGGGCGCCCTCGGCGCGTCCCTTCGCGAGGTACGACTCCACGCGGTCGCGCTGGCGGGCGGTGGCCATGGGGCCGATCTGCGTCGCGGGGTCGCTCGCGTCCCCTACGGTCAGGGAGCCGGCGAACGCGGTGAAGGCGTCGACGACCTCGGTGTACCGGCTGCGCGGGGCGAGGACGCGGGTGCCGAGGAAGCAGGTCTGGCCGTTGTTGAGGAGGGTGGAGGTGAACAGGCCCTCGCCGATCTTCGACAGGTCCAGGTCTGCGTCGTCGAGGACGATCGCCGCCGACTTGCCGCCCAGTTCTAGGGTGACCGGGCGCAGCAGCCGGCCGCAGGTCTCGCCGATGGCCCGGCCTGCGGCCGTGGAGCCGGTGAAGGCGACCTTGTCGACCGCCGGGTGGGAGACCAGGTAGGCGCCGACCTCGCGGCCTGCTGGAACGATGTTGATCACGCCGGCCGGGACTCCGGCCTCCTCGATGGCCTCGGCCAGCAGGTAGGAGTCCAGCACGGTCTCGGGGGACGGCTTGATCACCAGGGTGCAGCCGGTCGCCATCGCGGGCGCGATCTTGAACATGGTCAGGGCCTGGGGGAAGTTCCACGGCACGATCGCCGCGACTACGCCGATTGGTGTCTTGCGGACCTCGATCGAGCCGCCGAACAGCCCGTCCCGCGTCTCCGTCACCGCCAGCCCGCGGGCCTGCGCCACGTAGTAGCGCAGCACGGCGCTCGGGTACCCGGTCTCCAGCTGACGTGCGACGGCGACGGGCATGCCGTTCTGGGCGCTGACCCGTTCGACGAAGCCGTCGGCCCGCTTGTCGATGGCGTCGGCTAGGCGTTCCATCACCTCGGCCCGCCGCGCGGGTTCCCAGCTCGCCCAGCCGGTCGGGTCGTCGAAGGCGGCGCGGGCGGCGGCGACCGCGCGGTCGATGTCGGACTCGGTGCCCTCGGGCACCTGCCCGATGGGCTCCTCCGTGCTGGCGTTGACGGGGTTGATGGTCTGGCTCGTGGCGGGGCGGACCCATTCACCACCGATGTAGAAGGTGTCGTAGCGCAGGTTCATTGGTCTGCTCCAAGAGGGCTCGGGTGGGTGGTGGCACGGCACACGGAAGCGGCGAAGGCGTCCGGCGCGTCGACATGCACGAGGTGGCCGGCTCCGGGGATCACCTCGCTGCGGATCGCGGGCACGGCACGTACCAACCGCCGGTGCAGGGTGTGGAAGAAGGGGTGACTGTCCTCGCCGATCAGGAAGGTGATCGGCACGCGGATCGCGCGGATCCGACGCATCGGCAGGTGTTCGAACATCACGCCGTAGGGGTGCGGATCGAGCTCCGCCAGGATGTTGCGGGCATGGTCGAGCAGCCGGTCGCGTTCCTCCTGGGGCGCTTTGTCGTACGACTCCTCGGCCGCCCAGCGGAAGAAGTACTCGGCTCCTTGCTGCGGGCGGCGGCGCAGCTGAGCCCACTTGGCGCGGGCCACCATGCGCAGTTGATCGGCCCTGGGCCGGCGCAGGCCGTGGTACGGCGGTTCCACCACGATCAGACGGCGCACCAGATCAGGGCGGGTGGTGCCGAGCGCGAGGGCGATGTTGCCGCCCGAGCTCCAGCCCAGCACCGTGGCCGGCGCCATGGCGACGTGCTCCAGCATCGCCACCGCGTCTGCGACGTGACGCCGGTGGTCGCGCACAGGAGGATGCGCGGAGGCGCCGTAGCCACGGCGGTCGTAGGCGATGACCCGGTGCCCGGCCGCTGCCAGGTCGCCGGTGGTCCGGCCCCAGGTGGCGGCCTGTGCACCGCTGCCGTGGATCAGCAGTAGCGGCTCGCCGGACCCGTGCTCCTCATACGCCAGGTCGGCACCCTCGTACGAGAGGAACATCGCTGTTCGCCCGTTCAGCCGAAGGTGAGGACAGGCTTGAGCGTGGTGCCCTTCTCGGAGTCCTCGACGGCCTGGTTGATGTCCTCGAAGGCGTACGTCTTGATCAGCTTGTCGAAGGGGAAGCGGCCCTGCTGGTACAGGTCGACGAGCATGGGGATGAACAGCTGCGGCACGCTGTCGCCCTCGACGATGCCGCGCACGCTGCGGCCGAAGAGGAGCGAGGACATGTCGAGGGAGACCTCGGTGCCGAGCGCGGCGGCGCCGATCAGTCCGCAGGTGCCGCCCTGGTTGAGGGCGTCCGCCGCCTGTCGCAGCACGGCCGGGACCGCTGTGGTCTCCACCGTGAAGTCGAGGCCGAGGCCGCCGGTGAGGTCTTGGAGCGAGGCCACCGTGTCGCCCGCCGCGCCGTTGATGACGTGGGTGGCACCGACCTCCTTGGCGAGCTCCAGGCGCTGGTCGTTGAGGTCGACGGCAATGATGGTGGTGCAGCCCGCGATGACGGCGCCCATGACGGCGCTCAGGCCGACCGAGCCGGCGCCGAAGATGGCGATGCTGCTGCCCGCCGGAACCTTGAGCGAGTTGAGGACGGCGCCCGCGCCGGTCTGGATGCCGCAGCCGAGCGGGCCGAGCAGTTCCAGAGGCGCGGCCGGGTCGACCTTGACCACGTTCCGCTCGGAGGCGAGAGCGTAGGTCGCGAAGGAGGACTGGCCGAAGAACACGCCGTGCACGTCGTCGCCCGACTCGCGATGCAGCGGCGTGCTGCCGTCGAGCCGGGAGCCGGCGAAGTTGCATGCGAAGAACTGGTCGCAGTAGGCGGGGCGGCCCTGCAGACACGTGCGGCAGCTCCCACAGGACTGGAACGTGAGGACGACGTGGTCGCCAGGAGCCACCGAGGTCACTCCGTCGCCGACGGCCTCCACGACGCCGGCGCCCTCGTGGCCGAGTACGGCGGGCAGGGGGACCGGGTACCACTGGTCGCGAACGATCAGGTCCGTGTGGCACACCCCGGAGCTCACCATCTTGACGACGACCTCGCCGGGGCGGGGGTCGTCCAGGTCGAGGGGTTCGAGGGTGAAGGGGGCGGCCGTGGTCTCGGTCAGCGCGGCGGTGATCTGCATGTTGCGGCTCCTTGCCGTTGTTCACTCACCGGAAAAGTAAGCTCGCGCGTCCCCTCACAACTGTTCAATTCGTGGACACTTCGAACAGGGCCCGTGTCCACTCGTCGTGATCAGCCCAGCCGGCCGCCCCTGCGTCGGTCCAGCCTGCCGCCTCTGCGTCGGCTCAGGCGGCCGCCTCTGCGTTGGCTCAGGCGGCCGCCTCTGCGTTGGCTCAGGCGGCCGCCCCTGCGTTGGCTCAGGCGGCCGCCCCTGCCTCGGCCCAGCCTGCCGCCTCTGCGTCGGCTCAGGCAGCTGCCGCTGGGGCGGCTCAGGTAGTGATCTGCAGGGTGCGCATGCGGTTGTAGAGGGTGGTGCGGCTGATCCCCAGCCGCTTCGCGGCATGCAGCTTGTTGCCGCCGCACTCGCGCAGCGCGGCGGCGATCGCGTCGTGTTCGGCGCGCTCCAGTGGCGTCATGCTGCGCCGACGCGGGCTGACCCGGTACCCCTCCGGCAGGTCCCAAGGGGTGATGTCGCCCACCGCGCGGTGTTCGGCGACCGTCCGGACGACCGCGTGCAGTTCGCTCAGGTTGCCGGGCCACGGGTGGCCTGCGAGGGCCGCCAGCGCGGCTGGAGTGAAACGCAGCCGGTCGCCGATTCCCAGACCGTCGAGCATCGCCCGGACGAGTTCCGGCAGCTCCTCCGTACGCTCCCGCAGCGTCGGCAGATCGATGTGCGCCGGGCAGGCGGCGGCCAGTGCGGCCCTCTGACCGGTGAGTTCGGCGAGGGGAGCACCGGTCAGGGCGATCCACGGGCCAGGTCGTTCCATGAGCCGGCGCAGGCGGACGGCCCAGGCGTCAGGCAGCAGCTGTACGTCCTCGACGATCAGCAAGATCGGGCGGTCGTCCGCCGTCCTTTCCCGGTCGGCCGTCGTCTTTTCTCGGTCGTCCGCTGTCCTCTCCAGGTCGGCGTCCGTCGCCCTCTCCAGGTCGGCGGGCCAGGCAGCCTCGCCACGTACGACGGCTTCTGACGCTTCCAAGATGACGATACGTGTACGGTCCACATCCACCAGTGACCGTGCCGTCCTGGTGCGTCCTGTTCCGGGTTCCCCGCCGACGTACACCGGCGTGCCCGGCACGAGGTCCGTGGTCCGTACGGCGGGACGCCTGGCGAAGCCAGCGATCCGGGCCGAACCAGCGATCCGGGCCGAGCCGGCGATCCGGGCCGTCGCGCTCGGCCCAACCGGCTTGTCGAACTCGAACAGCACGCCCTCCGCCCCGGGCGCGACCGCCTGGAAGCGGACGGAGACTTCTCGACCGGAGGCAAGCTCGACCGAACGGACCGTATGCGGCTGCGGACTCTCGCCGACGCCCCGACGGACAATGCCGACCGCGAGTTCACGCAGCCGGATGTGGTCCACGGGGTCAAGGAGCTCCACGGCGGAGGTATTCGCCAGCACCACGCCCTCGCCGAGCACGAGCACCGGCCGGTTGCGGCCTGCCGCCGCCGTCTGGAAGGCCGCCAGCATCCGCTGTTCGGCGCGACGCGTGGACTGCAACAGCCGTTCCTCGATATCGCGGGCCGCGCGTGCGATGAGCGGGGCGAGCAGGGGAGAGTCGTTCCCGGTGTCACAGGTGATATCGAGAACTCCCACCAGACGGCGGGTCACCGGGTGGGTGATCGGATGCCCGTAGCAGCTGAACCGTTTGAACGGCTCCAGGTAGTGCTCCTCGCCGTGTACCGCGACACCACGGCGCAGTTCGTGTGCCGTGGCGATCGAGTTCGTCCCTGTGGTCTCCTCCAGGAAGACCCCGCCCGCCACCACTCCGAGCCCTTCCAGCTGGTCGCGCAACCGCCCGGCACCGATGGGCATGTCCACGATCCGCGACTCGCGGTCGGTGAACAGTACGCAGAAGCCCCCGTCGCCGAGCTGCTCGGCGAGTTCGGCGAGCACCGGCTCGGCAGCCGCCGCCAGGCGGCTGCGCCGGTCCACCGCGTCCGGCTCGACGCGCAGGTTCGGAGCCCCGGGGCTGAGCCCGCTCATCTCGGAGCGCCACCAGGAGCGGGCGATCTCTGGACGGAGCGTGTCACTGGGCTGCACAGCGACCTCCGGCGAACTACATGCCGCGTTTTCGCGACTTGGCGCTGATAAACGCAGAGTACGGGCATCCGTCGGGCTGGGGAACCCATGTCCGTCTTCCACATGTGCAGCGGCCAGGTACGCGAAGAGCACGTCCTGCAGTGTCCGAGGCTGATCGGCGGCGAAATGGTCGCAGACGATGGGCTTCAGCACGACGTTCGGAATCGCCTCGGCGAGTGCGCGCCAGCAGAACGCACTAGTTCCCCGCCGTGGGTCGCACGGCGGGGAACTAGGGTCGGACTATCTCCGATGGTCAGGGCCTGATGATCCCCTGGGGTCCCCGTGGGTCAGGGCCTGATCGGTCTCCGAGGGTCAGGGCCTGATGGTGATGTTCCTGTAGTAGGCCCTGAGGATCCTGGCGTAGCCCCAGCCCGCCCTCGCCTTGTCGCGAGAGCCGTACTGCGACATCCAGTCCCCGGTGCGCCACGCGCCGCACGCGGTATTCGTCGCGCAGTACTGGGCCATGAAGATCTTCCCGTTGCGGTTGATCCGCTTGCCCCACGTCGCGTCCACCGCGGCGTTGGTCACGGCCTTCGCGGAGCCGGGCCTGTAGACCTGGCTGTTCGTGTTGTCGTAGACGTCGAAGCACTGGCCCGCGGACGTCTTGCGCGTCGAGTGGAGCGCCCACCACCAGGCGTAGCTCTTGACGGCCATCGCCCCGGCACGCAGGGACTCCCTCGGCCAGCTCGTGATCCACTCGTTGGGCAGGACGTTCTTGACGTAGGTCTTGAACGGCACCCGGTCCACGCGCTTGAGGCCCACCCGGTACACGAGGATCGAGCTGGGCAGCTTGGTGTTCGTGCCATCGGTCTTGCACTTGTTCGGCGGCGGGGAACCGATCCTGTGCGAGGCGTTCTGGTTCTTCAGGCCGGCGTTCAGGTTGCCCCTGGCGCCTGCCCTGAAGGCCTGGGACCTGCCGCCGTAATTGCTGTTGTAGTAGACCCGGACGGTCTTCTTGGTGCGGTTCCAGACCGAGGCGGCGTGGTTCTTGACGCACTTGCCCTTGCCGGCGCCCGCGCCCTTGAACTCATAGCACGAGGGCTGCCTGGCCTTGTAGTCAGCGATCGAGCCGGTGAAGTCCGAGACCGAGCCCTTGTTACCGCTGTTGTAGTAGAGGCAGAACTCGCCTACCTCGCACTTGCCGTTGCGGGCCGCCGCCGAGGCGGGCGCCGATGCGCTGACGAGGAACGCCCCGCCGAGCGCCATCGCGGTGGTCGCCGCAGCGAACCGCGAGATCAGTCGTGTTGACACAGTCGTCCTTTTCTTCCGTTAGAGGCCCGGTGCTCTATCGGACGTTGTAGCCCTGGGAGTTCCAGAACGGGGTGGGGTTCGGGTTCTCGAGCTTCCAGTCGTTGACGCTCTTGGCCGCACGCAACTGGCGTCCGCGGCGCATCTCGACGTGGGTGTGCGCGCCTGCCTTGGACGACACGCCGCGCCACGACTCGTCGGCGATGATCTGGCCCTTGCTGATCGTCTGGCCGACGCGCAGGGAGGCGCGGGGCGCGGAGTGCAGGTAGATCACCGTCCTCTTCAACGAGGCGTTGTAGATGGAGATCGTGGAGAGTCCACTACTGCCGGTGGCCCCGCGCGCGAGGTAGATGATCTTGCCGGATGTCAGGGAGCGGACATCCGCGCCGACGCCGCGGGCGAAGTCGATGCCTTCGTGCCGGCCGGGGGTGTTCCGGTAGCCGTCGAAGCCGGCGGTGATCCGGCCGGTCTGGGGCCTGTACAGCCCGCGCGTCATGTTCGTGCGCGATGACGGCGAGAACTGGTGGGAGGCGTTCTGGTTCTTCAGGCCGGAGTTCAGGTTGCCCTTGGCGCCCGCCTTGAAGTCCTGGTACCTGCCGCCGTAGTTGCTGTTGAAGTAGACCCGGATGGTCTTCTTGCTGCGGTTCCAGACCGAGGCGGCGTTGTTCTTCACGCACTTGCCCTTGCCGGTGCCCGCGCTCTTGAAGTCGAAGCACTTGGGCTGCTTGGCGCCGTAGTCGGCGACTGAGCCGGTGAAGTCCGACAGCGATCCCTTGGTGCCGCTGTTGAAGTAGTAGCAGAACTCGCCGCTCTCACACTTGCCATTGCGGCTTGCCGCCGAGGCGGGCATTGCGGTGATGAGCACCGCCCCGCCGAGTGCCACCACGGCTGTCGTCGCGGTGAAGATCCGGTTGAGCCTTATCACGAAGTGCCCCTTCCCCTTGGGAGCTCACGTTTCGATGGTCACCACCCGGCCGGGTCCCACCCCGGCCAGGCGAAAGCGTGTCAATCAGTTGATCGTGAAAGAGATGCCGTCCCGCGATTGTTGCGACGCTCACCACGGCCAAGAGCGTCCCTATCTCCTATCCGTCCTTCATGACAGACACCTTCCTGTCCCCCGTGCCGCTCCTGGTGAGCTGCTGTGACTGCGCTTGGATGCGTCTTTCGGCCAGTGCTGAAAGACGCAGGAGGAAGGTGTGGGCCAGGCACATTCGCACCGCCATTCCTTCCATTGCTTGGGTGAACACTGTGCGGGGTGAACGCACAGGGCCCAAGCGGAAGCGAAGGGGGCCCTGAGCGGCAGAGAGCGACCGGCCGGTTGCTGCACGGCAACGTTGGCACCGGGCGCCATGCCCTGCCAAGAAAACTTCGTCCAGGACGTGTACAGATCTCGCTGGACAAAAGAATGAGCAGGTCAGAAGCTTATGGGTGGACGTCCTAGAGGAGGGGCCGCTTGGCCGGGATCAGCACCCGTCTGGTCGCGGGGTCCGGGTGGGAGCCCTCCCAGGATTCCTCCGACGTGCCTGGTCAGCGCGCTGACCGATTCGGCAGGGCTCGCACCGCGCAGACACAGCGGGATGCCCGGCCAAGTCAGGTCGGTATCTGGAGCGGCGCCTCGAGAGACTGAAACGAAGCGGAATAAGGCGCGCCGCAAGACGACCGACGTGGAAGCCTCGGTAGACGACCAGGCCGCTCATATTCACAGCGCCCGGCTCCACAGCCCGATAACCAGGATAACCATATAACGATCAAGGGTCGCCATAAGTTCGCACGAAGAGGTCGTGACTTTAAGGAGCCTCGTTCGCCGTCCGTACGGCACAGAATTCCAGCTACTGCGTCCGGCCGTCAGGGTCCGCCGGTGAGGAGTGGTGCCCCTCGTCCGCGTGGCACTAGTCTGCCGAGCATGCGCATGCTGCATCTGGGGCTGCGGGTCACAGACCTGGAACGTTCGCTGGCCTTCTACACCGCACTCGGATACGCCGAGCTCGGCCGTGTCCCCGAAACGGACTTCGGCAGCCTGACCATGCTCCAGCTGCCCGACGATCCGTTCGTCAGCCTCGAACTCGTGCACGACCCCGCAAGACCGGTCAAGGACGTCAGCGCCGTCAACCACCTAGTCGTCCAGACCGACGATCTCGACGCCACGATCGCCGACCTCGCTGCCAAGGGCATCACGGCCGAGCCGCCGACCGAGCCGGGGCCAGGAATCCGGACGTCATGGCTCACCGACCCCGACGGCTACAGGATCGAGCTAGTGCAGTGGCCACTGGGCCATCCGGCCGGCATGACGGCAGCCGATTTCGCCTGACGAGCCGGGCACAGCAGTCACCGAGGCGAGCTTCCTTGGGCCCGCATTGCTGAGGCGAACTTCCTCGGGCCGCGTTGACATGTTGACCGGACTACGGAGCCGGCCCTCCGCGTGTCGTGGACAGCCATTTGGGAGGCACCGATAGGAAGTCACGCGACCCAAGAGGAGGGATTCGCGTGGCGATACCGGACGAGCCGGACCGAGACGTCGGCATCATCGAGTTCCCGAGCTGGGGTCGCGTTGTGGCGACCGGCGGTGTCGTGCCGTACGAAGTCCTCGACGACGACGGCCAGCCGATCGAGCCGATTCGGCGCTACCTGCGGGATTTCGTCGCCCAGGGACGTCGGCCCGGCAGCGTACGCAGCTACGCCTACGACTTGCTCCGCTGGTGGCGCTGGCTGCGTGCCGTCGGCGTCGAGTGGGACCGAGCGACCTCGGTCGAAGTTTGCGACCTGGTGCTCTGGCTGCAGCGGGCGACCAAGCGACGTCGGACAGCGCGGACGACGTCGGCCGCCACAGCGGGGACGATCAACCCGATCACGCGCAAACTGCATCCGGGCGACCGGTATCAGCCGCGGACGATCCGGCATAGCAACGCCGTCCTGCGCGCCTTCTACGAGTTCTGGATCGAGCGCGGCGCTGGGCCGCTGGTTAACCCGGTGCCTTTGCAACGCCGCCGCGGGCAACGGCCGAACGCGCACCACCATCCGCTGCAGCCGTTCCGGCCCGAAGGGCGGCTGCGCTACAACCCGCCCGTGCCCAAACGCCGGCCGCGAGCAATGTCCGACCAGCGTTGAAGAACTTCTTCGAGGCGTTGGGCTCGGATCGGGACCGGGCGCTCGTCGCGTCGAACAGATCACCCGGAACCTGCGCGACCGCATCGAGGAAGCCCGCATCAACGGCTGGCTCGGCGAAGTCCAAGGACTACAAATCAGTCTCGACGCCGCTGGCCGCAAGCTCGCCGCCCTCGACCGGCTAGCCCGCAAGCAGCCGTCCGCGCCTGTGTCTCTAGGTATGCCGATCATTCCCGGAGGACGCCGATGACCTGCGAAAGCAGCGCAGCCCGCGAGTTGATCTCCGTAGTTCGGAAAAGGTTCCGGGACCGGCTGCCCCGCCTGGGTGAACTCGTCGACGCCCGCTGAGTCGGCACGCGCGAAGCAACAGTACCTGCTCGTCCAACAAGCGTCACACGCAGTGTTTGAGCTGGTCGGTTAAGTGCGCCGAGCGCGTTCTCGCTCAATCAACTTGTCATATTCAGATCCCGAGACCTGCGGCGGGCGGGGGCGTGTTGTTGCTCGTCATTGCATCTCTCCCAAGGACGCGGGCGGACAGGGCTGACAATCTGGCGGCCCATCACGGCGGATGTTGGCGTTCGCGTTGTCCGGTGTCCGGAGCGGCCGAGTGCCCGCCGCGCCTACGCCGTGGCACGGCGGATGAGTCTGTACCCGCAGACCGCGAACGCGGCGGCCACCAGGACCGGCCAGCCGGCGAGCAGCGCCGTGGGGGACTGGTCGAGCAACCAGCGGCCGATCGCGTGCCATTGCCGGGTCCACGTGATCAGCGCGGCGGCCAGCCCGAGCGCTGTGAACGTCAGGGTGAGGCTGGCGAGGACGCCGGTGGTGCCCCAGCGCAGGTACAACGTGCCGAGCAGGATCCCGAGGTGGGTCACGACCAGCATGGGTACCGCGTACCCGAGCAGGAGCAGCACCGGGTTGGCGTCATCCATGAACGGCAGGCCGAAGAAGCGCATCCCCATCCCCCAGTAGCCGGTGGCCTGTTCCACGGCGCGCAGCAGGCAGAGCACCAGCGCGTAGACCACCGACTGGACGACCGCGAGCAGCGACCAGGCCAGGTAGAACTCCCGGCGGGTCACGCTCATGCCCAGCGCGTACGGGAAGATCTGGTTGACCGAGACGGTGGCCATCCCGATCGCGACGCCGCACAGGCTGACCAGACCGCCGGTGTTCCTCACGCCGTCGCCCGGGTCGTAGTTCGCCATGAAGGTCAACAGGTTGATGCCGAACACGACGGCCGTCATGCCCCACGTCCAGCCCAGGATCTGCGGCCAGGCCGGCATCTGGAGACGGGCCACCTGACGGATGCGGTTCATCGGGCGGCCTCCCGGTCCGCCGGCGCCGTTGTCGTCGGCGGTACGGTCAGGCGGACCACGAGTTGCTGCAACGACAGCGGCTCCAGCTCGACGTTCAGCGCCTGCGCGAGCGCCTTCGCGTGCGGTCCGAGCCCACCGAGGATGGTCGACCGGACCAGGCCGCTCAACCGCTCGCGGTGCAACTCGGTGCGTCCGGCGGCGAACCCGTCCACGGCCTCCGCCCGACCGGTGGCCGCCACCGCCCGCCCGCGCAGGTCGTCGGCGTCCTCATCGAGCAGCAGCCGGCCACGGTCGATGAGCAGCACCCGCTCGATCAGATCGCTCACCTCGTCGATAAGGTGGGTGGACAGCACCACGGTGCGGGGATGCCCGGCGTAGTCGGCGAGCAGGCGGTCGTAGAAAAGCTGCCGGGCGGCCGGGTCGAGCCCGAGGTACGGCTCGTCGAAGAACGTCAGGGGCGCCCGCGCGGCCAGCCCGACGGTCACGCCGAGGGCCGACAGCATGCCCCGCGAGAGCCTGCGGACCAGCCGCCCGGCCGGTAGCTGGAAGTCCGCGGCGAGGCCGTGCGCGAACGTGTCGTCCCAGTTCGCAAACAGCCGGCGTGCGGTGTGAAAGACGTGGCGCACGGTGTAGACGTGGGGGTAGCGCTGGCTCTCCCGGACGAAACAGACCTTCGACAGGACGGCCGGGTTCTCCACCGGTGGCGCGTCGAAGACCGACACGTTCCCCGACGACGCGAACGCCTGCCCGGTGAGGATCTGCATCAGGGTGGTCTTGCCCGCCCCGTTGCGCCCTAGCAGGCCGTAGATCGTGTGCTCGGCCAGCGCGAAGCTCACGTCGTCGAGCGCCGTGACGTCACCAAAGCGCTTGGTCACCCCGTGTGCGGTTACCACCTCCGTCATCCCAGGTCCCTCCCGACAACCGCACCGAATGAATCGATCATCTTCATCAGCTCCTCGTGGCCGATGCCGAGCTTGCGCGCCTCGGCGAGCAGGGGTTCCACGTACTGTTCGGTGAACCGTTCCCGTCGCCGCTCGCGCAGCCTGGCCCGGGCGCCACCGGCGACGAACATGCCGATGCCGCGTCGCTTGTAGAGCGTTCCCTCCGACACGAGCTGGTTGACGCCCTTGGCCGCGGTGGCCGGGTTGATCCGGTGAAAGGCGGCAAGCTCGTTGGTGGACGGGACCTGGGCCTCCTCCACCAGCGACCCGTCGATGATCGAGTTCTCGATCAGCTCGGCGATCTGAAGGAAGATCGGTCGGTCGTCGTCCATCGTTGGCTTAGCCGCCCAACTGGTTAGCTACACATGTACCTAACCACGTAACCTTGGGTCGCCGCGGCTGTCAAGCCGCCCGGGCGTCCCGCGACCTCAGCCGGCGGCGGCGCCGGGACCTGTTTCCCGCTCAGGAAAGGCAGCCGGGGATGCGTGGGCGGCGTCGTCTCGACGCAGCGGACGGTGTGATCGGGCCGTACGGTAGGCGGCGCCGTGCGCACCTGGGGCAGAGTGGACGCAGACACCGACACCGACACGAGGAACGGTGGCCGACCAGGACGAGCGACAGCACCGTCCGCGGGACCGCGTCCTCGTGGAGCGCGTGCGCCTGGTCCGCGAGTCGGAGCTGAAGCTGACCGAGCGTGAGGACGATGCCGACGCACGGGACCGGGCGGCGGATGCCCGGGACCGCACCGCCGATCAGCGGGGATCACCGTGCCGATGAGCGGGACAGGGCGTTAGAGCCTGGCTGTCATGGCCACGATCGCGGCGATCATCATCTGTGACTTGCATCGAGCAATGCAAGTCACATTCATGACAACAAGCGCGAGTGACTGCAACTTCGATGAGTAACGACACTCGCCATCCTGGACAAGATCGCTGAAGACCATGGGTGCCTCCAGGTAGTCCAGTAAAGCTGTCGTTGCGCCCGCGTCACGTACGCCCGGTGCCGACAGATCCCGACCTCGGCTGGGATCCCCCATCCCTGGCCGATCGCCGCCCCGATCTCCGACGGGGACTGGTGTTCTAACCGGTCACTGCCTCAGCGAACTGGTTGGTGTCAAAGAGCTCGTTGATGTGCCCGCCCAGCTCGGACCAGTGCTGTCCGGAGAGTTCACCGGCGGCGCGGGCGTCGCCACCGGCGCAGACGTCGATGAGCTGGTCGTGGTGCTCGATCGTGTTGCGACCGCCGAGCAGAGTGGAGAACTTGCGGTAGAGGATGCGGTGGATCTGCGGGTGGAGCTGCTCGATGATCCGGCCGAGCACGGGGTTGTCCGCGACCGTGATGGGCACGGCGTGGAAGCGATCGTCGGCGGCGAGTGCGGCAGTGATGTCGTTGGCGGCGACGGCCCGTTCGAAATCGCGGTTGGCCTCGCGCATGCGCATCAGGTCCTGCTCGGTCATGTCCGGAACGGCTGTCTCGACGGCGAGCTGGTCGAGGGAGCGCAGGACGGCAAGGGTCTTTTCGACGTCGCGGCGGTTGAGGGTGGTGATGCGGGTGTAGACGCCGGGCTTGGCTTCAACCAGGCCGATGTCGGCGAGCCGGGCGAGCGCCTCCCGCACCGGGGTACGGCTGAGGCCTAGGCGCTCGGCGAGCTCACCGTCCTTGACCTTCTCGCCGGGAACGAGTTCGCCGCGCACGATGGAATCGCGCAGGCGGTCGAAGACCTCGTCACTGAGGAGGCGGCGAGAGACAGGGGTGTCCAGCGACATATTGCGTACAGTACATCGGCGCCCTATCTGGCTGTGTCCTCGCTCATGGCACGGCGGACCAGGGCTTGGGCCAGGACGAGAGCTGGGTCGATAAGCGGGACGTCCACGGCGTCGGCGGGGAGACCGAGGGGGATTTCGGTGCAGCCTGCGATGACCGCCTGCGCGCCTCGTTCGGTCAGGCGCTGTGCGGCGCGGGCCAGGAGCGCGGTCGTCATGTCGTCGCGGGTGCCTGCTTTGACCGCGCGGATGGCGGTCATGACCTCGCGGTCCTGGCTGACGGCATCGGGCAGGACGAGGCGGATCCCGAAGCCGTCCAGCCACTCCTGGTACAGGCCGGCGCGGACGGTGCCGCTTGTGGCGAGCAGCCCGGCGGTGTGAACGCGAGGGCTCAGCGTGGTGAGGTGCCGGGCGACTTCGCCGATCATGTGGACGATGGGCAGGCCGACGTGGTCCACGATGCGCGGGACGAAAGCGTGCGCGGTGTTGCACGGGATGGCGATGACGGTGGCACCGGCCTCGCGCAGGATGCGGCTGCCATCGAGAAGCCAGGGGGTGGGGTCGGGGCCGCCGCCCAGCAGGGCCTCGGTTCGGTCGGGGATCGTGGGGTCGGACCAGATGACCGTTCGGAGATGTTCCTGATCGCTGGAGCCGGGCGTTGTCGAGACGAGCTTCGCGAAGAAGTCGGCGGTGGCCGCCGGCCCCATGCCTCCCAGAATGCCGATGATCTCCGGGGCAGGGGTACGGGTGTTCACGGTGCGGCTTCCTTCCGCAGGGCCCTGGCCTGATGCGCGGCCAGAGTGTGGATGTCTCGCAAGTGCCGCGTTTGGCTCACGCCGGTGCGGGCCGTGTCGACGATGAGGGAGCAGGCGACGCTGGCCATGCTTGGGAGAGGAGCAACAGCACGCCGACCATGTGCAGCAGGGAAGTGTCCGCACCGTTGGCGCTGACGAGGAAGACCCGCGCAGCCGCCTGGTAGAGAACGGAGCCGTCGGTGTTGCAGGACGACGAACGAGGTCGTCGACCGGCTGAGCCCGAAAGCTTCGATCGATTGGACTCCGATCGGCATCCGGAGACAACGCCATAGGAACCCTGAAGGCCGGTCCGGTGTGGTGTCTGCGCTGGTGGGCAGGTATGCGCGGCGTTCATGAACCCTCACCACTGCAATATATTGCATTCTGCGTGTTGGCGATAGGGTCGGCCCCGGGACGGCTGCCCGTCAAGAGGCTTCCGCACTGGTATCCCGGCTTAGGTCCGGCGGCATTGACGAGGAGCATCAGATGGCGCAGGCCACACGCATGGGGTACGACCTGGTGGGAGACATGCCCGTTCCGTCCAAGAGCATCGCCGACTGATCTCATCAAGATCATCTGTGTGGCGGAGCGGTTGCCGCGCTCTGCGAGGCCGACGAAGTCGCCCCGCAGAAGGTTCGGCGCCGTCCAGTCGTGCGCGAGCTCATCACCGAGTTCGCCCGCCGTGCCACGGCCGAAACGTTTGACCCTTAGGCTCTGGCGATGGTGGACGGAGCCCGGCACAGCGACCGGCAATGAGACGCACGCAGGGCGCAGATCCGTCTGGACCATCGCCGAACTCGGCGAGGGTGCACCCGGAGAATCCGGGTCAGGGCGGGCCCGTACGGTGCCGTGCGGCCCTCAACGTCTGCTCTGTGCTTGAGCGCACCCACCTTGCGCGCCGCGCCGTCGTCGATCCATGCGCTGCCGGTGTACGGCCGGGCCGCCCGAAGGCTGATTTCGCCACATGTTTCGGCGGGCTCTTCCACTTCCTGTGTCTCTTCGTTGAACACAAGAGCCGGCAGGGTCACGTCTTCCCTGCGTAGGTTCATCGCCTCCTAAGGACGCAGTGCGGCGTAGTACATCAGCGCGAAGAAAGCGACGAGCCGCATGGAGCATCTGATACTGGACAGCTGCGCCCCCGGAGATCAGCATGGCGCAAGTAATTACTTACAAACTATCCTGGCCAGACAGGTCAGACCAAAAAGGAGATCGATGGCACCGCCCAGCAAGGACGAGCTGACCACCCACCTCGTGGACGAGATCACGTCCGGCCGCCTGGCGGCCGGCGCGGGCCTGCCGCCCGAGCGCGAGCTCGCCCAGACGTTCGGGCTGAGCCGCCCCACCGTGCGCGAGGTGCTGCGCGGTCTCCAGGAGCGCGGGCTCGTGGAGATCGTCCCGGCGCGCGGCACGTTCGTCCGGCAGCCGAGCACCGTCGACGGCGCCCGCTCGATGGAGTCGCTGTACCGGCGCGGCGCCGTCACCGCGCACGACATCATGGACGCCCGCCTGATGCTGGAGACCTACGCCGCCCGGCTCGCCGCCGAGCGTGCCACGCCCGGCGACGTGGACGCGATCGAGCGCTGCGCGGTCGAGTGCGAGGCCGCGGCCGGCGTGCTCGACCGCGCCCACCTCGACATCACCTTCCACGGCCTGATCGCGAAGGCGAGCCGCAACGCGGTGATCGAGACGATGTTCGGGTCCATCGCCGGTTTCACGTTCGAGCTGATGCTGCGCAGCCACTTCGACGCGCACGTCGCCGAGCGCGGCCTCCCGTACCACCGGTCAATCGTCGACGCGCTGCGCGCCGGCGACGGCGACCGCGCCGCCGAGGCGATGCGCGCGCACCTGACGATCGCCGCCGACCTGTACGGCCCCGACTACGACCGAAGTATCGACAGCGTGGTCCGCAGCCAGTTCCCAGGGCTCGGCTCACCCCAGCCGCTGGAGCGGCTCCTCGCCGAGGTCGGAAAGCGGTTCGGCGCCGGGAAGTAGCGCGATCACCTCCTTGACGTGGCGAGACCACGCCCGCGATATTTGGTCAGATCGGTCAGACCGGCCTGTCCACACGAGGTGGTCCATGATCCTCCCTGCCGCCGCCACACGCTCCACGATCGACTTCCGGCATGCCCCCGCGAGCGGGTGGACGCTGATCTGCCGGCCCGACGACCCGCACAAGTCCCTGGTGCGCGAGGACGGCGCGCTGCTGTACGGCTTCCACGGCGTGGCGTTCGACGCCTGGCACTTCGACGTGGTGATCGAGCCGAGCGCGCAGACGACCGGCCGCCCGGTCGCCGTCGAGCAGCGCACCGAGTCCGCCGCGCGGCCGATCGTGCACACCCGCGTGCGGTACCCCGGCCAGACACTCGACATGATCGCCTTCGCGTCGTACGAGGACGGCCGCCGCTGCGACATCATCCTGTGGACGGTCACGGTCGACGACGAGTCGCTGACGGGCCTGCGTCTCGACGTGTACCAGCGCGACGCCGCGCTCGCGGCCGCCGGACCGCCGCCGCACCGGACGGTGTACCCGACGGCGCCGCCGGCGCCGACCGCGGCCTGGACCGACGACCTGCCGGCCGTCGCGGGCGAACCGGCGGGGACGTGGTTCCTGCACTCGGCCGACCGGCCGCTCCTCGGCACGTACGCCACCGGGTTCCGGCCGGCGAGCGGCCTGGTCACCACCCCCGAGATCGTCGCGGGCGGCGGGAGCGCGAGCGGCGCGATCGTCGTCGGTCTGGGCGGCGCGAGCCCCGCGGGCGTGGATCTGGCCTGGGCGCGGGCGCGGCTCGTCGCCGAGCGGGGGTACTGGGACGAGCTCGTCGTGCAGCCGCTCGCCCTGCGGGTGCCGGATCCGGACGTCCAGGACATGCTGACGGCGTGCGCGCGCAACATGCTCCAGGCGCGCGAGATCGAGGACGGCCTCCCGGTCCTGCACGTGGGCCCGACGATCTACCGCGGGCTGTGGCTCGTGGACGGGCACTTCCTGCTGGAGGCCGCACGCTACCTGGGCCTCGACGACACCGCCGACGCGGGCCTGGAGATCCTCATGCGGCGGGCGAGGGCCGACGGCGCCGTCGTGGGGATGCAGGACCAGCCGCATCTGAAGGAGACCGGCATCGCCATCTCCACGCTGGCCCGGCAGGCCGAGCTGTCCGGCGATCTCGGCCCGCTGCGCAGGTACTGGCCGTCGATCCGCGCGGCCGTCGCGCACATCCAGGAGCTGCGCGCGCAGGCCGCCGAGCTGCCCGCGGACCATCCGCTGCACGGTGTCCTGCCGGAGGCGTTCGCGGACGGCGGGCTTGGCGGACGGCGGGCCGAGTACACCACGACGATGTGGACGCTGATCGGCCTGCGGTACGCCGTGCGGGCGGCGCGGCTGCTGGGGTTCGCCGATGACGCCGCGGAGTTCGACGCGGCGTTCGGAGACCTGCGGCACGCCTTCCTACGCTCGGCGAACCTGCGGCGCGCGATCGCGCCGGACGGCACGCGCTACCTGCCGATGGCCCCGGCGGGCGGCGCACACCAGTTCCATCCCGAACTGCCCGATGATCAGGTGCCGCGCTGGCGGCAGATCCAGCCCGAGACCGCGACGTGGGCGTTCTGCCACGCGATCTGGCCGGGCGAGGTCTTCGCGCCGGGTGAGCCGATCGTCGCCGACCTCCTCGCCCTGTTCGACGCTCGCGACGGCGAGCAGGGCATCCCGGCGACCACCGGCTGGCTGCCGTACCGCGCCGTCTGGACCTACGCCGCGTCCTTCGCCGCGCACGCGTGGCTCGCCCAGGGCCGCCCGGACAAGGCCGCCGACTACCTGTACGCCTTCGCGAACCACGCCCACCCGACTCGCGTCTGGCGTGAAGAGCAGCCCCTCACCGGCAGTGACCTCATGCAGATCTGCGGCGACATGCCGCACAACTGGGCCGCGGCCGAGTTCATCCGGCTCGTCCGCCACCTGCTGGTGCTCGAGCGCGGGGACGCCCTCGAGCTCCTTCCCGGCACGCCCCCGCACTGGTTGTCGCCCGGCTCGCGGATCACGGTGGAGCGCACCCCGACGCGCTTCGGCCGGATCAGCCTCGACGTCGCCGCAGGCGAGGCGGACGTCGACCTGCGCATCACCTGGCACGGCGCCGACCCGTGCCCGGCCCGCCTGCACCTGCCCGCTGGCATCACCGACGTACGGGTGGCCGGCGAGGCCCTCGCCGTACCGCCCGGCGGCGTCCTGGAACTGCACCTGACCGGCGAACTCCACGTGAACGGGCGAACATGACCATCACCCCTGGACTCGGCGTCGTCATCACGGGCGGACTCGGCGACATCGGCAGCGCCATGGCGGCCGAGCTCAGCGGGCGCGGAGCCGCCGTCACCCTTATCGACATCGCGGAGATGGTGGAAGCGGGCGACTCCGGCGGTGCCTACCGTCGCGCCGACGTACGGGATGCCGCCGCCGTGGCCGCCGCGCTGCGCTCCGTCGACCCGCTCGACGTCGTGATCGCCAATGCCGGAATCGTCGACTCCGCACCCTTCCTGGAGATCACCGCCGACCAGTGGCGGCGACACCTCGACACCAACCTCACCGGCTCCTTCAACACCGGACAGGCGGCGGCACGGTTGATGGTCGAGCGCGGGCGGCCCGGCCGGATCATCTTCACCTCCTCCTGGGTCCAGGATGTCCCCTGGCCCGAGATCGCGGCGTACTCCGTCACGAAGGCCGGCATCAAGATGCTCGCCCGCAGTATGGCGGCCGAGCTGGCACCGTACGGCATCCTCGTCAACGCCCTGGCGCCCGGCATCGTCCAGGCGGGCATGGCCCGTCACCAAATGGAGACCGAGCCCCAGTACGCCGCCCGCATCGCGACGGCCGTTCCGCTGGGACGGCTCCAAACCGCCGAGCAAGTCGCCCGTGCGACGGCTTTTCTCTGCTCGGAGGAGGCGGACTACATGACGGGAAGCACCCTCCTCGTCGACGGCGGCTGCACCCTCCGGGTCACGCGATGACCATCGACCGGCGCCGACTCTGGACGACCGGCTCGACGAAGCGGCCGGGCCTCTAGGGCACGTCTCAAAGTCAGCTGCCCTAGGGCGACGCGTGCCGACTTTGAGACACGCCCTAGGTGTATTCGGCCAGGACGTTGGTGGCGGGCCGGTAGGAGTTGACGTAGGGAGAGCCCCCCGGGTGGGGTGTGGGTTGTCTAGGTCCACATCCACCGGGAGGCTCTCGTGTCTCACCGTAACGC
>NZ_JBIRAZ010000044.1:0-45451 GCF_044326415.1 Actinomadura sp. 6N118 | reverse complement strand
CACCAGCGCCAATCCCAGCCCTCCCGCCACGCGATGCCCGCAAACACCACGAAACGACAGAACCGAACACGGCACCTGTCAACCATCAACTGGGACTCGACTGTCAAGCATGACCCGGGACACGACAATGAACTACCCAGCGATCATTGCCGAATTGAGCTTTTAGGTATCAAGGGCGGCGGCGCTCGCGCCGTTGGCGCGGCCCGCCGCCTGCGCCGCCGGAGCATGCGGCGTGGGCGCCGGTCTCCAGCGGCGCGCGCCCGGCCGCGCATCGGCGACGCCCCGACTTGCCGCCCGGCTGAACGGCAGTCACGGGGTCGCGCCACCGCTCAGAGTTGACGGGCGCAGGCCGCCGGCCAACTCGCATTGCTCGCCCTACGGGTGCCTACGGCATTGGACGGCAGCCCGCTCACGTAGGCGACGGGTGCTGTCTCACATCAAGCGTGTGTGACTGGGGAACCCCGTGGTTCCCCAGACCCCTCCTGGAACCGGAGCACTCATTCGCGCCAAGCTCTGTCACACCGTCTCGCCGTTCGCGCGAATGAGCACTCCGGGACGGTGCGAGCTTCTGTGCGGCATACGAGGGGTCCTCCGCCGAGGTTGCGCGGTCTCACCGACCTTGACGGTTGTTTGTGGTTCGGCGTCGTGCCAGGTCGACCATCGCTCACCACGGCCACTCACCCACCAACCTGACTTCCTTCTCATCACAGGTCCATCGGCAAGTGTGCCGTTCGTCCTTCCAAGTCTCCGTTGCAACCTGGGAGCGAGCAATCCAGTCACCTAGCTGTGGCAACGCGATCGCCAGCAGCAGCGAGCGAACAGCCGCCCTATCTGCCGACCTCACCGGACGGATATCGATGTGGATTCCCACGACATCCGGGTGATAGCCGCCCATTCCGAAGTTGAAGGAGTGGGCGGGAACCCATTCCACGGCCAGTGGACTGTCAGCGACACCGCCAACGCAGAACTTCGGTCTCTTAACGAACTCGTACTGCTCACCGAGCCCATCGACTACGTCCGTCAGGGTGATCGGCCACGACACGCCGCTTCGGAGACGGCGGTTGCGTGAAGGCATGATCACATCTTGATGGGCCACCCTGCCTCCGGCGCAAGTCAATTAGGGCTGAGGCTGTGCGGTCGGCAACGGGGACCTGGCAATGCGGAACAATCGCGGAACGGGCGGCCCCGGTCTAGCACGGTGGGGTCGCCCGTTCGCAGATCAGGGGCTAGTCGTCGTCCTCTTGTTCACTCCACTCTGCCGAGCGCAAGCCTGATGCCCTCACGGGATATTCGCGGGATGACTCCGCATGCTTGGAGGCGCGAAACCCGTTGCTATGCAGGTCAGCGGGGGAGGGGCGCCGTGATCCATGGCGCACTGTAAATCCGTCGGCTTAGCCTACGCAGGTTCGAACCCTGCACCCGCCACACCAACGCGAAACGGCCTGTCACCAGGTATGACACTGGTGACAGGCCGTTTCGCTACTGTCCGGCTATTTGCGGAACGCTGCGGAACGCTGTGCCGAAGATCGGTGACCGGTCAGGCCGCGCTCTCGGCGCCCTCGGGAGGCTCTCCCGCTTGGGCCTCGCCCCCTTGCTCTGTGAGGTGGCTTCGGTGATGCGCACGAGATCCGGGTGTAGGGGAACGGGACGCGTTTCGCCAGGCGCACGATGTTTGAGTGGCTGGCGGTCACGCGCCTTGCCGCTAATGGTCCACCTCGCGCCACTGCGCGGTTCTGGCCGGGTTGTGGGACGTGTCAGATGAGAACTTTCATCACGCGTCTTAAAGGCGCTCGCTTCGCGGTCGCCGGCGACCGCCCGCCCTGGCGCACCGGGCGTGCGGCCTGTCCCGTCCGGTCCCGCCGCGCCGCGTCGCCCGTCCGCCACTACCCCACGCGAGCCCAGAAGCGTAGGGAGGCTCACCTCTAGCTCGCCCCCTCAGTAGCCCAGGTATCCCATCAGCCGAAACGGACCGATCTGTTGGCGCCTCCGTTGAGCTGCAACACGACGAGGCGTCGGGATTGCTTGGAGTGCAGGACCAGGTACGCCCCAACGGCAGAGGCGATCGGCATGTGGCCGGTCAATGTGGGGAAGGCCCTGTCGGGTTTCTCCCGATCAGCGCCTGCACCGCTCGACCGGCCAGCGCACGGGTGTCCGTTTCAGGATGTCGGTGGTAGAGGTCGACGAGCTCATCCAGAAAGAGGGGCCAGCCGGTTAGGCAGGCCGCCTCGATGGCGGCATGCTTCATGTCACGGTCTGGGCTGTGCAAGGCTTGCCGGATGAGGGTTATCGACTCCTGATCTGGTTCTTCGGCTGCGATGGCCATCCGCACCAGCGCGCCAGGGGCCGATTCCGTCCGCTCATGCGCACGAGTGCGGAGATCTTCGAAGCTCACCACGGGCAGTTGCGTCTTCAAGAAGGCGACCATCCGGACTAGGACGTCGTCCGGTGCGGTGAGCATGAGGTAGTCCACAGGCGTCTTGCCGTCATTCGCCAGGGACAAGCACACGGTCTCGTCTGCGTCCCGGTACTGATGCTCGATCACGTGCTCGGTGCGCGGCACCAGCGCGTCATAGATGAGGTCGACCCCCTCCTGCTCCTCTAGATCGGCCAACAAGTCATCGATGTCGTTCACAACGTCGGGACCCCGTGCCGGAGGGGCGAGCACCAGGTACGAAACTGCCATCGTGGCCGAACTCCAATCTGTCGCCTTCTATGAATACTTCATGGCGTCAGGCTGGTGATCACCCCCTCGCCCGAATCACGATACTTATCCCTCGCCCCACCGAACGGGTTTCCTTTAACCAACGTCCAGCGCGACGAATGCCTGTGAGTAGTCGCCGTCGCGAAGCGCCTGCCTCGGGATGAGGAAGTTCAGCGAACCTCCCTTGGGAAATTCCCACTCGCCGAGGTTGCTGGAGAGGTGGAGAAGGTGGGTGTACTCCCCCCGCAGATCCGGGAGCGGGTCGCCCGGCGCTATCCACAGCGGCCAGCCGAAGGCTTGGTCGACATCGATCGCCCCCGGGTAATACCCGCCCGGGGAGTCATCTCCGGCGAACAGGCTGGTCACCGACTCCTCTGGGTCGCAGATGCTTGTGAGGTCGGGGCCCGGGTCGAGCCCGAAGCCCTCGATGAGATCCTCCAGCGCTCCGCCCCACCACATGTCGGGGAGCGACAGGCCAGGTTTGGCATGCAGCGGGACGGTTGCGAAGGCGTGATCGTCGGGCGACCTGAGCTCAACGGCACTGGCCGGGTCCGCAGGGATGACCCGACAGTCCTCGAAATCATCGAGGAAGAAGTTGAGCAGTCCAGGCCGAACGGGCAGCTCGTCCCCGAGCCACGGGGCGAGTTCGTCGGTGTCGAGCACGGCGTACAGGCTGAGCGGCAGTTCATCGGTGTATGGCCACGGCGTTTCCGGGTCCAGGAGGGCCGCACCGCCCAGGCGGCTGCGTCCCACCGCCGGACGGGACTCGCCGGCCGGGCTGAGACCAAATCCCGGTCTGGCCAGCGCGGCCAACTGAGATCCCAAGTGCTCCCCGAGGAACTCGACGCAGACCGAACGAATGTAGGCGGCTTCCGACTGGTGATCCATTCGCCCGATCCCATCACACGCCCCCGACCCACGACCGTGATCACAGCTAAGAGATCGGCCAAGACGGACTCGCTGTGGATGGTCGATCCTGCGGGGAACTCGCCGAGGAGAATTTGGTTCCGTAGGTCCTCGGCGGCCTTGAGGTACACCGGTCGCCAGTCGCGCCCAGGAGCGGCGGCCTGGCCGTTCATGACCGGCCTCGATTCCTCGATGCCGTGGGAGCACCTCTCTTGCTGGGGGCGCTGAGCCTCGGCGACGGCGAGGCGCTCGGCGAGGCGCGTCTGTGCGTCGCAGAGAAGCAAGAGTTGGCCCCTGGTCGTTGCCTGGACCTTGGAGGCCGCGCCCCGCAGGATCAGCTGAAAGTCAGCGAGAAAACCTCACTCGTTGCCCTAACTGCCATGACCCGCGCCGTTCCCGCCGGGGGTTCAGCGGGGTCGATCCGGAATTCATGCAGGGCGTGATCGACGAATTCCGGCGAGGCCGCGCCGACCTCGCCGGAACGATGGCCCCCTACCGATTCATCCGGCATGAAGGCGACTTCAACGCAGCCCTGAGCCTGGATCTGACTCCAGCATCTGGGGTGCCCATCGTGATCTGGCCGACCCCACTCGGATGGGGTCGGCCATTCACACGCTCTGGTGTAGCCGCACCATGTACGTATGCTGCGGTGCCGTATCGGGCCGCTACTTCACGTAGTAGGTCGGAATCCCGATGTATTTTCCGTTGTACTCAGCGGCGCCGGCCAGGACTACCCCCTTGGGGTACTTGTAATTGATCCCCTTGAAGAAGGCCGCGCACGGCCTCACCCCACCTGGATCGCAGTTTCGCGTCTCCTTGCGCCTTGGGCCGACGTACTTTCCCTTCGCATTGGTGGCTCGGTACGAGAACTTGACCTTTCCGGCGCCGCGGCCCGGCACCTGTACCGTCACCCGGATGACCTTCCTGCCGCTGTGAGTGATGACCATCTCGACCTTGCCGTTCCTGCGGACTGTAACCTTCTGTGCCGTCGCGTCGCCGTCCGAGATGGCGCTTGAGGTGCTGCTTGAGGTGCCGCTCGGTGCGACGGCCGCCTGAGCGGGCACGGACCCGATTCCCATGGCCACCGTTGCTGCGGACAGGGTCGCGCTGACCAGGATTCGGCGTGTCTGCATGAGATCATCCCTATCTTTTTGGTTCTGTGCCCCGCTCCGGTCGCCCGCGGGCTTCGGAGAAAGGACGTGACAAGAGAAGTCTGTACGGCTCTGTGGCTGACGATTCACCAGAATGAGTCTTCTGGAACTACTCTCCAGTCGACGGTAATAACGCTTGCCGCCGCAACAAAGGCCCCAAGGCACTAATTTCATGGTGCCTGGGCACTACATCCGCTCACTGGATCTCAAGGAACTCAGAGCGACGCGTCTCGCGGTACGACTGATTCACAGCCTTGATGACTGCCCGAAGTGCCCGGGGTTCCTTCCAGCAGCTCTGGAAAGACGTGAGCAACGAGGAGCGGTACACGACCGAGATGCTGGCGACCTTTGCCGTAACCATGATCGATCGTATCGCCGAGCTGCATAAGTCCTCAGATGCCGCGGAATCGGCGAACGAAGCAAGGTTGAACACCTTGCACAGTTACGCAGGAGGGTCGGTGCTGGGAGCCTGATCCCGTTCGTTCGTCCGCGACCTGGTAGGGGAGCTTTCTTCTGCAGGTGTTTCTGGCCCAGTACCCTCGTCAGGTGACGAGCACAGACAACATCCACCCGGTTCGTACCGTACGTGTAGGCAAGATGTGTGCCGAGGTCGACGAGGAGTTGGCGCCGGTTGTGGAGGCGCTGTGGCGCAACGGGTTCAAGACACTGACGAGTTGCCAGGATGCCGGGGAGAGCAACGCGGACTGGGTGGATCGGTTGCCGCATATGGCTGCGTATGTTGAGTCGCGCCGAGGTTGGGCATTCATCGACTTCCCAGTTGACAGCGGGCTATCGTTCCTGACTGCGATCGCGAAGGCTGGCCCGCGTGACGCTTTCTACGTGCGGATGTCCCATTGGGCCGCACCGGACTCTTGGGACGTGTCAATCAGGCCGTTCGATGTCGCGATGCTGGACGAAACCCGTGCCTCGGACTTCGGCCTGCGACTCCTGCAAGTGTGCTTCCCGGCATACGACCTCGCCGAGATCCTCTGTCGTCTCGAACGCCACGAATCTAGTGATCTTGTCGAGCCGGCCCCTACAGATTGGACGACCGTGGGGCGATGACACCGCAGTGCCAACAGTCGTGCACCGCGCTGACGGCGAACTTGCTGACGCGGGTGCTAACAGCGGGCTTGGATGAGCCTGGACGACTGTGGAACTGGCGAGGTCAGAACGAGGGCTCCCGAGCAGATCAGGGGATGGATCTGGACGGGCATCGTCTCGCCGGTTGCGCGGGGTCCAGCCCACGGGGGCGGTGTGCGTGCTAACGCGGATGCTGACAACGGCCCTGGATGACCTCGGACAGGGCGGTGCGGGAGGCTGCGCCGATGATCACAGGGCCTCTACAGGTGGCCGGGTCGAATACGGGTTGAAGTTTGAGTGCCGTTAGGCGGCGCTGACATTCAGGTGCTCGACCACCTCTCAGCCGACGGCATCGGGGCCGGTCTGACTTCTGCCCTGGATCTCTGGCGCCGCGATGTCGGTGAAGTGGGCGACGGCCTCCCGGCAGCGCTCCGATAGAGCTTCGAGTTCGGCTGCATCCCGTACCTGTTTGATCGCGGTGACGAGATCAAGAGCCTCCTTGGCACTCGTGACCACCGGAGGGCTGTCTGAAATGAGGCGTACTCGATAGTAGGCACCCCATGCAGCACTCCGAGTGCGGAACAGGTCGTGGAATCGCTCTTGAGATCTCTCCCCGGTCTCATCCCCCCAGTCGCGCCAGCGGTCCATCTGTGTCCGTCTGTACTCCATGATCGCGACCGCAAAGTCCCCGTACCGAAGCATGCGCTCCTGGCGCAATCGTTCAGTGTGCTGCCCCTTCCGCTGGAACCAGTAGGTCAACGAGACGCCTGCCAACGTCCCCAGCACACCTATGAATGCCGTCCACAGCCCGGCCATAGCTCTCCCCACAAACCATGCGACGCTCATCCACAGTTCACGATCCCGCCCAGGCGCTGGTCCAACCGTCCAAATCTGGCCAGGCAGGGATAGGTGGCACGAATTTTCGAGGTACTTGTGGCCGCTGGCGCCCCGACCCGGCCGCACCGTCGCAGCCCCCGAGCCCCGCGATCCGTGTACTCCGGACCGACAAGCACGCGGTGCCCCACACCTGCCAAGACCCCCGCAGCAAGAGAGTTCATGGCGCGCTACCTGTGCTGGCTCGGCATGCGCTCTGCCTCTTGTCGAAGCTGCCCAGTGGTCACTCCTCCACTGGCGCGACGAGCCTCAGGATCACCTATGGGTATGCCGGTGCCGTCCTATAGCCGCCTTGCGGAGGGATGAAAAAGTGGCCGATTGGTGTCGTGGTACCGTCGCGACGGAGGCGTGTAGATGCCTGCCCCGGACGAGATGTGCGCCGTACCCGGCCTGCTAAGACGACGCACCCAAGGAGACGTCATGGGCAGGTCCCTTATTGATTTCGCCGGTCAGGTTTCCCAGCCTCACGGCCTGGATGTCCAGTGGATCCACGGCTCGCCGTCGGCCAAGCACAACACCGACCCGGATATCCAGGTCCACGCCTACGATGAGCACACGTTCATTCTGCGCCAGAACATGGCGATCAACTACGAGGCGCCATTCCTGTTCCTGCTGTTCGGGGACTTCCAGGCGGTGCTGATCGACACCGGCGCTACCGCATCTGCCGAGCTTTTCCCTTTGCGCCGGGTGGTCGATGGGCTCGTCCACGGCTGGCTCGCCCGAAACCCCCGGGAGAGATACCACCTCCTGGTGCTGCACACTCACCCGCACGGCGACCACATCGCAGGCGATGGACAGTTCACCGACCGCCCCGACACCACGGTGGTCGGCGCAGACCTGACCACCGCCTGGAAATACTTCGGATTCAGCGAGGACCCCGACACCGTGGCTCAGGTCGATCTGGGGGGCCGCATATTGGAATGCCTGGCCACTCCGGGCCACCACGAGGCGGCGGTCACCTTCTTCGACCCGTGGACTGGGTTCCTGCTCACCGGTGACACCGTCTACCCGGGCCGGCTCTACATCCAGGACTGGCCGGCCTTCGCCCGGACCATCGACCGCCTGATCGAGTTCTCCGACCTCCGACCGGTCACGCACGTGGTCGGCTGCCACATCGAGATGACCAGGCAGTCAGGCGTGGACTATCCGATCCGCACCACCTATCAGCCCGACGAGCCCCCACTGCAGATGACCACCGGCCACCTGCGCCAGATCCGTGCGGCGATCAAGGAGATCGGCACCCGGCCCAGTCGGCGCGCCTTCCCGCTCTTTGTCCTCTGGCCAAACGCATGAACAGGCCTGACGTGTGGCCGCTGCCGCGCCAGGCCTCTGTCGTCTTCGGATCGGCCTTCGTCGACCCCCGCGATCCGCACAGCGGGCTGGGCAACCCCTTCGCCGTCGTCATGGGCGCCGACGCCGGGCAGCGCCAAGTGCTGGCCCGGCGCACCGGAACTCCCGAGACCGTGTTCATCGACGCCCTCCGCGACGGGTACAAGCTCGACGTCACCGTCCTGACACCGACCGGGAAGGCACTCGGCGCGTGCGCCCACGGCTTCATCGGCGCTGTGTAGGCCGGCCAAACGAGGTCACCAGACCGGTCAGGAATCGAGAAGCACCCGTCCCCGAGGCTTATTTAGCGTGCTTCCATGGACATCAGCATTCACGCGACCTTCCTGCCGCACGACGACCCGGATGCCTCTCTGGCTTTCTACCGCGACACCCTCGGTTTCGAGGTCCGCAACGACGTTGGATACGACGGGATGCGCTGGATCACGGTGGGGCCCGCCGACCAGCCCGGTACGTCCATCGTCCTGCAGCCGCCGGCCGTCGATCCCGGCGTCACCGACGAGGAGCGCCGCACGATCATCGAGATGATGGCCAAGGGCACCTACGCGGGCATCACCTTGGCCACCGCCGACCTTGACAGCACGTTCGAGCAGTTGCAGGCCGGTGACGCCGACATCGTCCAGGAGCCGACCAATCAGCCGTACGGCGTTCGCGACTGCGCCGTACGCGATCCTGCGGGCAATCTGATCCGCATCAGCGAACTCGGCTGAGCCGTTCCAAGGTCAGGGGCTCGCCGGTGCTTGTAGCAGTGGGCGCAGGTGTGTGTAAGCCCAGCTCGCCAGCGTGGTGGGGGTCGTGGTCTCCAGATCGCGTGGCTGTTCGGGGACCATGTCGCGCGTGCCGGCGGTCATGCCGACCATGCCTTCCACGGCGCTGTGCGTCAGGCCGGCTGAACGGAGCGCGGCACGGACATCGTCGTCACCCACGACGTTGAGCTGGATCGGCCGGTCAAGCACCTCGGTGAGGGTCTTCGCGACCTGCTCGAAGGTGAGGTCCTCCGGTCCGTGGACGGCCTGCACCACGCGGCCTTTCCACTCGTCGTTGAGCAACCGTGCGGCGGCGACGTCACCGATGTCGCGCGGGTCGACCCATGGCATGGGCTTGTCCGGCCGGAACGCTGTGGTCAGCACACCGCCGGCCAGGCCGTCCAGATCCAGCAGGAGATTGGTGAAGAAGTAGCCGCAGCGCAGGTGGAGCGTGTCGGCGCCGGTGGCATCGAGTTGCTCCTCGATCCGGGCCAGTCCGTCGATGTGGCCGACGCCGTGTCGCTTTTCCGCGCCGACGCTGCTGAGCAGCACCACCCGTGCGACGTCGCCGGCGCGGGCGGCCTCCACGAGGCCGGAGGCGGTCCGTTCCGACGTCTCGATCGGGTCGTCGGCCGAGTACGGAGTCGGGTCGACCCAGAAGACCGTCCGCGCTCCGGCCGTGGCCTTGCGGACGAACGCGGCATCGGTCAGGTCGCCGCGCCGTACGTCGACACGCTCGCGGGCCTCCAGACGCGCCGGGTCGCGTACGAGTACCCGCGGCCGTACGCCGGCCTGTAGCAGCAACCGGACCACCCGGGACCCGACATGTCCGGTCGGAGTGGTGACGACGATGGTCATCGTGATGTTCCCCTCTCTCGGCTTCATGGGAACCCTACGAACGAAAGAGGACAGCTACTGGCCGTATTGTCCCCGGTGGGGGTGTGTTGCATCGTCTCCCTGGCGAGAACGGCTTCGAGTAGGAGGGCGAACAGTGAGGGCAGTCCGTATTCACAAGCCTGGCGGGAGTGAAGGTCTCCTTCTGGAGGAAGCGCCGCTTCCGCACGCCGCCACCGGTGATGTCGTCGTGAAGGTGCATGCGGCCAGCTTCGTGCCCGATGAGCTGGAGTGGCCTGGAACGTGGGTCGATCGGGCCGGGCGGGACCGGACGCCGTCCATTCCGGCGCATGAGGTGGCCGGTGTGGTGTCCGAGGTCAGGTACGGGACGAGCGGGCTGGCGGTCGGCGACCGTGTCTTCGGGCTGACCGACTGGCACCGGGACGGGGCGGCTGCGGAGTACGTGGCGGTGGAAGCACGGAACCTCGCGCTGATGCCCGAGGCGCTGAGCCATGTCCAGGCGGCCGCGCTGCCGCTGGCGGGGCTGACGGCCTGGCAGGGGTTGTTCGTGCACGGTGGACTGGAGCCCGGGCAGCGGGTCGTCATCCACGGAGCCGGGGGCGGAACGGGAACGCTGGCCGTGCAACTGGCACGTGAGGCCGGGGCCCATGTCATCGCCACCGGCCGGGGACGGGCCGCCGGGGTGGCGGCGGAGATGGGCGCGCAGACGTTCGTCGATCTGGAACGGGAACGCTTCGAGGACGTGGTGGAGCCGGTCGACCTCGTCTTCGACACCATCGGAGGCGAGCTGCTCGAACGTTCGGCGGGGAAGGTCAAGCCGGGCGGCGCGCTCGTCTCGATCACGGCGCCGCCGCCGGTGCGGCCTGAGGGAGGGCGTGCGGTCTTCTTCATCGTCGAGCCCGACCGCGACCAGCTGGCCGAGCTTGGACGGCGAGCGGAGTCAGGCCGGCTCCGCCCGCATGTCGGCGCCGTTCACCCGCTGGCGGAGGCACGCGAGGCGTTCCAGGGGAAGCGAGGCGTACTCGGCAAGGTCGTGCTGGAGATCTGACGATCCACGCGGATTCCCCGCAAAAGCCCGTGTTGTGGCCCGGGTGGCTGCTGCCGTGAAATCGTGTCCGGCATGTCAGCGACAGACGCCGCAACGTACCCCCGGACGCTACGCTGCTGGCGATTCCTCGGCGTGATGGCCGGCGTCACCGCGTTCTGTGGGCTCACCACCGCGCTGTTGTTCTCCGGGGCGACGTCCACACGGTCCAACCCCTCTGATCTCCAGCGGGCCGTCCTGGGCGGGGTGTTCGTCGTGTTCACCGTGGTGTGCGTCGCGTTCCTCCTCCGTACACGGGTGATCATCGAGGAGTCCGGGATCAGGGTCGTGTGGGGGTTCCACCGGCGTCTCCTGGTGTGGGACGAGATCACCGAGATCACGGCGGACGCTGCGGGGATCGGTCAGGGCTGGTACCTCCACGTGCGCACGGCCGAACGTGAGCACGCCGCCGCAGCGTTCTTCACCACCCGTGGGAAGTCACCGGAGCCGGGCACCCGGCTGTACGAGCCATCGGGGGATGAGCCGTACGGCCTCTACAAGCTGCACGCTGAGCTCTGGGAAGAGTGGCAGAGCCGCATCGCCTAGCTCCAGGCGAAGCCGTTGTCGTCGGAAGCCGCCTGGAGCGGTATTAGGGGAAGGCCTTCAGCGTGCAGGTGAGTTACGCCAGCGAGGCGACGCCCGGGCGGGGGAACGAGGATTACGTCGTCGCGGGACCGGGATGGGTGGTCGTCCTCGATGGGGCCACCGCGCGCCCCGGGGTGGAGAGCGGGTGCGCGCACGATCCGGCCTGGCTCGTCCGGCGGCTGGGAGCGGAGATCGGCGCGCGGCTGGTGCTGGAGAACGGGGCGCCGCTGACGGACCTGCTCGCCGACTCGATCAAGGGTGTTCGCGAGCTCCACACGGGCGCGTGTGACCTGGACAATCCCGACAGTCCGTCCAGCACGGTCGCTTTGCTGCGGCGGGCCGGCGACCAGGTGCAGTGGCTGGTGCTGGCCGATTCGCCGGTTCTGCTCGACGTCGGCGACGAGATACGGGTCATCCGCGACGGCCGGGTGGACGAGCTGCCGAGCTACACCGACGAGGCGGTCCGGGCGGCGCGCAACAGTCCGGGCGGGTTCTGGGTGGCGAGCACCCGGCCGGAGGCGGCGTACGAGGCGCTCGCGGGGGAGATCTCGGTCGACCGGGTACGGCGGGCGGCCCTGCTGAGCGACGGTGCGGCCCGGCTGGTCGAGAGGTTCGGACGCATCGGGTGGGCCGAGCTGTTCGACCTGCTCGACCGGGCCGGGCCACGTGAGGTGATCAGGCGGACCAGGGAGGCCGAGGCGACCGAGACGCTGCTCCGGGGCAAGCGCTACGACGACGCGACGGCCGTGCTGGTGCGCTTCTAGCCGATGGGGTTCTTGGCTCTAGCCAACGGGATTCCTGGCTCTAGCCGACGGGATTCTTGGCGGGCGCGATGTGCTGCCACCAGCCGGCGAGATCCTCGGGCAGGTGCCTGCCTTCGACCGCCAGCCGCCCCACCATCATCGGGTGCTTCCGGCCGGCGGGGAAGGATCGCACGTACGAGGGCGGATCGAGAACGACCACACGCACGCCGTTGACGGCGGGGATGTCGGCGGGGACACCCTCGTTGTAGATCCACTCACCGTGGGCGTCGACCAGGTTCCAGAAGCTGTTCACGATCGGGCCCGCCTCGGGCACGTCGGTGTCGGTGAACCACGAGACCAGCTCGGCCGGCACCGCCTCGCCCGGCATGCCGCCGGGGCGCCCGAGGAGCCTGCCCCCGAGCAGGACGTGCAGCTGGAAGTTGTCGCCGATGCCGCCGATGGAGACCGTCCAGCCCTGACGGGACGCACGGTCGAGAACGAGCAGCCGCTCGTTCTCCACCACCCGCAGCAGCCGCGCCACCCAGTCCATCTTCGCGGAGTGCTCGGCCAGCTGCGCGACGAGATCGGCCTTGCTCTCCCTGTCGGTCACGGAGGCGCGCAGGTCGGCCGACGCCGACAACATCGTGTTGGCCGACAGCGCGAACTTCTCCATCGAGAACCACGACATCATCGCCGCCACCGGATCGTCGAAGTCCCGCGAGACGGTGTCGACGATCTGCTGCGACGGCTGGCCTTCGGGGTCGGGCGGCTGCCGGCCGGTCGCCTTCTGCCAGGCGGCGGCGAACGCGACGCCGCTCTCGGCGACGCCGAGGAGCCGGTCCAGCACGGGCTCCCCGACGCCGAAGACCGTTGCGCCGTTCTCGACCCAGGACCCGGCGATCACCGCGAGCCAGCAGCCGAGATTCGGCGGGGCCGCGGCGATCCCCTCGCCCATCTTCATCATCGCCATGTTCAGGACCGTGGCGGGAGCGCCCTGCGATTCGCTCATCAATCGGGGCATCAGATCACTGAAAGCCTGATCCTCGGCGACGGCGGCCTGGACCGTGGCGTCCACGTGGCGGAGGAAGTCACTCATGACGATCAGCCTGGCATATCGGGCGCAACGGCGGCCGTCCGGCATTCCCGGAGGCTGTGCGCTCAGGGGGCCGGATTTGATTTCGTATCCGGCGCGCGGGCCGTGTATGGTTACACCCGTCGCTGCGGCGGCAAGGCCCCTTTAGCTCAGTCGGCAGAGCGTCTCCATGGTAAGGAGAAGGTCTACGGTTCGATTCCGTAAAGGGGCTCAAGGAAGTCCGCATCCCCCGGTCCGCTCGGAGCGGGCCCGGGGTTGTTCGCGGTTTCCGAGGTGTTGTGGCCATCAGGTATCCTGACCTATCGGTCCACACCGACCATCACGGCGGGGTAGCTCAGTCAGGCAGAGCAAGCGGCTCATAATCGCTGTGTCGCCGGTTCAAGTCCGGCCCTCGCTACTACCCGACCTCTCGTCCCCACTCCGGGCGGGATGGCCGGTGCTCAAGATCAGGGGTTGTCCGCCCGGGCGGCCCAGGATTGCAACGTATGTCCCAGTCCCTAGCCAGAAAGGCACTCCATCGTGGCTGCCACCGACGTTAGGCCGAAGATCACGCTGGCCTGCCAGGAGTGCAAGCACCGCAACTACATCACGAGGAAGAACCGGCGCAACGACCCGGACCGCCTCGAGATCAAGAAGTACTGCCCCAACTGCCGGACCCACCGTCCGCACCGCGAGACCCGCTAGTCGAGCGGTCCGCCGCAGTTCGCCGCAGTCCGCTGCGGCTCACCGCGGTGTGGTCTCTTGACCCCCCGGTGGACTCCCGCCGATCCGCCAGGTCGCACACAGGCCGCCCAGCCGTCATGGCTTTGGCCTTGGCCGGCCTCTGGCGCTGACCGGCGTATCAGTTGGATGGCGACTTCCCAGCGCTTGCTTTCCCATCGCTTGCTTTGACGTGCTCATTGCTTGCTTTGACGTGACTCAGCCCGCCCCCGCGCCTACCCGCGAGGGCGGGCTGAACGTCGTTCTGTTACGGTCCGTCCGAGACGACAAGCATGTGCTCGGCGCGGGCACGCGGGCTCGCACGGCCCTGTTGGACCTGGAGGGACGGATTGCATGGCACTCAACCGTGACTTCATCGGGCGGACGTTCCCGCCCAGTGAGCCGTACGAGGTCAGCCGGGTGAAGATCCGCGAGTTCGCGGACGCGATCGGGGACCGCAACCCGGTCTACCGCGACCCCGAGGCCGCCAAGGCGGCCGGGCACCCCGACGTCATCGCCCCGCCGACCTTCCCGATCGTGGTCTCGCTCGGCGGCCCCGCGATCGTGGACCCCGAACTCGGGCTCAACCTCGCGATGGTCGTGCACGGCGAGCAGCGCTTCGAGTACCGTCGCCCGCTCCAGGCCGGCGACGTGGTGACCTGCACGTCGACGATCACCGAGATCAGGTCGATCGGCAACAACGAGAAGATGACCATCGAGACCGACATCACGACGGTCGAGGGCGAGCTGATCGTCAAGACGTTCAACTCGCTCGTGGAGCGGGGGGCCTGATGACCGCCAAGGTGAAGTACAGCGACGTCGAGGTCGGCACCGAGATCCCCGCGCAGACCTACCAGATCGACCGGCTCAACCTGGTCATGTACGCCGGGGCCTCCGGCGACTTCAACCCGATCCACTGGCGCGAGAGCTTCGCCACGCAGGTCGGCCTGCCCAACGTGATCGCACACGGCATGTACACGATGGCCCAGGGCGGCCGGTTCGTGACCGACTGGGTGGGTGACCCGGGCGCGGTCGTCGACTACGGGGTGCGGTTCTCCGCGCCGGTCGTGGTGCCCGACGAGGGTGGCGCGGCCCTGGAGATCAGCGGCAAGGTGGAGGAGAAGCTCGACGACAACAAGGTCGTCGTCGCGCTGACCGCCCGGTCCAACGACCAGAAGGTGCTCACCCGCGCCAAGGCCGTCGTCCGTCTCGCCTGAGCGCAGGCCGCGCCACGCCGTTCCAGGACGGTGGCGGTGCGGCGAATCGATCGTCTGAGCCGGAGCCGTGTTCCGCCTCCGGTTGGTTCGCGGGCACGGGTCCGGTTCCGGGCCCAGTGGTTCGCGGGCACGGGTCCGGTTCCGCGTCCGGTGGTTCGCGGGCACGGGTCCGGTTCCGCGTCCGGTGGTTCGCGGGCACGGATCCGGCTCATACGATCGGAGCGTTAGGGAGGCGTGAGCGTACGGTACGTGACCGCCCTCGAGGCGGGAACGAACGTACGGGAGGGGAAGACCGCGTGGCAGTGTTCGCTGAGGACGTGAACCTGGCCGGCTACACCACGCTCCGGCTGGGCGGCCCGGCGCGCCGTTTCGTCGAGGCGACGACGGAGGCCGAGCTGGTCACCGCGGTCCGCCGGGCGGACGAGGAAGGCGAACCGGTGCTGGTCCTCGGCGGCGGCAGCAACCTCGTGGTCTCCGACGCCGGATTCCCCGGCACCGTCGTGCACGTCGGCACCCGCGGCACCGAGATCATGCCGGCCGAGGGCGGCCGGGTGCTGGTCCGCGTGCAGGCGGGCGAGGAATGGGACCCGTTCGTGGCGCGCTGTGTCGAGGACGGGCTCGCCGGGATCGAGTGCCTGGCGGGCATCCCCGGACGTGTCGGCGCCACCCCGATCCAGAACGTGGGCGCGTACGGGCAGGACGTCAGCGAGACGATCGTCGCGGTCCAGGCATACGACCGCGAGACCCACAAGGTCGTCACCCTCGACCGCGACGCCTGCCGTTTCACCTACCGGCACAGCGTCTTCAAGGGCTCCGACCGCCATGTGGTCCTGGACGTGACGTACGCGCTGCGCCAGTCCGAAGAGTCCCAGCCGATCGCGTACGCCGAGCTCGCCCGCAAGCTGGGAGCCGAGCCCGGTGATCGTGTCGCGCTCAAGGAGGCCCGCGACGCCGTGCTGGAGCTACGGCGCGGCAAGGGCATGGTGATCGATCCGGACGACCCCGACACCCGCAGCGCCGGTTCGTTCTTCACCAACCCGATCCTGGACGCGGTGCAGCTGGCCGATCTGGAACGCCGCGTCGCCGAACGGCTCGGTCCGGACGTCGCGTTCCCGCGTTATCCCGAGAGCGGCGGCCGCACCAAGACCTCCGCCGCCTGGCTGATCGACCGGGCGGGCTTCGCCAAGGGCGAGGCGCTCGGCCCGATGCGGATCTCGACCAAGCACACCCTGGCCCTCACCAACCCCGACGGCGGCCGCACCGAGGACCTCCTCGCGCTGGCCCGGCACGTCCGCGCCGGGGTACGGGAGGCTTTCGGGATCGAGCTGGTCAACGAGCCCGTCTTCGTCGGCGTCACCCTCTGACTCCAGATCCTCTGCTTTGCGGTGGCTGGTAGCCTGATGATCGTCGAGGGGGAGTAGTCCCAATCGCGTGATCGACATACTGGCGGCCGCACGGCTGGGCCGCCCGGTCACCCGGGCCCGCGCGTGCGCGGGCGGACGAGACCTTCGGCCTGGCAGTCATGCCGGGCCGAGGTCGCGCGCCCTCACCGGCGAGATTCCCCTCCTCCGCTCGGCATCCGAGCGAGAGGGATGCGGTGTCCGCCTTCATCATCAGCCTGGTCGTGATCTTCATTGCGGAGCTGGGCGACAAGAGCCAGCTCATGGCCATGACCTTTGCCACACGCTTCCGGACGCTTCCGGTTCTCGTCGGCATCACGGTCGCGACCGCGGTGGTGCACCTGGCAAGTGTGCTGCTCGGTGCCGCGCTGGGCGCCGCGCTCCCCACTGGGCCGATCTCGATCCTGGCAGGCGTGGCGTTCTTCGGCTTCGCGGCATGGACGCTGCGCGGCGACGAGCTGGACGACGACGAACGCGTCAAGGCCCGCCGGGCCACCGGCTCGGCGATCCTCGCGGTGGGCGGCGCGTTCTTCCTCGCCGAGCTCGGCGACAAGACGATGCTCGCCACCGTCACGCTGGCCGCCGACCACGGCGGGGTGGCCGGCCTGACCGGGGTCTGGCTCGGCTCCACGATCGGCATGGTCGCGGCCGACGCGCTGGCCATCGTGGTCGGCCGGGTGCTGGGCCGGCGGCTGCCCGAGCGGGTGATCCGGTACGGAGCGGCAGCGGGCTTCGCGGTCTTCGGGGCGTTGCTGACCGCCGACGGGATCAGGAGCCTCTGAGCCGCCCGGGCTCCCCGACCGGCTGCTGCTCGGCTGCCTCGACCACCTCTTGTGGCCTCGTCGCGAGGAATTGCTGGCAGGACATGCGCGGCGGTAACAATTGTTTTCTCAGAGTCGTACGTGCTCTGTGCGTTCCACATGTGCCGATTCGCGCGCATCATGAAGGGCAAGGCTCTTCGCACCCGTGGGGTCCTGCCGCGGGAGGGCCTTGAGGGGGCGGAGCACGAGGTGGCCATTCCGCGACCCCAAAGGGGTTTGGGACTGCGTCCTCAGTTGAGCGACGAGGTCGCTGCCCGCATCCGTGAGCTGATCATGGAGGGGCGGGTGCGTCCGGGGGAGTTCCTCCGGCTGGAGCGGCTCGCGCTTGATTTCGGCATCAGCGTGACGCCGGTACGGGAGGCGCTGCAGTCCCTGCGCAGTGAGGGTTTCGTACAGCTGGAGCCGCGGCGCGGTTTCGTCGTCGCGCCGCTGTCCAAACAGGATGTCAAGGACCTGTTCTGGGTACAGGCGACCATCGCGGCCGAGCTGACCACAAGGACGGCCGGCCTGGTGGGGCCTGAGCCGCTCCGGGAGCTGACCGCGATCCACCGGGCGCTCGACCAGGCGGTGAGCGCCGGCCGGGTGGATCTCGTCGAGGAGCACAACCACGCCTTCCATCGGGCGATCAATCTGGCCGCGGACTCGCCGAAGCTGGCCTGGTCGCTGGGTTCGGTCGCCCGTTACGTGCCGCGCGGCTTGTACGGGAGGCTGCCGGACTGGCCCGCCGTGGCCGTACGGGATCATGAGCGGATCATGGCGGCGCTGCGCCTGGGCGACCCCGAGGCGGCGAGCGAGGCCATGCGGCTGCACATCACCCAGGCGGGCGAGCTCCTCATCGCCCATCTGGAGAGGCAGGGGATGTGGCCGACGGCGCTTGATGAAGTTAGTGATTGACCACTAACCTCATCGTATGAGCCCACGGATGAGCGCCGACGAACGGCGCGAGGAGACCGTCCGCGTGGCGATCCGCGAGTTCGGCCGGAGCGGCTACGAAGGCACCTCGACGGCCGCGATCGCCAAGAGCGTCGGGGTATCCCAGCCGTACCTCTTCCGCCTCTTCCCGTCCAAGCGCGCGCTCTTCCTCGCCGCGGTGGAGCGTTGCTTCGACAACATGGAGGAGGCGATGCGCGACGCCGCCGGCGGCAAGTACGGCCAGGACGCGATCGTCGCCATGGGGACGCGTTACCGGGAGATGCTCGACTCCGGCGTCCAGCTCAAATTCCAGTTGCAGCTCTACGCCGCCGCGCTCGACGACGAGGAGGTCCGGCAGATCGGGAACGCCCGCTGGGCCAAGCTGTGGCGGACCATCGCCGAGCTCACCGGCGAGTCGGCCGATGACATCGTGCAGTTCGTGTCGAGGGGCATGCTCCTCAACATCCTGACCGCGCTCGACATCCCCTACGCCCCCGGCCCCGAACTGGGCCGATCACTTCTCGAATGGTCGGAGAAGGGCTGAGCCGTCCCTGCGTTCGGTACCCGCCGGCACACCTATTTTTTTCGGCAGCAAAGTTAGTGATTGATAACTAACAAAGGAATGGTCATGCGGCATCACCCATTGAGAACGTTCATCGTGACCGGCATCGCGCTGTTCATGGTCTCTCTGGACAACCTGATCGTCACTAACGCGCTCCCTTCGATCCGGACCGACCTCGGCACGGGCCTGGAAGCGCTCGAATGGACCGTCAACGCCTACACGCTCACGTTCGCCGTCCTGCTGCTCACCGGCGCCGCCGTCGCCGACAGGTTCGGCCGCCGAAGGTTGTTCGCGATCGGCCTGACCGTCTTCACCGCGTCCTCCGCCGCCGCGGCCCTGGCTCCCGGAATCGGCACGCTGATCGCCGCCCGAGCGGTTCAGGGCGCGGGCGCCGCCATCATCACGCCGCTCACCCTGACCATGCTCGCCGCGGCGGTGCCCGCGGCCAAGCGCGGCCAGGCCCTCGCGGCGTGGGGCGCCATGAGCGGGCTGGGGGTGGCGCTCGGCCCGGTCGTCGGCGGCGCCCTCACCGACTACGCCGGCTGGCAGTGGATCTTCTGGATCAACGTGCCGATCGGCGTCGTCCTGCTCGCCCTCGTCCGGCCGTTCCTGAGCGAGAGCCACGGCCCGCGCAGGCCGCTCGACCTGATCGGCACCCTCCTGGTGAGCGCCGGCCTGCTCGGCATCGTGCTCGGCCTGGTGGAGGGCAACGGCCGGGGCTGGACCAGCGGCCTCGTTCTCGCGTCGTTGATCGTCGGCGCGGTCGTCCTGATGGGCTTCCTGTTGTACGAGGCGCGCGCCGCCCACCCGATGTTGCCACTGGCGCTGTTCCGTGGACGTGGCTTCAGCGCGGTCAACGGCACCGCGCTGGTGATGTCGTTCGGCATGTTCGGTTCGGTCTTCCTGCTCGCGCAGTTCCTCCAGGGTGTGCAGGGCATGTCCCCGCTCGAGGCAGGCGTCCGGACCCTGCCGTGGACGGCGATGCCCGTACTGGTCGCCCCGCTCGCCGCCCTGCTGATGGCGCGCATCGGCGCCCGCAACGTGCTGGTGATCGCGCTGGCGTTCCAGACCGCCGGAATCGTCTGGCTGAGCGCGGTGACGACCACCGACGCCTCCTACTCCGCGCTGCTGCCCGCGTTCGTCCTGGCAGGCATCGGCATGGGACTGTTCTTCTCGCCGCAGGCCCGCCTGGTCCTCGCCTTCGCGCCGCAGGAGCTCACCGGAGTCGCATCCGGCGTGAGCAACGCCCTCCGCCAGCTCGGCACGGTGCTCGGCATCGCGGTGCTCGGCGCGATCTTCGCCGCCAACGGCGACTTCGAGAGTCCCGCCGCGTTCACCGCCGGCCTCACCGCCGCGACCTGGAGCGGCGCCGCCGTCCTGGCCGTCGCGGTCGTCGTCGCACTGATCATCCCGACCCGGCTGCCCGCCACCGCCGCCCCGGCCGCCACTCCGGACCCAGCCGAACCGGCTAAGGCTCAGGCGTCCGCGTCCGAGCCCGCGTCTGTGTCCGAGTCCGAGTCCAAGTCCGCGTCTGTGCCCGCGTCCGAGTCCGCGTCGGCCTGAGGCCTCGCCAGCCAGTCGTCGATGTCGCCGAGGAGGCGCTTGCGGACGGCCTCGGGGGCGGCTGAGCCGCCGATCGACTGGCGGGCGAGCTCGGCCAGCTCCTCGTCGGTGAACCCGTGGTCGGTCCGCGCCAGCTCGTACTGCCGGACGAGGCGCGAGCCGAACAGCAGCGGGTCGTCGGCGCCCAGTGCGAGCCGCGCACCCGCCTCGAACAGGTCCCGGACGGGCACGTCGGCGGCCGTCCGGGCGACACCGAGACCGACGTTGGAGGCCGGGCACACCTCCAGCGTGACGCCGCGGTCGACGATCTTCTCCAGCAGGCTGCGGTCCTCGATGGCCCGCACCCCGTGCCCGATCCGCTCGGCCTCCAGGGTCTCCAGGCACTCTCGGACGCTCTGGGGCCCGAGCAGCTCGCCGCCGTGCGGGACGGCGAGCAGGCCGCCGCGGTGCGCGATGCGGAAGGCGCCTTCGAAGTCGTACGCGCGACCCCGGCGTTCGTCGTTGGACAGGCCGAAGCCGACGACGCCCCGGTCGGTGTAGCGCACCGCCAGGCGGGCGAGGGTCTTGGCGTCGAGCGGGTGCCGCGTGCGGTTGGCCGCGAGGACCAGGCCGATCCCCACCCCGGTGGCCGCCTCGGCCTCGCGGGCGGCGTCGAGGATGAGCTCGACGGTCGGCGTCAGCCCGCCGAAGCGCGCCGCGTACCCGCTCGGGTCGACCTGGATCTCCAGCCAGCCCGATCCCTCGGCGGCCTCGTCCTCCGCCGTCTCGCGCAGCAGCCGGCGCAGGTCGCCGGGGGTCTGGAGCACCGAACGCGCGATGTCGTACAGCCGCTGGAACCGGAACCAGCCGCGTTCGTCGGTCGCCTGCAGATGCGGAGGCCAGTCGTCGACCAGGGCGTCCGGCAGGTGCACGCCGCGCTCGTCAGCCAGCTCGACCAGCGTCGAGTGCCGCATCGAACCGGTGAAGTGCAGGTGCAGATGAGCCTTGGGCAGCGCGGCGAGGTCGCGGGATGCGGATCGGGAACGGGCCTCCATGAACCAATGTTGCCCGATCTTGCGACCGGCCGGTGCATGGACGGCCTGTGGATGCCCCCAGACCACCCGTGACGGTCATCACCCATGGCTCGGAACGACCAGAACCCATATGGGCACCGGCCGTACGGCGGCCCTCACCGAAAGTTCTCAAAAATACTTCCGGTGACCGTGCAACCCCGGTTCGGGGTCGCGCGTATATGAGGGGCGCAAGAGGTTCAGAGGGTCAGAAGGGACACAGCATGTTCACGATGAAGGCAGCCCTTATCGCGGCGTCCGCCGCTGGTGCCGTCGCGCTCGGCGGGGTCACGTGGGCCGCCACGGGTCAGTCGGGTCTCGGTCTTTCGGGTGGCTCGTCCAAGGCACCGGTGGACGCCCAGAAGGTGCGGGACGCGGTCCCCGCCGCGCCGCCCACCTGCCTGCCGAAGGCCGGGCTCCCCAAGGTGCCCGATGCCAAGGCGCCGAATCTCCCGAACGTGCCGAAGGCCCCGGACGTCTCGAAGCCGAACCTGCCGAACGTCCCGAACGCACCGAAGGCTCCCGACGCCAAGCCGTCGAACCTGCCCGACGTTCCCAATCCCAACGTCCCCGCCGTGCCGAAGGACGTCCCGGGCCTTCCCAAGGACGTCCCGGGTGTCCCCAAGGACGTCCCCGCGCTGCCGAACTGCCTGCCGGACACCGGCAGCCTGCCGTCCGGCACGCCGAGCAACCTTCCCACCAACGCACCGAAGCCCGAGCTGCCCAAGCTCCCTGGCGCCCCGAAGCTCAGCTGTGACAAGCTGCCTGCCCCAGTGCAGATCGGCGGCTCGATCGAGAAGACCCTCATCCAGCCGAAGGGCCTGCAGTTCGCGTCCGCGAACCACGGCTCCATCGAGCTGAAGTCGCGGAAGATCTGCGCGATCACGCAGAAGTGGACGGGCAAGGCCGGCCAGTGGCTTACCGTCGAACGTCTGAAGGTGCCCGCCGGGATCACCGAGCAGGACCTGCGCAAGGCCCTCAAGCTTCCCGAGACCGGTGGCAAGAAGATCTCGCTCAACGGAAGCCTCGCCTGGCAGAGCTCCGCGGGCACCGGGGTGCTTCTGTTCGACAAGGACGGCTACTCGCTCTTCGTCAACGGCAGCCCGGTGGTGGCCGGCAGCGTCAAGGACCTGACCAGCGCTCTGCAGCGGGTGCAGTAGGCACCGGGGGCGGACGGCCTTAGGCGCGTGGGGCCGTCCGCCACCGGCGACACAACCGAAAACCCTCCCAGCACCTGCTCACCGCCGGACGGAGCACAGTGGGTCGTCGAGACGACGAATCGTTCACCGAATTCGTGGTGGCGCGCGGAACCGCCCTGACGCGGACCGCCGCGCTTCTCTGCGGTGCCCGCCAGGATGCCGAGGATCTTCTGCAGGCCGCCCTGGAGAAGGCGTACCGGCACTGGGGCCGGATCGATCCCGAGACCGATCCCGAGCCGTATGTGCGGCGCATCCTGGTCAACCTGGCGATCAGCCGGTCGCGCAGGTGGAAGGTGCTGCGGGAGATCTACATGGCGCGGCCGCCGGACGAGCCGGTGGCCTCGCCGGTGCACGCGGTGGAGCTGCGCGGCACGCTCATGGACGAGCTGCGCAAGCTCGGCCCGCGGCAACGCGCGGTGCTCGTCCTGCGTTTCTGGGAGGACCTTTCGGAAGCGGAGACCGCGCAAGTGCTCGGCTGTTCGGTCGGCACGGTCAAGAGCCAGGCGTCCCGGGGCCTCGCCAGGCTCCGAGAACGACTCGGCACCAACATGGCGCCGATGGGGAGATGAGCGATGGACCTGGAGAGCGAACTGCGTGAGGCCATGGCGGAGCACACCGCCGAGGCATCGGCTCCGGCCTCGCTCGCGGCGGCGGTACGGCACCGGCACCGCCGCCGCGTGGCCCGGATCCGCACGACGGTGGGCGTGGCCGCCGCCGCGGCTGTGGCGATCGCCGTGGTGCCCTCCTACCGGTCGATGAACGCGGGTCCGGTGAGCGCGTCCCAGACCCCTACGTCCCCCGGCGCGGCGGCATTGCCGCCGGGGCCGGAGAAACCACCCGCCTCGGGCCCGGCGCGGCCCCCCCACTCGACGGACGGGCCCGGGGCGGGATCGAGCAGGCAGCCGACGACGCCCGGCACCACGCCAGGCGGGAACGGCGGTCCGCTCCCGACCGGCGGAGGGAAGCTCAAGCTCCCAGCATGGGTGACCTATCTGCCGTCCGGTCTGACCGCGGCGGGCCCCTGCGGCGCCGACCGGAGTGGGCGCCAGACGACCACGACGTGCCGCTGGCGCGGCCCGTCCGGCTCGGTGGAGGTACGCGTCGTCCGCGGCATGGGCCTCGCCGGGCCGGAGAGCCTGGCCACGTTCCCGGCCGTGCCGACGCCCACCGCCGTCCGCGGCCGTCGCGCGATCATGTCCGACCGGCCGGACGCGGTCCGTCAGATCGCGTGGCTGGATCGTCCAGGTGTGGGGATCCTCGTGGTGACCGGCGGTGCCGCGCGCGACCGGCTGCTCCAGATCGCCGAGGGCATCCGTCTCTAGGACGAGGGCATCCGTCCCTAGGAACGGCACCACGAGGGCGACGGAGCGCCTACCGCATGCTCGCTCGGCCGCCTAAGCGGAGGCGAGGCCAGGCGAGACGGAGGACACCGCCCTCGGCACCTGACGCGACGAGAGCGCCCTGGCGGGTTTCCGCCAGGGCGCTCTCCGGGCCTTACGGTGTCGGTGGGCCCCGGTGTCTGGTGGCCCGGTGTTTGGTGGCCCGGTGTCAGTGGGCCTCGGTGAGGAGCTTGTTGACCCGGGAGACGCCCTCGACGAGGTCGTCGTCGCCCAGTGCGTACGACAGCCGGAAGTAGCCGGGGGTGCCGAACGCCTCGCCCGGCACCAGAGCGACCTCGGCCTCCTCCAGGATCAGCGAGGCGAGTTCGACCGAGGTCTCGGGACGCTTGCCGCGGATCTCCTTGCCGAGCAGCTCCTTGACCGAGGGGTAGCAGTAGAACGCGCCCTCGGGCTCCGGGCAGAACACACCCGGGATCTCGTTGAGCATCCGGACCATCGTCTGGCGGCGCCGGTCGAACGCGGTGCGCATCTCGGCCACCGCGTCCAGGTCGCCGGTCACCGCGCCGAGGGCGGCGGCCTGCGCGACGTTGGAGACGTTGGAGGTGGCGTGCGACTGCAGGTTGGTCGCGGCCTTGACCACGTCCTTGGGGCCGATCATCCAGCCCACCCGCCAGCCGGTCATCGCGTACGTCTTCGCCACGCCGTTGAGCACCAGGGTGCGGTCGGCCAGCTCGGGCACCACGACCGGCATCGAGTGGAACTCTGCGTCCCCGTACACCAGGTGCTCGTAGATCTCGTCAGTGATCACCCAGAGGTCGTGCTCAGCCGCCCAGCGGCCGATCGCCTCGATCTCGTCGCGCGAGTAGACGGCGCCGGTCGGGTTGGACGGCGACACGAACAGCAGCACCTTCGTCCGGTCGGTGCGCGCGGCCTCCAGCTGCGCCACGCTCACCCGGTAGCCGGTGGTCTCGTCGGCCACCACGTCCACCGGCACGCCGCCGGCCAGCTTGATCGACTCGGGATAGGTGGTCCAGTACGGCGTCGGCATGATCACCTCGTCGCCCGGATCGAGCAGCGCCGCGAACGCCTCGTACACCGCCTGCTTGCCGCCGTTGGTGACCAGCACCTGCGCGGCCTCGACCCGGTAGCCGGAGTCGCGCTCGGTCTTCTCCGCGATGGCGGTCTTCAGCTCGGGGAGGCCTCCGGCGGGGGTGTACTTGTGGAAACGCGGCACTCTGCACGCGGTCACCGCCGCCTCGACGATGTAGCCGGGCGTGGGGAAGTCCGGTTCGCCCGCGCCGAAGCCGATGACCGGGCGGCCCGCCGCCTTCAGCGCCTTGGCCTTGGCGTCGACGGCCAGGGTGGCGGACTCGGAGATGGCGGAGATGCGCTTTGAGATGCGAGGACGGTCAGTGCTCATGTCCCTATCGTTACAGAGGACCACCGATGCCCACGTCCCTATTTCGCACTCCCCGCACGAAGATCTCAGTCGGGCATCGCGGCCGGTCGCGCCGTACGGCCGCGGAGATCCCCGGGGATCTTCTGGCCGTCTGGTTCGACGAGTGGGCCCTCATCCACGTAGACTCACCCCGCAGTGACGCGACACCGGCATACGGCCATGTCTTGAAAGGGCCGTAAGCTGGAATCAGTCACTACTGAAGGGCAGTGGCTCAATTGGCAGAGCTCCGGTCTCCAAAACCGGCGGTTGGGGGTTCGAGTCCCTCCTGCCCTGCGAGGTGCGGTGCGCGCACCCGTGCCCGGCCAGGTCATGGCACGCCGTCATGGCGCGCTGGTGGCGGGCAGGCGCTACAACCACATAGTGGTTGATCACGACCTATGAGGTGAACGGCGGCACAATGGCGACTGAGACCAGCAGCGGCGAAGCCGCTGCCAAGGATGAAGGCAGGAAGCCCGCAGGTAAGCGGACGTCTCCACCTCTCTTCGTGCGCCAGATCATCGCCGAGCTGCGCAAGGTCATCTGGCCCACGCGCAAGGAGCTCATCACCTACACCACGGTCTGCCTGGTGTTCGTGCTGGTCATGATCGGGATCGTGGCGGGGCTGGACTGGGTGCTGACCAAGGGCATCTTCTGGGTGTTCGGCTGAGCCTGACCGGCCCGGCCGTCCCTGTCACAGGCATCGACCACACGCATCGCCTGAAATTCCATCATCGGAAATCGTTCGAGAGAAAGAGTCACCGTGTCCGAGTCCACACAGCCCCACGACGAGGCCATCGAACAGGCCCAGTCTGCAGCGGCTGCTGAGGCCGACCCGGCGGACGAGTTCGCCGCGCCGGCGGACGAGGCGACTGCCGAGCCCGCCGACGTCGAGGCCGCCGAGGCCTCCGCGGCGGACGCCGAGAGCGAAGACGCCGTGGTCAGCGACGCCGCGGCCGCCGACGAGGCCGGGGCCGACGCCCCTGCCGATGACGAGGCTCCCGTCGATGAAGTCGAGGAAGCCGAGGAAGAGGTCGACGCGGGGCCGCCCGTCGACCCGTACGCGGACTTCAAGATGCAGCTGCGGCTGCAGCCGGGCGACTGGTACGTCGTCCACTCCTACGCGGGGTACGAAAACCGGGTCAAGACCAACATCGAGACCCGGACCCAGACGCTCAACATGGAGGACTACATCTTCCAGATCGAGGTCCCTCAGCACGAGGTGACCGAGATCAAGGGCGGCAAGCGGCAGAAGGTCAACGAGAAGGTCCTGCCGGGCTACATCCTGGTCCGCATGGAGCTCACCGACGAGTCGTGGGCCGCGGTCCGCAACACCCCGGGCGTCACCGGCTTCGTCGGCCTGTCCAACAAGCCGTCCCCGCTGAGCCTGGACGAGGTCGCCAACCTGCTGGCCCCCGAGCCGGAAGAGGGCAGCCCGGCCAAGGCCAAGGAGCAGGCCAAGGTCGCCGCCACCGTCGACTACGAGGTCGGCGAGTCGGTCACCGTCATGGACGGCCCGTTCGCCACCCTGCCCGCCACGGTCAACGAGATCAACGCCGAGCAGCAGAAGTTGAAGGTGCTGGTCTCGATCTTCGGCAGAGAGACTCCGGTGGAGCTGTCGTTCAACCAGGTCTCCAAGATCTGACACCTGTGGAGCACGCCCTCGCGTACGCGGGGGCGTTCTTCATGGCATAAACTTGCCAGTCGGCCCCGCCAGCGCGGGGATGGCTCGCTCAAGGTCTTCGTGTCGATCTTTGGACGCGAGACTCGGCCCCGCATCAGCGGGGATATGAGCTCCAATGATCCCAACACCGCGGTCAACGTTCCGCCGTGGTGTTGCCCGTCCCACGGGAGTCGGGATCACAGTGAAACGGAACGCAAGGGGTGAGGCATGCCTCCCAAGAAGAAGATCGCCGCCGTCGTGAAAGTGCAGCTCCAGGCCGGCCAAGCGACTCCCGCGCCGCCCGTCGGTACCGCGCTCGGTCCGCACGGCGTCAACATCATGGACTTCTGCAAGCAGTACAACGCTGCCACGGAGTCCCAGCGCGGCAACGTCATCCCCGTAGAGATCACCATCTACGAGGACCGCTCGTTCACCTTCATCACCAAGACCCCGCCGGCCGCGCAGCTCATCCTGAAGGCCGCGGGCGTGGAGAAGGGCAGCGGCGAGCCGCACAAGACCAAGGTCGGCTCGGTCACCCGCGACCAGATCCGCGAGATCGCCACGACCAAGATGCCCGACCTCAACGCCAACGACCTGGCCGCCGCCGAGAAGATCGTCGCCGGCACCGCCCGTTCGATGGGCATCGAGGTCAAGTAAGTCTCCTCACGGGGTATCCCTGAGGACGTGGGAGGGTCGCCCGCCGCGGCCCGCTCTACCACCAAGGAGCAAGGCATGAAGCACAGCAAGGGTTACCGCAACGCGGCCGACAAGATCGACCGGGACCGGTTCTACAGCCCGGCCGAGGCCGTCGCGCTGGCCAAGGAGACCGCGGTCACCAAGTTCGACGCGACCGTCGAGGTCGCCCTGCGGCTGGGCGTCGACCCCCGCAAGGCCGACCAGATGGTCCGCGGCACCGTCAACCTGCCGCACGGCACCGGTAAGACCGCCCGCGTGCTGGTCTTCGCCGGTGGCGCCAAGGCGGACGAGGCCCGTGAGGCCGGCGCCGACCTGGTCGGGTCGGACGACATGATCGAGAAGATCCAGGGCGGTTTCCTGGACTTCGACGCCGTCGTCGCCACCCCGGACCAGATGGGCAAGGTCGGCCGCCTGGGCCGCGTGCTCGGCCCGCGTGGCCTGATGCCCAACCCGAAGACCGGCACCGTCACGATGGACGTGGCCAAGGCCGTGACCGACATCAAGGGCGGCAAGATCGAGTTCCGGGTCGACCGGCACGCGAACCTGCACTTCATCATCGGCAAGGCGTCCTTCAGCCAGCGCCAGCTGGTGGAGAACTACGCCGCCGCGGTCGACGAGATCCAGCGTCTCAAGCCGTCCGCCGCCAAGGGCCGGTACGTGAAGAAGGCCGTCATCACCACCTCGATGGGCCCGAGCGTCCCGGTGGACCCGAACGCGGTCCGCAACCTGACCGCGGAGCTCGACGAGGCCTGATCTTCCGCCTGGTCACCAGCCTGATCAGCAGTACCGAAGAGGGGCACTCCCAGCCGGGAGTGCCCCTCTTCGGCGTCTGCGCAAGGCTTTTGGGGGTACGCCCCGGGTCGTACCACGTCGGGCTCTATTGGTACCAGCGGGGGATGTGGCCCGAAGCACGCCGGACGAAACTGGATCTCATCGGGCAGGGCAACGAAGGAGGCTCATTCCTCATGAAGCGCCGATTCGCCGTGGTGGCCGGCGGCACCGCCGTGGGTGCCGCGCTGCTCGTCTCCGGATGCGGAGCCGAGAATGGCGCCAACACCGACAACATGAAGCTCAGTGCCGCTCAGGCGCTGACCAAGACCTCGGAGAGGACCAGCCAGGCCGACACGTTCAAGGCCGAGTTGACCGTGACCGAGACCGGTGGCGGCGCCGGCAAGGTCCACGCCACCGGGCAGTTCAGTCTCAAGCCGACGCTGACGTTCAGTGCCCAGCTCGATGAGGTCAGCCGCGGCGGCCAGGCCGTGCCGGGCATCAAGGGGCAGGCCATCTTCACCGGCGACGCGCTGTACGCCAAGGTGCCGCAGCTGGCGAGGTTCGTGGCGAACGGCAAGCCCTGGGTGAAGATCGACGTCAACAAGCTGGGGCAGTCTGCCGGCTTCGACGTCAAGAGCCTCATCGACCAGGTGCAGAAGGTCAGCCCGGCCGAGCAGACCAAGATGTTCACCGGCTCGAAGGACGTGCGCCGGGTCGGCCAGGAGAGCGTCGACGGCGTCAAGACCACGCACTACTCCGGCACGGTCACCGTGCAGGACGCGCTCAACCGGCTCGACGCCCAGACGCGCCAGAAGGTGCAGAACTGGTTCCCGAAGGGCGCGCCCACCGAGAAGATCAACTTCGATCTGTGGACGGACAAGGACGGGCTGCCGCGCAAGCTGGAGTCGAAGGGCGGTACCGGGAAGGACTCGGGCACCGTGACCGTGCTCTACAGCGACTACGGCAAGAAGGTCAGCGTGAACCCGCCGCCTGCCGACCAGACCGGCGAGCTCTCCCTCAACGGGCTGCTGGGAGGCACTCCCAACTAGGGACATGACCGGCATGAAGGGCCATGACGTACTCGTTACGTCATAGGCCCTTCTTCCGTGTTTGAACCTGGCAGGTCTCGCAAGCGTCTAACATTTCCGTCCGGTCATCGCCGCCCGGATGACCGCGACATCCAACAGAGGAGATCACATGATTCGGCGCTTCGCAGCGGGCACGGCGGTGGCCACCGGCCTCGCCCTGTCGCTCACCGGCTGTCTTGGAGCGGCCAAGGACAAGGCGGGCGAGACCGGCACCCAGATCCAGCTCAGCGCCGCGCAGGTGCTCGGCAAGGCCGCGGAGAAGACCGGCCAGACCGACACCTACAAGGCGGACGTGACCATCGACGGCACCATGTCCCAGGGCTCCATGAAGATGCACATGGTCATGCAGACGAGGCTCCGGCCGACGCTGGCCATGGCGATCAACATCGACTCGGCGAACGTCGGCGGCCAGTCGATGCCCGGCGGCGGCGGCATGGAGATGCGGCTCGTCAGCGACGCCATGTACATGAAGATCCCGGGTCTCGCGGCGCAGAACAACGGCAAGCCATGGGCGCGGATGTCCCTCTCCGCCCTGGGTGGGAACTACGACCAGCTCCTCCAGCAGGCACAGCAGCAGAACCCGGCCGAGCAGACCAAGCTCCTCACCGGCTCCAAGGACGTCCGCGAGGTCGGCACCGAGAACGTGGGCGGCGTCCAGACCAAGCACTACAGCGGCACGGTCTCACTGAACGAGGCGCTCGCCAAGCTCGACGCCCAGAGCCGGCAGAAGATGGAGAAGGCCTACCAGCAGCTCGGCACCCAGAAGATCGGCTTCGATGTCTGGGTCAGCGACGACTCGCTTCCGCGCAAGATCGTCAGCAAGGTGCAGACCGGCATGGGCGCCGTGAACACCACGATGCTCTTCAGCGACTTCGGCAAGCCGGTCGAGGTGTCCGCGCCCCCGGCCTCGGAGGTCGGCGAGTTCAAGATGCCGAGCCTCGGCGGCAACTGATCATCAATCTGGGCGCCCTGAGTACCCTGAGCGCCTGACCACGGGACCGCGTCCGACACACGGGCGCGGTCCCGATTTGGTACGAGGGGGATCGAGCACGTACTCTGTTCACTGCCGAAGACCGCCGGTCGTCACCTCACGGTGACCGAAGGACCCGATTCATTCGGGCGGCCCGCGTAGGTGAGACGAGAGCTTCCTGTACGACCTCCGCGTCGTGCCTGACGCCCCGTGCGCCTGCGCCGGGGCGTTCGCTGTTTCTCCAAGCCTTTCGCCCCGGCGGCTTCCACCCAGGTAATCGGAAGGAGGCCCATGGCAAAGGCCGAAAAGGCTGCGGCAGTCGCCGAGCTCAAGAACGCGTTCGAGAGCTCCAACGGCGCCGTGCTGACCGAGTACCGCGGGCTCACGGTGGCGCAGCTCAAGGAGCTGCGCACCAACCTCGGCGAGAACGCGAAGTTCGCCGTGGTGAAGAACACGCTGACCAAGCTGGCCGCTGACGGCGCCGGGCTGGACGAGCAGTTCACGTCGCTGCTCGAGGGCCCGTCGGCCATCGCCTTCGTCAACGGTGACGTGGTCGAGGCTGCCAAGGGGCTGCGTGACTTCGCCAAGGCCAACGAGCACCTGGTGATCAAGGGTGGCTTCATCGACGGCAAGTCGATGGACGCCGCCGAGGTCGCCAAGCTCGCAGACCTCGAGTCGCGCGAGGTGCTCCTCGCGAAGCTCGCGGGGGCGATGAAGGGCAACATGGCCAAGGCCGCTGCCGTCTTCGCCGCCCTGCCGACGCAGACGGCCCAGCTCGCCGAGGCGCTCCGCGCCAAGCGCGAGGCCGCCGGCGAGACCGTCGAGGCTCCGGCCGCGGCTCCCGCCGACGACGCCCCGGCCCCCGAGGCCGCTGCTGACGAGGCGCCCGCCGAGTAACGGTCCACCCGGATCAGGACCCCGCGGTCCACGCAAGACCCCACGTTTTTTAGCCATAGCGGAGGAACACATCATGGCGAAGCTCAGCCAGGACGATCTGCTCGACGCCTTCAAGGAGATGACCCTCCTTGAGCTGTCCGAGTTCGTGAAGCAGTTCGAGGAAGTATTCGACGTCAAGGCCGCCGCCCCGGTCGCCGCCGCCGGCCCTGTCGGCCCGGCCGCCCCGGTCGAAGAGGCCGTGGTCCAGGACGAGTTCGACGTCGTCCTCGAGGCCGCCGGCGACAAGAAGATCCAGGTCATCAAGGAGGTTCGCGCGCTCACGAGCCTCGGCCTCAAGGAGGCCAAGGACCTGGTCGACGGTGCGCCCAAGCCGCTGCTCGAGAAGGTCAACAAGGAAGCGGCCGACAAGGCCAAGGAGGCCCTGGAGAAGGCCGGCGCGACGGTCACCGTCAAGTAAGGCTTCTCCGAGCTCCGGAGCCGAGACGGCTCCACTGCTCTCCAAGAGGCGGTCACCCCGACGGGGTGACCGCCTCTTCGTGTCAGGAGGCGATCTGGGAGCCGTTCGGGCTATCAGAACTTGTCCGAACGTGACAAAAACACGATCGAACCTGCTGTGAGGAGCTAGTTGTGGGCCTCAGCGCGTGCCCCGTAGCGTCACCGTTCAACCAGCACAGCCCTAGAACCTCAACCAGCACACCCCTAGAACCAGTCCAACCCCTTGCTTGAGGCACCTCTTCTCGGCCCAGTAGTCTCACAGGCGGCGTAAGTAACGATTGTCTTACGACGTCGCATTTTGCCGCTGATCTGGGCAGGAACCTCTTCCATTTCCAGAAAGGGCCGCTACGGTAGTGGCACCCGCCACAGCTACCGGCCGGTAGCAACGGGGCGGACGCACGATGTGACGACAACTTCACCGTGAACTCCAGCTCGCCGCCACCCCACCCCCGTCCCCGCGGGCAGAGCGGCGTCACAGTCTGGGTTCGCTACTCGATCATTGGGTTCCGGATTCCCCCCGGCCTGGACGAAAGGTGACGAGTGGGCGTCGAGATTCGCGTCGAAGGACTGACAAAGGCCTTCGGCAGCCAGACCATCTGGCAGGACGTATCGCTAACGCTGCCCGCAGGAGAGATCTCCGTTCTCCTGGGTCCTTCGGGCACGGGCAAGTCGGTCTTCCTGAAGTCCCTGGTCGGGTTGCTCAAGCCCAACCGTGGTCACATCTGGGTCGGCGACCGGGACCTGCCGTACCTCCCCGAGAGCCAGCTGTACGAGACCCGCAAGCTGTTCGGCGTCCTCTTCCAGGACGGCGCCCTGTTCGGCTCGATGAACCTCTACGACAACATCGCGTTCCCGCTCCGCGAGCACACGAAGAAGTCCGAGTCCGAAGTCAAGCGCATCGTCATGGAGAAGATGGAGCTGGTCGGCCTGATCGGCGCCGAGGGCAAGCTCCCCGGTGAGATCTCCGGCGGTATGAAGAAGCGCGCCGGCCTGGCCCGCGCCCTCGTGCTCGACCCCGAGATCCTGCTGGTCGACGAGCCGGACTCCGGCCTCGACCCGGTCCGCACGGCGTACCTCAACCAGACGATCGTCGACCTGAACGCCGAGCTGAACGCGACGTTCCTCATCGTCACCCACGACATCAACACCGCCCGGACCGTTCCGGACAACATCGGCCTGCTGTTCCGCCGCGAGCTGGTGATGTTCGGCCCGCGCGAGATGTTGTTGTCGAGCGAGGAGCCGGTCGTCCGGCAGTTCCTCAACGCCCGGCGCGTCGGCCCCATCGGCATGTCCGAGGAGAAGGACGTCTCCGAGCTGGAGGCCGAGGCCAAGATGGGCCTGGACGTGGGCAAGCTGCCCCCGATCCCGCCGCAGCAGATGCCCAGCAGCGGCCGCGTCCGCCCGGCGCAGCACGCGCCCGGCGCCTGGTGCGCCGCGCACGGCATCACGCCGCCTCCCGGCTCGTTCATCGACGACATGGGCCGCAACTGGGTCGAGGAGTGGCCGCGCTACGTCGCGGCCATGAGCCCGGTCGCCGGTCAGCAGCCCCCCGGAGCAAGGTACTGATGTCAACTCCTGGTATCGGCGCGGACCAGCGAGGGGGCAAGAAGGGCAACGGCTCTTCCGGCACGTCTTCTTCCGGCACGCTCCAGAAGGTCGGGGACGGCGCGGCGAACATCGCGATCAGGGAACCCGGGCGCTTCTTCGCGTTGTGCCTGGACACCTTCCGCGCGATGTTCGTGTGGCCGTTCCAGTGGCGCGAGTTCGTCCAGCAGGCATGGTTCATCGTCAGCGTGACCGTGGTGCCGACGATGCTGGTCGCCATCCCGTTCGGCGGCATCCTGTCGCTGCAGGTGGGCGGGCTCATCCGGCAGCTCGGCGCGCAGTCCTTCACCGGCGCCACCGCGGTGGTCGCGATCGTCCGCGAGGCCAGCCCGCTGGTCACCTCGCTGCTGGTCGCGGGGGCCGCGGGTTCGGCCATGTGCGCGGACATCGGCTCGCGCAAGATCCGCGAAGAGATCGACGCGATGGAGGTGCTGGGGATCAACCCCCTGCACCGCCTCGTCGTGCCCCGCATGCTGGCCTGCGCGTTCGTCGCGCTGTTCCTGAACGGCCTGGTGTCGGTGGTCGGCCTCATCGGCGGCTACGTCTTCAACGTCATGTTGCAGGACGGCACCCCCGGCGCGTACCTGGCGTCCTTCAACGCGATCGCGCAGCTGCCCGACCTGTTGCAGGCCGAGCTCAAGGCGTTCGTCTTCGGTATCACGGCGGGACTGGTCGCGGCCTATAAGGGGCTGAACGCGAAGGGCGGTCCGAAGGGCGTGGGCGACGCGGTCAACCAGACCGTCGTCATCACGTTCATGCTGCTCTTCCTGGAGAACTTCGTGATCTCCGCCTTGTACTTCCAGTTCATTCCCCAGAAGGGCATGTGATGGCTGCCCCTGGCAAGACGGGGAAGGCCGCCACCAAGGCGCTCAACGCCCCCCTCGACCGCATGGAGGACCTCGGTCGCCAGCTGTCGTTCTACGCCCGGGCGTTCGCCTGGTTCTTCCGGGTGCTGCGCCGCTACCGCACCGAGGTGCTGCGGCTGCTCGCCGAGGTGAGCCTCGGGACGGGCGGTCTGGCGGTCATCGGCGGCTCCGTGGTGATCGTCGGCTTCATGACGTTCTTCACCGGCAGCCAGGTCGGCCTCCAGGGCTACAACTCCCTGAACCAGATCGGCACGGCGGCGCTCACCGGCTTCGTGGCGTCGTACTTCAACACGCGTGAGATCGCGCCGCTGGTGTCGGCGCTGGCGCTGTCGGCGACGGTCGGCTGCGGCTTCACCGCCCAGCTCGGCGCGATGCGGATCTCCGACGAGATCGACGCGCTGGAGGTCATGGCGGTCCCGTCGATGCCGTTCCTGGTGACGACCCGCCTGATCGCCGGGATGCTCGCGGTGATCCCGCTCTTCATCGTGGGCCTGCTGGCCTCGTACGGCGCCACCCGGCTGGTCGTCACGTACTTCTACGGGCAGTCGACCGGCACGTATGACCACTATTTCAATCTGTTCCTACCGCCCTATGACATCTTGTGGGCGTTCGGCAAAGTGATCGTCTTCGCGACGCTCGTGATGCTCATCCATTGCTACTACGGCTACAACGCCAGTGGCGGCCCCGCGGGCGTCGGTGTCGCGGTGGGCCGTGCGGTGCGCACCAGCATCGTCGTCATCAACGTGGCCGACCTGCTGCTCGGCATGGCGATCTGGGGAGCCACCACGACCGTACGGATTGCGGGGTGATGGCTCGATGACGCACGGTGCTTCCGGGAATGCGAGCGCGAACGGCATGTCCCAGCGTGTGCGCTACCAGCTGCTGGGCCTGTCCATGGTCATCGTCGTCGCGCTGCTGCTGGTGCTGACCGTCGCCCTGTTCAACAAGGCGCTCACGCCGGTGATCAAGGTGAAGGTCGACGCCGAGCGCGCCGGGCTCCAGCTGTTGCCGCGTTCGGACGTGAAGGTCCGCGGCCTGATCGTGGGTGAGGTCCGGGGGACGCACGCGTCCGCTGACGGCGCCGTGCTGGACCTGGCGCTCGACCCCGACAAGGCCAAGCTGATCCCGAACAACGTCCAGGCCCGCCTGATCCCCAAGACGCTGTTCGGTGAGAAGTACGTCGACCTGACGATCCCGGCCCAGGCCGGCCCGCTCGGGCTGCGCAAGGGCCAGACGATCCAGCAGGACCGGTCGCAGACCGCGGTCGAGATCGACAAGGTGCTCAACAACCTGCTGCCGCTGCTGCAGGCGGTGCGGCCGGAGAAGCTGAACGCCACCCTGAACGCGCTGTCCACCGCGCTCCAGGGCCGCGGCGACCAGCTCGGGCGCAACCTGGAGCAGGTCGACTCGCTGCTGAAGAAGCTCAACCCCGAGCTGCCGACGCTGGTGTACGACCTGAACGCGCTGTCGGACACCGCCGACATCTACAGCGACGCCGCGCCGGACCTGCTGCAGACGTTGCGCAACCTCAACGTCACCAACAAGACGATCGCCGACAAGCGCGCCACGATCGAGCAGATCATCCCCATGGTCACCGGCACTGCCGAGAAGGGTGACCGGTTCATGCAGGTCAACGGTCCCAAGATCATTGGGGTCAACGTCGCCAACCGGGCCGGGCTCGCGCTGTTCGCCCGCTACTCGCCGGCCTTCCCCTGCACGATCGCGGGCATGAGCAAGCTGGCGCCCGAGACCGAGCGGACCGCCGGCGCCAACGGTTCGACGACGTTCAACCTGACGGTCGAGATCGTCAAGCCGCGGCCGCCGTACAAGAACCCGCTCGACCTGCCCGAACCCAGGGACCACCGCGGGCCGCGCTGCTACAACATGCCCAACCCCAAGGTCCCCTTCCCCGACTACCTCGCGCTGGACGGCACCGAGGACGACCTGTGGTGGAAGAACCCCGATCCGCCCAACGCCCCCGCCAACGCCGGCACCCGCGGCCGGGCGACCTCGGGCGTCTTCCTCGACCCGGGCTCCATGAGTGAGAAGGAAAAGATCAAGAACCTCCTCGGTCCGATGACGCGGACCCCGGCGGACGAGGTGCCGGATGTGGCGGAGCTGCTGTTCGGCCCGCTCCTGCAGGGATCGGTGGTGACGGTCAAGTGAAGACCACGAGCGCCGCGATCAAGCTCGGCATCTTCGTCGTCCTGACCTCGCTGGTGACCGGCGTGCTGGCGATGGCCATCTCCAACGTGCGGTTCGCCGACACCCGCAGCTACAAGGCGATCTTCACCGACGTGGCCGGGCTGCTGGAGAAGGACGACGTCCGCGTGGCCGGCGTCCGGGTCGGCCAGGTCGAGAAGATCAAGCTGTACCAGGGCAATAAGGCCGAGGTCACGTTCAGCGTCCAGAAGTCCGGCGTGTTCGAGGCGGGCATCCCCACGTCCACTCAGGTACAGGTGCGCTACCGCAACCTGGTGGGCCAGCGGTACGTGGCGCTGACGGAGGGGGCGGGTGCGACCAACGACTATCTGCGTCCCGGCGGCACGATCCCGATCACGCAGACCAAGGCGGCGCTGGACCTGACCGTCCTGTTCAACGGGTTCAAGCCGCTGTTCAAGGCCCTGGAGCCCGACGACGTCAACAAGCTGGCGTTCCAGATCGTCCAGACCCTGCAGGGCGAGGGCGGCACGGTCAACAGCCTGCTGTCGCACGTGGCGTCGCTGACCAACACGCTGGCCAACCGGGACCGGGTCATCGGCCAGGTCATCGACAACCTCAACAGCGTGCTGGGCACCGTCGACCAGCGGCACGACGAGGTCAACCGGCTGATCGGCGATCTGCGCGGCTTCGTCAGCGGGGTGGCCGACGACCGCAAGGCGATCTTCGACTCGGTGGCGGCGCTCAACGACCTGTCCGGCACCACCGCCGGCCTGCTCGCCGAGGCGCGGCCCGGCATCCAGAACGACATCGCGGGCCTGCGGACGCTGGCCGCGACGTTGAACCGCAACGACGACAAGCTCGAACTGGCGTTGAGGCGGACCCCGCAGCGCCTGGAGGGGTTGATCAACATCTCCTCGTACGGCGGCTGGTTCAACATGTACATCTGCGGCATGGACGCGAAGGTGCGGCTGCCGGGCGGCCCGATCTACCAGACACCGGCGATCGTGAACGACAACCCGAGGTGCAAGTAGATGAGGATCCCCTTCCGGGAACGCAACCCGGTCCCCATCGGGCTTGGCGCCTTCGCCATCATCATCGTCCTGCTCGCGCTGGCGATGAACCTCGGCAGCATCCCGTTCATCAACGGCAACCGGACGCACACCGCCGCGTTCGCCGAGGCCGCCGGGCTCAAGCCGGACGAGGAGGTCCGGATCGCCGGCGTCAAGGTCGGCAAGGTCACCGGCACCGACCTCGACGGCGACCATGTCAAGGTCACCTTCCAGGTGGACAACGACGTGAAGCTGGGCGACCTGACCCGCGCCGAGATCAAGATCAAGACCGTGCTGGGCGCGCACTACCTGTCGCTGGACCCGCGCGGCGGCGGCAAGCTCGGGAAGCAGATCCCGCTCGACCGGACCGCCACCCCGTTCGAGGTGGTCCCGGCGATCAGCCAGCTGAGCCAGCGGCTCCAGAAGATCGACTACCAGCAGGTCGCGAAGTCCTTCGACGTCCTGTCCGACACGTTCAAGAACTCGCCGGACGAGATCCGGGCCTCGCTCAAGGGACTGCGGAGGTTGTCCAGCACCATCGCCTCCCGCGACGAGGAACTGCACGAGCTGGCCGGCCGGGCCAGGAACGTGTCGCAGTTGCTGGCCGACCGCAACCAGGACTTCGCCAAGCTGATCGAGGACGGCGACAAGATCCTGCAGGCCGTGCAGGCCCGGCGGGCCGTCATCCACCAGCTGCTGATCAACACGGTGTCGCTCTCCCAGCAGATCAACGCGCTGATCAAGGAGAACCAGGCCCAGCTGAAGCCGATGTTGCAGAACCTCTCCGGCGTGACCAACATCCTGCTGAAGAACCAGCAGAACCTGGACCGGACGATCGAGCTGTTCGCGCCGTTCGCGCGGCAGTTCTCCGATGTCACCGGCAACGGCCGCTGGTTCGACGCCTGGATCCAGAACCTGATCCCCATCCCCGCCCACATCGAGGACCCGCCGAGCCAGAACGGCGGCAACGGAACCCGCGCCCCGAACCAGAACGGCGGTCAGAACGGGACGCAGGGCGGCCAGAACGGTGGTCAGAACGGCAACAACAAGGGCAACCCGCTGCCCTTCCTCCCGTGAGCGAGCAGGCAGGTATCCGTGCGTAATTCAGGAACCATCCTCCGGCTCGGCGGCGCGATCCTCGCCGTCGCGGTGCTGGCGGCCGCGCTCGTGCTCGCCCTCCGGGAGCCTGAGCAGCGGTACATGACGGCCTACTTCGCCAAGACCGTCGGCCTCTACAAGGGCGCCGACGTGCGCATCCTCGGCATCAAGGTCGGCCGGGTCGAGAGTGTGGCCCCGGCCGGCAACTCGGTCAAGGTCGAGCTGAAGTACGACGCCAAGTACAAGGTGCCCGCCGACGCCCAGGCCGTGATCGTCAACCAGGCCCTGGTCGCCGACCGCTACATCCAGCTGACCCCCGTCTACAAGGGCGGCCCGGTCATGCCGGACAAGTCGACGCTGACCATCAACCGCACCGCGGTGCCGGTCGAGGTCGACGAGATCGGCTCCAGCCTGAACGACCTCAACAAGGCCCTCGGGCCCGACGGCGCCAACAAGCCCGGCGCGAACGGCCAGCAGGGCTCCCTGTCCCGGCTGCTGCAGGTCGGCGCCGACACCCTCGAAGGCCAGGGCACCGACATCCGCCAGACGATCAGCGACACCTCCAAGGCGCTCAGCACGCTCAGCGCCGACCGCGAGGACGTCGCCAAGACGATCGAGAACCTGCGGGTCATCACCGGCGCCATGCGGGCCAACGACGCGCAGATCCGGCAGTTCAACGGCCACCTCAACGGGGTGTCCGGGCAGCTGGCGGGGGAGAAGGAGGAGCTCAGCGCCGCGCTGAACACCCTCGGCCCGACACTGCGCAACGTCCAGCGCTTCATCAAGGACAACCGCGGCGAGCTGTCGAAGAACGTGCGCCAGCTCGCCCAGATCACCGGCACGCTGGTGAAGCAGAAGGACGCCCTCGCCGAGTTCCTGACGGCCGCGCCGCTGGCGATCAACAACACGGCGCGCGCGTACGACCCGATCAGCGGCACCGTCCACCAGCGCGCGGACCTACGGCAGTTCCACGACCTGGCCGACTGGATCTGCTCGCTGGCGTACTCGGTGGGCACCCCGGCCAAGCAGTGCCTGGACTTCGTCCGCCCGTACAACGGCATCGGCAAGGCGCTGACCGGGCTGAGCCTGGACCTGTCCTGGATCACCGCGCTGACCACGCACTACGACCCCGTGCCGATCCCGCCGGACGCGTACCCGCCGGGTGAGGGCCCGGGCACCAGGGGCTCCGGCACCAAGAGCACCAAGACCAAGAACCAGCAGACCAGGACCGGCGGCCAGCAGGCAGGTGGCCAGAACGACCACCAGCCTCGCGGCATCAACGGTCTGCTGCCGGGAGGTGGCGAATGAGGCGGCCGTACATCGGGCTCGCCGCGGCGGCCCTCGCCGGAGTGACGGCCCTGTCGGGCTGCTCGTTCCGCGGCGTGGACTCGATCCCGCTGCCCGGCGGGCCCGACGTGGGCGACAACCCGCTCAGCGTCAAGGTCGAGTTCCAGAACGTGCTGGACCTGGTGCCGCAGTCGGTGGTCAAGGTCAACGACGTCTCGGTGGGCAAGGTCGAGAAGATCGACCTCGCGGGCGGGGGCGGCACCGCGGCCCCCGGCGCGCCCGGTGGCCAGAGCGGCTGGCGCGCGGTGGTCACCGTCAAGATCCGCCGGGACACGAAGTTGCCCGACAACTCCGTGGCGACCATCGGCCAGACCAGCCTCCTGGGCGAGAAGTTCGTGGCGCTCTCGTCGCCGCCGCGGCCCGAGGCCCCGACCGGCCAGCTGGGCGACAACGACCTGATCCCGCTGGCCCGGACGACCCGCAGCACCGAGATCGAAGAGGTGCTCTCGGCGCTGTCGCTGCTGCTCAACGGCGGCGGGCTGGAACAGGTCTCGACGATCACCCACGAGCTCAGCTCGGCCATGGGCGGGCGCGAGGCGACGATCAAGTCGGTGCTGCACCGGGTCGACACGTTCGTGGGCACCCTCGACCGCAACCGGGCTTCGATCGTCCGCGCGATCGACAGCATCGACCGCCTGACCGGCAAGCTGTCGGCCGAGCGCGCGACGATCGCCGACACCATCGACAAGGCCGGGCCCGCGGTCGACATCCTCAACCGCAACCGGGCCGACCTCACCAAGATGCTGGTGTCCCTGGACAAGCTGAGCCGCCGGACCACCGGCGTGATCAAGGCGTCCCAGGACGATCTGCTGGCCAACCTGCGGGACGTCGACAAGGTCCTGCGCAACCTCAACAAGTCCGGCGACGCGCTGCCCAAGACGCTGGAAGCCATGCTCGCCTTCCCGTTCTCGCCCTCGTTCAACAACGTGGTCAAGGGCGACTTCGGCAACGTGCGGCTCACGCTCGACCTGGACATGGAGAGCCTCGCCCGCAACCTGCTCGGCGGCACCGACCTGGAAGGCCTGCTCAACAGTGGCCAGGGCATGCGCAGTCTCCTCAAGGTCCCGAACATGACCCTCCCGCAGAGGCCGCTGGGCGTCCTGCCCAACATGCCGGGTGACAACTCCGGCGGTGGCCTCCCCGGTCTTCCCGGCCAGAACGGCGGTCAGAACGGCGGGAAGACGGGCGGCAACACCGGCGGCAAGCCCCGTTCGATGGGCCAGTCCGATCTGGAGGCGTTGATGACGGGGGGCCTCTCGTGATCCTCAAACGAGGCGTCAAGTTCCAGCTGGTCGTCTTCGCGATCGTCACGATCCTCGGCGTCAGCATCGTCGCGGTGAACTACCTCAAGATCGGCGCCGGTCTGCTGGGCCGCCAGTACACCGCGTACGTCGATCTGAGCGACTCCGGCGGCGTCTTCACCAACGCCGAGGTCACCTACCGCGGTGTGGCCGTCGGCCGGGTCGGCCCGATCCAGCTCACCCAGGACGGCATCAAGGTCAAGCTCCAGCTCGACCGGGGCAAGCGCATCCCGCGCGAGGGCACGTCGGCCGTCGTGGCCAACCGCTCGGCGGTCGGCGAGCAGTACATCGACCTCCAGCCGAGCAAGAACACCGGGCCCTACCTCGACGAAGGCGACCCGTACACCATCCCGCGGCAGCTCACCCGGCTGCCGGTCTCGACCGCGGAGCTGCTGCGGAACGTCGACCGGCTGGTGACCTCGGTCAACCCGAAGGACCTCGGCACCATCGTGGACGAGCTGGACAAGGCGTTCGCCGGTTCCGGCACGGACCTGCAGAAGATCCTCGACGACACCGACCGGCTGCTGAAGACCGCCGAGGCGGCCTACCCCGACACCAAGCAGCTGCTGGACAACAGCAAGATCGTGCTCGACACCCAGCGCTCTCAGGGCGCCGACATCAAGGGCTTCGCGCGCAACCTGAACGAGCTGACCACGCAGATCCGGCGGGACGACCCCGCGCTGCGGGCCACGCTCGACGCCACCCCCGGCGCGGTCGACCAGGTGGACAAGACGATCACCGACCTGTCTCCGACGCTGCCGGTGCTGCTGGCCAACCTGACCACGACGGGCCAGGTCATCACCTCCCGTCAGGCGGGGCTGCGGTCGCTGTTCATCCTCTATCCGGTGGCGGTCGCCGGTAACTTCACCGTGATGCCCGGCGACGGCACCCAGCACCTCGGTCTCGCGTTCAACATCGACGCGCCGCAGCCGTGCATCAAGGGCTACGAGAAGACCCAGCGCCGCTGGCCGCAGGACACCAAGCCCAAGAAGCCGCGCCTGGACGCGGGCTGCAAGCTGCCGAACAGCTCGCCCACCGACGTCCGCGGCTCCCGGAACGTGCCCAAGTCCTCGATCGTCAAGCCTCCGGCGCTCCCGCCGGGCGCCACTGACGGCGCCGGCTTCCCCGAGGGCGGTGCGACCGGCACGAAGGCCAAGGCCGACCAGCAGCGCGCCTCGGTGAACGGCCAGGCCACCGGGCAGGACGCGAGCCAGATCTTCATTCCCTTCCCGTCGAACGCAGTCGAATTGGCCGGGTACGATCCAGCGACCGGCGCGGTCTATGGGCCGGACGGCAAGCGTTATGCCATGCCCAAGACCGCGGGATCCCGTCAGTTGGGAGAAGAAGCCTCGTGGAAGTGGCTCCTGCTCGGGCCGTTGGCGCAATGAACAAGACCTCCAGGCTCACGACGCTGGTCCTCGGCGTGCTCGTGATCGGGCTCGCCGTAGCCGTCATCTGGGTGGGCGTCATCGTCTTGCAGAAGAAGAGCGACGCCGACCAACGCGCCAAGGCCGTCCAGGCCGCCCGCCAGATGGGCGTCAACCTGATGACCGTCGACCACGCCAGCGCCCAGAAGGACTTGGACCGGATGCTCGCCGGCACGACCGGCGACCTGAAGAACCAGCTCGCCACGCAGTCCAAGGTCTTCATCGACTCCGTCACGAAGGCCCAGACCAAGTCCACCGTCAGCCAGGTGGACGCGGCCGTGGTCTCCATCGACGGCGACTCCGCCGAGGTCATGGTCTCCCTGAACGGCATGGTCACCAACCCCAAGGTCCCCGGCGGCGTGACCAGGCCCTACCGGTACCTGATGGATCTGACCAAGTCCGGTGACCGCTGGCTGGTGTCGAAGTTGGAGATGGTCCCGTAATGGCTAAGAACGCCGCCGCCACCCCGGCGGAGAGGGCCCAGGAGGCGGAACGCCGGGCACGCCTGGCCGAAGAAGCCGCCGAGCGGGCCCGCGAAGCCGCCAGGCTCGCCAAGGAAGCCGCCGCAGCCGCAGCCGCCGCCGAAGCCGCCGAGGCCGAAGCCGAAGCCGCGATGGCCGAAGCCGAAGCAGAAACCGCCGCAGCCGACGCCGCCGTCGCCAAGGCCGAGCTGACCAATCCCAACGGCGCATCCAAGGCCGACGACAGTGAGCCCGCCGACACGGCCGAGACCGACGACGCGCCCAGCCCCGACACACAGGCCAAGGGCAAGGGCGTGGTCAAGGCCGGCGACGCGGCAGATGCCCCTGACGCAGCCAAAGCTGACGTGGACGAGACCGTCGACACAGATGACGACGATGGGGCTAAGCCAGGCGCGAAGGCCAAGGCCACCGCCGTGAGCAAGTCCGACGGTGTGGATGAGGCTGCCGACGCGATCGAGGCTTCTGGCGAGAGCGATACGGCCGCCGTGGCCGACTCGGCCGATTCCGACCTCAACGGCGAATCGAACAGCGACAACAGCGAGATCGACGAGGCACGCAAGCCCGCGGCCAAGGCCAAGACCGGGCGGGCTGGCAAGTCTGGCGGTGCGTCCAAGACCGGGCGTGCGGGCAAGACCGACCCCGCAGCCAAGGCGGGCGACGCTGACGATGCCCCTGGTGCGACCGACGCTGACGGTGAAGCTGCCGAGGCCGGCGCCGACGCCAAGGCCAGTGCTGAGAGCAAGTCCAGTGGTGTGGATGAGCCCACTGATGCTGACGCGGCAGATGACGCCGGCGCGACCGAAGCTGCTGATGTTGATGGCGATGCCCCAGCTGTGGCCAAGACTGGCCGCAAGTTCAGGTTCGGCCGTAAGGCCAAGGCACGTAATGGCACAGAACGCGCTGAGACGGCTTCTGAGGCGGTCGAGGCCGTAGCCACGGGTGAAAGCGAACGTTCTGCGGCGGACGCCGAGGATGGCGCTGAGGCCGATTCAGGTGGTGAAACCGGGGCAGAGTCCGTCGTTCTGAAGAAGTCCCGCGAGTCCACGACTTCTGGGGACAATGCCGACGACAAGTCCCGGAAGCGTGGTTCCGGGGTGTCGGTGCTGACCGTGGTGCTGGCGGTGCTGGCTGTGGCGTTGTCCGCAGGAGTGGTGGCGCTGGGGTTGAACGTCCGGGACCGGAGCGCGACCGAGCAGGCCACCCGCCAGGGGACGTTCGCGGCTTCACGGGCGGCGCAGGACCTGTCCTCGTTCGACTACAGGACGCTTGAGGACGACTTCAAGAGCGCCTCGGCACAGACCACCGGGAAGCTCCGTACCGACTACGACAAGCTGGCTCAGTCGCTGCGTTCGACCGCCGTCAGCCAGCAGGCGGTGTCCACCACGACGATCCTCAAGGTGGGTGCGGTCAGCGCCTCGCCGAAGAAGGTCGTCGTGCTGGTCTACGCCAACCGCTCCACGGCGAGGAGCACCGACAAGGAGAAGCGGCTCCCCGAGTCGCTGCGCATGAAGATGACCATGGTCAAGGTCGGCGACAAGTGGCTCGCCTCCGAACTGACGGTGATCTCGTAAACCCAGCTGATTCTGAGCCGAACGATCACCCTGCGAGGGGTGGTCGTTCGCCTGTTTCCAGGGGCTTCTACAGGGGCTACTGGTGAGTAGGGGCGGGAACCTTAAACTATGGCCTTCCTCACTGCAGGTCAGAGCCCGAAAAGTCCATGTCCGCTCTTGACTCTTGGGCCTTCAGGGGCGATGCTCCAAGGCAACTGTGATGCATACTGCGGCGGTAGAGTTGCGAGCGGTGTGGTGGTCGGCTACACTGCCCCTTTGCGCTGCCCTTTGACTATCCTCGTGTGAGAGCAACCCTGCCTGGGCCCGTTTTGGGGTCTTCTGAGCCAGTCTCGCACCTGGATCGTCTGGCGTGCGTGTCGTCAGTTACGCCGCGAGCCCTCGGAAGGACCACCACTCTTGGCAGCCTCGCGCAACGCCTCGAATACCGCAACCGGTCCGAACCGCGTCTCCTTCGCGCGCATCAAGGAGCCGCTCGAAGTCCCGGACCTCCTTGCTCTGCAGACCAACTCTTTTGACTGGCTGCTGGGTAATGAGAGGTGGAAGGCCCGGGTCGAGGCGGCCCAGAAGGCCGGAAGTA